>JBAYIO010000006.1:0-92550 GCA_041665605.1 Victivallaceae bacterium | reverse complement strand
TTCACACAATTCGTTGCCTCCTCATGTGCCTGGTTCTGTTCCGAACTGCTGGTTAGGCTTTGTTCGTGCCGGATTAGCCGGCTTGTTTACATTAGCTTTGCTTGGCGCACATACTTTGGAGTGCTGTTGAGCATAACCATCCTGATTTTATCTCCGCAGTTCTCCGCGCCTCCGCGTGAGACATCCTCTTTCGACATTTTTGCCATGGCCAGCATAAAAAACCGGACAACCGTCCGATTCTGGACAGCCAACTCCGATACTCTGGAGTGCTGTTGAGCATAATGTTTTTCTGTTTTGCACACATTTTGGACAATCTGGACAAGCCTTTTGCAGAACCATTCCGATACTCTGGAGTGCTGTTGAGCATAATGCTTTTCTGTTTTGCACACATTTTGGACAATCTGGACAAGTCTTTTGCATAACCACTCCGATACTTTGGAGTGCTGTTGAGCACAATGTTTTTCTGTTTTGCACACATTTTGGACAATCTGGACACATGATGTGCAGAACGTTTCCGGGGTAGCGCTCCGCGAGAGAGGTTCCGATCCCCCGTCCGGCACGGACGGCACTACAACGAAACCATTCTGGACAGCCCATTCCGATACTTTGGAGTGCTGTTGAGCATAATGCTTTTCATTTTTACAAACATTTTGGACAATCTGGACAAGCCTTCTGCATAACCATTCCGATACTTTGGAGTGCTGTTGAACACAATGCTTTTCTGTTTTGCACACATTTTGGACAATCTGGACAAGCCTTCTGCATAACCATTCCGATACTTTGGAGTGCTGTTGAGCATAATGCATTTTGTTTCCGTCTTCCGCTTTTCCGGTTTTATAATTTTCCATTTTCAATCTTATCTCTTTCCCCTTTCCCGCTTAAATTTTAAAATCTTTAGAATTTCTGCATTTCTTCTTACATATATAGTGAATTTGTCAATTCCGCGCGGCGCAAAACATTTATCAACAACAGCTTATCTCCCTCAAATATAAATTTTTATTTCACGATTTGAGCAAAGGAAACGGTTTTTAATGGTTGAAATCCTGGAATAAGGAAATATAATTATCCTGTGTCAAACGATTCTTTTATAAAAACAGCATTAAGGAATAAAAAGATGTTGAAGAAAATCTTCATATTGGCAGTCTGCCTGAACATTGCGCTCGCCTCGTTCGCCCAGGATTATTCGCTTTTCGGGACTCACAACAAACCGTCCCCGATTTACAACCCCGGCGAAAATATGGAATTTACCGTCAAACTGCTGGATGGCGAAAAAGCCGTTGCCGGAAAAAAACTGAAATGGACCCGCACCGGCGATGATGGAATCACTCAGAACGGGGAAGGCGTTTCCACGGCGGAAGGACTCAAAATAGCCGCGTCAACGGACAAACCGGGATTTGTGCGGATTTACGTCACCGCCTGGAATGAAGACGGCAAACCGGTCAACGGCAAACCCGGTCCGCAGGGACAGGGCAAACCAATTTTCTTTGACGGCGGGGCCTGTGTCGCCCCGGAAACGCTGCATGGGGTTCCGGAGCCTGCCGATTTTGACGCATACTGGAAGAAACAGAGAGAAATCCTGGCCGCCGTGCCGCTGAAAGTCCTCGAAATGAAGGAAGTTCCCGGCAACGATAAAGTCAAGGCGTTTGACGTCAAGATCGCCTGCGCCGGTAAAATGCCGGTTTCCGGATATCTGGTTATGCCTAAAAACGCAAAAGCAAAATCCCTGCCCGCCGAAGTGTCATTCCTGGGATACAGTGTTTGCGGCGCATCCAAAAACCTGGCCGCCGGCGAAGATAGAATATTTTTGAATATCAATGCTCACGGGATTCCGAACGGACAGCCCAAAGAATACTATGACAATTTGAAAGAACTAAAGGGTTATGCCTTCAGTAAAGAGGAAAACGCCAATCCGGACACCACCTATTTCAACGGCATGTTTCTGCGGGTGATGCGCGCGCTGGAGTTCGTGAAATCGCTGCCGGAGTGGAACGGCAAAGACCTCCGCGCCAGCGGCGGAAGCCAGGGCGGTCTCCAGTCACTGGCCGCCGCCGGGCTCGACAAGGACGTTAACGATTGCTCTGCCTGGTCGCCGTGGAACTGCGATTTCGGCAGAACCGAACTCAAGCGCCTTGTCGGCGGCTGGTATGTTGCATACACCCCAGCCTTGAATTATTACGATCCTATCAATCACGTCAAACGCGCCAATCCCAGGTGCAAACTGTTCATTATCTCGAATCTCGGCGACTATGTCTGTCCGCCGTCCGGCGTCTGGATTGCCTACAACAACTTCCCCGGACCCAAAACCATGGAAATCAGGCAGGGTTGCGAACACGGATTCAGCATGAAGAACTATCCGAAGTTCACCATCAGCGCCAACCAGCCGGCAAAATAGCGTAACGGCATCAGACCTTTATAGCAATCTACAGTTTTTTGTGCGACCCAGATCGGGGTCGCATATTTTTTCCCCATAAACCTTATATCTCGACGGGATAAAATCTGGTAACCCGGTTGAATAATAACAGTAAGGCGGCAGCGTTTCATACATTTGTTGATTCATGGTTTTTATGTGGCAAATTAGCTATAACTTGCATTGCAAAATAAAAACAATGTGGTATAATAGAACATAGTTTTATACTCATATTTTTTGCATATTATGGAAGCAATGGCGGCATACTTGATTTGGTTATTCGGTATGTGTCCGTAGAATTTGCTTATATCGCGAAACAAGGAGATTCAGTCTGAATGAAAGCGACGAATACTTTTTTTGAGCACAAAAGAGATTGGTCTAAAATCAAAGATGAAATTTTGTGCGCTTATTTGAAGCCTTACCTTGCAAAAGTAACTCATACGAGAAAGCCCATAATAATTGCCGATTGTTTTGCCGGTAAAGGAAAATTTGATGACGGAGAAAAAGGATCACCTTTACTGATCCTTGAGGCAATTTATGATCATTTTAAAATTGCTAATGATGCTAAAATTAAAGCGGTTTTTATTGAAAAGAAGTACTTTTCCGAACTACAGCAAAATATTTCTCAAGGGGTAAATGTAACACTGTTAGAGGGCTCTTACGAAGAGAAGGTCGAGTACTTTATCAAAAATAACAGTGCGAATGGTCAAAACCTCTTCTTGTATGTCGATCCATATGGCATAAAGAGTATCAAATTTTCATACTTTTCTCAGATAACCAAAAAGGATCTTAATACGGTTGAACTGCTTTTGAACTTCAATACAAAAGGTTTTCTGCGAGAAGCATGTCGTTTATTAAAGCAAAATGACCCTGATTCCGATAGGTCAGATCCACAGGACTTAGCATACGAATCAGATGTTAATTGCCCTGAACTGATGGATGAGATTGCAGGCGGAACTTATTGGAGAGATTTAACTGCGCAATATTGCCAGAAGCATTTTAACATGCAGACAGCGGAAGAAATGTTAGTTTCGGAATATTGCAAAAAATTGAAGTTGGTTTTCCGCTATGTGGTGAATATACCGATTAAAGACAAGTTATCTAATGTACCCAAATATCGTATGATTTTCGGTGGTAATCACGAAGATGGCTTAATTCTCATGGCTGATAATATGAATAAGCGCTGGAAGGATTTTCGTGAAACAGAGCGCAATGGACAACAATTACTTATTGAATGCGATTTCCCTGATTTTCTTTCTATGGATAGCTGCTGGAATATTAAAGAGCGTATTCCTGATTTGGTTGTTGGAAAAATGTGTTTAAAATCGCTCCTGGTAAAAATTATTGAAGAATATGGGATTGCTTTTTCAACGTCTAAGCTAAAGGAAATAATAAAAGAATTGGACAATAATAGTCTTATAATCAGTCGCGTTCCATCCCATTCCAAGCAGAATCGTCCTTGTCATGGAATGGAACACAATGAAAAAAAATATATTGTTTATATAGAAAGAAAGAAAAAATCAACCGCAGCCGCAACAGATAAGACTTTTATAGAATGGATTTCTGGAACAAGGAGGAAATATGAATGTAGTATATGAACCGAAAGGCAGGGCTAGAGAATATTCCGAATTAGCGTGTAATCTATATTTGGGATGTACTCATGGTTGCCGTTATTGTTTTGCTCCTGCATGTATGCATTCAACGGCGGAAAAATGGCATTCACAAGTTGAGTTACGGAAAAATGTTATTCCTCTTTTGGAAAAAGACGCTGAAAAGCTCGTGGGCGATCCGCGCCGGATTTTATTCAGTTTTTTAAGTGATCCGTATCAGCCATTGGAACGCGAAAAACGCTTAACGCGGCAAGCCCTTGAAATTGTTGGAAAATATCGTCTAAAAAGTCAGATTCTGACCAAGGGATGTGCCGATTTAATTCAGGAAGACTTACCTTTAATGAAGCGTGTTAAGGCACAATTAGGTATTACACTATGCTTCGTCGATGACAAATCCCGCCAGCATTGGGAGCCGGATGCTTCAACCGTGGAAGACCGGTTCACTATTTTAAAGGCCGCCCATGCAGAAAAAATCTTTACATGGGTAAGCCTGGAGCCGGTTATTGACCCCAAACAGGCGCTCGAAGTAATTCGCAAAGCCGCGCCGTATGTAAACTTCTGGAAGATTGGAAAATTGAACCATATGAAAACAGAAGAAGCCAAAGTTGATTGGCGAAAATTCCGTGAAGATGTCGAAAAATTACTGACAAAGTTCGGAGCAAGTTACTATATAAAAGAAGATCTGCGGAATATTTAGTTTTTTTTCCGCGAAGTCCTAATTTAAGGAATATCAGACGCGAGTTTTGCCTTTAACATGACTGAAAGAGAATGTAGTCAGTGGGCTGAATGAAGCAAGATATCGACAATATAAATTATAGTTAAATAGCAGAGGGAATGTATGGATTACAGACAAAAGGATTTTCTGGCAAAATTTAAAGATGCTTCGAAATATTTAGGAATATCTCAAAACGAGTTAATATCTTTAAAAATACGAGAGAATTCTAACCATCAAGAATATAAAGTTTTGCTTGACGATTTAGAAAAATCCGGTCTTAGTATTACCCCAATAGATGGAAGCCTACAAGGCAACGGATATCTTGTTGCCGATTCCGATTCAAAGGTAATTATAGTTGAGCATGAGACTGGATTGGAAATATTGCTTTCCGACTTAGGTTCAATTGCTTCATTGTTGTCCTTGCCCGCTGCAATTTTATTTTATTGGGAAAAAACGAAGTCTGTTAGAGATAGATTTATGCATCGTTTCAACGATGATAGAGGTATTGAATCTCGCAAACTAGATAATAAAGGGCAACTTATCGAAGAAATCTTACCGAGATCATATTTTCAAATGAAGGCGTTGTTTAATGCTAACAATGAGATCAGTCAACTAAAAAATGAAGTTAAAAATCTCAACTCTCGCTTAGATTTACTTGAAAAGAAAATATCCAAGCAAACTAAAAAAGTTAAGAAATAACTTTTTATGAATTCTTTCGCTTTTGTGCCTGATTAAAACGAGGAGCAGGAAAATGATACTGGATAAACTGGTTGAGTCCACGCTGCAGAAGGTGGTGGCGGTGGAGCCGGGGGAACGGAATACCGCGGTGCTGTTCATCCGCGAAAACGGGGTCTGCCGCAAAGAGGAAATACCGTTCAAACCGTTTATTATCATCAACGATCCGAAACTGCTTGGCGGACTCAGCGGCGCGGTTGATATTGTCAGTTTGAAGGGCGATGCGCCGTTTGCCTGCCTAGCGGAATTTCCGGACATTCAGGGGTACGAGGCGGCGCTGGAGTTTCTGAAGAAAAGCACCGGGTATGCCCAGAATGCGCCGAATGCGCCGTTCCGGGTGTATTCCGATCCGGTTCAGCAAATCCTGATGTCGGCACGGTTCCGGCTGTTCCGGGGGATGGATTTTGCCGATCTCCGGCGGTTGCAGTTCGATATTGAGACCCTGACCACGCCGGGTTTTGAATTTCCCAACCCCGAACGCGAAGCGGACTCGATCATCATCATGACCTTTTCCGACAATACCGGCTGGGAAAAGGTGATTTCCGCGGCGGAAATGTCCGAGAAGGAGCTGCTGGAGGCGTTCGTGCAGATCATCCGCGAACGCGACCCGGACGTGATCGAAGGGCATAATATTTTCCGGTTCGATCTGCCGTACATCGAAACCCGCGCGAAAAAGCACAAGGTAAAACTGACCCTCGGGCGGGGCGGGGAACTGATGCGCAGACGCAGCTCCCGTTTCAACGCGGCCGAGCGGACCATCAATTATGACCGCTACGACGTATTCGGCAGGCATGTCACCGACACCTATCACCAGACGATTTTTTACGATATCAGCCACCGCAATCTGGACAGTTACGGGTTGAAGTATGTGGCGAAACACTTCGGCGTCGCCTCCCCTGACCGGACTTACATCGAGGGGAAGGATATCTGCCGCGCCTGGACGGAGGACCGGCAGCGGCTGCTGGCGTATGCGCTGGACGACGTGCGCGAGGCCCGTGCGATCAGCGAGATTTTTTCGCCGAGCTACTTTTTTCAGACCCAGCTTATCCCGCTGAAATATCAGGACTGCATCGTGCGCGGCAACGCCACCTGCATTGACGCGCTGATCTGCGGCGAATACCTTGCCGCCGGGTACGGTCTTTCCAATGCGGAACCGGCGAGGGCCTTTTCGGGCGGACTGACCCGGGCGTTCAACTCCGGCATCTTTAAAAATGTGTGGCATTGCGATATCCGTTCGCTTTATCCGTCAATCATCCTGGCGGAGAAATGGTGTCCGTCACGCGACACGCTGGCGGTTTTTCCCCGGCTGCTGCGCGACCTCCGTCAATTCCGGCTGTCCGCCAAAGACGCCGAAAAAAAAGCGACGGCCCACGCGGAGAAGGATTATTACAACTCGCTCCAGACCACCTTTAAAGTGCTGATCAATTCATTTTACGGCTATCTCGGTTTCGGGCAGGGCACGTTCAACGATTTCAATATGGCGGAAAAGGTTGCCGCCAGAGGCCGCGAAATTCTGACGATGATGCTGGATTTTCTGAACGATTCCGGCGCAAATGTCATTGAAATGGATACTGACGGCATTTATTTTCAGCCGCCGGAGAATATGACGGAACCCGCCGTCATGGAGAAAAAGATACAGGGGGTGCTTCCGTCAGGCATTGAAGTCGAGCTCGACGATAATTATCCGGCCATGTTCTGCTACAAGAGCAAAAATTACGCGCTGCTGGAAAAGAACGGCGAGGTCGCGATCACCGGCGCCGCGCTGAAATCACGCGGACTTGAGCCGTTTCAGCGCGATTTCATGGAAAAGCTGATTACCTGTCTGCTGAAGAATGAGCCGGAAAAAATAAACGCCCTGACGGCTGAATTCCGTTCCGCGATTGAAACCCGCGCCTGGCCGCTGTCCATGCTGGCCAAGACCGAAACCCTGAGCGATTCACTCGATAATTATCAGAAGAAAGGCGTTGCCGGGGAAGGCCGCCGCAGCGCCGCCTACGAACTGGCAATCGCCTCCGGGCGCGACTACCGCCGGGGCGACCAGGTGTCATTCTACATTACCGGCAGTAAAGCGAAAGCCGCCGCCGTGGATAACAGCCGGCTGCTGGCCGACGCCCCCGCGGAGCGCGATGAAAATATTCCGTATTATCTGGCAAAGCTGGAGGAACTGCGCAAGAAATTCGCGGAGTTCATCCCCCATGAGAAGAGCAGCGACAGTTTGTTTTAAGCTATTTCGCCATTCTGCGACCAGAGTTTCGCCGGTGGCGAGTAATGGGAAACAAGTTTTTTGTTTGACGGACAAATGACGGACGGATAATATCTGTCTTATTTTTTCGGCGGCGGCAGAATTTCCAGCCAGTAGCCGTCGGGGTCGGCGATGAAATAAATTCCCATGTTTTTATTTTCATAGCAGATGCAGCCCATTTTCTGATGTTTCTGGCGGGCGGCTTCAAAATCATCGGTTCTGAACGCCAGATGGATTTCGTTGTCGCCGAGGTTGTACGGTCGGTCCATGTCGCGCATCCAGGTCAGTTCCAGCAGGTGTTTCGATTCGCCGTCCGCGAGGTAGACGATGATGAAGGCCCCGTCGGGAGCAGCGATTCGCCTTGATTCCTTCAGTCCAAGCGCCTGCTGGTAGAACGCGAGGCTTTTTTCCAGATCAAAGACGTTCAGATTGTTGTGTACGAAAGTAAACTTCATGATCTTGCTCCTTTCAGAGACAATTTATTTCAACTATAATCCGGCGATTAATTTTTCGGCGAAACCCGGCAGCCTGAAGGCGGCGCGGTGAACGTCAGCGGTGTAATATCTGAGCGCCGCCAGCATGGCGGCGTCCGGTTCCCGCGCCGGGTTGCGGATATCGTATACGGAGGAGCCGATGCAGGCCCCGATGTTGCCGGCGGGATAAGTCGGCACGATGATCAGGAAATAACCGTAAACCGGGAAAAGATTTTTGGTGACGGAAACCAGCCGGGAAACGATTTTGGGGTGCAGAAAGACGGATTCCGACTGGGAAGTGATAATGCCGCCTTCGCGCAGAGCCGCTTTCATGCCGTGATAGAATTTTTCATTGAACAGGGATTCGCCGGGCCCGATCGGGTCGGTGGAGTCAACGATGATGACATCATAGAAATTTTTGCGCTCTTTAACGAATACGCTGCCGTCGGCGATATGGATTTTAACTCTCGGATCGTCGAATCCGCAGGCGGTGGAGGGGATGAACCGGCGGGCGGCATCAATAACCTCCCCGTCTATTTCGCAGATATCGATTTCTTCGACGCATTGATGACGGGCGATTTCGCGCAGCACGCCGCCGTCGCCGCCGCCGATGACCAGCACCCGGCGCGGCGCGGGATGGGAGAACATCGGGATATGGGTGAGCATTTCCTGATAGGCGAATTCGTCGAACTCGGTAAGCTGAACCACGCCGTCCAGCACCAGCAGCCTGCCGCAGAAAGGCGTGTCGTAAACATCAATCTGCTGGAAAGCGCTTTTTTTGCTGAAAAGATGTTCGCCGACTTCGATTGAAACCGCGAATCCGGAACTGCCTTCAGTAACCCAGTTGCCTTTCAAATCAATCATTTGCACTACTCCGTTCAGCGGCGCAGGCCGACCTGCATCCGGTAATGTTTGCCCTGGAAAAATTCGGTGGCGAATTCGGCCACGGTGCGCGGCTCGAAGAATTTACAACTGAAAATATCCAGATATGCCGCATTGGCGGCGTTGGCGAAATGCCCTGAAATCAGTGAAGTTTCAATCAACTGGGTCATGCTGAACCCGGCAGCCCGCTTGTTTCCGCCGAAATTGACAACATTGCATTCGCCGAAAGCTTTCATCTTGATCTTTTTGCATAATTTGCCGGCAAATTGCTTGATATGCTCCGGGTCCGTGATCATGGCGTGATTGCAGTTGTAAATATCCACCGAGGCGGTCAGCCCCCAGGCTTTGCTTTCCTGGAACCGTTTTTTCCAGGACAGCGCGTAAAGGTGGGTGCAGTTCTTGAATACCGGCACCAGCTTTTCCACGCCGTTGTTGGAGACAATGCCGCGGTTCATCAGGCTGGAAATTACGGAACCGCCGGCCTGCATGCTCCGGGTCAGCGAGTCCACTGCGGCTTTAAAGTCAATTTTATCGCCGCAGGTGAAAATATCCACCGCTGCATAATCGTATTCGGGCCAGGTATGCACGGAGAAATGGGATTCGGCGATAATGACGAACCCGCTTATGCCCTGAGGTTCGAATGAGTGAAAGTTTGAGCCGAGGACTGTCGCGTTGCTGGCCCGGGCCGCTTCGAGAAAAGCTTTTTCCATTTTTTTCCCGTCGGCCAGAAACTGCGAGTCGCAATCGTAAAATTCAACGGTCATATGTTTGCCCAGCGCAAAATCTCTATGATCGCATTGAGGCGTTCCTTGCATTTTTAACTTTCAAATTCCCTGGCTTTGGCATTTTGACAGAAGCCAGGCGGTAAAGGCTGCCCGTGCGGCCCCTGCTTTTTTCTGATGATAGACGTATTCAATATATTTCTTCTGTTTTTCAAACTCCGCGGGATCCGGCAGCGTCCGCTTTTCGACAAAAAGAATGAATGCGCCGTATTCGGACGGGATCGTCGGGGAAACCCCGCTGGCCGGCAGATTTTCAACGATTTTAGCAATTCTGGCGCCTTCGGGACCGTAAGGCGGGTCCATGGCGATAAACGAATCCAGCTTTTCAAATTTGGGGGCGCTGATGCCCTTGACGGACTTGATGCGCTCCGCGACTTTCGCCTGGGACAGGTTCAGCGCGGCATTGCGGGCGGCTTCCGTGGCGAGATTCAGCGCTTTGGCTTTCTTGATTTCGCTCAGCACTTCGCGGCGGGCTTCGTCAAATTCCTTCTGGCGGGAGGGCTGTTTGCTGGTGAGAAATGCCACGTATGCGGCTTTCTTCCCGGCAACGGCATTGGATACGGGAACGTTCTCGTAGACCTGTGCGATCTGCTTGACCAGTTCCGGTTCCCTGATTTCGCCGAGCGCCTGGTCTTCCGCGGTAAACCATTCAGCTTTAACGGGTTTTAATTTATTCTTTTCGATGAAAGAGTTGAAAACCTGATATTGGCCGCCTTTTTCCGTTTCGCTGACTTTCTCGTAAACGTCGCGGGCGAAAATCTGGGCGCTTTTCAATGCGATATCGGCGCAGATTTTATCCTGAAGCATCTTTTTCGCTTTTTCCCTGACCTGTTCAAACGGCTGTACTTTCGCTTCCTGCTTTTCATCGGCGGGTGGCTGGGTGAAGAGCCGTTTGTTGTCGTCGTAGAATTTCTGCACGGCGGCCGCATTGACCTGTGCCGCGGCTTCCGCCGCGCCGCTGTTGTAATCAAACGCCACTACCGAGGCCTGGAATTTGGCGGGCATGATGAATTTCTTGCGGTTGATGTCGAAATAATCTTTCATTTCCTTTTCCGAAACGGCCACGGCGGCAAGATAATCATCAACTTTGAACCGGCCGATCCAGACGTCAAACTTTTCATTGAACTGGTTGTAGTAGGCTTTGATCTCGCCGGGGGTGACGATGATGCTTTCTTCAATTTCCTGGTCCAGCGCCTGCTGCATCAGGAAACTCCTGACGCTTTCGTCGAGGTCCAGCGGCGAGAAGCCGCCGGGTTTCAGCACATTATCCAGATATCTCTGGAAAATGGCGATATCGAACTGTTTTGATTCTTTGCCCTGAAATACCGGCAGTTTGGCGATGAAATCCGCAATCTGCTGGTCGGTTACTTTGATGCCGCGCAGCGTGGCGGCTTCGATCCGGCACAGCGACGGGAACGTTTCCTGTCTGGCCATTTCATCGAGCTGGGGATTGCCGAGCGGAATGCCGCCGTAGATCAGCGACAGGATAACCATATTCCTGCCGGCCTGATTGCGGAATTCATCGTGGGTGATTTTGCGCCCGAAAACGGAGCCGAGCGCCATATCCTGTCCGCCGCGGTTGAAAAGACTCGTGAATCCAGGGGTCAGAAATCCCAGGAAGGAGACTATGACCGCAAGGGTTATTATCGCGAACATTGTGCGTCCATGCCGGGAGAACATGGAATTCATTTTTCTGATGACCATTGCTGTTTTAACCTTATGCTAAATTAATATTTTAAATACTTTCAATCATTAAAATCAATTTTAGAAAATTGCCTGCATGTAAAGATAAAATATTTTATCAATTTAGCAAGAATTATGTAAGGAATTTTTAAGAAAATATACTATACCATGCATAATTACGGGCCTGATCAGCGCTTATCAGCCGGACTGCGGAAGATTATGCAAAGTTTCAAGTCTAAATAAAAAACTGGAGGCGCGGACCGGAATTGAACCGGTATACGAGGTTTTGCAGACCACTGCCTAGCCATTCGGCCACCACGCCTTGCCAAGCCTATAAAATAGCCCATGCCGGAAATTTTGCGAACAGCAAACCTGAAAATATTGCAAAAAAGTTACCGTTTTTTCAATACAGCAAGCCGGATTTGAACGAAAAAACTGCCTGCCTCGCACCCTGAATGCGAGGCATAACGATATCTGGCATTGCTCTGCGGCAAGAATTTATCAACCGCAAAGCATTGCCGGTTCAAGCCGAAATAAGCCGGTTATTTCTTGGCTTTTTCAGGCTTGCAGAGATGGTTTTTGTCCGCTGCTGACGCGCCGCATTTTTTGCAGACGAATTTTGCCTTTTCCTGACTTGCGCTTTTTTTGCCGGCGTCTTCACATTTTTTGCTCATGATGCACCTCTGTTTGATGTTTACTTTTGCAGTTTTTCTCTATAATCCCCGGCATAATAATATGCGGGATTCAAATATGCATTACAGATCGCGCCAGCAGGAGGTGCAGCCGCAAAGCAGTTGACCGGCTTCCTCCGGCCCCCACGAGCCTGCCGGATAAGTCCGCAGATTGCACGGGCAGTTCAGACTGTCGCTGTCAAATTTCGACCATGCTTCAAGCACCGGCGTAAACAGCCGCCAGGAAGCCGCAATCACGTCGCTGCGGATAAACAGGGTCTGGTCGCCGAGCATGCAGTCCAGCAGCAGGCGTTCATACGCGTCGGGAATGTCGCCGCCGAAAACTTCGGCGTATTTAAAATCCAGCGACAGCCTGCCCATGCAGAGTTTCGGCCCCGGCTGTTTGGCCTGGATTGAAAGCGCCATGCCTTCTTCCGGCTGGACATTCAGCACCAGCATATCCGCGCTCAGGTCCTCCGGACGCAATTCGGAGAAGATCGAATGCGGCACGCGTTTGAAGGTGATCGCTATTTCGCTGACCTTTTTCGGCAGCCGCTTGCCGGAACGCACATAAAAAGGCACTCCGCGCCAGCGCCAGTTGTCAATCAGAAATTTGGCGGCGACATAGGTTTCCGTGGTGGAAACCTTGCTCACGCCCTCTTCCTCCCGGTATCCCGGCATGCCGTTGCCGGCAGCATACTGGGCGCGCATAATATATTTGTCGAGTTCCTTCACCGGAAAAGGGCGGATCGATTTTATGAGTTTGAGTTTCTCATCCCGGATCGAGTCCGCGTCAAAAGAGGCCGGCATTTCCATGGCGGTCAGCGCCAGCATTTCCAGCATGTGGTTCTGGAACATGTCGCGCAGCAGTCCGGCTTTTTCATAATACCCGGCACGAAGTTCCACGCCGATGGATTCGGCGACGGTGATCTGGATATTGTCAATATAATGACTGTTCCATACCGGCTCGAAAATGATGTTGGCAAAGCGCAGCATCAGGATATTCTGCACGGTTTCTTTGCCCAGATAATGGTCTATGCGGTAAATCTGGCGCTCCTGAAGCGATTCGTGCAGCAGCCGGTCGAGTTTTTCCGCGCTGTCCAGATCGTGTCCGAACGGCTTTTCCAGCACGACGTGCCGCCACGGGATGCCTTCGTAATTTTCCGCAGTCAGTTGAAATTCCGCCAGCATCGGAACAATTACCGGATACAGCGCGGCCGGGGTGGCCAGGTAAAAGGTGCGGTTTGGAACCGGGTCCTGCTGCTGCTCCAGCTCCTGGAGTTTCCGGTCAATTGCGCGGTAAGTCTCCGGAGAATCATAGCCGCCGGCAATGTAAAATATTTTTCCCAGGAAAGCATCGATTTCACCGGTTTCGCAGGAAGGAAACCGCTCCGTCAGGGCTTTGCGCTGAACATCGCGAAAGGAAGTGTCATCCATTTTGGAACGGGAACAGCCGATGATGCGTGATTTGACATGAAACAGGTTGCGCCGGCTGAGATTGAACAGCGCCGGGATCAGTTTGCGCTGCGCCAGGTCGCCGGACGCTCCGAAAATAATGATCGTATTCGGAACCGGGCTGACTTCGATGCACAGGGTCCCCTGCCAGGAATTGCTGTTACTTCCCATTCTCCGCCTCCTGTTCAAAGTTCATTTTACGGACCGCCCGCGCAGGGCGGGCGGCCGCGAAAGTTCAAATTATGCTTTTTTCGAGAGATACGCCGTCACGCCTTCCTGGGTTGCCTTCATACCCTCTTCGCCGGCCTTCCAGTTGGCCGGGCAGACTTCGCCGTATTTTTCATGGAATTGCAGGGCGTCCACCATGCGCAGGGCCTCGTCAATGCTGCGGCCGAGCGGCAGATCGTTGATGACCGCGTGGCGGACGACTCCGGTTTTGTCAATCAGGAAAAGACCCCGCAAGGCAATTGAATCGTTAAACAAAATGCCGAAATCGCGGGAGATCTGCTTCGTCAAATCGGCCACGATCGGATACTGAACGTTGCCGATGCCGCCTTCTTTGACCGGAGTATTTTTCCAGGCCAGATGAGAAAACGCCGAGTCCACGGAAACTCCGATAACCTCGGTATCGCGCTTTTTGAATTCGTCGAGTTTGCGGTCGAATGCAATCAGTTCGGTCGGGCAGACGAAAGTGAAATCCAGCGGATAGAAAAACAGAAGAACATACTTGCCTCTGAATGATGAAAGCTGTAAATCTTCGAAAGTGTTGTCCGGCATGACTGCCTGGGCTTTAAAATCCGGAGCGGGCCTGGTTACCAATGTGCACATTTTATGCCTCCTGAGTTGCGATTTTTAACTTTTCACAATTATTCCATGCATACTAATAATAACGCTCCGGATAAATAAAAAGCAAATGCCTTATTTAATAAATTGATAATAATTATCAAAAAATACAAATAATTTCGGATAATATGGCCGGATATGAACTTTGCGGAATTAAAATGCGCGGGGTCTATTGCTGGATCATCTTAATAGCTTCGCCATCGCCGTTTTTAGCAGCCATGTTAAGCCATTTGAGGCCTTCCACCGAATCTTTCTTCGTGCCTATGCCCTTGAAATAACAGACTGCCAGGCTGCGCTGGGCGCGGGGATCACCCTGAAGCGCGGCCTCCCTGAACCAGTAGAAAGCAGCACCGTAATCCACGGGTATGACTTCGCCCTTTTCAAAATAACAGGCCAGATTATATTGCGCCTGCGGATTGCCCCTGTTCGCGGCCTGATAGAAATAATCGACTCCGGCTTTCGGATCCTGGGGCATGCCAATGCCTTCCATCGAAAAGACGCCTAATTTAAACAGTGCGTGCCCGTTGCCGCGCTTTGCGGCTTTGCGCAGGAGGTCCACTGCTATCGAAATATTTTGTTTGACATACTGTCCGCTGGTGTAGTATTCCGCCATTTTCACCTGGGCCATCGGCAAATCGGCATCGGCGGCTTCCTGAATCAGGTCGAACGCCTTCTTCGGGTCCTGTTTGACGCCGTTGCCGCACTCATAGCAATAGGCGAGCTTACCTTTGGCCTCAACATCTCCGGCCGCAACGGCTTTGCTCAGCCAGTAAACCATCCGTTCTTCATCTTTGATGCCGCCGATACCGCCGAAGTAACAATCCGCCAGGCGGCGCATCGCCGGAATATCGCCGGCCTCGGCAGCGCGTTTAAACATATTGAACGCGTTCAGTTCATCCTCCGGCTTCTTATTCTTGGCTTCTTTCTTTAGATAAAGGTTGGCCAGCTCCCGGACTGCCGGCATAAAACCGCTATCGTCAAGTTCCCGCAGAATCTCTTCGGCCCTGGCGAAGTCGGCGAAAACCGCGGGGGTGCGGTCGTCGGTGGAGTTGTCCGGAGGAATACCTTCGGCGTAGCATAACGCGAGATTGAACTTAGCTTCTTTTATGCCATGTTCAGCAGCCATTTTATAATAGCGGAACGCATGATAGCGGCTTTTTCTGACGCCGATGCCGCGTTCATGGCAGATCGCCAGATTGAATTCGGCGGCGGCATTGTTCTGCTTTGCCGCCCGGCGGTACCAGTGGACCGCAATGAAATAATCCTGAGGACGGCCTTTGCCGTAAAAATATTCATCAGCGAGTTTCAACTGTGCTTTGACATCGCCTTTTTTCGCCAGAATGCGCAGGCTGTCGTCGTCCGAATCGATGCTGGAATCGTCTACCTGCGCACGGCAGAAACCCGGAACAATAAACAGCAGCGCGACCAGGGACAGTTTTAAAACCAGCTTAAGCATAAGCGGGCGTCAACCCTTGAGCTCTTTCAGTTTATTTTCCAGTTCCTCTATCTTTTTCGAAAGTTTTTCGACTTTTTTGGGCAGAGTCCATCTGGTCATGAATTCGCGCTGGCTTTCGGCGGGAGTTCCCAGTGCGATAGCGCCGGCCGGCAGGCTCTTGACCACGCCGGAAGTGCCGGCCACCTGAACCCCGTCACCCAGCGTAATATGGCCGTTGACCCCGGATTTGGCGGCTAAAATGACGCCGCGGCCGAGTTCGGCGCTGCCGGCAATGCCGGACTGGGCGACCAGCAGCGAACATTCGCCGATGATCACATTATGCGCAATCATGACCTGATTGTCAATTTTGACGCCTGTCTTGATCCAGGTCTTGCCGAATCTGGCGCGGTCAATGGTGGTATTGGCGCCGATTTCAACGTCGTCGTCAATCTGCACAATACCGGTCTGCGGTATCTTGATAATGCCTCTGGGGCCGGGTACAAAGCCGAAGCCGTCGCCGCCGACCACCACCCCGGGATGCAGAATGGCGCGGTTGCCGATATAGCAGCGGTACATGACAGTAACATTCGGGCTGATAAAACAATCAGTTCCGATTTTAGACTCGTGTCCGATATAGGAACCGGCGCCGATCACGGTATTATCGCCGATCACGACCTTGTCGGAGATCACCGCGCAGGGACCGATGTGGACATTGCCGCCGATGACGGCGGAATCTGAAACAACCGCGGACGGATGAACTCCGGCCGGATATTTCGGGGCCGGCGGCGCAAAAACCATGATTACTTTGGAAAAAGCCAGGTCAACGCTTTCACAGACGATAAAAGTTCTGCCGTTAAGCGGTTCATCCGCAAGCTCTTCGCAGACCAGCACAACCTGCGCCCTGGTGGTTTCAAGCTGATTCTGGTATTTTTTGTTGCCGACGAAAGAAACCTGATCAGGAGTGGCATCTTTCAGGGATGAAACCCCGGAGACCATTTTTGTTTCATCGCCAAGCAGTTTTCCGCCGACTAATTCCGCAAGTTGTTTCGCGCTGACACTTTTCATTAGTTTTCCCCGTATATTTTTAAGAATTAAAGTTATTTGCTGGCTGCTGCCGGTTTCTGAGAGTCGGGATTGCCGCGGTTCAGTTCGGCAATCACCGGTTCCGTAATGTCGGCGGTCGGGCTGGAATAGATAATGGAAGGAATCCCGTTCAGAGTTTTGCCGGATTTATCTATCACCAGGGTAAAACCTTCCAAGGTTGCCCGCCGCTTCACTTCTTTCGCGATCTCTGCCAGAATATCGTCGCGTTTCTGGGTCTCCAACTGTTTATACTGCTGAGTTTTTTCCGCGGTATACTGTTCCAGTTCGACCTGTTTCTCGCGGATTTCACGGTATTTCTTCTGTGCCTCGAAGCGCTTTGTTTCACGTTCTGAAGCGGAAAGCGCGATATTCTGCGAAGCGTCTCTGACCACTTTGAATTCCTCTTCCAGTTTTGTCAGCGATTCGTTCAGTTTCTTGATCCAGGCCTTATAAATTTCCGCCTGCTGCTTCAAGGTGGAGTCGGCAATCTTGGTTTTGTAGTAATTCTGGAAGATCTGATCCATATCAAGCACGGCGATTTTGGTTTCTCCGGCATAATTTGTACAGCACAACGCAAACAAAGCGAGACACAACGCGATCTTTTTCATTATATTTTTCCTTGGGTTTCTGATATGAAATTGCGGAGGGGATTATTCCTCGGCGGACTTATTCTTTTGAACAGCCTGCCGCGCAAGTTCGACGATCTCAATTAACTTTTTGTTCCTCAGTTCCGGCGACAGTTCGGCAAATGCATCGAGAAGAATTTTCTCATCAATGCTGAGCAAAGTGTGTTTATGGTCGATCTTCACTGCGGCGGCATCCGCCGGAATCCTGGATTCCTTCATCACGGGTCTGATTTCCCCGTTTTTGGGCAGATACGGCTTCAGCAGCGGATAGAGCTTTTCCCAGGTCTCCTGTTTTATAGACTGGGACTTGCGGCTCAAATATTTGCTGATAGTCTCAATATTGACATTCGTCTGCTGAGAAAATTCATTGATTGAACCGATTCCGTGAATGCAGTTCTGCAACGCTTTTAAAATATCTTCAGTTATTTTCATTTTCCGGAGTCCGCCATAATTGTTATATTACTGGCTGTTAATATATTCGTCTTTTTAAAATTCGCAATTGCGGAATTTTAAATCTTCCGGCAGCACCTAATTTTTAAGCCCGTCAAATAGTGATTTGAATGAATTCAGCAGATCATCTTTGCTCATGGTCTTGATCAATTCGTGCGGCTGATGCTTGTCCACGATATTTTCCGGCAGCATTTGCAGGAATTTTGACGGCGTCTGGCTGAGATCCATGCCGCGATACATCCGGTAATCGGCATGAGTGATCAGCAGATGGGTTCTTGCCCTGGTCAGCGCCACATAAAACAGCCGCAGCTCCTCGTCAGTCTTGCCTTCCATTTCCGAACGCTCATGCGGAAAGATGTTGCGTTCCATGGCGATTACGAAAACATACGGGAACTCCAGTCCTTTGGCGGCGTGAACCGTGGTCAGCGTGACGCTGTTGCCGTCATCGCTTTTGTCATCCACTTTGTCGTTTTCCTCCAGCAGGGCATAGCTTTCCAGGTAATTCTCCAGCGTCACCGGTTCCATCGCTTTCTTTTCAAACCCGGCAATTGCGCTGATAAACTCATAGACGTTCTCCCGGCGTTTCACGGAGTCTTCGATGTCCTTATAGATTTTCTGCAAGCCGTCCAGATAGCCGCATGCCTTCAGGAATTCCTGGACTTTCGCCGCCAGGTCGCCGGGTTCGGCAAGTTCCTGCCGGTATTTTCTCAGACAGGCATCCAGTTCACGGACGTTCGGAGCGGCTTTTGAAGTGAGTCCTTCCAGATAATCTTCATTGCTTATGATCTCGGTCATCGGCAGAAAAACGGTATTCTTCAAAGCTTTCAGCCGGTCCACGGCTTTATCGCCGAGACCGCGCGGCGGCAGATTCAAAATCCGCAGCAGGCTCTGGTCTTCCCGAGGATTGATCAGCAGTTTCAAATAGGCGACCGCGTCTTTGATCTCTTTCCGCTTGAAAAATTCCTGCCCGCCGACCAGCCGGTACGGCACTCCGGTTTTGCGCAGCGACTGTTCAAGCAGCCGGGAAAGATGGTTGGAGCGGTAAAGCACCGCGAAATCGCTGTAGTGCACATAGTTGTTTTCCGCCACTTCCTGGGCAATGAATTCCGCGATGAAATCCGCTTCGCCTTCACCGTCCATCGCTTTGACCAGGCGGATATTTTCCCCCTCGCCCTTGCTTGACCAGAGGTTCTTGGCATAGCGGTTGCTGTTGCCGGCAATCACCATATTGGCCGCATTGAGAATTTTATTGGAAGAACGGTAATTCTGTTCCAGCTTAATTTGCGTTGTGCCTTTGAACATGCTGGGAAATTCGAGAATATTGCCGATATTGGCGCCGCGCCAGCCGTAGATGCTTTGATCGTCGTCGCCGACGACGCAGAGATTGCAGCGGTGGCCGCAGAGCTGCTTGATCAGGGTGAACTGCGCGTCATTGGTGTCCTGGTATTCGTCCACGAGAATATATTGATAGATTTCCTGATATTTTTTAAGGATATCCGGGTGCTCGTTGAATATGCGGTAAACCAGAAAGAGCATGTCATCGAAATCCAGCATGTTCTGGTTGCACAATATCTGCTGGTATTCATCGTAAACATGCGCCATTTGCACCTGATAGTCAGTGTCGGCAACATTTTTGGCGGTCCGGCAGTCGATCAGGCGGTTCTTCTGAGAACCGATATAAGCGCTGATTTCCGGCACCGGCGCATCGCCTTTGACATAGCCCAGCGCTGCGGCGGCCTGTTTGATGATTCCGGCCTGATCGCCTTCGTCCGCAATGGTAAAGTTCGTCAGATAGTTCAGCGCCCGGATTTCCTTGCGCAGGATTCTGACGCAAAAGGAATGGAACGTACCGAGCGTGACTTTCTGCGCTTTTTCCGGCGAAACCAGCGCGGCCAGACGCTCTTTCATCTCTTTCGCGGCCTTATTGGTAAAGGTAAGCCCCAGGATGCTTTCCGGAGGAATGCCTTTCGCCAGCATGTAGGCGATGCGGTAAGTGATTACGCGGGTCTTGCCGGTTCCGGCGCCGGCCAGTACCAGCACCGGGCCGTCAATCGTCTCCACCGCTTTACGCTGCTCCGGATTGAGTTCACGGAGAATCTTGTCAATATTGCTCATATAAATTCTATCAGACGGCGGCGGTGGCGATTTCAAAACTGCCGCCGGCGGCAACGACGGCAGCGGCAGTCACGGGAAGTTCGAAATCCGCGAAAACACCGCCTTTGATGACATATTCGCAGGCCGCCGCAGCGGTATCCGCGTTAAATCCGGCGTCAATCTGCCCGCGGCACGGGGCATTCTTTTCATAGGTGGAAATGTAATAAGCTTTGCCGGCTTCCAGCGTAAACTCTCTTACCAGCAGCGCGTCCTTTCTGATGATGCCGAGGAATCCAGCCGGATTCTGCCGGCTGATCACGGCAATAATCCGCGGAGTATTGTAATCGTCTTTTTCATAGTCCATAGCCAGCAGCCCCAGAGAAACGGCATCGCGCGGCGACATGCCGGAGGCGATCTTTTCCGCAACGGGATCGGTATGGGAACCGTTGCTGACCACGGCGTAATTTCCGGCGATGCGGACGCAGTTGTAGGCAATGTACGGGCTCTTCTTCAGGTCGCCTTCAAAGCCGGCGCGCGGCATGATGGAGACGGTTTCGCCTTTCTTCACCGCTTCGCGGTTCGGAAATGACCGGGACGATACGCGATACATGGCGGCGGCATTGCCCTGCGGGGTCATGCCGATGGCGACTATTCTGCCGATATACATAATTGTCAAAGCTCCTGACTTATTAATTTTAATGCATTATAAACTGCAACTTCTAAAAAGAGCAATATTTCCGGATTAATTCAAGTGCTTTTGTCAATAATTTTGCGTTTTAAATCAGTCTGACGGACATTGCGGCGGAAAAAGAATCCGGGATTTTTCAGAAGACATGAATGAAAAAACCGCTTTCCGGAGATATTTTATAAACTGAATTTTACGTTTTCGACGAAATATTGAATATTGGAATATAATGTCTGTTAAAATAACGAAATATGCGTTTTTACTGCTCTGCGCCGGGATTTTGTGCCTGGCCGGCTGCCGCAGCGAGATCAAGGAAGATAAACCGATTGCGCCGCCGGCGGTTAAACAACCGGAAAAGGAATTCAGCGGCAAACATGAAGCGGCAGCTTCCGGTTCCGCGCTGGAAACGCTGGCCAAAGTTACTTCCGGAATGCCCGGAGGTCCGGCATCCGGCGCCAATGTAAAGTATCTGAACGTCAACAATTTGATTGTACCGGAAACAGAGGCTGGCCGCTTCCTGTCCAGTGAGTGTTTTGTCACCCGCTGGAACATTCTCGGCCCGTTTATTTATGATCCGGAAAATTATAAAAAAACGGACTTTGCTGAAATTGTCCATGAGCTGTTCATGCAGGAGGAAAAGAGCCTGACCGGTGTCGAGAGGACCGCCAATCCCAACATCGGCTGGCAACTGGCGCGCTTTGAATCCAGTAAATATCCGGGAGAGATCGATTTGCGGAAGCTCTTTAAAAACCAGGTCCGCCATGGCGCGGTTTACGCTGTCACTTATCTGAAATGCACCGAACCGATGTCCAGTCTTATCCTCTATGCCGGCAGTTCCGGTTTTCTGAAAATATGGATCAATCACAAGCTGGTGCATACTTATAACCAGGCGGTACGCGAGGGCAAATGGGACCAGGATGCGATAAATGGCGTCAAACTCCAGCAGGGTTTCAACCAGATCGTCGTTAAAAGCGTCAGCACCGGTGGCGAGGATTGGAATTTTTATTTCCGTCTGGCCTCCGAAAACGACCTCCCGCTAAAATTCCGGCCGGAATAATCTCTTTTTAAGTTTTCCGCTTGTAAATATTCGTCCGCCGTATCAATTATGTATACAGATGTTTTTTCAGGAGGAGGTCAAGTCGTGCTGACAATCAGAAAGATAACCAAAATCGGCAGCGCGTATCGTAATTTCAAGCGATACGAACAGATTCTTCAGGTGCTTTTCAAATTCGGTTTTGGCGACATGATCAGCTCCCTGAAGCTGGAGAATTATTTCGAGTTCGGACTGAATCTGTTCGCCCGGAAAGACAGCAAATTTGAAAGCCGGAGCCGTCCGGAGCGCGTCCGCATGATCCTCGAAGAACTCGGTCCGGCGTTCATCAAACTCGGTCAGATACTCTCCACCCGCCCCGACCTGATTTCAATGGAATATATCCAGGAACTAAATAAACTCCAGGACAGCGTTCCGTCTTTTCCTTATGAAGAAGTTGAAAATATCATTGTCGCCGAACTCGGCCAGAAGCCGGATAAACTGTTCAGGAGCTTCGAGCGCGAACCGGTTGCGGCGGCATCAATCGGTCAGGTTCACCGCGCCGTCACCCTGGAAGGCGAAGATGTCGTCGTGAAGGTCCAGCGCCCCGGCATCCGGGAGATCATTGAGACTGACCTGGAGATCATGAACCATCTGGCCGTGATTATGGAAAACAACCTTGAGGAAATGGCGCTTCAGCGTCCTACTGCCATTGTCGAAGAATTTGCGCGCTCGATTGAAAAAGAGATTGATTACACCATCGAGGCTGCCAGCGCCCGCCGTTTTGCGATGAATTTTGAATCAAATCCGAATATCTGCGTGCCGCATATCTTCCCGAAACTTTCTTCCGCGAAAGTGCTGACCATGGAATTTGCCGACGGCGTAAAGATTTCCGAGTTGAGCAGCGGCCCCAAGCCGGAGCAATACGATTTGAAGCTGATTGCCGCACGCGGCACCGATGCCGTGCTGGAACAGATTTTTATACACGGTTTTTTCCATGCCGACCCCCATCCCGGCAATATTTTTATTATGCCCGACAACAGGATCTGTTTTCTGGACTTCGGCATGATGGGCAGTGTTTCATCGCAGGAACGCCATGATTTCGCGCGCCTGCTCAACAACATCCTGAAAGGCGAAGACCGCAGAATTCTTCAAGGTGTACTCAAATTCGTCTATTACGAAAAAGAACCCGATCACGATTTGCTACAGCGCGATATCTGCGACATTATTGACCAGAATATTTATCGCCCGATGCGGGAAATCCAATTGTCGCGCATTCTGGAACAGTTGATGAAGGCGCTTACCGTCAATTCCCTGCGGCTCAAGCCGAACCTCTATATTATGCTCAAGGCATTGATTACAATTGAGACCATCGCGCATGACCTGGATCCGGAACTGGAGATAGTAGCCCATCTCAAACCGTTTGTCCGCAGACTCCGCATGATGAACCTGAATCCGATAAAAATGATAGCGAAAATGATTGACCCGATTGAAGATATGCTGCATGCCATCGGCGAAATTCCCATGAACATCGAGAATTTGCTGGAGAAGACCAAGAAAGGCAATCTGAAAATCGAATTTGAACACATGGGGCTCGATCCTTTGCTGCGCACATTGGAAAGAGTCAGCGATCATATCGCCTATTCCATCGTTCTGGCTTCGCTCATTATCGGATCTTCGCTCATTGTCCTGTCCAAAATACCGCCGCACTACAATAATATTCCGGTTATCGGAATCGTCGGCTTTGTAATTTCCGGCCTGCTTGGTTTCCGCCTGCTGCTCTTTCCGCGGCATGGCAAAAAGAAGTGACTACCTGCGGGCGACAGGGCCCAGCGGCAGCACAACGCGGCCGTAAACTTCATTGAGCACCTGGGCGATGGCTATCAATAATTTTAATCTTTTTCATACCGTCGTTTGAATGGAATTCCGAATGTTTCCAGTTTACGCCCGATCTTATCAAATCCTCCATACGGTCCTGAACTATGAAGAATTGAAATAGACTGCTCTTCTCCGTTCACTGTCCGGATAAAATTTAGCTCCGAACATCCGGATTCACTGCCGGTAAAAACGTCATGGGCAATAAAATAGCCTTGATCGCTTACTGAAAGTTCAAGATTTGCTTGGGGCAGTCTTAGTATCCCCTCGCTTTTGCTAAACTCCAGAAACGGGCGCATATCTTTCTTTATATTAGTTCGCATATACAGGCTGATAGCCAACATCAGCAAGGGGGTTCCAATAATGATTATATAAGACAGAACAAGACCTGTCGCATCAATCTCATGGCGGTTATAATTAATAAACCAATAAAAAGCGACGAAGAACGGAAAGCAGATAACAGGTCCCCAAAAAACGGCATTTGGAGAAGGAACGACGGCATAGCAATTCGGCTGTTCCACAATCTTCCAGGTGCGGATGGTGCTGTATGAATTGTAATGCCGCTTTATTTTGGGCAATTCTTTGGGAAGGCTGATTTCATCTGTCTTTGTTTTGGTGCTCCGGATATAGCAAACCAGCAGCGTAATCAGACTGGTGACCAACAGCAGCACACATCCTATGCATGTCATAAACATGGTTCGGGCGACGGACCCTGCGTTCATTGTGCCGTAGTCCAAAAGCGCGTCACTTCCCAGAACCCAGGCTTTAAGCTTCTTTCCCGCGCGAAGTTCATCGTAAGTGCTTTGAGACACTCCGCACCTTATTGGTTGCGAATTATTCGTTCGATTTACGAGCTTGATATCTATGTAGTAAAAAGTTGAGCCCCCGCTTTTTCCGCCAGAAGGCGCGGAGGTAGTTTGTCTGGCGACCACCACGTCACAATACTCGCCGTGCAAACGTAAACGCTCCGCATCCTGATATGAGGAATTTGCCATCCAGAATACAAATCCGGAGAAAAAAGCGCCGATGGCGCTGATAACAATCACAATGGCGAGCAACGTTTTCATCTCTTCTTCGTCCGGCAAAGTGTTGGGGTATCAAGATGGCGGTCAGACATCAAAACACCATAGGACTTGATACAAAATCAGGAATGACCTCTAAACCACCTTGCTCTTTTGTCAATATAATCGTGTTTTACTGTAATCCCAAACACGGGACAAAAAAATGTTTTGATTTGAATTAATTATGACGCAATATCAAGTAATTTACTTGCGGGCGACAGGACCCAGCGGCAGCACAACGCGGCCGTAGACTTCATTGAGCACCTGGGCGATGGCCGCATAAAAGGCCGACAGCCCGCAGATAATTCCCTCATATCCGGCAATCATTTTGATGGTGGAATTATGGGTGAAGTCGCCGAGAGCCAGCAATCCGAAGAGAATCACCAGCGTGCCGAAAACCGTCTGCAGCGCACGGTTCAGGCGTAAGGTTCCGATGAACATGCCGAAGGTGAACAGCCCCCAGATGACCAGATAAAAGCCCATGGCGGTTTCATCGGCTTTGTCGGCAATGCCGAGACGGGGCAGCGCCCAGATGGCAACCAGCGAGAGCCAGAAGGAGCCGTAGGCGATAAACGCGGTAAGCCCGAAAGTATTGTTCTTCTTTGATTCGAGTATGCCGGCGATGATCTGGGCGATGCCGCCCACAAAAATGCCCATCCCGAGGATCATGGAATTATTGGGATAGAATCCGGCATTGTGAATGTTGAGCAAAATGGTCGTGAGACCGAATCCGGTGAGGCCGAGCGGCGCGGGATTGGCGGAAGTATCCTTGATAACAGTTTCGGAATTCATGGGTTTTCTTTCTTGTCGGCGCTGCTTTTAAGGGGCTGAACCGAAGGTTAATTTTTTCTGACTGCCGGTTTAAGATAGTGCTCAAATCGATTTTTCCCAGTCAAAAAACAGCGATAATCAGCTTTATCTGTCCCGCCTGATTCACATATTTTCCAGTTTCCGGGCATTGCGCCACAGGAGGTTCTTCCGGTCGTTATACGCCGAAACTGATGCCGGTTTCCCGTGCGCTTTTAATCCACGGATGGTCTTGCGGCACCAGTTTAAGTTTTCCGGCGACCTCTTCAATCAGAACCGGCTCAATGTTCTGCCCTTTGGCGGCGACCATGTAGCCGAATTGTCTTTTCCTGATCAGGTCAACACAGGCATTGCCGAGTTTGGTTGCCAGAATACGGTCGGAAGGGGAAGGTTTGCCGCCGCGCTGTAAATAACCGAGGATCGTGACGCGGGTTTCCTGTCCGGTGAGTTCCTCCAGTTTTTGAGCTATCCGCAACGTATTGCCGGTGCGCGCCAGCCAGAGATTCTCCAGTTCGATTTTAGCCTTTTCCTTATCTTTTTTGGACGTGGCTTTCTCTTTTCTTGCCGCCGCCTGGGCGAACAGCAGGGCTTCAGCCTTTGAAACCGCGCCTTCGGCCACCGGCACAATCGAGAAACGTTTGCCTTCTCTGGAGCGCTGGAGAATGGCGTTGGCCACATTATTGATGTCGTAAGGCAGTTCCGGAATCAGAATGACGTCGGCGCCGCCGGCGAGACCGGAGCCGAGGGTCAGCCAGCCGGCGCGATGTCCCATGATCTCCACCAGCATGATTCTTTTATGGCTGCTGGCGGTGGAGTGCAGGCTGTCGATGGCATCGGTGGCAATCCGCAGCGCGGTGTCAAAGCCGATTGAATTATCGGTGCAGGCGATATCATTGTCAATGGTTTTGGGGATCGTAATGATATTGAGCCCCAGTTCCTTCAGTTTCAACGCGCTTTTGTGAGTGCCGCCGCCGCCGATGCAGATCAGAGCGTCAAGCTGGTGCTTCTTGTAATTTTCAACGATGACATCGGTCATGTCCATGATGTTTTTACCCACCGGCATTTTCTGCGGCTTGGTGCGGCTGGTGCCGAGGACGGTGCCGCCGGCAGTCAGGATGCCGGAGAGGTCGTCGTTGTCCAGAAGCATCGTCTTATCATAAACCAGGCCTTCGAAACCGTCCCTGAATCCGAGGAGTTGAAAATTGTAATGCAGCAGGGTTTTGCCAACCGCCCTGATGGCGGCATTAAGGCCGGGGCTGTCCCCGCCGGCAGTAAGAATTCCAATACATTTAGACATATTTTATACCATGTGTTGATTGTTAAAAAGAGTGCTTATGAATATAATACATTTAAAGCAAAATCAAAAGCGCCGGTTTCACAAAGTTCAATTTTCTTGAGTCCGGGAGAATATTTTCAGTTTCCTGATCTCTTCCCGCCGCTGTCTGGACTTGTCGTAAATCTCCTGAAAGAGCTGATAAGTGCGGAACTGGCTGGCGGAATTATCCTTGACTTTATTAAATGTCCGGGTATAAGCGCCGGATTCGCAACGCGCCGGAGCTTCCAGATTAGCCTGGTGCCATATTTCAAATCTGCGGCACAATCCCGGTTTTCACTTGATTTCTTCAAACAACAGCACACGGTTGATTTTCAACACATTATTTTCTTCTGCTTTATTCATTTGCAGATTTTTTAATGGTTCATAATACTTAAGTTCGCCGTCATCGCTTTCCGCAATCAGTTTGTAATGTTTTAGCGTTTCATCGCGGATATAATAGAAACGGGATCCGGGGGAGGCAAGAATCAGCGGACAGTCCGATTCAGCCAGTTGTTTTGCACAGAGCGCCTGCTGTCCGGCGGTGAAAATTTCCTGTTCATTGAAGTTGGGGATCCCTGAAGTAAGTCCGCTCTCTGCGTAGTAAATTCCTTGATAATTACCAATAATATTTATTTTCTTACGCATGCCGGCGCTCTTCCGGATAAAATTTATGCGTTGCTGGAACTGTGACTTACTATCATCAACAGTAAGAAAACTGAGTTGCATAATCGTTCCGTTTAAGATAAATTTTGAATTATATCCCAAATTAAACAAGGTTGCGACGCCAAGCAAAATTACCGGAAGCGCGGGTAATACAAGCGCAATCAGCTTCCTGTCGGCTTTTGACATTCTAAGGCAGCGGTCGGCAAAGAGAAACATTAGCAATATGGCCGGCGAGATCGGCGCCCAGAGATTACAAACATGCGAGCGGTTCAGATAATACGAAAACAGGCCGAGACCAAGCACTCCGAGGAAAATGCATGACTGGCTGAATAAAGTTTCATGCCCTGAAAACATACCGCGCAAACCGGCAATAATAGCGGCAACGTAAATTCCGGCAAAGAAAACCCACATGCATGCTCCCAGCGGCATCGGCAACGACCAGAAGCCTGTCCTTAAAACCAGCAGATATCCCTGCAAAAAATAATCAATGGGCAATATTCTGCCGAAACTCCAGCAGCATGCACCGTACAGCGCCAGCACGGATATGACAAATACCGCGCAGAACCACGCCAGATGAATTAATTTATCGCGACGGAATCCGGATGATACCATTTCTGCGCCAAAGAAAAAAACAAATGTTCCGGTTACCGCAATACCGCTATCAATATTCCAGAATAAGCTGAGTGCACAGCATACCGCAGCCAGCAGGCGATATCTCATCCCGCCTTTTGATTGATGATAAAAATAGAAAATCAACATTGCGACAGCAGGCCAGAATGAGCGGATGGGGTGATACTGAAAGTATGGCTCAATAAAATGCTGGTAGATTGTAGAGTAGCAGACCGGCAATATCAGAAAAAAAAGCATAAGGAACAGCAGGAGATAATTCTTTATCAATCTTGAGCCTAAAAAAACCATGGTCATAAATGTGAATATAAACAGGATATTCATAACTATCGAAAAATTGAAGATAGAGGTTTTGATCAAGGCAAACAGCGGGGAAAGCATCCAGTGATAATTCCCGTATAAATGCCATTCCAACTGGCCTTGGGCCGCATGCGACACCGCGTAGACAAGGATTTCAAGGTGATAGGTGTTGGGCGGAACCCATCCCAGATAGTACATTCTATTGAAAATGACAAGTATCAGCAAAGGGAAAAATGCCAGCGCCCACCACTTGCGGCACTGTCCGGGATAAAGTTTGAGTTTTATCATCATTATTGCCAGCGCAATGGTGACCAGGAAACATGGCAGCCAATACCACGGATGACTGACTAGCGACGTGAATATGATTTCAAGAAAATCTATTTTATCAAAAAAACACCAGATAGTCAATGAGAAAATAAGAATGCAACCAGTCCATAACAGCTTCTGCCATGTGGCTACACTTAGCTGCCGGAGACGTTCATGGTATTTTCTGCCGCACAGCCGGCAAATATAAAGCGTTGCAAAAGCCAGCGGCACCAGCAGCAGGTAGAGTGACGTATAAATCATTTTCTCAACAGGTTCAGGCTTAATCACATGCCGCAGTTCTTCGGAGAATAGCGGAACACATTTTGCATATATTTCCCGGGATTTGTCCGGCATCAAACCGCCAATCACCAAGCCGCATAGTATCAGCAGTGCCGCTACAATAAAAAGTTGCAGTAAAAATGATGATATTTCACTTATCTGAAAAGACTTTTTCATATATTTGCTATTCCTTAAAATAATTTTGACCGATTACAGATGGTTTCGCAGTTTCAATTAAATATTTATGATTCATTGCTTAAAACAAGTGATAAATAGAGAATGACATCTGCCACGAAATACTATATTTGACCATTCAGCAATTTCAAGCCGCCCCTGCGGGTCAATTCTAGTGCAATTATGAAGAAAATATTTTAAAATCATGGCAAAATAAGCTGAAAGTGTTCTTCCCGCCGCCAGTCCCCGCTGCTTTCGTCTGCGGATATTATTGCGTCGAAAAGCAATCAGCGATCATCTCAAGAATTTTATGTGCTCGTGGCAGAATTATTTTGCCTGACTATCTGACGCTAGATGCCGAAGCTGACGCCGGTTTCACAAAGTTCAATTTTCTTGAGGTCGGGAGAATATTTTCAATTTCCTGATCTCTTCCCGCCGCTGTCTGGACTTGTCGTAAATCTCCTGAAAGAGCTGATAAGTGCGGAACTGGCTGGCGGAATTATCCTTGACTTTATTAAATGTCCGGGTATAGCCGCCGGCGGGCAGCATGTACCGTGATTTACGCTTGTCCTTGAGCTGAATTTCCAGCGTCTGGCGGATGATTTTCCTGACGCTCTCCTTTTCCACGGGAAACATGATTTCAATCCGGTGATCGAGGTTTCGCGGCATCCAGTCGGCGCTGGAAAGATAATATTCCTCCTCGCCGCAATTCCTGAAGTAAAAGACCCGGCTGTGTTCCAGATAACGGTCAACAATGCTGATGACATTGATATTTGCGGTGCCGATGCCGGGCTTCAGGCAGCAGATGCCGCGCACTATCAGGTCGATTTTAACCCCGGCGGTCGCCGCGCGGTAAAGATGCGAAATGATCTCCGGGTCCACCAGCGAATTCATTTTAGCGATGATGCGGCCGGGATTGTTTCTGGTCGAAACTCTGGCTTCGCGGTCAATCAGTTCGACGAATTTCTCTCTCAGGGAGAACGGCGCTACCGCGATCCTGTTCCAGGTGTTCAGCGGCGAAGAATAGCCGGTCATCACATTGAACAGCGAAGAGACTTCCAGGCAGATTTCCGTGTCGCACATAAACATTCCGATATCGGTGTACAGCTTCGCGGTCTTATCGTTGTAATTGCCGGTCGCCAGATGGACATACCGCTTGATCCGCATATCTTTGGTCCGCTTGACGATCAGGAGCGCTTTGCAATGGATTTTAAAACCGGCGATGCCGTAGATGACATGAGCGCCGGATTCTTCAAGCTTGACCGCCCAGTTAATGTTGTTATCCTCATCAAACCGGGCTTTCAATTCCAGGATAACTGTCACCTGCTTGCCGTTTTCAGCGGCACGCTGCAGCGCTTTAATTACCGGAGAATCGCCGCTGACCCGGTAAAGAGTCTGTTTGATCGCCAGCACATCCGGATCTTCGGCCGCTTCATTCAGCAGCTTGACGACCGGATCGAAACTCTGGAACGGCACCGCGTCGATTACACATTCCTCGCGGTCGATCACGTCAAACATCGAACCGGTGACGCTGGAGAATTCCGGGACCGGCAATGGCGGCCACGGCTGATTCATCAGGTCGGGTCGGTTGACCTTGCCGATAAATTCAAAGAAAGCGGCCGGATTGAGCGGCATCGGCACATTATATTTTAAATCATCATCCAGTTGAAATTGCTCCATCAGCCATTCCGCCAGTTTGCCGCGGCAGCCTTTCGGCAATTCTAGCCGGATCGGTTCTCTGCTCTTGCGGTGAAGCAACTCTTTTTTCATATACTGCATCAGGTCGGCAACCCCCTCCTCCTCCAGCGAAAAATCCATGTCGCGGGTGATCCGGAAAGGAATGATCTCGTGTATTTTGCAGTTGCTGAACAGGAACTGGATGTGCTCCATGATCAGATCTTCCAGCAGAATGTACTGCTGGCTGTTTTTCGGCGAGAAACTGAGCCGGATAAAGCGCGGCAGCAATTGCGGAACTTCAACAAACGCGTGCAGCACTTTCCCGGAGTCATCCCGGCTGAGGCTGACGGCGATTTCAATCGCCCCGCTGTTAAGAATCGGAAACGGGTGGCTGGGATCAACCGCAAAAGGAGTCAGCACCGGAAACACCTGGTTGAGGAAATATTCCTTCAGAAAGACCCGCTGTTCGCTCGTCAACTGTTCCGTCCCGACAAGCTGAACCCCCTTCGCCGCCAGCTCCGGGAGAATTTCCTGCTGCAAATAACGGTATTTGCGTTCAATCAGGCCTTTCAGTCTTTTCTTGACGGCCTTGATCTGTTCCGCCGGTCCCAGTCCGGAGCAGTCGGTCTGCAATGTTTTGGCGCTTAATAACTGCCGCAGCCCGGCAACGCGGATCATGAAGAATTCATCCAGGTTGTTGCTGAAGATGGCGATAAACTTGAGTCTCTCCAGCAAAGGATTGCCGACATCGCCGGCTTCATCCAGCACCCTGGCATTGAATTCAAGCCAGCTCAATTCGCGGGAAACAAAATATTTTTTATCCAGAAAACCATTCACCGCGTTAATACTCCTGAAATTTTCTATGTTACTATTCTAAAACTATTTTCATGCCGTAAACATCTTCAAACAGATCTGATTTTTTTGTCAGCAGCGTTTTCTCCAGCCCCATATCGGCAGACCCGCCGACTTTGATTGCCAGCACCCGGTCCTTGACAATGATCGAACAGTTTCTGGTTTTCCGTTCCTGGGAATTGGCGACGGCGTCGGCGACCCGGAGAATCGCGGCCAGTTTACAGACCAGCACGCGCATTTGAGCGGGAAGAACCATATATTCCGGATGCGAAGCCTGAGGCTTCCCTTTGCGGTGATAACGGGCCACCGCCGCCACGACCAGCCGTTCCTCCTCGGTCAAGCCGGGAATCTGCGTATTCGAAATCAGATAACATGAATGCTTATGATGTTTCCGCGAATCCACGAACCGGCCGATGTCGTGCAAAATAGCCGCAATTTCCAGATAAAGCCGTTCCCGCTCACCCAGCGAATGAATCGCGCGCATCTTGTCAAACATCTTGAGCGATATCTCCTTGATTGATTCGATATGATTCGGATCAAAACAGTATTTTTTGCCCATGGACTTAACCACGGACAGCATATCCGGAATAAACGGATCTTTTTCATTGAACAACTGGCGGATTATATCTTCGAGCACGGCATTTCTCGTGGTGACCGCCGGCACAATCAGGGAACCGGCGGCTGTCATGTCGAAAAAACGTTTTATGATCCAGGCGCAGGGAACAATTCCTCTGGCGGCGACATCGCTGATCTGGTATTTCTCCGCCATTTCCGCCTGTGACAGCAGATTGATTTTGCGGAATAGTTTTTCAAACCTTTCCAGCGCAATTGTCCTGACCGGCTGATTCCTGACCGCTTTGCCGTTGATATCCATAATGATGCGGACGCTTTCGCCGACCGCGACAAACTGGATGTTTTTAGGAATGTCGGAAATGCGGCTGATCCGGTCGGCGATCAATTCCGTATATGAATCAATAATGTCAGTAAGTCTTTCCGGTTCGGCCGCCTTGCTACCGTATTCTTCAAAAATGCGGATGGTGCCAAGGGCAAAAGTTTCGGCAAATTTCAGTTCACCGTTGCGCACCAGCGAAACTTCCACCGAGCCGGAGCCGATGCCCAGCAGCAGCAGATTGGCTTTGGACAGCACAGTTTTTCCGCCAAGCGCCTTCTTGACCGCCATCGTGATCAGCGCGGCCTCTTTTGAACCTTCCAGTATTTCCAGGTCGATGCCGCAGGCGATTTTTATGTTGCTGATAAATATCTCGCGGTTAAAGGCTTCGCGCACCGCGCTGGTCGCGAAAGCCCGGATATAGCCGACCCCGTATTCCGCGGTTTTGGCGGCAAAATCCTTCATAATTCCGCATAGCAGACTGGTTGACTCAGGGGAAATCATGCCTCTGGTAAAAACGTCCCGCCCCAGATTTACCGGTTGCACCAGGCTTTCCAATATTTCGTAGCTCTTATTTTTTTCGATCTGAATTATGTCCATCCGCGCCGAATGAGCCCCGATGTCAATAATCGCCGCCTGCAGCGGCATCTTAGTTTTCTTTACCGGAACCAACGCCATATTTTCCTCCGGGAAACATTACTTATTAAAAACCCGATTCTTTGAAGTGTATAAATTTAACTTGGATATGTAATAAAAACAATCCGTAATATTGTTAGAAATCAATTAAAAAGATTACAAAAGACTGGCAAAACGGCAGGAAATATATATTTTCTAAAAGACAATTAATCTATGGAGCGGAATTTTTGGATAAAACAATACAACAGGCGGGTGCAATTCCCTTTGTTTTCGATAAGGAGCTGATAAAAATCATGCTCATCTCCTCCAAGGCGTTCCCGGACCGCCGGGTGCTGCCTAAAGGCCATATCGAAGCTGGACATTCCCCGCAGGATACTGCCGCCCGCGAAGCCTTTGAGGAAGCTGGAATTCATGGCGTTATCTCGGAGACTCCTGCCGGGGCCTACGATTATCACAAGTTCGGCCGCAACTACCATGTTCAGGTATATATGCTGAAAATAACCGAAATTCTGGACAACTGGCCGGAACAGGCATCCAGAAAGCGCTGGTTGCTGCCGCTGGAGGATGCTTTAAAATCCCTGAGCGATGCCAATGTCAGAGAAATAGTCAAAGCTGCCGCTTTAAATGCTAAAGTTGTATTCCAGTAACCTGAAAGTATGTTAAACAACGCGAATTTTGCGTTTTTTCATTTTGGCTGATTCCGTTTAATGGGGTTTGAATGGCAATGGACGCTGAAAAAAATACTCGGGAAATCAGATTTATCCTTGCTCCGGCAAGAACGAATATTGCCGGCATGTTAGCGGTAATCGCCGCCGGTTTCACCGTCAATAAAACATGTGAAGAATGTGAACAACAGACCGTTTTTGACGCATATGACCGGCGGCTTCTGAATAAGAACTTCACTCTGGTAAAATGCGGACGCATTTATAACTTGATCAGCCTGGCCGATGATTCGCTTCAGTCATCAATGGTCTGGGACAAAAAGCGGGACTTAAAGTATCGGAGAGATATTCTAAAAACTGAATTAAGCAAAAAATTGTCGCGCATACTTGGCAACCGGGCGCTTGTTCCGCTGTTTTCGCTGAATCTACGCACCAGCAGCTTTACCCTGGAATCAAATGCAAAACAGACTGTGTCTTTAACTTTTCTGGAATATTCGCTGCCGGAGAATACCTCTGTTGCGCTGCCTGCAATGATCTGCCTGCAATCATCCCGGCTTAATAAAAAACAATTAAAGGCAATGTGTTCATCTATTCCGCCGGAAGCCTTGCAGAAGGGCGGCGGCATGTGGCGGACTTTAATTGACACGGCATTGAAAGCTGCCGGCATTCAGGTTGTTCCGGATGAAACCGCATATCTGAAATTTACACCGGATGCAACCATAAAATCGGCAACTGTCTCCATCCTGAAATTGCAGTTGGACAGTCTGCGCTATAACGAAAAAGGCATCATCGCCGACATAGATTCCGAATGCCTGCACGATTTTCGGGTCGCCCTGCGAAAAATGCGCGTGGCGCTGAGCGAACTGAAAGAGGTCTTCCCGGAAGACAGGATCGCGCCTTTCATGCATGAATTTGATGAATTAGGCACAATCACCAACCAGCTTCGTGATCACGACGTATTTATGGAACAGAAAGAACGTCTTTTAAAAATATTATCGCCTGCCATGCGCCCGGCGCTGCTCAATTTTTTCAAAACCATGCAACGGCGGCGGCGACGGCAGTTTCTTGCGCTGATTGCGATTATAAGCTCAAGTAAATACTTATCCATGATAACCGCATGGGAGAAATTCCTGAATGGCGCGGATAAACTTCCGGCAACTGAAAAATCCGAAAATTCTGTCCTGCCGGGTGTTGCCGGAATCATTCTGAAAAGACTGGGCAGGGTAATTGACAAGGGGCTTGCCGTTAAAACCAGTTCACCGGATTCAGTTGTGCATAAAGTACGGATTCAATGCAAGAAACTGCGTTATCTGCTGGATTTCTTTTATTCAGTGCTTCCGGACGGCAAAACCGGACGGGTAATCAGGGATTTGAAAAGAATACAAACCTTGCTTGGTGATTTTAACGACTTTTCGGTTCAAATCCGAAACATGGAAATCCGGCTGCATAAACTGACTTCCGGAAAGACTGCAATAGAGAACGCTGCCGCATTTGGCGCAATTATCGCCGCCCTGTCAAAAGAGAAAGCGGAAACCCGTGCCCGGTTCCAGAAAGCGTTCACCAAATTCAGCAGCCGGGAAACAATAAACCCGCTGGAATCTTTTCTGATTAAAAATCAGCCTTAATGCAAGCATAACCATGACATCTTCGCAAAATTTCATCATTGAGCTTTAATTTTCTTCCGGCTTTCTCCTGTAGCGTATTAGAAAAATTGTTGAGGCGGTAGTAATATGTAAGTCTGTATTTGTAACAAATCCGGGATTTAACAGTGATGAGCAATGTATTTAAGTTGAAATGCGGGAAATGCAGCCGGGAATATGATGCCGACGGCATAATCCCCGGCAGTATGCCGGAATGTGAATGCGGCGGAACGCTTCAGGCCGCCGGGCAGCTTGTCCTTTGCTGCGATGCCTGCAACACGGAAAGCGATCCGGTTGCCGTCTCGTTGAAGAATCCGGTGCTTTGCCCGTCGTGCGGTTTACCGCTGGCCCCCATCCGGCAGGTGTTGCCTGATATTCCGGCTGCGTCCGCAAAAACACCGGATAAAACAATCGGGCTGGCAATTGAGCGTAAAAGTCAAACTGACAATGCTGTTCAAAATAACTTATTGAAGATACCGCAATCCGCAAGAGCCGCATCGCCCGAAGATAAAACCGTTATTTTGACCAATTCCTCCATCGAGGAACTTAGCAAACACTCCGCCGCCAAAAGCGGGGGAGGAAAAAATTCCATTTTCGGCAAATATCAGATATTGAATGAAATTGCCCGCGGCGGCATGGGCATCGTTTATAAGATTTACGATCCCAACCTGAAGCGGGAACTGGCGCTAAAATTGATGATTCAGGGTGAAGGCGCCACCGAAATGGCAATCAAGCGCTTTTTGCTGGAAGCCAGGGCCGCCGCCAACTTGAAGCACCCCAATATCATTGCAGTGCATGAAATGGGCGAACTTGACGGCCAATTTTATTTCACCATGGATTTTATTGACGGAGACTCTTTTCAGGATATTTTTCAGTCTTCTCGGAAAATGCCGGAAAAAGTGTTTATCCAGCACATGGCCGCTGTCTGCTCCGCGTTGCAGGCGGCGCATGACCGGGGGATCATTCACCGCGATCTGAAGCCGGCGAACATAATGCTGGAAAAACAGACCGCCCGTGTCGTGCTGATGGACTTCGGGCTGGCCAAGGACACCTCCAGCATGTCGATTCAGTCCATTACCGGCGCGGTTTTCGGTTCGCCCGCTTATATGAGTCCGGAACAGGCGCAAGGTCAGACTCACTCCATCGACAGCCGTTGCGATATTTACAGTATGGGGGTGATCCTCTATGAAGGCTTGACCGGGAAAAAGCCGTTCCACGGCGAAACCGCGTTTGAGACGATCAGTCTGGTCGTCAATACCGAGCCAGTCCGCCCGCAGACTATCGCGCCCGGCGCGGTGTCCAAAGATATGGAAAATATTATCCTTAAATGTCTGGAAAAAGACCCTGACCGCAGATATCAGCAGATCATAGACCTCCGGGCCGACCTTTTATCTTATCTCAAAGGCGATCCGGTTTCAGCGCGGCCGGTTCCTCCGCATGTCCGTCTGTGGCGCAAGATCAGGCGCAAGCCGCTGGTTCTCGGAACTGTGCTGGCATCGCCGCTGATCGTCGCCGCAATAATTGCCGGATGGCTGATTTTCAGCGGTTCGTCATATCTGGAAGTTGCCGATGACGGAATAAAAAGCGGCGATCCGATCCGTCAGATTGGAGCCGTCAAAGATCTTGCCGTCCGTCTGGAGCAACAGAAAATTAAGAAGCCGGAACAGCGGGAAACCGCATTCCGTCTATTCCGCAAATGCTATTCAGGCAGTTCCGACGTTGCCGCCGCCGCCATCGCCGCATCGGTCAAATTTAGTGACGAAAAGGCCATTCCCGATCTGCTGGCGGCCGCAGCCAATGCCGGAGTGACGGATGCAAACAGAGCGGCGGCGGTAACTGCCGCAGGTGATATTGAAAGCGTCAGAAAAACCGGCATTCAGGAATATTCCGACAAAATAGCCGATATCGGCGCAAATCCTCTCGCGCCTGTTCCCGTCAGAATGGAAGCCGTAAAAGCATTGAAATTTTTCGTCGGCGCCACCGTGATTCCGACACTTTTCAACATTGCCGGGAATCGCAACCTCAAACCGCCGCTCCGGATCGCCGCGATACAGACGCTCAGCGAAAAGATTTCTCTGATCAATCCATTAATGAAAGATATCCTTGCCCTGTATGCGGACGAGAACCGGGAAGTCGCCCAGGCGGCCGCCAAAACGTTAGCCAAAATCCGGCAGCCTAACCAGGTGTTGAGTTTTTACGGCATTAAAGAGGCGGTCGGCAGAGCCTACGAGAAAATTGCAGATATAAAAATAAAAGAGGCCGAACGCAACAAAGTTATGATGGACCTGATTAACGACACGCCTGATTCCGGCCGGCAGAAAGCGCCCACGCCGCTGGAAGCCATGCTGAAGAAACTCCAATCGCATGACGCCGGCGAAAGGGCCGCCGCCGCATACGACCTGGGACAACTCGGCGAAGGCGGCGCGGTGCCGGAACTCGTCAAAAGTCTGACAGACCGGGAAAATGACGTTCGGCGGGTATCCGCCCGCTCAATAGTTCTGCTCGCTCCGAAGCAGACGCCGGACCTGACTTATATCCGCTGCCTGCTGGGCGATCCGGAGTCGCTGATCCGCGAACAGGCGGTCTATATTCTGGGCGAACTTCAGGACAAAAAATCCGTTCCGGATTTAGTCGCGATGGCCGGACGGGAAACGAGTACCCGTGTTCAAACCGAACTGACCAAGGCGCTGGCCCGCTCCGGTGACGCATCCGTCATTCCCGCGCTGGAGGATATTTTCAACCGCAACAAAGAAAACAGTGCGTCCACCGCGCTGGCCGGCTTGAAGGCAATGGCCAGGTTTGAAAAACCGGCCGTTCCGTATCTGATAAATTCATTGGAAACGAAAGACCGCGAATTGAACTCCGCGGTTGCGGAATATCTCAAGGAAATCACCGGAGAGGATTTCGGCAGCGATAAACAGAAATGGACGGAATGGCTGCAAAAGCAGAAGCAGGGATCATGAATAAAATACCGTCGCAAATAGTATACGGACTGGTTGACGGATTGGCTGTCCTGCAGGAAATGGCCATGAGTCCGGAACCGGTTTCCGGGCTGGCTGTCGCCAGAAAGCTCAACCTCAGCCCGATACGGGTCAACCGGCTGTTGAAAACGCTGGCATATCTGGGCATGGCTTACCGGACGTCTTCCAGGCGGTATGCCGTCGGCTCCGGCATGCACGTCATTGCGGCGCAAAGCATGGCGGCGTCAGGGCTGTTAAGCAGATCTTTTGCGCATCTTGACCGCCTGGCCAAGCACGGCTATCTGGTCGCGCTCGGGGTGCTGTGGAAAGATAAAGTCTGTTACCTCTATTATAATTCCGGCGGGTCGCCGGTTGAAAACGGCTTAGGCGGCATGGCGCTGTATCCGGCGCTGGAATCCAGCATCGGCATGGCGCTGCTGGCAGAACTGCCGGAGGAAGATGTCAAGGCGCTGTTTCATGAACAGGCGGATGCGGAACTTTTCCGTAAACTGGACGAAATCCGAAAGAAGAAACTGGCTATGGTCAAACATAAAAATCAACTCAGTTTGGCGGTAAATATCGGCAGTCCGGCATATGCTGCGATTGCCATTTCCGGGTTCAAAACTTCCGAATGCCTGGAAAAGTTCATAAAACTGCTCCGGGAAGCCGCCAAAGCCATAGAAAAAACTGCATAACGGATTACTTCTTTTCTGCATATCTGCTTTCGGCCGCAACGACGCTTCTCCTGCGGAAACTTTGCGGAGGGTGAACGCAACATTGACATTGCCGTTTTAATACACAAGAATTAATGATATATTAACAAACAGGATACGGCAAACAGACTGTCGTTACACTGTAGCGACAATTGGCCGATAAGTATGACAATAGTTTTGAAGAGAAATTTGCGCCGCATAATGAAATCCAAATTTGTCAATAAGGTAAAATTATAATGAACAACGACGATACGCGAAACCGCTCACGGTTGCAACGCATTGCTCACCGCGCAATGCTGGACAGAGGGATGGCGCCGGATTTTCCGCCGGAAGTTTTTGCAGAACTAGACCGCATCAACGCTCCCGCAGTAGTGCCGGCAGGAGAACCGATGCGGGATCTCAGGAATTTGCTGTGGTGTTCCATGGATAATGATGATTCCCGCGATCTGGACCAGCTCACGGTGGCCGAAGACCTGGGCGGCGGCTCCGTCAAGGTGCTGGTAGCCATTGCCGATGTGGATGCTGTCGCCGGTAAAAATTCGGCCATTGACCGTTATGCCAGGCAGAATACCACCTCCGTTTACACCGCCGCCGAAATTTTCCCGATGCTGCCGGAGAAGCTTTCCACCGACCTTACTTCGCTCAACTACGACTCGGACCGCCTGGCCGTTGTCATTGAAATGATCCTGACCGGAGACGGATCGCTCCAGAGCTCGGATGTTTACCGTGCTCAGGTCTGCAACCGCGCCAAGCTGGCGTACAACAGCACCGCCGCCTGGCTGGAGGGAGAGGGGCCGGTGCTGCAGGCGGTCACTGCGGTCAGCGGGCTGGAAAAAAATATCCGGCTTCAGGACATTGCTGCGCAAAAACTGAAAGCGCTACGCGTCCTGCACGGCGCGCTGGACTTTGAAACCATCCAGGCACGGCCGGTATTTGAAGGCGAAGACCTCAAGGATTTGGAAGAGGAAAGATCGAACAGGGCAAAAGATATTATTGAGGACTTTATGGTCGCGGCCAACGGGGTTACCGCCCGTTACCTGGCATCGCGGAATTTTCCGTCCGTCCGGCGCATAGTCCGCGTACCCAAACGCTGGAACCGGATCGTGGAACTGGCCGCCGAACGCGGCGTCAATTTACCTGCGGAACCGGACTCCAAAGCGCTGGAAAAGTTTCTGCTGGCGGAAAAAGCCGCCGACCCGGTCCGCTTTCCCGACCTTTCGCTCAGCATCATCAAACTGCTGGGCAAAGGCGAATATGTGATTGAACTGCCGGGACAAACCGCATCCGGCCATTTCGGGCTGGCGGTCAAGGATTATACTCACTCCACGGCCCCTAACCGCCGCTTTCCGGACCTGATCACCCAGCGGCTGCTGAAAGCGGCCATCGGGGGGCGTCCGATGCCGTATAAAGACGATGAACTGCAGATGCTGGCCAGGCATTGCACAGAAAAAGAGGACGATGCAAAAAAAGTTGAGCGGCTGGTCGAAAAGGCCGCCGCCGCGATGCTGCTGGAGTCAAGAATCGGCGAACAGTTCGACGCCATCGTCACCGGCGCCGCCGATAAAGGCACGTGGGTCCGCCTGCTGAGTCCGCCGGTGGAAGGCAGACTGGTGAGCGGATTCGAAGGCCAGGACGTCGGCAACCAGCTCCGCGTACAATTAGTCCGCACCGATATCGATCGCGGCTATATTGACTTCAAAAGAGCGTAATTTCAGCATGGCATACAAGAAGAAACAAAACCGTCAGAAGATGTGGGTATATACCGGGCGTACCGCCGCCAAGCCTAAGCCGTTTGGTTTTTACGAGCTGATCCTGCTGGATATTTCCTCCGTGAAAAAGGAATTATTGCGGAAGTGCAAAAAAGCGGAACGCGATTTCGAGAAACAGCAGAAAGAGTGGGACGCATACTGCAATGAAGACCGTCCCGCTTATGAAAAATGGATGCACGCTACTTTCGGCAGCCGTCTGACTGAATTGCGGGAACTGCATGAACAGATCCGGCGGAAAGGCTGGTTTGTGGAGCAGGTGGAGTGCCTGAGCGACCTCTCCGGCAAAACCCCGCGCAAACTGTATCAGGAATTACAGAAAAAAGCCAGAGACGGCATGTCGCTGCATGACGCGCTGGTCGAATACGTCAACGAATTTAATGCTGATGCTGACGATGACCTTGAGGATGACGAAGATCTGGACGAGGAATTCAATAAAAATTTTGAAGAATTGGACGAGGACGGAGATTTAAAAGAAGAATTCGACAAAATGTTTGATGACCTTGAAGACATTTTCGACGGTAAAAAGAAGGTGGTCAGAGATGATCCGGAAATGAGAAACCAGACCGCCAGAATCCGGGATGTTTACCGCAAATTATGCTTCAAACTCCATCCGGACACCGGCTGCGATTTCAATGCCGAAAACAGCCGTTTATGGCATCAGATCCAGGCGGCTTACCAAAAGAACGATCTGGACAGTCTGCTGGCGATTCAAGCCTCGCTGGACATGAAGCAGGACCCGATGTCCAGCCACATCTCCTGCACTCAAATCCTGGCGGTAATCGAAGATTTTAAAAACGGCCTGCGCTCGGTCCGGGCACTTATCCGCAATGCCCAGGCGGAATCGTCCTGGCGCTTTCTGGCCTGGTCGGACAAACAGCGCAAAGCCGCGACACGCCAGCTTGAACAGCAACTGATTCATGAACAGCTAACTTTGAAATATGAAATGGAATACCTGGAAAGCGTGGAGCGAAAATGGAGCCGGCCGGTCCAAAGGCAATCCCGGCTCAAACCGCAGCCCAAAGTAAAAACGGAGAAAAAGACAAAGGCGAAAACCGGAACGCATGTTTCGTCAGAAGAAGAATATACCGAACAGGGATTCTTTGATTTTTGATCCTTGCAGGGAGAGCCGCCCGTCCGCTATTTTTTGACGCGGGTAAGTTTCAGTTTAACTTTTTCGGGGTAGATGTTTTTGACCTTTATTTCCGGGTCGCTGGTCCAGCAGTAGACTTCCGAGCTGAAAGAGCCGGATTCCTGGAGGGCTGAAACATCGATATAGGACTTGACCTCCTCCGGTTTCAGCAGGGCCACTTTGCTCTGCGGACCGTAGACTGTTATATCGGCGTTCGGCGTGGAGAGCAGTTCGACTTTCAGCAATTCCTGATCATCGGGCGGCTGGAGCAGCCGGATGGGCACGGATTTGAAGGTTCTGGTGATAAAATTGCGGACTATTTCCACCTGCGCCGTCACTTTGATCGGGGAGACTTTTATGGAGTCAGGGGTGGATAACGGCGCCTGATATTCAAAACTTTCGATGGTCTGGCTGTCCAGCGGAATCGGCCGGGTCTGGATAGATTTAATTTCCTTGATAATACTCTGGGGGCCGATAATCAGCACTTCAGCGGGGTTGATTTTTATTTTGCCTACCGCATAATCTTTCGGCAGATTCTGGATGGAATCAAATTTCTGCTCGACCATCACTTTTTTAGAATCATTTCTTTCAAGCGACAGCGGAATCTCTTTCGGGTTGAAATTCACGCCGCTTACACCGAACGGTGTTTTAATGTTGTCCATGCTCAGTTTAAGCAGATAAGGGAATCCGGCGATATATTTGTTCTCGACGACTTCCGCCTTGACTTTGATATCCATCGCGCCAATGCCGGAGAGGTTCTTTTTACTGCCGCGCACAGTCACGTTAATCGTCGGTTTTCTGGCGTCCAGATTGACCAGTCCGCCCGGCAGTTCGATATCCACCGGCACATTTGAAATCTTTTCTTCAGTGCCGATTTTATTGGCGACCATCAGGTACACCAGCACCGCAAAAAACAGCGCGAGAAATTTCCGGAGAAAATCATTGCGGATAACCGCCGGAATCCATCTGAGGCGGTCTCTTTCCTGGTTGTTTAAACGATAATCCATTATGATCCCTCTTCACCGCTGGTAAAGCCGGTCAGTTGTTCATTTTCCTCCATCGTGCCGAACATGCTGGCGAAAGAGTCGGCATCGTTGGATATCAGCAGCCCGGTGAGGTATTTCAGCAGCTTGTCCGTCTTGATGTCCTGCCGGAGACTGCCGCGGCAGGCAATGCTGATTTTGCCGGTTTCCTCCGAAACGACCACAACCACCGCATCGGATTCCTCTGTAATTCCGACCGCCGCGCGGTGGCGGGTGCCAAGCGATCTGGTCAGGGATTCATCACGCGAAAGCGGGAGGATTGAATGGGCGGCAATGATTTTGTCATTCTTAATAATAATCGCCCCGTCATGCAATGGAGAATTGGGGAAGAAAATAGATTCGATGATCAGGGAATTGAGTTTGATGTCCAGCTTGATGGAGTCTTCGACAATCGCCCGCATGCCGATGCTGCGTTCAATGACGATGAGCGCGCCGATCCGGCGCTTGGACATATTCAGCACGGCGGTCACAACTTCAGTAATCGCCTCTTTTTTGCGGTCGGAATGCATAAACGATGCGCTGCCGAGCTGGGCGAACGCGCGTCTGAGTTCCGGCTGGAAAATAACGATAACCGCAGTCGCCAGCACCGTCCATACTCCGGTGAGAATCCAGTTGAGGACTTCGAGCTTAATCAGGTCGCAGGCCGCCGTCAGCAGCATCAGCATGATCAGGATTCCCGCCAGGATATTGGAACCCCTGGTGCCGCGCAGATAATACAGGACTTTGTAGATCAGGAACGCCAGAATGGCGATTTCCAGGGCCGGCCTCAAATACGTCCAGGCATCCTGCATATAGGTCATATAATTTGCCATTTTCCAGTCCTCTATTTTGAACCGTATTCAGCGCAGCGGCTGAACATGGTCACTACATCCTTCATCGCCCTGACGTCATGCACCCTGATGATTTCCGCGCGGCGCATGGCCAGAAAAGCGGTAACCCCGGCAGTCCCGAAGATGCGGTCTTCCGGATTTTTGCGTCCGAGAACCGCACCGATAAACGACTTGCGGGAATGTCCGGCCAGAACCGGGAATCCAAGCGCTTTAATCTCTTCGATCCTACCGATCAGCTCCAGATTCTGTTCCGGAGTCTTGGAAAATCCGATTCCCGGGTCCAGTACAATATTTTCCCGTTTCACGCCGTATTCAAGGGCTTTTTCCACAGCCTGCAATAAAAATTCAGAAACTTCTTTAACTATATCGCAATATTTGAGGTTTTCAGCAGACTGCATGGTTTCCGGTGTTCCCCGCATGTGCATCAGGATCAGGCCGGCGCCGTATTCTGCGGCAATTGCGGCAATCTCCGGCGAATGCCGCAATCCGGTAATATCATTAATAATATCCGCACCGGCGGCGAGGGCGGCGGCGGCCACTTCCCTTTTTCTGGTGTCGGCGCTGATAATGCAATCTGGATTTTTCCGCTTCAGTTCCCGGATCACCGGCACAATTCGGGCGGTTTCGTCCTCCGGACTGACGGCGACGGCGCCGGGACGCGTGGATTCGCCGCCGATATCAATGATGTCGGCCCCCTCTTCAAGCAATTTCAATCCGTGCGCAACGGCACCTTCGGAATTAAAGCATCTGCCGCCGTCGCTGAACGAATCCGGCGTAACGTTGACGATTCCCATCAAACGGCTTACGCCGGAAAGATCCAATTGCCTGTTTTTGAAACAAAGGACCATTGAAAACCCGTATAATTAAACGGTATCTTTGTCGTCATCCTCTTCGACATCATCGACGCCATCAATATCATCAATATCATCGACGTCATCAATGTCGACATCTTCGAGTTCAGGGATATCTTCAATCTCCGGCACTACACCGGCTTCGGGAACAGCTTCGATTTTGATGCTGCTTTCCTCGCCTTCCACTTTGACTATTTTTGCCGCGCCGGTGATGCGGTCGGTTTCGCGCAGATTCATGATTTTGACGCCCTTTGACGCCCTGCCGATAGTCCTGATCTCATCCGTCGGGATGCGCACGAGCTGGCCGCGCTCCGTGGTCAGCACGAGTTCATCGCCTTTTTCCACTTGAATAGCGGCGATGACGATGTCTTCAGTTTCACGGAACCGGATATTGGTTACGCCTTTGGCACCGCGTTTGGTCTTGCGGTAAGTGCTGACAAAACTGCGTTTACCCATGCCGCGGGAAGTTACAACCAGCAGTTCCGGCCCGGTGGCATTTTCCTCCTGCCCTTCTTCTACTTCGCCGACTTCCTCTTTGATCACTTCCATGCCGACCAGATAATCGTTCGCCAGTTTGAACCGCATGCCGGTTACGCCGCGGGCGGTACGGCCCATCGGACGCACCTGAGCCTGATCAAACCGGCAGGCCATGCCGAGTCCGGTGGAAAGAATGATGTCATTGCCGATAGTGGTGATATCCGCCGCGATCAAGTCATCATTTTCTTCAATGGTCAGGGCGCGGATGCCGGTGCGGCGCAGATTCTTGAACGCCGGGAGCGCAGTCTTTTTAATATAACCGCTGCGGGCCGCCATGATAATATATTTACTTGTATCTTCCATTTCGTCCGGACTGACCGTCAGCATGGCTTTGATTTTTTCGCCGGGCTCGATCTTGATCATATTGACAATGGCCTTGCCTTTGGAAATTCTGGATGCTTCCGGGATTTCATAAACGTTCAGCCAGTACATGAATCCTTTGTCCGTAAAGAAGAAGATCAGGTCGTGGCTGTCCGCGTTGAACAGATGCTCGACAAAGTCCGCGTCTTTGGTTTCCATGCCCATGATGCCTACGCCGCCGCGATGCTGAGTGCGGTAAGTGTCGGACGGCACCCGTTTGATGTAGCCGGTATTGGAAACCGTTATCACGCAGGAATGTCTGGCAATCAGGTCGGCAATGTTCAAATCGGAGTCGTCGAAAGTAATTTCGGTGCGGCGCGGATTGGAATGTTTCTCTCTGACTTCAATCAGTTCATTCTTGATCACTTCCAGGCGCATTTCGCGGCTGGCAAGCAGTGATTTCAGGTAGGCGATAAGTTTGGTCAGTTCTTCATATTCCGTCTGGACATCTTCAATCGCCAGTCCGGTCAACTGGTGCAGGCGCATTTCCAGGATGGCACCGACCTGTTCCTTGGAGAACTGGAATCGCGCAATCAAGCCCTCGGCGGCGGCTTCGCGGTTTCTGGAATCGCGGATGATTTTTACAACTTCATCAATATTAGCCAGCGCCAGCAGCAATCCTTCGAGGATGTGCGCCCTGGCTTCCGCTTTCTTGAGTTCAAATATCGTTCTGCGGACCACCACTTCCATACGGTGGTCAATATATGCCTGCAAGACTTGCGGCAGATTCATCACTCGCGGCCGGTTGTGGTCAACCACCAGCATGATCGAACCATACACGGATTCAAGCTGGGTATGGGCGTAAAGCTGATTAAGTACCACGCTGCCCATGGCTCCGCGTTTAATGTCAATCACCACGCGGATGCCAACCCGGCGGCTGGTCTCGTCGCGCAAACCGGAAATCCCGGTGATCTTTTTATCATTGACCAGTTCGGCAATCTTCTTCACCATATTTTCTTTGTTGATGGCATATGGAATTTCGGTGATGATGATTTGCTCTTTGCCGTTGGTTTCGATTATTTCCGCCTTGGCGCGGACTCTGAAAGTTCCGCGGCCGGTGGCATAGAATTTGCGGACTTCGTTTTTGCCGCGCAGAATGGCGCCGGTCGGGAAGTCCGGACCCGGCATATGCTGCATCAGCTCGTCAATCGTCGCCGTCGGATTTTCCATTACGCAGATCGTGGCATTGATCACTTCAGCCAGATTGTGCGGCGGGATGCTGGTTGCCATGCCGACCCCGATACCGGTCGTGCCGTTGACCAGCAGTTGCGGGAAACGCGCCGGCAGTACAGTCGGCTCCTGCGAAGACTCGTCGAAGGTCAGCGTCATGTCAACGGTATCTTTTTCTATGTCGGCCAGCAGTTCCTCCGACAAGCGTTCCATGCGGCACTCGGTATAACGGTAGGCGGCGGCGGCATCGCCGTCAATACTCCCGAAGTTACCCTGCCCGTCAATCAGCGGTGCGCGCATCGAGAAGTCCTGGGCCAGACGCACCATGGCGTCATAAATCGAGGAGTCGCCATGCGGATGGTACTTACCGATCACTTCGCCGACGACTTTCGCGCTTTTGGTATAGGAGTGGGATTTGGAGAGCCCGAGCATGTGCATCGCGTACAGGATACGCCGGTTCACCGGTTTCAGCCCGTCGCGGACGTCCGGAATGGCGCGGCCCACGTTTACGCTCAACGAATACTGCAGATATGCAGTATGCATAATATCTTCAATATTTACAGGAAAATCTCTTGATTCAAGTTCATTCATAGTTTTTGTCTTGTCTCCATGCTGATCCCCCGGAGGAGGACGTTATAAATACATTTTAATAATCTACACCTTTTGCCGGTTTTGACAAGCTGAAATCGACCTTTATTTTCCGTTTTTTCGCAAATTTTACAGGTTGGCGCAAACGCCTTAGCCACAAGCAGATTTATTATAATGGAAACAGGAGATTATGGCGGCTCCGGACAGCTTTAAAGAACATGCGTATTTTTGCTGCTTGGAGCGATGGCGGAACATCAAAAAAAAAGAGGCAGTTCCCGTGCGGTATCGGCACGGGAACTGCCGGGGGAACAAAAGATGGAAAAGGGGAGCTAATCCATCTTAGGAGGGTTGGTGATTCTTTCCAGTCTCTTGGCTATTTCCTGGTCTTTATTGGCAACTGCTTCATCATACTTGGCTTTTCTTTCCTTGATGTTGTTTTCGTCAAATTCTATTTTCTTCTTCAAGTTTTCAAGGCGCTGGGCATACTGCTCGGTTACTTTTGCCTTGATCTGTTCAAGCACTTTCGGATCTTTATCTTTCTGGTATGTCTTAGCCATTTCCATGAGTTTTTCACGTTCGGCCTGCATTTTTTCGCGTTCGGCCTTCATTTCTTCGCCGACTTTCTTAGAGAGTTCCTGCATTTTACTCTTAGCGGCCTCCGGATCAGTTTCTCTCAATTTCTTGATTTCTTCCATTTCTTTCGGATACTTCATGAGCAGGCGGTCAGTCATCATGCGCATATTATCGCCGCCGGGACCTCTGTCGCCGGGGCCGGACATTTCATCCATCTCTCTGCCCGGGCCGCCGCGCCGCTCACCACGGCCTTTTTCTTTCATCTCTTTCTTCGCCGGCTGATCTGAATTTGCGGCGACGGCCGCAGCTTCCTGTGCAAAAGTGACGGAAGACCCCATTCCCAGCATGCCGGCTGCAACCAATACCATTAGCTTGTTCATTTTTTCATCTCCTGAGTGTTGTGGAAAAACAATTAATACGGCCTAAATGGTTCAATAATAACTCAACTGCATTGTTAACTATGATATTCCTCCTTTTTGATTTAATTAAACTTTTGCTGATTTGTTACCTTGTTATTGCGGCGGCGGCATTCTCTGTTCCATCCGCTTGCGGAATTCCGTCATCTGGGCACGGGTTGTGGAATCGGTATTTTCCAGCATATTCTGGATCATCGCCTTGCTCGGTCCACCCGGGCCCCCGGGCGGACCTCCGCCTGGAGGAAACGTTCCGCTTTTTCGCCGCGCTTCCATTTCCCTGACCATATTGTCAATAAACTTTTCCTGCTCCTCCTTGTTCATGGCAAAAAAAGTATTCATCCGTTCTTTCATTTCCTTGTGCATTATTTTTCTGGTATTTTTGAAAACGGCGGCACGTTCATCCTGGCTCAAATCATTGGAAAAAGGGATAGGAGGGCCGTTTTTATCCGTCCGCAAACTTTTCACATAGCGCTCCTGCTCTGATTCCGGCAGCGATGCAAACTGCCTGGATGCCAGATACTTGACCGCATCCTTCCGGACCATTTTATCCGGATCGGGGGCGTGTTTTCGAAACAGCGGGAAATACAGTTCGTAAAGCGACAAAACCAGCAGTACGGCAATCCCGATGATTACTATGACTTTATTCTTTCTGTTCAGTTTCATTTCAAACAATCTCCTGCTGCAATTATGCAAGGCGGAACTCATTTTGCGGCCAGTACTGGTTTTACATCCTGAAAAAAGAAGCAATCAGTGTCAGGCAGCTTTACCTCCCCTTTAACGGGCGCAGAGTAAATATAAGCCGGCGCGCTGACATATCCATTCAGATTGCGAAGCTTAATAAGCACTTTGCGCTGTTCTCCGGTCAAGGCATGGTTCACCTTCGCGAACGCCGTCGCGTAATAATAAGACATCTCTCCGTCCAGTTCGCCGTAGCGGCGTCCAAGCTCAAGCAATTTTTCCTCGTCCGCCTGTCCACCATTGATGAACTTGCGCAATTCAGCGGCAATGGAGCGCCGCACATCGATAATTGCCAGAAGAGTCTTGCGCTGCAAGTCTGGTATGACAGTAATGTTCCTCCGTTGTTCCTGGGTAAGCAGATTAAGAAACTCTTTGCCGCTGTCGCCGGTCACGGACGTGCTGATGTCGTAATTGCGTTTGCCCATCGCCGGCATGTCTTTCATGTAGAATCCGCCGAAATAAGTGCCGTGCCGTTCCGGACAGAAATAGGTATCCGCTTTGATCGACCCCGCATACCAACTGAAAAACTCACTGGCATAGGTCATATACGCCACATTCACCAGTTTTTCCGTGCCTCCGGGCAGTTTGTATCTGTCCGTGTCAATATCGGGCCAGGTGTTAAAATCGCCGAATTTCATCCTGGCGAGGCATTCCTTCTGTTCCGGCGTTAAGGAGAACGCCACTTGTCCGAAAACCTGGGCGCGTCTGAAGCTAAGTTCCGCATCAAAAGCAAAGATGTCTCCCGCATACCGCTTCACCGCCTCCTTGTTCAAGCCTTTGCTTCCGGCTGGAATGTCCCCGTCAAGCTCCCGGCGGAAAGCCTTGATTAGCGGAAGCCGCTTCTCGGCAAGGCTAGATAACTGCCCGGCATCCTGGTGTGCGGCTTTTGCAAACGCGGCCCGCTGTTCGTCATTGAGGATATGCAGCACATTTCCAGCAATCCGGTCGAGGAAAACCGGATTGTGTCCTTTCCGGGCCGCATCAATATCCCGCATGTACTGGAAACCGAAAAAGTCGCATACTTTGCCCGGCGGCAGGAAGGTGTCGGCACCGAAATCGCCGGTGATAAAGGCAAGGCCGTTGAAAGCAATTGTGTGAAGCTGCGCCTGGTCGGAGACTGCCTGTTCAATAGAGTACTCCTGTGCGCCGCCTTTATGTCCTTTCTCATCGCGGGGCCGTCGTTCACGCGGATCGCGTTCCTGGGCAAAGGATTGATTTACTGCAACGGACAAGGCGAAAGCAAGCAGAAGACCTCCTGAACAATAAGTTTTCATAATATATTCTTCTCCTGATATTACAATTTATCGCTGACATGCCAGTCGGCGAACAGATAATTCTTGGCTCCACCCTTACTTGGTACATTGATTTTCTCGGCAATGTCGCTTTCGTCCTGATTGATGCTTAGAATATTTGAAGTCCGGTGAAAGCATTCATAGTCGAACATGACTATCCGGTCGGATGATGACATATTGTCCCGGCCCATTTTCGCACCTAATTTGCGCCCGCCGAGCATGCTGGCATATTCATAGCTGCAACCCTCGGCCTCAAAAAATGTCTTGTCTGCGGTATTGCCGGAGTATGCTTTTTCCGGCAGAATATCGGACGGACACTGAAATACTTTACTGTTGTTGCCGACATAGCTTTTCAGGACATCCGCGATGCGCAGGTCGGAAGTGTTGACCGTCGGTTTCATTGCCGCTACCGGAAAAGTGTCATGGGACACTGTCATATAAGACGAAAAGGCGATTCCCGCCTGTCGGAGGTTGCTTACGCATTGAGACAGTTTGGCTTTGCCCCGGATTTTTCCCATAACAGGAAACAGCAATCCGGCAAGAATCGCGATGATCGCGATCACGGTCAGGAGTTCCACTAATGTAAATTTTTGTTGTTTATTACGCATTTAATGGTGAAATATCTTTCAGTTTTTAAAAATTATTTTCCCGGTGATCATCTCTGTGCTCCGGTCTTTCCGGGGGATTTTTACCTTTGCTGCCGTGCTGCTCGATAAATTCCATCCGCAGTTTTTCCAGTTCCGGCTTCTGTTCCGGCCCCAGTACTGGTGTAAGCCGGTCAAAAAATTCCGTAAAAACCGCCAGATATTCAGGAGAATGCATCTTCCGTAACTGTTCCATGCGTTCGACCAGGCGGTCAATTGCGGGCATTGCCTGCTGCTGCTGTTCACGCGTCAGTTTAAGCCGGTCGATAGTGCGGTCGCTAATCATCTGCTTAAGTTTTTCCGGAGAAGGTGGAGGCGGAGGCTGGCCGGAACGGTTGTGCCACGGCGGCGGCGGAGCGACCAGATGACTCACAAAAAAACCGGCAACAGCGCCGGAAAAAAACAATGTACCGGCCCACAGCGTTATCATCCAAAGACTGTTATTCTTCATTATCACGGACTCTCCTATATTTTAGTCACTACGGTTACGGCATTTTCAAAACTGTCCAGCGGAACTTCAGCAGCCGCTGATTTTTGTGCCGGAAACGTCATATACAGCACGGCGCAGAACAGCGCGGCAACCGCCGATCCCATGGCCAGCCGCCACATCAGTTTGACCGGTATCATCGCGGAATTTAAGGCTATGCATTCAGCGGCATGACAGCGGCGGACCGCCCCCATGACCCCCGTCCGCCATTCCGGCGCCGGGTGAATATCTTTGCCTGCCCTGAACACGGCTGACAGGATCGCTTCCAAATGATTGATTTCTTCTTTTTTCATAATGACTCTCCGATTGATTCGAGCAACTGCCGCATCTTGCGTCTGACCCGCATTGCTCTGACTTTCGTTTTGATAAGACTCCATTCCAATGCCGCCGCCACTTCTCTTAACAACTTCCCGTCGATATAAACCGATTCAATCAAAGTCCGGTCTTCCGGCGATAATTGTCCCAGCAGCCATTCCAATATCCCAGCCGCTTCCGCGTGTTTGACCAGATGATCGGCCTCATCCGGTTTTTTACAGGCGGCGGCCTGTTCGATCCACCGCCGCTGGTCTTCCGTCGGAGACATGCTGACCAGGTGCGCCCGGTGGCGCATCTGCTCCCGCCAGTAAGCACAGCATGAACGGATCGCAATGCGCGACATCCAGTTGCCGAACGGTGCATCCCCGCCATAACTAGGCAGCGACTGGTAAGCCCGGACAAAAGCATCCTGAGACACTACGCCAACCGCATCCGCCGGAACCCGCCGGGCAACGATTGCGTATACTGAATCCTGATATTTATCGAGCAACTCGCCATACCGTTCAACATCACCCTGAAGTATCGCCCCTGCAATCGCGGCATCTTCATGTCTATGCATATTTATGTTAACACCTGCTTCCAAAATTCCTCTGTCATTATTATAGTGGTTTGGATAAGCAAAAAGTTACACTAAAAATCCCGAAAAGCAGAAAAATGCAGCATTAATGCGGAATATAAAAGGCAGGGGAACCATACAGACTGTCAGAAATTCATTATTTCGCGATTTCGCACTATATTAAGAAATTTTTAACTTTTGGATACAAACTTTTCGGAATAACTCGCTGTATGATTTCGCCAATGACGGAGCTGAAAGCAGATAATTGCGGGACTAAACGTAAAATGCAGCGAAATTATCCATTAATAAAAATGGATAATCGCTACATTTTTTTCTAACTCAGGCAAGATCAGGCGGGATTGGAGTCTTTAGCCTTTTTTTCATTCATGGCCTGCTTGCCGGCTTCATAGGCGGCGGCAATCATGGCTTTCTTTTCAGCCAGCATTTCTTTGGCGTCGTCCACTTTTTCGCCGACTTTGTCTTTCAGTTCGCGTGTGCGCTTAGCCAGCAGTTCACGCGTTTCCTTGCCGGATTGCGGCGCATAGAGCAATGCCAATCCTGCTCCGGCGATTGCTCCGACTGCGAATGCTGCCAAAATGGTTCCCAGTGATGAGTTTTCGTTACACATGATCTTCCTCCTCGTTTGGTTGTTTATTTGGTTTTTTCGAGCATAGGACTTGCGTAAATACGGAAAGCCCAAGCCGAAAAAGACTAATGTTTCTAGCTAATCCTGTAACTGGCGGCTCAATTATCATGCCGACAGCCGTGACGAGCCGGTTTGCCATATCAGCCCACCGGGCCACGACATGCACTACTTTGCCTGCATCGTCCAATTGTTCGTTAACCCGCTGGGTGAGGGCGTTGACGTTCTGTACCAGTTCACGGCTGTCTTGTACGATAATATGCAACTCCGCTTCCAGATTCCTGGTTGCGAGCAGCAAATCCGCCAGCTTGCGCCGGACATAGAAGACCGTCGGAATCAGACAGAGAACCAGAATAATAAACAAGATCAACGCGATTAATGACGCAATTTCCAAGGCAGTTGACATTTTTACATGCCTCCTCTTCTTAAATTAAATAGCAATGCGGCGCTTTCATAAATTGAGAGAACAACAGTCCGTCAATTCTTCAGTTCTACAATAGTTATTATATTGCACTATATAAATATTTCAATATATTAAGGACAAATGATATTACTAATTATTGACAAACCGGTCTGCCGGAACCGTCTGCCGCAGCTTCTCTACTTCAAACATACCGCCCGTTTGCGCGAAATGCAAGCAGACTTTATTTTCCGGCGTAGATTTGCTTTTTGATGATCTCATAAATATATTCGTGCCCTTTGTGATTGGGGTGTATGCCGTCGTGCAACAGCTTGAAATGCTCATTATTATTCTGTTCAAGGATGCTTTGGGACCAGACTGTGTAGATGTCAACCAGTTCCACTTCGCATGCTTTGGCGGTTTGTTTGACGATATCCATATATTCCGAGAGACTTTCCCTGCGTTGTATGCAGTCTATGCCGCATGAATAATCCAGCGGGTTCTGAGAGAGCAGCAGCAGCGGAATCCGGTTGTCTTTGCAGAACATGCACAATCTGGTCAGCGCAGCTTTAAATTGTTCCTGCCCGGCTTTGCCGCGTCCGGAGTCATTCATGCCGAACATGGCAGTGACAAAGTCCGGTTTGAACCGCCGGATTTTGTCGATGGCAAAGTCGGCGTCATCGCTTAACGCGCTGCCGCCGATGGCGGAATTTATAATCGTATATTTGCGCTTGGAATACGCGATTCTTAATAGCGTGTCAAAATGCTGAAGGTAATTCTCATAGCCTTCCGTGCAATGGTTGTATTCGGTTATACTGTCGCCCAGCGCCAGCCAGACAAAATACTCAGAGTTTTCTATAAGTTGCTTCAAGTTCATTGTATCATCCTGTTTCATTCATTAAAACAATAAAGCTGAAAATCAAACGCGGAAGCAGATTTACAGTATAAAATTCCGTTGCTGAGCAATGCCCCGGAGTCGCCGCAGACGGTTTCCAGTTTCAGGCTGCGGCCACGCAGTAACGGAATACTTATTTCGGCGGTATTTGAGTCGGCGCCATTGCGGTAAACCCCGATATAGCCGCAGCATTTTTCCGGGAATTCCGGACAAACCGACACGATTGCGCTGAAGTTTCCGCGATCCGGCATTGCCCCCGCCGGAAAAACCAGCCCGCGCATGATCTCCAGCCGGCGAGGAGCCAGACGCTTGAAGAAATCCCGGCTTGCCTGTTTTTTCTCCGGAGAAAGTTCCGCCAGCGCTCCCCAGTAGAGCGGATTGGCGAAAACGGCGGTGCCAATAATATATTCCAGCGGATAACAGGAGTCATCGATCTGGGGCATCATCTCTATTTCCAGCTTGCGAGCCGGAGCGTATTTCAACGTGTACCACAGGTTGCGTAACGAAATGTACGGGTGATAATAACGGTGATCTTTGAGGCTGCGTCCTCTGTTTTCCAGAAACAGGCGACCGTAGTCCAGGCCGAAATCGAAGTTCGGACGGTTGCGGCGGGTGACATCCATCGAAATCACCAGTCCGGGAATGGCAGTCTTCAGCTCATGCAGGAGTTGACGGTATGCTTCGTAATGCAGATTGGCGTCCCCCAGCAGTGTATCATAGAGACTCAACTGATAAAGGTCGAATTTAAAGCGTTTAACTCCGAATTCCCGGTACAGGCCAATTATTTTCTCCCGGATATGGCGGAAATATTCCGGATTGCACAAGTCCATCCCGCTATAGGTTTCGCCATGACCGAGTGAACGCATTTCCACAGGAACAAAATCGTTGCTTCTGGCCAGCAGATTCCATGGATTATCTTCTTTCATCGTATCGCGGCATTCGGCGCCATCCCACTCTTTGGCTTCGGGCCGCGCCGAATCCATACCCAGCGGATTCATCCAGATGCCGAGGTTGATGTCGAGTTCGGCACACCTCCGGCTGATTGCAATCAACGAATTGGGGAACTTTTTCAGGTCAACGTCGCCCATAAAGGTTTCGAACCAGCCGTCGTCAATGAACAGGGTCTTAATTCCGGAAACGGCAGCCGCCTCCACTTCCTGCATGATCTTCGCCTCGTTGATGTCCTTGCCGAAAGCAGGCCATGAATTGGTCATGGTTTCCACTTCGGAAGCGGGGTCGCAGTTATAGCGCGCTGCCTGATAACGATGCAATCCCAGCAGCGAACTGGATTCTTCAATCAGGCCGATGACGCAACCGTTCGCCCGGCGCAGTTCGCCGGGGCGCAGATTGTCAAATCCCAAACCGGCCATATTTACGGTTCGGCCTGAACTGTCCCACAGAAAATCATATTCGCCTTTGATCGGCTGGCTATCGGGAAGAGGCCCTTCTTTGTAGAAAAAGACGCCTTTACCGCTATCGTCCGGAAACAGCAGAAAACTACCCTGGTTTTTGACGGCTGCCGCTTTTTCCTTGAGCCGCCAGTTGGACTGGTCGGTACAGGTGAAATAATCCACGCATGCCGGTGAAACATCTGTTTCCACCTTGAATCCGCCGAGATCGGAATAATACATTCCGGCCAGCGGAACAGTGGAACTGTAAAGATCATACCAGCGCACCGCCGCCGCGTCGTCGTAAAGGTAAAGATGGCGGCATAAGGTCAATTCGCCGCCGGGAACCGCGATCCGGTAAGTCAGCACCGCTTTGATGCCGGAGGACTGGTAAAGCGCTTCGGGAACGGTGATTTCCAGACCGTCAAACCGGCAGTTTCCGGACTTATGCAAGTCATAGCTTAGGCGATCAGCCAGCAGCAGATGATTTTCGTTCCTAACAATGACATCACCGTCATTACTGCAAAATTCATCAATATGAAAAAAAGGAGTCAACGATACTTTAATCCGCAAGAATTTGTTGTTCAGCAGGATTGCATCATGCTGCCGCGTAATTTCAGCTTTCATATTCATGCGCAATATACTCCGCCGTTAATATCCAGAGTTGCCCCGGTAATAAAGCCATCGTACTCGGACGCCAGAAATATCACCGGACGCGCGACGTCTTCAGCCGTGCCGGCGCGTCCCAGCGGAATGCCTTCAATTGTTTTCCGGGCAGACTCCTCAGTCGTGTGAGTGTTATGGAAACGCGTTCCCAGCATCAGGCCGGGGGCGACGCAATTCACCCTGATGCCGCGTCCCGCCAGCTCGCCAGCCAGCGCACGCGTCCAGGTGATGACCGCTCCTTTGCTGGTTGAGTATACCAGCGAGCCGGAATGCCCGCCCTTGCGTCCTGCCAGCGAGGCCAGGTTCACGATACTAGCCCCGCCTGCCTCGGCAAGATATTTGACTGCATATTTTGACACGTACATCATGCTGCGGATGTTTACATCCATGACTTTATCCCAAAACTCATCATCTATCTCTTCCAGATAAACTCGCTTGACCAGATCCCCGGTGTTGTTTATCAGAATGTCAATCCCGCCTAATGCGGCGGCGGCGTTATCCACCAACTCCAGCGCTTGCGTCTCATCGGTCAAATCAGCCTGAAGTGCAATGGCCTTGACACCGTTTTTTTTAGCTTCCGCGCAGATTTCATCCGCCCCTTGCACGCTGGAAAAATAATGTATGGCGATATTACAACCTTGTGCTGCCAGTTCTCTGCAAATAGCGGCACCAAGTCCCTGTCCGCCTCCGGTAATTAAGGCTTTTTTCCCTCTTAAAGAACCCATTTTTATATCTCCTATTTCAGTGTTACAATTTCAAATTCATTAAAACTCAGGGTGAAGTCATTGCCGTCCTGCTTCAGTCCTCCGCCAAAATTGGACTGTCCGGTTTTGCCGACACCAGTAGAGAACTTTATGCTGCCGGTACCGGACGCGACCACATAAAGGAATTGCGCCCCTGCGTTTTCCAATAAAGATACTGATACTGGAACACTGTTTTCGCGTAAAACCAGCGGCGGTTTGATATCTTCCATGCAAACCGTCTGGAAGAAACGGTTTATTTCGCTACCGTCTTTAGATAAAATTTTCTCTATCGGGGAATCAAAAACAATGCAACAGCCGCAACCCACCTTCCGCTTGAAAATCGATGGAAAGGATATTTCGCCGTCCGCATCATAAATTACGCTGTCCGCAATTACATCGGCGTCAACACTTTTCAGTGTGATGCTTGTAATTTGTGGAAGCAAATCAAAACCCGGCATCCGTAAATAGCAGTCATAGCGCTTCTCGCACCAGTACTGGGTTTCCAGGACGGCTTGCAGCCTGGCGTCCGGAACTGCCGGTTTGACGCCGGTAAACTCCGGCGGGATGATGCCGGTAAACACGACAGTCCCGCCGTTCTGCGCAAATTGACGCAATAATTCCACCCGTGTCGGATTAAGTTTTATATACTCCGTCACGAACAGGATTTTAAATGAATTAATCAGCGTGGCGTCATCCAGAAACAGATCCGGCAACACCATGACAGGAATTCCGGAAGCGCTGAAATTGTCGGCAATGTTCAGCGCCTCATCCGTCACTTCCACTCCGTCAATCTCTGCGGCAATGAACTGCCGTTCGCTGGAATTACGCAACACACAAGCGAAGCGGCTCATAACGGCATCCGGTGCAATACTCAACGCCTTTTCACTGTCCTTAAACAGATGAGTAATTGCGCCTATGTGTTTATCTGAGTTGAAAAAACGGCCGGCATAGGAAACAATCGGGATGCCGCCAAAGCTCAGGGTATTGCGTCCGCAAAGCAGACTTTGCTGTTCAAACGGCGCATTTGAAAGCCGCGGATGCCAGGCGTGGCGGTTAGTATAGTTCCAGATTTTTTTGCCAAGGGCCGAAGCCACGCTGCACCCCTCGATCCCCCCGCGGTCAGATTCTATCAGAAAGCAATCCACCTCTTTGAGCATCTCGATTTCAAAACGGGTTCCACACAGTCCCCCGGCTGTCCGGTTCATCATCAGCGGCAAGTTTTTCGCTTTGGTTATCCGGCGGATTTCCCGCAATAAACCAAGCAGATTATTCCGGCTCCATTCCAGATAAATGCCGCCCAGTTCCTTTTTCTGCTGATTGTCCGGCAGTTTATAACCGGTTTCAGCCAGAAAGCGTTTTTTGCACGATTCACACTGGCAAATCAGGTGTTCCGCGCCCCATCCCTGATACGGCCCGTCAAGATATACCGCATAAATGTCGTGTGCGGTAATCTCATTCACGACTTCCAGTATTTCGCCCCGGTATGCGCCGAAAGAGCAGACTGAAAAGAGCGGTTCTCCGCCAAAATGGCGATACTGGGTTTCCGGAGAGACAGGTTCGCCCGCTTCGTTGCGGAATATCCATTCCGGCTTCAATTGTTTTAACCATCTGGCGGGCACGGCGTGTCCTACTGGAATATACCCGATAACCCTGACTCCGGCTTTCTTCCCGGCATCAATGGTTTCCTGCAACAGATCACGATGGTTTAATCTCGGATGATTGGGAACAATCTTACTGGGATAAAGCGCATACTTCCCGATGGAGCCGAAACGGATGGCGTTTGCATTGGCTTTTTTGCACAATTCGATTCCATGCGCAGGGTCATAGCTTAATTCCGGAGTAAACGGCGGCCAGTAAGCATCGTACAAAAAAGTCCGCAAATTTTTCAGGTCTTTACTAAACATAATACTTCCTTTATTTTCAAAAACTTTCTTCCGCCAGCTTCACCACGCCGATTGTAAGCAGAAGATTGGCGAATCTGCGCTGTTCTCCGGTAGCAATAATCAATGACGTATTTGCTGATTTTATTTTGTCATAAAACGCCCAGCGTTCCATGTCCGACCAGGCTATGCCAGCGCCCAGCATGGTCCGGTATTCATCGTGAATATCCGGTTTAAAGTTTTCCGGCGGAGTCATAACTGTCGCCTCCTGAATCACAATTACATCCATTATCGCCGACAGAACCTGAGTACAGCTCAATACGCCTGGAGCCAGATTGAGAAATACTTTTTTAGAAAGCGGATTTGAGCATGTCGCGACCGGAAAATTGCCGTCGGCGATCAGCACTTGAGAGAAATGGCCGGAGCTGGCCAGCGCTTCCAGTATTTGCGGGTGTATCAATTTTGTTTTTAACATCTTTTCCTCTTATTTTACCGGGTACTGCCCGTATTTAAATGCGGTTTCGAAAATGGTGCAAATATCCTCCGGCGGCACTAGCGGCTGGATGGCGTGAACCTGGTTGAAGACAAAACCGCCACCTGGAGCGAAAATCCGGATAAGATTTTTAACGTGTTCCTCGAGAGTGGCTTTATCAGCCTTGCCCAGAATATTCTGAGTGTCGCATCCGCCGCCCCAGAAGACGATCTTTCTGCCGTATTTTTCCTTCAATTTAACCGGGTCCATGCCCGTAGCGGAAATCTGCACCGGATTAAGAATGTCGGCGCCCATTTCAATGATGCTGTCGATCAGCGGTTCAATCGCCCCGCAGGAGTGCAAATACAGCTTCCAGTCTGTCTTTGAATGCAGCCACGAGGTGAATTTTTTATAATGCGGCGCAATCCGTTCACGGAAAATATCCGGAGATAGCATCGGCGCATTCTGCGAACCGAAATCATCCGCAAAGGAAATACAAAAAGTATATTCGCCAATGGCTTGATGCAGCAGCGTATATTTCTTAATCAGATCATCACAGCGCTGCGCAAGCATATCCCCTATTTTTTCCGGTTCCAGCATCAGGTCCATCATGAATTCCGGCTCCACGGAAAAGAAGTTCCCGCCAAAATTAGCCGCAACTGCATAATCAGTCTCTTCATAGATTCGGCGGGTGTTCCGCTGCAACGCCGCAAGGTTTTCATCGGTCAGATCGTAAGGCCACGAGAACCAGCTTTTCCCGTCTTCAGCGTCAAAGTAATAAGCTCCAGGGGGCATTAGAAACCGCTGCCCGGCAGCGTTTTTAAGCAATCTGGACCCGTCGGTCCGGGTTTGAATATCAAGCCCGGCGGGATACAGCACGTCCATATCATCCGGTCTGCTGTGCAGCGAAAGCGGCGCCCATTCCTTGTGAAAGGCCAGGGCGTTTACCTGAATAACGTCTATATGCAGCCGCTCTCTTATAATTTCTTCCATCTGCGTCAACTGCTGCATAACATCATTGCATTTCACCGGTCCGCCGATGCCCAGATATTTTTTCAGGTTATGGCAGGCGATCACATGAATGCCGCTGGCCCCGGTAGTTCCGCCTAGATCGATGGGAACCCGGTCCGCTTCTTTAAACGCCAGCGCCGTCAATACTCTTTGTCTGCTGTTCATTTGTCAGAAAATCCTTTCAGTTCAGCGTTCAAGAGCCTGCCGGGAGGACGCTAAATAATCGTCAAATTCGACCAGCCCGAATTCTTTTGCCACTTCAGGCGCGGAAATCTCATCCGTCAGACTGTATAAAACCGCCACTCCCAAGTCAGGCGCTGCATCAATAAGTATTTTGCGGCCGTACTTGCGCCGGATGTCCGGGAACTTCGCAATGTTTTTGTCCTGATGCATAAAAAAACGGTCAAGATTGACTCTCGCCCATGCGATTCTGCCATAAAAATTGGCCGAATTCAAAATCCGCCCAAGCGGATCAAGGATATCGCTGGTGTTGTCTTTGCAGGCGGCGGCGAAATAGCAGCGGCATTGATAAGCCCAGTTCTGCTGCAAATGTCCACCATGAAACATACTGGAAAAACACAGCACGTCCGGACGAAGTTTCTGATAGGTGTCCCGCAGTTCGTCGAAATTCAAGTCAAAGCAGATCACCCCGCCAAGCCGACCGGCAGGAGTGTCAACCACATTGGCGCCGCCGGCGGAAAGTCCCTTATCCAGTTCCCCCTGAGTCGGAAACGCCTTCCGGTAATCACCCAGCAACTCCCCGTCCGGGCCGATGAAAACCAGCGCGTTGTAAACTTTGCCGCCGTCTTCAAGTTTAATGGAGCCGGCAATAGTACAACGGTTGCGCATGGCAAAATCACGGTAGGCATTGAACATCGGTCCTGGCCGTTGCGCGCTCTCCGCCTGTTTTACGGTTTGGCCGATGGACTCCATGCCCTCGCAGGTGACGACGAGATCAGCGCCGGTGCCGTCCAGTCTGGATTCCGCCTCCCGGAATTGCGCCAGCGCCATCTGCTGAGGGTCATTCCCCTGTTCGGAAACTTGAAAATGAATTGTCGCGATATTGATAAAACGTGCCATAAACCATTCCCTTTTCAGATTATGATTATTTACATTACAGTTTATACAGATTATATTATAATGTTAAAACGTTATAGTTAAATGGCAAAAAACACAGGTTACTTGTCAAAATGCACAAAAATTATCTGAAAAATATCGTACTGCAGCGGCATTTTTTAAATCCGGTTACGTTGCTTTTTATTCAGCACGACGAAAATATATGTGTACCGCGGGTAACTCATGCCCATGCTTTCTGGCAGCTTGAATACATTATTTCAGGTTCTGTTGAAATAAAATCCGGCAAAAATAAGCTGAAAGCAGAAACTGATGACTGTATTCTGGTTCCTCCCGGCTGTCCTCATTGCTTCACATATGGCAATAAACCGCAATCATCATGGTCAATTAAATTTTGCACGGAGATCGCGATTCAGCCGGGGAATATTCTGGTATTGAAAAAATCCGATCATTCATTGAATATAAGGCATTTATTGCTGGCGGAACTGAACAGATATAGTTTTACCGGCGAGTCTTTCCTGGTTATAGAAAGCTTAACCGGACTACTGGCGGAACTCGAACTTCAGACCAGGCAGGCCGCGTCGACTGAATTGACCGTTGTTGACCGCGTGAAAATGTTTATTGACAATAAAGCCGGAAGACGTATAACGGTAAATGAAGTTGCCGGTTTTGCCGGATGTTCACGCAATCATATTTCCAGCTTGTTTCACAAGGATACCGGTATGAAATTGAAAGATTTTATTGACCGGCAGCGTATCGAAACAGCCAGTAAAATGCTCCAGTACAGCAATCTTAAAATTGCAGAGATTGCAGAAATTATGGAATTTTCCGATGTCTTCTCCTTTTCGAGATTCTTTTTCACCAACAACGGCATATATCCCTCTAAATTCAGGCAGCAGAAACAGTTCGCAAAATAAGTGCGAGACTGAATCAGGGTTTCGGCAGCATATTTGTTGACTGCTTAATTGCGGGCGGCTCCGTATCCGCTTCTGAAACAGGTTCCCAGCGTTCGACGCGAACGTTATTTTCAACGGACGCACGCAAAATCCAGGTTTTGCCGGAGTAAGTGTCCAGCTTGAAAACGCCGTTTTCAGATCTGGTTTCAGAAATGCTGTAGCTGCCGCCGAAAAGAATAAACCGCGCGGTATTGATGGTGGAAGTAATATTTTGTGCGCCATTGGTGGCATAAGCAACCGCCGCAGTCAACATGGCAAGCCCAACCAGTCCCCAAAGCTTCCAGCGAGATTTCATAATCAATACCCTCTCATTTTATTGTGTTAAACCTTAACGGTCTTCAAACCGTTTGACTGTTTTCATAACTTTGGGATTGGCAGAAAGTTTTTTTGCCGATTCAAACGCCACTTCCTGGACAGCCTTGTATATCGCGTCCGGAACATCTTTCTTGTTTTCATGAGGCAACTCGACCGTCTTCTTCATCTCGAACGCGTCAACTTTCTTTTCGCCTGGCTCTTTAAAAACCACGATTACATCCAGCGTATATTGCGCAACGCCGCCGGAAACTACCAGTTGCGATTCCGGCACCGTAACGTAAATCGTAAAAGCGTCAATTACCTCGCTGCGCGGAGATTCAAAAATCTTGCCGGCTGCGCTGTTAAAACCGTTCCGGAGTATTTCCTGAAGCGGATAATTATAAGTATCTTCCGTGAATATATTCGGTCCGCTGCCAATCATGCTGTCCGGGCAATGCACTTCAACCCGGCATGGCACTTTAAATTTTGTTTTACTCAAAGCCGCGGTCTGTTCCGCGGTCAAGTCTGATTTATTAGGATCAACTGCTGGCATATACACACTGCTGCAGCCGCAGAAAGAAACGGCGGCAGCCGCGAGCATCAATAAAAACCACCTGTTCACTATTCAATCTCCTCTCCGGCATGTTCGACTTGAACCGCAGTACCTTCAACTTTGGTCCAGAAAAATGCCACAATTAATAAATTCAGCATATTATATTCTTCCGTCACTTCAATCATCGCATTGCCTTTGCCACTCTTGATCGCATTATCGCGAGCAGCTCTGGAAGGCTCTGAAGGCATGAACGGAATACCGAGAATCATAAAACCTGACGAACTGCCCGAAACGCGGGCATATTTCGTATAAGTGTCCTTTTCAGTTATCGGAGTCGTGGACGGAGAAATGGTGGTTACGCTGGTGCAGCCGGTAATGAACAGCATCATGAAACATCCCGACACCGCCGCAACAACCCGGCATGGAAATAAACAGTTTTGAATGTTTTTTTTCATAATTTACTCCAGCAGATTACCGGACTTTTTAAATTTAATGGCATCGCCTCTGACCACGATCTTCTGCACGCTGTAAAAAAAATAAGGGTTGTAAATATTTTCCGCGGTAACATTAATCAAAGCATCGGCTTTGTATTTGGCTTTGGCCTTCTGCATGGCGTCATAAGCGCTGCAGGTAGTTACCGGGAAGATCATCAGAATCGCAACACTGGAGTCAATTGCATACGCGTCCCGCTGAATGACCGTATAACTGTCCTTGCTGGAGATCGGCATTGTCGAAGGCGCCAGGCCGCCGGGAGAGGTACAGCCGGTCAGCATACAAATCAGCCCCGCCAGCGAAACTGCGCAGATTATTTTTTTATTATTCATACTTCCTCTTTGCCCCCTGAACTCAAGTTTGATATGTTATTTTAGCAGGAATCGCCGTTTTTACAAGACCGCAATGACAGTTTCATAATTATTTGGGAATAAAGCGGAGACGCCTTTTTGTTGCAGTGTCTATTTTGAATTTACGCCCGACTTCCGTCAGCACGGCATCTTCAATTTTACCGGCATCCAGCCTGGTTTCAATTTCAATGATCGAGTAAAGACGGCTGTCGAATTCACGTCTCCAGGCATAAGAAATGTCCGGATTGCCGCGCAGAGCTTCAATCAGCTTATCGAAAGTTTCTTTGTCGATCTGTTTAAACTCCAGTTGAACTTTTGCTCCGAGATCAAGTTCAACGACCCATTTCGCAAGTATATTCCGGAACAGCGAATAGGCATTTTCCTGCTCTGCGCTTTTGGCTTTGCCAGTCAATATTTCCATCAGGTAATACCGCAGAAGCTGGTCCGGCATTTCATACGGCAGTCGCATATTGCCCTCGCCTCGGAAAAATTGTGTAGGAATATTAACGGTCGAAATGACTTCCCCGGTATCGGTCCAGACCGCCTGCATGTTGATGCCGACAGAAGCATCGCGCACCTGAACGTCCGGAAAAGGCTCTTTCATCTTGCCGACGCTGCCATTTACACTGGCGGTGATTTTAAAATCGGAAGTGCTGGTAATGCCGGCTTTTTTTACTTTGCTTTCCAGATTGTCTCCGAGCAGCGCGGCCCGGTCTGACTCTTTTTCGTCGCGTTCCTGAATCACGTTCTGTTTAAACACTTCAAGCCCGGTCTTCTGGGCGATTTCTTCAAGCACCGCCTGGGATACCGGCATTTCGGAGTTGTACTCGCCGGAGATTTTTTCCTTGACCTGAATCGTCAGCCGCGGCGACTGCATCCGTTTAACCAGCAGTCTGAGCGCCATCACCTGATCCATGCCGGGACTGCCTTTGCCAACCTGCGCCTTAATCGTAACGCTGTAGATTTTATCCTTATCCGAATAACTCCTGGAGATTACTTTATAATCTTTAATGTAGCCGAACGACGAAGTAATAACCCGGTCATATTCCATCTGGAAATTACTGGCCTTCGATTCGCTCATGACATCAACGCCGGCGCCCTGCTGAACCGCCTCCCGCAGCGCTTTCGCCAGCGCCTGTTCGCCGGCTTTGTCCGGAGTGCCTTCCGCGCTTCCGGTAACCGTCACTTCCTTAAGTTCCTGCGCCCAAATACCGACAGCGGCGAACAGAACAAAACAAAGTATAATCCTTTTCAAAAAACGCATCTTCATAGAATCTCCCGTCATTTTATGTTTTCCAGCGAACCAGCCCCGCTTGTTTGTTCCTTTAACGATTTTGGCGTTCCGCAATAACGCACCGTTGCCGCCCCGGCGGCTTTGGCGTTCAAGCTGCCCTGAACATTGACCGTGGCGGTTGATGCGCCTTTAGCGTCAACGTCCGCGTTTTGCGCCATTAGTTTTCCGGCATCAACACTTACTGCGCCATTAATTTTCAGCCTGAAATCTTTGACATTGCCGGAAATGACAAGATCCCCGGCGGCATTTTCGGCAAAAATCTCCAGCCTTTCCCCGGCAACATCATTTATTACTATATTCCCCGCGCCCGAAAAATCTAACCGGGCTAACAACGGCAGCTCAATTATTAATTTAATTTTTCCGTCCGGCGTGTAATCCTTCTTCAGCCCGACGCACAACTTTCCATTTGAAGCGTTTATTGTAACATCTTCTATTGCACTCCTGCCGGCGCTGACAGTAATCCGGCAATCCGCGCAACGCTGAACCTCAACATCAAATGCGCCGTCAATCGCAAGCGCGGTGAATGGAGCCAGTGCTTTTGTAACAGAAACCGTCCCGCCTGAAGGTTTTTCTCTGCCGGAGTCACTGTCTGTGGAGATTCCGCTGTTTACAGAAGAACTGGCATCATGAACATTTTTAACATTGGTCTGCTGGTCTGAGATTACAGATGCCGCCAGCCAGCAGCCCATGATAATTTTAACGAAAAGCATCCGCAGTCTCCCGCAATTAAGATTATTTTAAATTTATTCCGGAATTGGCCTCAGATTTTTCTCTGGCCGAATTTACGCCGCCCCCCTGCTGGTTGTCGACAGTCGCATTATTGATTTTAGCGTTGCTGGCGGCAATTCCGGAATTGACGGAAGAATTATTCTGAGCAGAGGCAGTTCCGCTTACATTGGAATTTATAACCCTGCCGTTTTTAATACTGGCGTTATCGGCTTCAATGCCGGAGTTGATCTGCGAATTGTTCTGTGCAGTATTGGTTATATCAGCATTACGGTTGGTAATTTCGGATTTTTGAATGGAAGATTTTTTTACGCTGATGCCGGAATTTACCGTGGAATTATTTTCCGCGCGATTGGAAACCCCGGTATTGACATTGCTCAGTTTCGAATCACGGATATCAGCGCCTGACGCATCTATGCCGGAATTGATTTGAGAATTTTTTACCGCGATATTCAGCACATTCTCATTAATATTCCGGAGAATGGAATCGCTTACTTGGGCGGTTGCTTTAATCGCGGGTTTATCTTTTGACACAGCTTTGATTTCCGGTGATGCGGCTTTATTCGCTCCGGCTTTTGCGGGCGCAACGGCAGTGCCTTCCGCTTTTTTCCCGGCATCATTATTCTGTGCCGGCATCGCCGGCAGATTATTGAATGACAGCGCGATCAAGCTGATAATTAAAAGTTTTAATTTCACTTGTTCTCTCCCTGTTTGCCGCCGGACAGATGTTCCGCAGCCTCCTGCCATGATTTATAGTAAGTGTCTGTCGAGAACGGCTGCCATGTATCTGCCTTCCAGCCCTTTCCGGGGAAGTTGAATATCTTCATATCCGACCCGTTGACCCTTACAACAACATATAATTGTTTTTGCTCGTCTGTTTGAGGGCCGGCAACCAGTTGATACTGCAAATTATTTTTAGGATCGGCAACTGATTTGCTGCTGTCTTCGCAATTGACTGCGGGAGGAGTCTTCCGATAATCTGCAATGACAAGCCTGGTTTTGCCGAAATCTGCTTTCTTCACAGCTTCATCAGCTTCCAGTTCTCTGGTCGCATTTATCAGGAATTCATGAACCTCTTTGATACTGATGCCGCCGATTTCACCCTGGGAAGCGCCATTGGTCAGCCCCCGTTTAGACCAGATAAAAGCGGTCAGAAAATCATTGTTCTGAACCGCCAGCGTGGTTTCATAAAAACATGCCAGCGTAACCATTTTTTCTGCTTTGGACCGCCACTCTCCGGCTTCGTGTCCGCCGGCCCGCCGGCTCTTCTCAATCATTTCCATGCTGCATGCATAGACTTCGGCGGTGCGTTTGGGATTGGCGTTATAGGCTTCAACTATACATTTATCGAGATCTTCAAAACTGCTGTCGGCCGACACCACCGCACACAGGCAGAAAAGCGAGACAGAAATCAGCATTGCCGGAGAAAATTTTGTGGTCATTGCAAACTCCTGTTTCCCGGAATTGTAATTTAAGGCATGACGTCAACGCTGCCTTCGCTGATTTTAGGGGTAGCTTTCTTTAAGGCCTGTTCGGAACGTTCCTGATTATCATCATTGGCGGCAAATCCCTGCGCAGCCCGGCCTTCGGCTTCAATGGCGTCTTTATCATAATCAACGATTTTCTGTCCGAGCAGTTCTGCCAGACGCTTCAGGTCCAGGCGCAGTTTTACAATCGCCACGGCCTCCTCGCCTTTGCCTTCCCAGGCGAATCCATCGTATTCGGCGCCCATTACAGCTCCTATAACCTGAGCCTTGACCTTATCCGATGAAAGCATGAAATTCTTCACTTTGGTGTTGCTTTCCAGCGTGAATCCACCGATTTGCTTAAACAGGTTTTTATAAGCTTCGATTTCGGCGGCGCGGAGTGCGGCCAGCTTATTGGTGTTTTCCGGAGTGGAAGAAGCAAAAGCGACCCGGCGTATTTCCAGATTCGGAAATTTATCCAGGTTGAATTTATCTTTGTCTATAATATCGGCAATGCGGCTCAGCTTCAATACCGCGGTTACCTGGGCAATGTCCGTTTTCGGGTCATATTTTTCAATGAATTCAATGCCTCTGATATTCCGCTCGCCGGTCTTGGTTTCGGTGGTGCCGAGGAAGCTGCCTTCGCTCAGATTGGTGACTTCTTCCAGAAAACGGATTTTTACGCCGTAAACCGTTTCGACAATATTCCGCTGAGCCAATACCCGTGCGCAATTAACTGAATTGAGTTTCTTCTGCGGCCCTGAAAGCTCCTTCCCGTCCGAACTGAATTGAAACAGACAGAACACAACAGTCAAAATTGAGGCCAGCTTGATTTTCATCATTTCTTTTTTTCTCCGTTATCTTTCGAGTTTTTGTCTTTCGGCGTATCGTCCGGCGGCGGCAACACGTTTTCCAGGTCAATGGTAAACTTTTTGGCTTTATCCTGAGAGACTTTACCTTTTACCACTATGATTTTTTCGTCTTTGGCGCAGTTGCCGAATTCTATTTTATCTGTCGAGACCTGGTCTATTTTCACTTTAAATCTGGAATCTCCCAGCGGAATCAGTTTAGCCTTGACGTAAACTGTCTTGTTCTCATATTTTGACAAATCGCCAAGCTGCTGAATCACCTGGCGGTTGATCTCATCCAGCTCTTTGATTTTTTCCGCGATCAAACGGCTCTGCGCGTCAGCCATTACTGCTGCGCACAAAGCCGTCGTCGCGATAATGCAAAATATAATTTTCAACATATAGGCATCAGTTTCCGCCGAGATCAATACCTGAATTTACGGTTGATCCGCCAGTCGCGGTATTGGTTACATTGGTATTATTATTGGAAATCTTAGAATCTTTTACCGTTGCGCCGTTCATTATTATCCCGGAATTGACGCGGGATTTGCCATCTGCAGTATTGGTTACATCTTTGTTGACGTTCGTAATCGTTGAATTCTTAATGGTGGCGTCATCTGCCGCAATCCCGGAATTGATAACCGAGCCGGCGGTGGCGGTGTTGTTCACTTTTTCATTGGTGTTGGTCAGGACTGAATCCTTAACCGTTGCGCCGGTCACTGCGATGCCGGAATTAATAACGCTTCCATCATCCGCAATATTGGTAACTTTTTTATTGGTATTGGAGATGGTGGAATTCTTGATGGTGGCGCTGTCAGCCGCAATCCCGGAGTTTATCAGCGAGCCTTTGCTGGCTTTGTTGGTCACACCTTCATTAACGTTGGAGAGCGTTGAATTTTTAATGGTGGCATCATTCGCCATAATTCCGGAATTAATAACCGACCCGTCGGTGGCGGTGTTTTCCACTTTGACATTGCGGTTTTCCAGCTTTGAATCTTTGACGGTGGAATTATTCGCCTGGATGCCGGAATTAATGGTTGAGCCCCCGCTCGCCTTGTTGGTCACATTCTGGTTGACATTGTCAATCACCGAATTTTTGATGGTCGAGCCTCTGGCTTCTATCCCGGAATTGACTTTGGAAGCTTCCGTTGCAACGTTGGTAACATCCTGATTGACGTTCTTGATTTCCGAATTTTTGACGGTCGTGGTGGCCCCGCCGCCCGAACTGACCTGTGTGAGGCTCATTGCCATCGGGATTGCGGTTGCGGTTACGATTACTGCGAGAATTGCCTTTTTCATGATCTCCCCCCTTTTTGTTCGTTGACAACTTCCTTAGCTGCAACTTGATTTTAAATTAATCTACCTATCATTAAACAACCGTCAGTTTCCTCCCAGATCAATTCCGGAATTCGCTTTTGCGTCGCTGCCGGTTGCGGTATTTGATACTTTCGTATTCGTTTGCGATATTTTAGCATCTTTGACGGTAGCGCCATCCGCGGCAATTCCGGTGTTCAGCCTGGCGCCGCCGGTGGCGGTATTTGTTGTATTCGAGTTTTGGTTGATAATCGTTGAATTTTTGATGGTCGCGCCGTCGGCGGCAATTCCGGTATTGATTTTGCCGCCCTGGCTTGCCGTGTTTGTCACTCCATTATTGGAATTGACAACCGTCGAGTTTTTAATGGTCGCGTTATTCGCGCTGATTCCGGAATTGATGACCGAACCGGCGGTGGCTGTGTTTTGCACCGTAATATTGCGATTTTCAATTTTTGAATCTTTGATGGTCGCGTTATTGGCTTCCACTCCGGAATTAATGGTTGAGGCCCCGCTCGCTTTATTGGTTACATCCAGATTGGTATTTTCAATTTTTGAATTCGCGATAGCGGAACCTTTCGCCGTTATCCCGGAGTTGATTTTAGACCCTTCCTGAGCGGTATTGGTAACATTCTGATTTACATTCTTAACATCCGAATTTTTCAGATTGACATATGATAGTCCCGCCGCCATGGGCATCGCCAGGGCAGTAATAACTAAAGAGTAAATGATCTTTTTCATAAATCAGCCTCTTCGATCAATATTAAACACTTCAGAATTAAACCGCAATTAAGAATACTAAACATTATACATCATAAATATTGTGTTGTCAATCATTTACCATTCAGTATCCTTTTTGAACGGATTCAGCGGCGCTTCCTTTTTGGCCGCCGCCGGCGCTGTCTGCCTTGGCGGCGCTGCCGGTTCCTGCTGCGGTTGCGGCGCTGCTGACGGCGCGGCGTTCTGGTTCTGGGCGCCGGCAAGCTGAGTATCAATCCGGCCGATCATATCTTTCGGATCCGGCTGATCCGGCAGCAAAAGCGACGCCTGCCGGTAAAGTTCTCTCGCCTGCGGCAATCCGCCCTGCTTGTAAAGGTTATCCGCCTGCTCAATCAAGCTGTTGTACTGTGCTATTTTTTTACTGGTGTCCTCCTGAGATTTCTGTACAACTTCATTCTGCTCTTTCTGGTACTTGCGAATGCGCTTTCTGGATTCTTCGAGCGGCACGGTTTCCCATAACTTCAGGAATAACGAAGCATAATCCGGGCAATTGTAATATTTCATTCTTTCCTTGATGATTGCCAGTTCTTTGTCGGAAACCCCGGCAGCCGAGCGTTCAATGCCGGGAGTTCCGTGGAAAAACAGAAATTCTTTCAAATATGTATACTGCTGTGCCTGATTCAACGTTTCAAACTCCTCTTTCAGCCTGGCCAGCATCCTGGTATCCGGGGGTGCGCCTTCCACGCATGTCCAGTATGGAACATCAAAATATTTGCCCAGAACTTCCAGCACGCTAAGATCCACCAGCAGGCGCAATGCCTGGTATTTCCCCTGTTTCTTGTTCAATGAATAATCAAAAGTAAAGCCGTTGCCTTCAAAGAAGAAACCGACTGACCAGCCTAGTTCGGTCTTGCGCAGATTTATGGAATTTATCGTCTGAACTCCTGAAAGATAAGTCTGGGTCTGATATTCCATCAATTGCAGATCAAGGGTCATCCGTGAGATTGCGGACGCTGCTTTATATCCGGCGCCGCCGTCATAGTTATAATTTGAGCCTAAATTGTCCCCGACATTGGCTTTGGATTTCAATTCCCGTTTTTTCTCAATCAATTCTTTGTCAAATTCCGTAATCCCGCCGGCGATGACGATTTTCGGCAGCGCGCGCTTAATGTCGCCGCCGGTGGTCGTTTCATTGATAACATAGTTCGGGTCGTACGGCACATAGACGACGGTATTGCCGATTTTGTTTACGGCCGAGCTTAACATGCCGGAAACGCTGTCCGGCAGATCTTTTTCCGCCGTTTCATTCTTGATTACTTTGCTCTGCACTCTGATCTGGGGAATATTGTATGCTTCAAGCATCAGTCCGAATTTTTTGAGCGATTCATCATAGACCGTCTGCTTTTGAGTCGCCTTACCCAGGTCCTTGTCCATGTCCTTGACCTCTTCATCGCTGACATGGCCGCTGAACCAGTCAACCACTGAACACGAACACAACAGCAGCGCCGCGCAAATACCGGCTGCCGGAATTACGACCGCCCGGAAAGCTTTTGATCTTGTTATAATTTTACCATTCATTTTCTTTGCCTGCCCCCAATACAGTTTTATATTTATCAAGTTTACTGTTGATCGTTTTTAACATTTCCGCCAGTTTCTTGCTGCCCGGGTCGGCGGCCAGCGCCGCCTGCACCGATTGCAGCGCCTGCTTGTAACCCGCCTGATTGAATGCGGAATTTTCAGCCGCTTTGAATGCGCGTTCCGCTTCGGCATACAAGTTTGACCGCTGATCAACTTCCGCTTGGGCTTTATCCTTGATTGCCTGGATTTCATTCAGTTTCTGCCGGGGATAAGCTTCTCCGGAAAACAACTCCGCAGCCTTGGCATAAAAACCGGCCGCTTCGTCATATTTCTGCTTCCGGAACAATTCGTCACCGCTGGAGACATTTGCATGGAACGAGTTGATTTTGGCCTGCATCGCGGCTTCCTGCTGTTTTTTTTCCTGCTCGGCGGCGGCGGCTTTTACCTTGTTGTCCGCTTCGACCACGCGCTGCTTTTCGCGGTCCTCCCTGACGCGGTAACGCTCTTCGATAGCTACTCTGACCGATGATTTTTCAACCGGCACCGAGTTCCATAATTTAACATAAAGGTCTGCCATTGAAGAACATTTCCGGTTGTTCATTTCAGTTCTGATAATCTTTTCTTCAAAACCCTGAATGACCGGAACGTCTCTCTGGACATCGTAACCGTGCAGGAATAACATTTTCTTCAACTTGATCGCCTGTTTGTCCTCCGGCAGATATGCGAACTCGTCGCGCAGCCGTTCCGCCATCTTCAGGTCGGGTTCAGCACCGTCAATGCACTTCCAGTACGGCACTTCAAACATCTTGCCGAACAGTTCGATCAAGCTGAATTCCACCACCGTCCGCAATGCGGCATGCACCCCCTGTTTATGTTTGAGATCGTAATCGAAAGATGCGCCGTTGCCCATATAATATGCGAAAACTCCCCAGCCCAGCTTGTCTTTGCGCAGGCAAATCGAATTGGAAGTAACCGCCCCGGAAAAGTAAGCCTGGGTTTTGTAGTCTAACATGCTTAAATCGACAGTTACTCTGGACAGTCCGCCTTCCGCGCTTACATGACCGCCGCCGGACGCGCCTGCCCAGCCGCCTTCCGCTTCCATTTCGCGCTCTTTTTCAACCATGTCCTGGTCAAAGCCGGTTATGCCGCCGGCAATCACGACTTTAGGATAAATCCGCTGAATAGCGCCGCCCGTGGTGGTTTCCCCGATTACATACTGCACGTCATAAGGGATGAAAATCAGCGGCTTCCCGATTTTACTGACAGTGGTTGCAACCATGACATAAAGATCGGTGGGAACACTTTGTTCGGCGGTCTGATTGCCAATATTTTTACTCTGAACAGGAGTCTCCGGGATGCCATAACCTTTCAGCATCAGCCCGAATCTGCCCAGAGATTCTTCAAACACCGTAGTCCGCTTTTCCGCCCGCATGTCTTTTTCCAGGTCTTTGACCTCTTCGTCACCGGTCTGGGCAGTCATCCAGGCGCATGAACACAAAGTCAGCGCCATGCAGGCGGCGCCCCCGGCAACTGCCAGGAAGCCATAAATTCGAATAAGACTGATTTTCGGATAATGCATTTAAAGTTATTCCACAAATGTTTTAACTTTCTTGACTTTATAGTCGCCGCCGCTAACGGTCGTGTCGCCGGCGGAACCGCCTTTTTCTTCAACTTTGGCCCTTTCCTTCGCGCTGACAAACACATTCTTGGTTCCGGCGGGATCAACTCCGCCCTGATCTTTGTAAACTTTGGCTTTATGCTGAATTTTTATTCCTTCAATAAAATCATCAGAGCCGACGGAGGTTTTAACTTCACGCACCTGCGGGGCTTCCACATTGACATTGCCGATGCTTACACCCGGACGCTCGCCGCCAGTGCCTCTGGATGAATTTCCGATACCGCCGTAGTCATCGGACTTGACGGAGCCGATGGAATAGTTCCGCCCCATGGCGTCAACATTGCCGACGGTGACGTCTGTTCCGATTTTCTTATTGCTGACATCGCCTTCAACCGCGCCGACTTTTACGGTGGAGTTGGAAGCGTTTATTTCTCCGGCCCGGACTTTCGTGGTAACTTCGGCGTTACGCGCCCCGCTAAGGTTGACTCCGGTATTTACATCAGCGTTATCCGCATTAATATTGGCTCTGGTGTCAACATTAATCTTTGCTTTGTCAATTACCGCGCCGTCGGCTTTAATTCCGGTATTCACGGTAGAATTATCCGCCCGGATATTCCCGCTGAATTTATTATCAATCGTGGCATTTCTGATAGTCGAGCCTTTGATTTGAATCCCGGTATTGACATTGGAACCGTTCCTGGCTTCAGTCGTAACGTTCTCATTCGTGCTGGTGATTTTGGATTGTTTCACGTCAGAAGAGTCGCTTGACGGCAGGGCATGAATAACATTTCCTGATAACGCCGCCAGAAAAACAGACAATAATATTAGATATTTCCGCTTTCTCATAAACCATCCTCCCCCGAATTATGAGCTACTGTATTAATAGTTTACACCGTGAAACAGTATCTGGCAAATTATTTTTATACTTTTCCAATATTTGTATGTTCCATGCCGGAAAATACATCAGCGAAGTCTCGAGTAATGTACGAAAACCAACCGCTTTATGGCAAGAAAAACCGGCATGCACTTGTGTTCCAGTTCTCTCTGGATCTGCGGTTAGATAAAATCCAGACAGTGCTCAGTCGGCTATGTCAGGCATTGTAAATCACGTTCAGAGAAAATTAGCGCTTTGTTGTTTGTTCAGAAGCTCAATCGCACGTTCAATTACTTCCCGCATTTTCGGTTATATTCATGCTTTTTACCTTCAGTCTACAGAACCGCTATTATTTCTCCTGCCAGTACGGAGAATAGGATCTCAACTCGGCGATGATCGGAGGCAGCGTCTTGATCACAAAATCCACTTCCTCCCCGGTGTTAAACCGGGAGAGGCTGAAACGGATGGTGCCGTGTGCCGAAGTATAGGGGATGCCCATGGCCCGTAGCACATGGGAAGGTTCCAGGCTGCCGGTGGTGCATGCGCTGCCGCTCGACGCGCAGATGCCGAACTGGTCCAGCCGGAGCAGAATCGCCTCGCCTTCGATAAACTCAAAGCTTACCGAAGCGGTGTTGGGCAGGCGGTTGTCCAGGTCGGCATTGATTTTTATCGAAGGAATTGATTCAATGATGCCCTTTTCCAGACGATCGCGCAAGGCTTTGACCTGAGTGTTTTCAATGGACATATTTTTCCCGGCCAGTTCGCAGGCTTTGCCGAGAGCGACAATGCTGGCAGTATTTTCAGTGCCGCCGCGGCGGCCTTTTTCCTGATGTCCGCCGACGATAAACGGGCGGAAGCGGATGCCGCGCCTGACGTACAGTACACCGATGCCTTTCGGGGCGTGCAGTTTATGGCCGGAAAGGCTCAGCATGTCGATCTGGGAATTCTTCAGATTGATCGGGATTTTGCCGACGGCCTGCACGGCGTCAGTATGAAACAGCGCACCGTAGCGGTGCGCCATGGCGGCGATCTCCTCCACCGGATAGATATTGCCGGTTTCGTTATTGGCCCACATGACGGAAACGATAGCGGTATTTTCGTCTATCAGGTCTTCCAGCCGCTGCAAATCAATCCGGCCTCTGCCGTCAACCGGAGCATAAGCCACTTTATAGCCGCGCCGCTCAAGGTCTTTGCCGACATTCAGCACGGCGGGGTGTTCGATTTTCGACATCACGACTTTTTTTCTTCTGGGACAGTTTTCCACCGCGCTGTAAATGGCGGCGTTGTCGCTTTCAGTGCCGCAACTGGTAAAAATAACTTCCGTAAAATTGCCGTGTTCGTCCTGGTGGTCGGCGCCGAGCAGTGCGGCGACCTGCGCCCGGGCTTTTTTGATTTCAGCGGCGACACTGCCGCCGAAAGAGTAAATGCTCGAAGGATTCCCGTAACGTTCAGAGAAAAACGGCTTCATCGCTTCGAAGACTTCCGGGTCCACCGCGGTAGTCGCGTTATTGTCAAAATATATTATTCTTTTCTGCATTTTTTCACCTGCGCCTTTTTTCAGATGCTTTCCACAACAATTTCTTTGGAGATGAACTCCCGGAGCTGGTCTTCCACCGTGTGTTTCAGCGTGACATGCGAGCTCGGGCAGACCGCACAGCGGCCTTTCAGCCGGACGATCACGACATTGTCCTTGATATCAACCAGTTCAATACTGCCGCCGTCGCTTTCCAGCATCGGTTTGATGGCTTTGTCGATCACTTCCTGGACCCTGATCACCCGCTGTACCACGGACATGCCGGCGAACGCGGATTTTTCGAGTTCCGGAGCGGCTTCGCCTTTTTCTTTCCACAAACCGTCCAGGATTTCCTGAATACTGTCGAGACAGGCGCCGCAAGCGCCGCCGGCTTTGCAGTAATTGGTGATTTCTTCGGTTTTGTGCAGATTATTTTCTTTGGCGACTTTCCGTATTTTAGTATCGGTTACGCCGAAACATTTGCAGACAATCCGTCCTTCGTGGTCGGCATCGCCTTCAAACGGGCTTTTCTCGCCTTTGTAATTGGCGATTGCCGCCTGGAGCGCTTCCATACCCATCACCGAACAGTGCAGCTTCTCTTCGGGCAGTTCGCCGAGTACGTCAACAATGTCCCGGTTGGTAACTTTTCCTGCTTCTTCCAGCGTCATGCCTTTGACAATTTCCGTCAGCGCGGAGGACGACGCAATCGCGCTGGCGCAGCCGAAAGTTTTGAATTTAACCTCTTCAATCCTGCCGTCCGCGCCGATTTTCAAGGTAAGTTTCAGCGCGTCGCCGCAGGTGATGTTGCCGACGTCGCCGACCGCATCCGCATTTTCGACTTCACCCACATTTCTCGGATGGAGAAAATGGTCCATCACTTTATTATTATAGTCCCACATAAGGCACCTCATATTTAATTACAGTTTACTAATCAACCAAAACGTTTCACTATTTTAAATATAACACTTTTCAATAAAAGTTTACTGTTGCAGTAGAAATTTTCTTAATTTTTTTACAACTCCTTAATGGATCCGTGCTCAAATTTCTCCGGCAGATCTTTGTCGGGTTCTTTAAATAGAAAGATTTTAATTCTGCCTTCAATGAATTTCAGTACGTCATAAACCACGAGAACGTTCCATAAGATAAAGAGCAGATCCATTATCCAGCGCTGACGGTGCTGCGGCAGAAAAATGATATTGGCCGACAGCAGCATGAGATAGCACAGGCAATATACCGGTTCCTGTTTTTTAAACAATACATAAAAGAACCCGATGAACCCGATCGTCCTGATAATGCTGAATTCAATATTGGGCAAAAACAAACCCTGGCTGAACTCGCCGCGACCCCACACATACAGGAACGCTACCCCGGCCAGCAGACCGCAGCGTCTTCCCCATTCATTTTTAATTTTAGCGATGACGATGATTAAAGTTCCAGCCAGCAGGCCGCAAAGCAGAAAAATATAATCGTTAAAATTATTGATGGTCTCCTCATACAGCAATTCAAGCTTCCAGAATATATTTTTAAACACCTTCCCCGGATTATTTGCCGCAAAATCAACCGCCCTGTTAAAATAAATCCGGCTGACTTCAACATCCGGCATAGTCTTTAATTCCTCCACGGTTGATATATAGCCGTAATTAAGCGGCTTACCCGGCCCGATATCAGGATTATTCCCCATATAAAGCTGAATGCCGCCCAGAGCGCTGAACATTTGAAACCGTTTAAATACAATGGCGTTCCTGATTATCCACGGAGAAAGAACCAGCATGACAATACCCAGCATCGCCGCAGTCTTAAAAACAGGCTTGCGCCATTTGCGCAGCTCAAATTTGCCCTCATGCCAGAATATGGCGACGATGCACGGAACAATAAGCAGTACCGTTTCCTCGCGTACCATACTCATGCATCCCAGCAGCGTTCCCATTCCGATAAACGACCATTTCCGGTAATTGCGGCTGTATAACAGCAGCAATAGAAGTGAAAACAGCATCAAGGTTGTAATTTCCCGCAACATCATGAAGGTGACATAATGATAAGGCGCATAGGAGGCGACTAGGAATCCGGCAAAAAGACCTGCGTTTTGACTGCGCATCCTCGACACAATAAAATATGTCACCGCAGTTGCAACCGCAACAAAGAGAATATGCAACATAAAAAGTAAATGCAGCCAATATTGATGTCCCAGCACCATCGTCGTCAGCACCAGCAATGGATAACCTGGCGGCCTGACCGAATACGGAGGACAATCTTTTCCGACATTATACTGTCCATAATGCAGAAGGTTATTCGCAACCGAGTAAAATTCACGGTCATGTTCGACAAAAAGATCAGGATTGGACGACAATTCATCCCATTGGAAATATAACAGCAGTCCCAGCCTGAACACCGCATAAAACATCAAAATGATAAGCGGGAGATAATTTTTCAGCCAGTTTTTCATTTAATTTTCTATCGGGTTAAATTCCCCGCCGCTTGCGGCGGGGACGACGATGGACGGCGGAGACTCTTGATCAAGCCTCGTATTTTTTAAATTCTTCAGCTATTGCCAGACCCAGTCTGGCGGGGACATCGGCAATGTTTATCAGTTCCGCATCCTTTTCGCCGCGCCGCTTGAATTCGACCTGGCCGTTGACCAGCGTTTTCGGCGACAGGACCAGGCGGAACGGAATACCCAGTAAATCGGCATCGCTGAACATGAAGCCGGCTTTTTCGCCGCGATCATCATAAAGGGTTTCAATTCCCGCGGCTTTCAGCGCTTCGTAGAGATTGTCGGCGGCGGCTTCGACGTTGTCCACTTTCGGGTTCAGTGAACAGAGCTGAACATGGTAGGGAGCGATTGTTACCGGCCAGATCGGGCCCCACTGGTCATAGGACTGCTCAATCACGGAGGCCATAGTCCGGCCGACGCCGATGCCGTAACAGCCCATAATCATCGGGTGGGTCTTGCCATTATGGTCGAGATAATTGCAGTTCATCGCCACTGAATATTTGGTTCCAAGCTGGAAGATATTGCCGACTTCAATGCCGCGTTCAAGCTTCAGCGGCTGTCCGGTCAGCGGACACGGATCGCCTTCGCGGACACTGGCGATATCCGTTACGCTGATGCCGGCAACTCCGGCCAGATCGCGGTCGAAATTAAAATTCTTATAGTGATGATGCGGTTCATTGGCGCCGACCACCAGATTGGAGGATTCCGCCACGGAGCGGTCAATGATTATCTTCACTTTCTTCGGATCTATCGCCAGCGGGGACGCATAACCGGGTTCGCAGCCGGCGGCGCGGATCGCTTCGTCATTGGCAAACTTGAGTTCATGCGCCAGAGCAAAGTTCTGCAGCTTGGCTTCATTGACTTCGAAATCGCCGCGGATCATCGCAAAGATCAGACAACCTTTATCATCCTGGTAAAATACGGCTTTGCCGGTGTTCTCCGGTTTCAAGCCGAGAAATTCCGCGACTTCTTCAATGCTTTTCCGGTCCGGAGTATGCACTTTCTCCAGCGCCAGCGGGGCGGATTTTTCGAATTTCCAGGCGGCAACCGCCACTTCGCGGTTGGCGCGGTAGCTCTGGTCAGGAGAGACAAAAATAGTGTCTTCGCCGAATTCGGACACGGCCATGAATTCATGGGAAACTTTGCCGCCCATCATGCCGGAGTTGGACTCGATGGACAGGACATACTTCATGCCGACGCGCTTGAAAATCCGGACATACGCTTCATGGGCGCGCTTGTAATAAGCCTCCAGGCATTCCTGGCTGGTATGGAAGGAATACCCGTCTTTCATCGTAAATTCGCGCACCCGGATCAAACCGCCGCGGGCGCGGGCCTCGTCGCGGTATTTGGTCTGAATCTGGTACAGCATCGCCGGAAGCTGTTTGTAGCTGGTGATTTCGGTACGGGCCAGATGCACCACCGCCTCTTCATGAGTCATGGCCAGCAGCATTTCCTTGCCGTTGCGGTCCTTGAACCGGAGCAGCTCCTGGCCGACCGTCTGGTAGCGTCCGGACTCCTCCCACAGTTCGGCCGGCAGCACCACCGGCATCAACACTTCCTGGCCTTCGATAGCGTTCATTTCTTCGCGGATAATCTTTTCGATTTTCATAACAATGCGTTTGGCTACCGGCAGCAGCGAGTAAATACCGGTTGAGACCGGCCGGACATAGCCGCCGCGGATCAGAAATTTATGACTGACAGTCTTGGCGTCCTTCGGATCTTCTTTGATCCGGCGCCCGACGAGTTTGCTCATTCTCATAGTCCAATACTCCGTAAATTATATTTTTTAACAGAATTTTATATTCATTAAAATACGCGGTTGCAGCCTGTTGCGAATATCCGCGAACTGAATAAGTTAGCGGGCAAAACCCCTTTTGCAACTTTCCGCCTTGAATAATGCAGCCTTTTGCAGTGGAAATTATTTACCGCGCAGCGCGCGCAAATTGAATTCAACGACGAAATCCTCCAGCCATTGAAATAACGCGCAAATCAGCAGAACCACAAACACCCCGGCAAAAATGAACGGATTGCCCGGGAAATACAGGATCATGAACATAAACGCGAAGACCATCAGCCGGGTGTTTTTGTAAAAAGACAAGGTAATCAGCAGCGCAACTGCCGGAACTGCATAATTCAAAAAGTGAGTCGCGGCAATGCCCCATAACCATTGCTGGATATCCCACGGCAATTGATAATCCCACAAATACGCGCCCGGACAAACCAGCAGCAGGCTTATGGACAGCATTGCGACCAGCCGCGCCTTTTCGCTGACGCTGGTTTTGTCCCAGATATCGGCACAGACAAACGCCGCCAGGATCGCGCTGTAGGAAGACATGATGAAACGATGGGAGTCGCAGAAGGTAAAAGTATAACCGAAGAAAAACAGGATTACCGGAACCGCCCACAAAATCAGGGTTATCCGCAGCTTGCGGTCCGAGACAAAAAAGATGCCGGCAGTACCCAGCGCCCAGTAAGCAAGATTCGAGCCGCCGAGATATTGTATGCCCTGGCTTACGAAAGGCCAGCGGAAACCGTCGTTGGCGCCGCCGTGAAGCACATAAGGAAAAGAAAAGAAATGTCCGAAATGCATTTTATTGATAATCAACTGCCAGCCGAATGTCGCCAGAAAAACCCCGACTGCCGTCAGCATCGCTTTGAACAGAAAATTCCATTCCAGCAGCCGGACATTGAAGCGGCACCAGAACAGCCAGGCGATCAGCGGGGCAAAGAAAATGTTGTTGATCCTGAGCAGGCAGGCAAAACCGTAGACAAAAGCGATCAAAGCGATGCTCCTGATTTTTGCCGGCATAAATACACTCAGCAGAATGCACAGCAGCACAAAGAAAGTCGATGGCGTATCGCTCATCGCATTGAACCCCATGGTAATAATATTCCGGTAAAGCCTGAAGCAAAACGTATCGTCCGGAAATGCGAAGAAAGCTTTGAAGATTTTTTTGTCCCAGAATTCGAAATGACTGTAAAAGAATGGAATCACCGTCCAGAGCAGAGCGGTAAAAAAGCCCTTATACTGCGAACCGGTCAGTTTCCTGATAATAAAATAAGTCATTACAATGCAGCCCGGCATCAGCACGAACCCGGCAAACCAGGCAAACTGAATCGCGATGTCGTAAAACTGCGTTGCCTTGAGCGCCAGAATGAAAGGAATATAGAGAAAGCCGAGCCCGATGGTAAAACGCCACGGCCCCGAAAAATCGCCCTTTAAAAACCCGTCCGCAGTCTGGAAATAGCCCGGATCGTCCGAGCTTCCGGCGATGATATTATAACTGCCCAGAATCAGAATCAGCAGCAGCAGCCAGCGCAGCAGTACCAGAAAAGCGATGCTCAAACCAGCGGTTGCAGCAGCCGGCAGCGGCGGCAGTTTTCCCCGTTTGATTATACGATATCCCCAGAATCCGCTTACCGCCAGCAGGGCGGCGGCGACCAGAACGAATAAGATCTTGCGCAACGGGGAATTGACATAGACGGCAACCATTTTCAGCTTTCCGTTTTCAAAGGATACGCGAAATTCAGGACAGGCCCAGCCAGTTTTGCCGACGCTTATCGGGATTTCGTAAAATTTATGATATCTGGCAAGCGGATGTCTGGCAAAGAAAGAATTTTTCTCAGACAACGGTTCAATTTCAATCTGCTTGTTAATGACGAATAAAAATCTGGCATCCTGATCCGGCCGTTCAAAGACCGGAGTGCCGGGATCGAGAATAACACTGCCGCAGACCCAAAACGGTAAAAAGAATAAAAATAACCCCAGCCCGGCCAGTTTTTTCATTTTTTCCTTAAAAGCGGTTTTCGACATACCAGATAGCATGACAACCCCGGAATTATGATTTTAATTTTTCTCAGACATCGTGTAATTAAAGTATCTGTTTTAAGGCAAAATACAACAATTGAAGTAACCAGCGAGCTTTTATTCCATTCCCCGACTGCGGAAACGGATTTGTTCTTTTCGCGGCAAAATAATTTTTCACATATGATGTGCAGCACCCGGATAAACAACAATGAAATAAAAAAATAACCATAATCTATAATTTCCGCGCCGTTTTCCCCTGCCAGCCGGCAAAGCTGTCCGACATTATACCGGCGGTGGTGTTCAAGCTTGCGGTCATGATCGGAAAAAAGGAGGGAAAACGCCGGAACCGTGATTATGAAAACCGCACCCGGCATTACTTTGCTGCTGTTCAACAATTCAAGAAATGCAGCTTCTTCGTTTTCAATATGTTCGATCACATCCAGCAGCATGACGGTGTCGAAAGCCGTATCGCGAATCTCTTCAACGCTGCTGAAAAATTCCATTTGCTGTCCGGTAAGCTGTTCGCGCAATTGCGCCGTTAATTCAGGGGTGAACATGCTGTCAACGGCGGCGACTTGAACCTGGGATTTTTTTGCCAGACTGCTGGCGACAAAGCAATTTCCGCAGCCGACATCGAGAACTTTTTTTGCGCCGGGGTTATATTTGCGCAACAATCTTTCCACAAACCCCAGACGGGCGGTTTCCCATGGATGAACCCGGTCATAGGTTAAAAACTTTTCCTGATTTTCTTTTAAATCCATACCAGAGCATTTTCCGGGTTGATTATTATTGCGCTAATATACACGGGGTTCAGCCGTGTGTCCACCCGGAAAATTCCAAGTTGAATAATTCATAAACTAATGTCGGAATAAAACTATTTTACAACGTTTTATAGAATAAGGCGGCAGCGTGGAATCCTCGAAGCTCCGGGGAACTATCTCGCGGACTTCGCCGGGTTTGTCGCCATAACTCCAGTATTTCAAAATGGAGGTGTCGGTGACGGTGTCGGCGAAAAGCGAAAGGCGCTTAGCAACTCCTTTCACCGGGAATTTAACCGCATCAGGCGTGGAGTTCACGACAAAATATTTCACCCCGGATTTGTCTTCGGCGCGGAGGCAGTGAACGCCCTTGGGAAAAACAGTGGAATCAGGCGTCAGAGTGGCATCCTTCGTGAACTGGATGAAGAGCTTGACCGCCTCGGAGACCGGTGTACCGATGAATCTTTTGCCGCCCGCGTCGATGAAGATCGTCTGGCAGCCCCACCGGCTGAGCGGCTTATTCTGTTCCCTGCTGACATAAGATGCGTGCATGAAAGTGTGCAGAGTGGAACCTTCTACGCGGGGATCTGTTGAGTTTATCGTATTTTTCAAAAGCCATATCAATATATAATGTTCCAGTCCAGCCGTAATCGTGAAACGCCTGAAAGTACGTATCCGGCACATTTTTGCCTTTCCGCAGCAAATTCGGCGGCTCCACTTCCATACGGTCATCAAAAAACTCAAAAAGCACGCCGAACTTCAAATAAGTCTGTTCGACTTCCCGCATCGTTTTATCGATCAGCAGTTGTGCTTCCGGCTCATAGCCGTACCGGCGGAGTCCATAGGCGATCAGCCAGTTAAGGTTGGTCCAGACCGGGCCGCGCCACATGTCTTTTGAATAATATTTGCCGCAACTGCGGGCTATCGAAGCCACCGGCAGCGGTGTGCCGAAGGTTTCAGGATTTTGCAGATGGGCGGCTAGTCTTGCCGCCTGTTCCTCGCTGGCCGCACCACAGATCAGCGGCAGAAACCCTGAACTTGCCAGGATGGGTGACTGCTGCCGCAGTTGAAGATCATAATCGACATAAAATCCTTGCGCGTCGTTCCACAACCGTTCATTTATTTTACGGCACATGGTTTCGTGACGTTTTTGCCAGATCTGCTGCTCTGCGGGATTGCAAATCGCCGCTATTTTCGCCATGATTTCAAATTCCAGCGCGATAAACGCATTAAAGTCAGCGGCATCGAGTTGATGGGCGCAATCAAACCGCGGCGAGTTATCCATACCGCTTTCGCCGCTCCGGCAGTCGACATGTTCCTCAATATACCATTCAAGCAGACCGAAACCGTCGCTGTCGCGGTTGTTCATGTCCCATTCCAGATAAGCTTTAAGTTTAGGATACGCCTGAGCCAGCCATTCCGGGCGGTTATCCGCTTCGTTGACCAGCCAGACCCCAAGAGCTATAACCGGAGGCTGAGTAATATTGGAGATGCCGGTTGGAGACATCATATGAGCGATGAAACCGTCTTCCCGCTGCATATTCAGGACAGCATCAACCGCTTCCCTGGCCATGCCGGCGTCAAGGTGGCGGATGCCGATGGCATGAAAAACTGAATCCCACAACCACATCCGCCGATGCGGCCAGCGGTCAGGAGTCGTCCAGTGCTGTTTAATTAAACCTTCCGGCGAATAAATCTGTGTTTTTAATTGAGAAAATGCTTTGTACAACGTCTTTTCCGCAGCTTCAGGCAGATTTTCCGGACACGGAAAACTCCGCAATTCCCGCTGCCGCGCCGCGATTAATTCCCTGACCGGCAGTTGCAAATGCGCCGGATTGAAAAATTGACTGACCCCGACCAGGGTGCGGTTCCCCGATTGAAAAACGGTTACCGCCGCCCCCGGTTCCACGCGGACATGCCCCTCCATCAGCAGATGCCAGGCGTCAACCAGTACGCCGCAGGCTGAACGGAGCTGGAAGAAGTCACCGGCCAGCATCAGGGCGGGGTCATGCAGATCGGACGGCTCAACATAAATCCGGCCTCCGGCTTCCGGAAGCTTAATTTCAAACCCGTCCCGGCTAAAAGTAGTCCGCAATACCAGACCGTGTTCGAAATCGGTTTGGCCGTCCAAGCCGGAATATGCGATTATCTGTCCCGGACCCCAAATATTAAGAATGTGTTTAGTCATCATCATGTCCCTGCTTACTGTTTATTTATAATATATGTGCAAAAAACAATTGACACAACATTATAATGGAGATAAAATATGTGATATTAATGCAAAAATATTATATTTTTTAAACAATGCGGACGGGAAGCCGAATGCCAATACCCAAACATGCTAAAAACGTCTCTGTCACCAGTATGGACGGCATTTCCAGGATTTGGCGGACCCCGCTTGATCAGTACTATACCAGAGAAATGTACATGGATACCAGACCGGAGCTGGCCCGGGCGCTGCCACTCTGGCTGGACTTTGCCCATGAAGAGCATTGCTATAAAAACTATTACCGCAAACGGGAATTCTCCGAGCTTTTTTCCATTGAACTGGTGCTGGAAGGCTCCATGTATTTCAAACAGCGCGACCACGAATACCGGGTCATGCCCGGGGAAGTTTTTCTGGTGCTGCCGGATCTGAATATGGAATTTGCCACCGGCCCGGAAAATCATTGTCACCGATTAGCCTGCTGCTTCAGCGGACATATACTGACGCCTCTGCTGGACAGTACCGGCCTGATTGAGGCGGATATTGTGAATCCCTGCGATTCCGGCATTGTGGAAACGTTAATGCGCAAATGCATCAGCGAGCTCCGTGACAAGCAGCCCGGATTCCGGCAGCGAGTCTCTGTTGCCGGTTACGAACTGATACTGGAATTGGGCGCCGGCGTTGAGCGTACCGGCAAATCTGCCTTATTGACTAGAGCGGTGGATCTGCTGGAACACCATCTGTCACAAAAAATCTCTCTGCAGAAATTAGCGGCGGCGCTGGGATCAAACTCCACTTCACTGCACCGCGCCTTCCATGAAAAGTTCGGCATGTCGCCGATCAATTATTTCATCAGGCTTAAAATTGAGGCCGCCAAGTCATTGCTGCTAAACACGTCATTGCCGATTCAGGCGGTGGCGGAGCGCACCGGCTACTCCAATCAATTGTACTTTTCCGCTGAATTCAGCAAACGAGTCGGTTTTTCGCCGCGCGAATTCCGCAAGCGTAACGGCATGATCAAAGGCATTGTCTAATAATCTGAACCTGCCTTAATTTAGACTTTTTAATGTTGACAACTCGATTAAAATTCCTTGTTTTATGCATCTTAAGGATATATATTTTAAGGATTTTCATTTAAGATTAATATTCAAAAGAGGATCTGAAAATGTCTAAAACAACTGATATCCGGCCTGTTGCCGCGGAGCTTTACTTTCTTCCCGCGATAATGCGGGTTCCGCTGAAATTCGGCGCTGAAACATTAAATTCGGTTACTTGCGGCAGGGCCAGACTGGAGGTCAGGGACGGCAGCGGCAGGACCGCTTCCGGCTGGGGGGAGACCCCGCTGAGCGTCGGCTGGGTCTGGCCGAGCAGCCTTTCTTTTGAATACCGCGAAAAAGCCATGATGGATTTCTGCGTGAAACTGGCCGCCGCCTGGGCGAAATTTGACGAAACCGGACACCCGGTTGAAGTCGGACACGCATTTATTGAAAAGCAGCTTACGCCGCTGCTTGAAGAATTCAACCGCACCCTGGAGGCTCCGATGCCGCATCTCGGCGCACTGGTCTGCTGCTCGCTGTTCGACATCGCACTCCATGACGCCTACGGCAATCTGCTCGGGAAGCCGGTTTACGAGACTTACAACAGCGAATACATGTCGCATGATTTGAGCCATTATCTTACCCCGGCTGAAGGCGCGGCGGTCTCTTTCAAGGGCAAATATCCCTGTGATTTCTTTGTCAAAAACATCCCGGCGAAAATGCCGGTATGGCATCTGGTCGGCGGCAAAGATTTCATTGCGGTTTCCGAGCTGTCCGACAAGGATCCGAAAGACGGCTATCCGGTGCTGCTGGCCGACTGGATCATGGTGGACGGGCTGAACTGCCTCAAAGTCAAACTGCGCGGCAATGACCAGGCCTGGGATTACCAGCGGCTGGTTGACATCGGCAGAATCGCCATTAAACATGATGTTGACTGGCTGACCACCGACTTCAACTGCATGGTGACGAACCCCGCCTATGTCAATGAGATTCTTGACCGGCTTGTTGAGGAGGAACCGCAGATTTACGGCAAAATCCTTTATGTCGAACAGCCTTTCCCGTATGATCTGGAGGAAAACCAGATCGACGTGCACAGCGTTTCCGCCCGCAAGCCGCTATTCATGGACGAAAGCGCCCATGACTGGCATCTGGTTAAGCTCGGGCGGGCGCTCGGCTGGACCGGCGTCGCGCTGAAGACCTGCAAAACCCAGACCGGGGCGCTGCTCAGCATGTGCTGGGCCAAAGCTCACGGCATGACCCTGATGGTTCAGGACTTGACCAACCCGATGCTGGCCATCGCGCCGCATGTCCTGCTGGCGGCTTACGCCGGAACGATCATGGGCGTGGAATGCAATGCGATGCAGTTCTACCCGGACGCCTCGCTCCCCGAAGAGAAGGTCCATCCCGGACTCTATAAGCGCCGCCACGGGGTGATTGACATTTCGACCCTGAAAGGCCCCGGTTTCGGCTACTGCCTGGACAAAATTCAGCGGACACTCCCGGCTCCGGCTTTCAAATCATAAACACATAAGTTAAGGAAGAGACATGTACACTCTGGTAATTGTTAATCCCGGCCATTTTCATGCGGGACTGGTCCTGCGGGAAATGCACCCTGAAATCAGCAGGGACGTCTATATTTACTCCAATCCCGGCATTGACCTGGACAACTATATGAAGCTGGTCCAGTCGTTCAACAACCGCGCCCAGCATCCGACGTCCTGGAACTTCCACGTTTACGCCGCGCCGGATTTCATGGAGAAAGCGGTTACGGAAAAGAAGGGCGACATCGCCATTCTCGCCGGCAAGAACAACCTTAAAATTCACTATATCAAAGGGCTGCATGATGCCGGGTTCAGCGTTCTCAGCGATAAGCCGCTGACCATCAACCGCGACGGGGTCAAAGTGCTCAAAGAGGTGCTGGCCGGCAATCCGATCCTGATGGACATCATGACCGAACGCCATGAAATCACCTCCCTGCTGCAGCGCGACCTGGTGAAAAGCAAAGAACTGTTCGGCGAATTCAGGATTGAAAAAGACTCCCCGTCAATCATCAAGGAAAGCGTCCATCACCTCTATAAAACGGTCAACGGCGCACCGCTGGTCCGGCCGGGCTGGTACTTTGACGTGAATGTCCAGGGCGAAGGCATTGTGGACGTCACCACTCATCTGGTCGATCTTATCCAGTGGATGCTTCTCGGCGAAGCAAGTGTTGATTACGCGCGGGACGTCGAACTTTATGCAGCCCGCCGCTGGAGCACCGATGTTCCGCTGGACAAATATAAACTGGTCACCAAACTGGAGAATTTCCCGGAAAGCCTCGCGGCAAATGTTTCCGGCGATACGCTGAAACTGTTCAGCAACGGCGAATTCAGCTACAGAATCAAAGGCATACCGGTTAAACTCTCCGTCGTCTGGGCGCTCCAGGCCCCGGAAGGCGGCGGCGACACCCATAAGTCGATCATGAAAGGCTCGGTTTCCGACCTGATTATTGACCAGGGGCCGCAGACCGGCAGCAAACCGGAACTGTTCGTCCAGCCGCACGGCAATCCGGACCAGTTTGAAATCACATTGAAAAAAGCCGTTGCCGCGCTGAATTATAACGGCCTGGCCGTGGTCAAAGACGGCGGCAGATTCCGGATCGACATTCCGGCGGCGCTAAGAACCAGCCATGAAGAGCATTTTGCCGCCGTCCGCGACGAGTTTCTGAAGATTCTTGAGAGCGGCAAAGAACCGGCGAATCTCCGCGCCAATCTGATCTCCAAATATTCCCTGCTGGCCGACGCCCGTGAACTGGCGCTCAAAAAGTAACAGCCTGAAGATATGAGCCGCTTCCGGCACTCCGAGTAAATAGAGAGTCGTTGAGCACAGCGCGTTTTTTGTAATCCGGGAATTCCGGGATATTATTTTCGCGGGCAACCGTCCGCACTCCGAGTCGTTGGAGTCTCGTTGAGCACAATGTTCTTCGGTTTTTTCAAACCACTCCGAGTCGTTGGAGTCTCGTTGAGCATAATGCATTTTCGTTATGGGTCAGGGCCTATGGGTCATTTGGGACAACCATTTGGACAGCCCATTCCCTCATTTTGGACAACCACTCCGAGTAAATAGAGAGCCTTTGAAAACAACGCCTTTCAATTTTCTGAAGGGTTGCCCTCTGTGGCAACCGTTTCCGATCCCGGTTACGACGGAGCGTAATCCTCCCGTTTTGGACAGCCATTCCAAGACTTTAGAGTGTCATTGAGTACAAAGCTTTTGTTTTTTTCAAACAACTCCGAGAGTCTGGAGTCTCGTTGAGCATAATGCATTTTCGTTATGGGTCGGGGCCCATGGGGCATTTTGGACAACCGGCCAGCACATTTTGGACAGCCATCAGCCTCATTTTGGACAGCCGCCGATCATAGGCCCCATGAGACCCATAGGCCCCATTGGACCCATTGTTCTGCACCTGCGGCAGCAAAACATAACCCGGATGCAACGGACGTCCGATTCCGGAGAGTTTAGAGACATCTTGAATGGAACCTCTTTCAATTTTTCCCGCTTTCAACTCTCCCGCTTTAAAATTTTAACACTTCAAAACTTCAGCATTTGTCTTTACATATATAGTAAGTTTGTAAATCATATTCTGCGTTAATGCTTATCCGTAAATCACTTAAATCAGTTTTTTTGCCGCAGAAAAATGAAAAAGCTAAAGCCCGGGAACGCCGGTTGTCTGACCGGCTTTGTCCACCTCCTGCGCGATTCCCCTGAACTGGTTGTGGTTGCCCGCCCGGACTGAACCGGAGAGCCTGAATACAAGCTGCCGTAAAAATATTTAATGCAAATTCAAAGCGCAAAATGAATATAACAGCCCTTGATTTTTGACGAAAAAGAACGATTTTATCAAGTTGTAATTGACCCGGCAGTTTATTCTAAAGCGGAGAGATTCAGGGGTCGGATTTTGGACCGCCGCTTGATAAGTCCCGGTCACAAACAGCGGCAGTATTGTAAATTAGGAAAGTTATGGAAAACGAGAACAGTGATAATAATACTTCAAACCTGCCGGCGGTAACGCACCAGGTCCGGCGGAGAGAGAGCAGAAGAGTAGTGATGGTAAAGGTGCCGGTAATGGTCGTAAGGCCGAAGGCCCCGCCGAATCGTCCGGATTACACCAGACGGCGCACCCTGGTACTGGACAGTTGCACCATCTGCAAGTATGCCTGGAAGATGGATGTGCTCGGCACCGAGGAAATCTATTGCAACCGTGACGATAGCTGCCCGATCGACCGGGAATCGTTCAGACACCTCAACGCGTTCCATGTGGATGCCGGCATATCGGAAACGGATGTGGTTATTCGCTGGATCGGCGAAAGAAGAAGGGACAAGATGGCGGTTGAATCCGACGGCCACTGCCTGGAATACGAAAAGGAACCGGAGAAAACGGTCCAGTTGATTAAAGAAGAACGGCGGCTCAAAGCCTCCGAACAGAAGCGCATTACCCCCGCCAAACGAAAGCGGAACCGGAAAAAGAAAGCATAATACCGAATCGCAATCTTAAAAGTAAGCAAAGACCAGAGCAATTTTTACCGGACCGAACTGATATTAATTCTGTTTTTTTACGATATTATCAATTCGGGAATACCGCCAGACGCGCTGACGGCATTCCCTGACTTTTTTTACCGCCGGTGACACTTGACCATCAGTTCGATCTCATCCAGTGAAAGCGTCTGCCGGTTCCAGTTGCCGGCGGTTCCGCCGCATAACAGATCGACCGTAAAGCCGGCGTTTTCCAGCAGCAGCCGCAACTCCACCGGGGTGAAACATTTTTCCTTCACCTTGATTGCCGGATCAAAGCCGGGATACCATTCGCCCAGCCGGACCACGCGCGTCAAAGTATAAGGATCGAAATTCCCGGCGGCAACATCTGCGTCGGTGTAATGCCGGACGATTTCGAAGGCGTTCCGCACCGTCATCAGCAGCGGCGCGCCCGGTTTCAGCGCCTCCGCCAGATTCCGCAGAATCGCCCGCTCGTGCGTCAGCGGGTCGTCATCGACCAACAGCAGCCCGAACGCCCCCTCGCAGAGGCAGATGGCGGCATCGAATTGTTCCGGCAGCGTAAAATCGGCGGCATCGGCCTGGATGAAGCGGACCGTCACCCCGGCAAGCTCCGCTTTCTTCCTTGCTTCGGCCAATTGTCCGGAGGAAATATCCAGTCCGGTCATCGCGATGCCTCTGGCGGCCAGCGCCACCGCGTGGCGTCCGGTGCCGCAGCCGATGTCCAGCACTTTCATCCCGGCGTGCAGCGGCATTTCCCGCAGCAGGAATTCCGTTTCGAAAGCGGTGTTGGCAGTAAAAGTTTCGTCGTCGTAATGTGGAGCGTTAAAATCGTAGAACTGTTTCCAGGTATTATTCATGATTGATCCTGATTTGAGCGTAAAGACAATAAAACACCGCCGGACATGTCTATGTCCGGTAAGCCGTTGAGTGATGTTCATCACCCGTTTTCCCTTACGCAAGCATCCAGAATCCTCGGCAATATCAGATGCGGCACTATGCCGTACCTTCAGCCTGGTATCATTAATAGTAAACCGTTTTCAAAAAAATTCAACCCGGTCCGGCAAAAAAATTAATATGAAACGTCTACCCGCCGCAGGCATGGTACGAACAGGCGTAAACAACCTTTTTCGCCATGAAGATATTTGAAGTAAGTGAAGATAAAGCTTAAATCAATAAAACAGCCTTAAAAAATATCTTTAATGAGCCAATTTCAAAAGTATTGGCCTTTTCTTGTTAATAACTCGTTTTGCTGTGCATCAAATCCATTTTGACGCATCAAAGCGGCTTTTTTCTGAAAAAGTCGTAAAAAACTTGATTTTT
>JBAYIO010000005.1:0-95079 GCA_041665605.1 Victivallaceae bacterium | reverse complement strand
TCTATAGTAATATATGTGCTGCGGAGATGATTCATTTTTACCTCTTAGTTGTGTTTGAGCATAAAATGAACTTATTTCCGCATTTTTCAAAGTCCTAATTCAAACTTTTGAAATTACCTCTATTTTATTTTATTTTATCAGAGCGTTATGACATAAAAGTGTCAACGAACTTTTGAAACATGCCATCTTCACAGACTTTTTCCTAGTTTAAATTTCATATCAACTTTGCTTATTTCCTGAGAATTGCTATTGTATCATGATTTTTTTTATTTATTGACAATTACTGTGGAAGAGTTTAATATCACGTTATGAGAAGAATATATTTACTGATAATCGGACTGTTTATTATATTGTATATAGTGCCGCTGGGCTTGAGACCGCTGTTCACGCCCGACGAGCCGCGCTATGCGGAAATCGCCCGTGAACTCATCGTGCATAACGACTGGGTCGTGCCTAAAGTCAATAATCTGCGCTATTTTGAAAAACCCATCATGGGGCACTGGCTCAACGCGGCCTCGCTTAAACTGTTCGGCGAAAACAACTTTGCCGTCAGATTCGCGTCCGCGCTGGCAGCCGGACTGGCCGCGCTGGCGCTGTTCATGCTGCTGAAGAAGTTTGCGGGGGACTCCATGGCGTTATGGGGGACCGTCATCTTTCTGTCCAGCATCCTGGTTTACGGGATCGGCACGTTCGCGGTGCTGGACGGGCCGACTTCATTTTTCCTGACCGCCGGGATGGCCGGATTCTTTTTCGCGTATATGGAAAAACAGTGGAACGCCAGGAAAGTCGCCGCTCTGCTGCTGTTCGGTTTCTTCTGCGGCCTGGCATTTCTGACTAAAGGATTTCTGGCGTTCGTCGTTCCGGCAATCATCATCGGGCCGTTCCTGATCTGGGAAAAGCGCTGGAAAGAGCTGTTTATACTGCCGTGGATACCGGCGCTGGCGGTAATCGCCACCGCCCTGCCCTGGTCGCTGATGATCCATTTCCGGGACAATGATTTCTGGAATTATTTTTTCTGGGTGGAACACGTTCAGCGTTTCCTGCAGAAAGAGGAATCGCAGCATCCGGCGCCGTTCTGGTTTTTCATTCCGGTGATAATCGCGGGCTCAATCCCCTGGCTGTTTCTGCTCCAGTCCGTTATTTCCGGCTACAAAGAGCGCTGTGCCGAAGCCTTTAAACAGCCGCTGATGCGCTATGCCGCCTGCTGGCTGGTGTTTCCCTTTCTGTTCTTCTCCGCCTCCAGCGGCAAACTGGCCACCTATGTGCTGCCCTGTTTTCCGCCGATCGCCATTCTGATCGCATACGGTCTGGATAATTTCATGGCGCGGAACAAACCCGGCAGAATAGATCTTACCCTGAAAATTCTGCTGGCAGTCCTGGCGTCCGCCGCCGTCATCCTGATCATCGCCCAGGCTGCTTTCTCAACCGGCATGATTAAGATCAAAAACTTTAACGGCATATACGGGAATGACGAATTATTCAAATTTACGCTGGTGATCGCGGCGGTTGCGCTATGGTGCAGTCTGCTGTGGACGGCAATCAGAGCCAGAGACCTGCAAAAGAAAATCGTCTGTTTCGCGCTGGGGCCGCTGGGCTGTTTCTTCGCCTGGAACGCGGCGGTTCCAAACCTGGTGCTGGACCTGAAAGCTCCCGAACGCGTCCTGATGAAGCATGCCGGCCGGGTGACTCCGGACACGATGCTGGTTTCCTATAAAAATCTGCTCACCTCGATCTGCTGGTATTATAAGCGGGACGATGTTTACATTTACAGCAAGGCGGGCGAACTGGAATATGGCGTCAGTAAACCGGATTCGGCTCACCGTCTGCTGAGCAGGGAGGATTTCGAAGCGAAGGTGCAGTCGGCGCCGCGTCCGAAAATCCTGATTATCGTGGAATCGCCAAGACTGATCAAGGAATTGCCGGCGTCTCCCGACAGCGTGATTGAAAAGAAAATTCTTTTTCAGGAGTACAGGTAACGGATGAAAAAATACCTTATCGCGCTGTTCATACTTTATGTTGCAATATATATAATACCGCTGGGCGGCAGGCCGCTGATCACGCCGGACGAATACCGCTATGCGGAAATATCCCGTGAAATGATTGAGAGCGGCGACTGGATCACGCCCCGGCTGGTCAATGTCAGATACTTTGAAAAACCGGTAATGGGTTACTGGCTGAACGCGATATCAATCTCCGTGTTCGGCGAAAACGCCTTTGCCGTCCGGCTGTCCTCCGCAATTTCGGCGGGACTTTCCGCGCTGCTGATATGGCTGCTGGTATGGCGGTTTACGAGAGACGATGAAACCGCCTGGCTGTCCGCCGGGATTTTCCTGACCTGCGGGCTGGTATATTTCGTCGGAACCTTCGCCGTGCTCGACAGTCCCACCACCATGTTCCTCAACGGCGCGCTGGTGTCTTTCTTTTTCGCGGCGTCCGAAGAAAAATGGAGCCGGTTCAAGGTGCTGGCGCTTGCCATGTTCGGCATTTTCTGCGGACTGGCTTTCCTGACCAAAGGATTTCTGGCCTTCGCGGTTCCGGTCGCGGCGATTGTTCCCTATATGTTCTGGGAAAAGCGCTGGAAGGAACTGTTTGTCCTGCCGTGGATTCCCATACTGACCGCGCTGCTGGTCGTCCTGCCGTGGGCGCTGATGATTCACTTCCGGGAAAGCGATTACTGGCATTATTTCTTCTGGGTTGAGCATGTGCAGCGTCTTTTAGGGAAAAATGCCACGCAGCATCCGGAGCCGTTCTGGCTGTACGTTCCAGTCCTGCTGATCGGAGCTCTGCCCTGGGCGCTGCTGCTGCCGTGCGCGTTTATCAGCCTGCGCAAGAACTTCCGTCAGATGTCGTCCCGGCCGCTGATGCGCTATGCCATCTGCTGGCTGGTGTTCCCTTTTCTGTTCTTTTCCGTCTCCAGCGGCAAACTGGCCACTTACATTCTGCCGTGTTTCGCGCCGCTGGCGATAATCCTGGCGGTGGCCATGATCGCCTATTTCCGCACCGGCTGTTCTAAAATGTTCAACGGCGTCTGCGGTTTCCTGACCTGGGCAATGCTTGCCGGCGCGGCCGGCTTCACGCTGTATCAGATGCTGGCCAACTGCAAATTATTTCCTGAGTTGTATTCTCCGTCCGAGTTGTGGAAATGGGCTCTGGCGGTATTGGCGGCATTGATCTGGGGGATCGGCTTTTATGCCGCCTGGCAAAGTCCGAAATACCGGCTGAAACTGGCGTTTTTCATGTTCAGTCCGCTGTTTATAATTTTCCTTTCCAATTATGTTGCGCCGTCAGCGATGCTTGCCGGCAAGGCCCAGGGGCTGTATCTGTCAAAGTTCAGCGACCGGGTCAAGCCGGATTCAATTGTCGTGGCGCATCCGAATGTGATGCATGCCGCCGCCTGGGAATTCCGAAAATCCGGATTATTGTTTTTTACTCATGGCGGAGAGCTTGAATACGGGTTAAAGTATCCGGATGCGAAAGACCGGATTATCAGCAAGCGGCAAATTGGCGAAATGATCAAAAAAGCTCCGCCGGGCAAGTTGATTTTCATCATGCGCGGCGATTTCAGGGAGGATGTTCCTCCGGCCAGGTTTGAAGCTTATGAACATGAAATTATGTTTTCCAACTTTTGAGAATATGTGAACGGAGAGCGAGAGTGAAAAAGAATTTGATTTTCAAACAATTTATAAAGAACCCGACCGGCATCGGAGCGCTTTGTTCAAGCTCTCCGGCGTTGTCCAGGGAAATGGTTGCGGATATAAATATTTCCTGGTCGCGGAGCGTTGTCGAACTCGGGCCGGGCACCGGCGCAATAACCAACGTCATCCTGGAATCCATCCGGCCGGGCTCGGAATTTTTCGCAATTGAACTCGACCCGGCCATCTATGAAGAATTCAAACACCGCTTTCCCAATGTGAAGATTTTTAACGACAGCGCCTCAAATATGGGAAAGATCATCAAGAAACACGGCATGAACAAAGTCGATACCATTATCTCCGGCCTGCCGTGGGCCTCTTTCCCGCACAGCCTGCAGCGGGAGATCATGCACCCGGTTCTGGAAAATTTGAACGAAGGCGGATACTTTACCACTTTTGCCTACATCCAGGGGGTGTTCATCCCGTCCGCCAGACGCTTCCGTAAATTTCTCTCGGAAAGTTTTTCCTCGGTGGAAACGTCCCGCGTGATCTGGAGCAATCTGCCGCCGGCATTCGTCTACCGCTGTCGCAAGTAAGTGTGCCGTTGAGACAACGGCAGTGCGCCAAATTGTCACAATGTCGCGATACGATACTCTCCCGATGCTGCAATCCTGCCCGTCAATTACCGCGTAAATATATATAAGTAATTAACCATCAAAGAATTAATCCGTATTATTAATTATATTGGCATACCGGTTGCTAAACAGTCACTTAAGATTTTTATTTTAAGTAACTCTAAAAGGAGACATTGATCATGGCTAAGATTTTAGGTATTGACTTAGGTACCACCAACAGTTGTATGGCTGTTATGGAACACGGAGAAGCAAACGTTATCCCCAATGCCGAGGGTAACAGGACAACTCCGTCAATCGTAGCTTTCACCAAAAGCGGTGAAAGACTTGTCGGCCAGACGGCTAAACGCCAGGCCATCACCAACCCCAAGAACACTGTTTTCTCAATCAAGCGTTTTATGGGACGTAAATTTACTGAAGTGGGACGCGAAAGAGACCTGGTTCCATACGAAGTTGTGGAAGCAAAAAACGGCGACGCCCATGTCAAGATTGGCGACCGCACATATTCTCCGCCGGAAGTTTCAGCGATGATTCTTCAGAAACTGAAAACCGACGCGGAAGCCTACCTGGGCGAAGAAATCAAGCAGGCGGTAATTACCGTTCCGGCTTATTTCAACGACAGCCAGCGCCAGGCCACCAAGGACGCCGGCAAGATCGCCGGTCTTGAAGTTCTCAGAATCATCAACGAACCGACCGCGGCCTCGCTGGCTTACGGCCTGGACAAGAAAGCCGAAGAAACGGTTGCCGTATATGACTTCGGCGGCGGCACATTCGACATCTCCATCCTCGACATCGGGGAAGGCGTGTTCGAAGTGAAAGCCACCAACGGCGACACCCATCTCGGCGGGGACGACCTCGACCAGATTGTGATGAACTCTCTGGCGGATGAATTCCAGAAGGAAAACGGCGTGGATCTGCGCAAAGATCCGCAGTCTTTGCAGCGTCTGAAAGAAGCCGCTGAAAAAGCCAAATGCGAACTTTCATCCAGCATGTCCACCGACATCAATCTGCCGTTCATCACCATGAACCAGAACGGTCCGCTGCACATGAACCGGACGCTGACCCGTTCCGAACTGGAAAAACTGACCGACAGCCTGATTGAACGCACCGTCAACCCGTGCAACTCCTGCATAAAGGACGCCGGCGTCAACGTGTCGCAGATCAATGAAGTGATTCTGGTCGGCGGCATGACCAGAATGCCGAAGATTTCCGACAAAGCCAAAGCTATTTTCAACCGGGAACCGCATAAGGGCGTCAATCCGGACGAAGTAGTCGCTGTCGGCGCGGCAATCCAGGGCGGCGTGCTCGGCGGGACCGTCTCCGACGTTGTTCTGCTGGACGTGACTCCGCTTTCGCTCGGAATCGAAACCCTCGGCGGCGTCTCCACCCGCCTGATCGAACGCAATACCACGATTCCGACCCGGAAAAGTGAGATTTTCAGCACCGCGGCCGACAATCAGCCGTCTGTGGACATTCACGTCCTGCAGGGCGAACGCGAAATGGCCCGCGACAACAAGAGCATCGGACGCTTCCGGCTGGACGGCATTCCGTCAGCGCCGCGCGGCGTTCCGCAGATCGAAGTTATTTTCGACATTGACGCCAACGGCATCCTGCACGTGACCGCCAAGGACCTCGGCACCGGCAAGGAACAGAAGATCACCATTACCGCGAGTTCCGGGTTGAATGACCAGGAAATCGAAAAGATGGTCAATGAAGCCAAAACCCATGCCGGCGAAGACAAAGCGCTCAAGGAAAAGATCGAGATCAGGAACCGCGCTGATTCGATGGTCTATCAGACCGAAAAGCAGCTCAAGGAATATGGCGATAAACTGACTCAGGAAATCAAGCAGCCGGTCATTGACGGCATCGAGAAACTCAAGAAACAGCTTGAGGCCGACGATACCGAAGGCATGAAGGCCACCATGAATGACATTGAGCAGCATCTGATGAAGTTCGGGCAGGAAATCTACTCCCATACTCAGCAGAATCAGCAGCAGGGCGGTCAGCAGGACGGCGGCCAGCAGCAGGCGGGAGGCCAGCAGCAGTCACAGTCAGGTTCCAGTAAGTCCGGCGACGATAACATCGTTGACGCGGAAGTAGTGGATGACGGCAAATAAGCATTAATTAAAAACAGCCGGAATATGTCATGTATCCCGGCTGTAATTATTATCTTTCCTAATTAAAAAACCTTTAACCAAAACAAAGGAGATCCCAAAATGGCGAAAGTCAAAATCAGACCGTTAGGTGATCGTGTCCTCCTCGAAATCGAAGAAGGCGCGGCAGAGCAGATCAAAGGTGGAATCGTAATCCCGGACAGCGCGAAAGAAAAACCGCAGGAATATGTGGTTGTCGCAGTCGGCACCGGCAAGACCGATGACAAAGGCAAGAAAATCGCACTGGACGTAAAAGTCGGCGATCTCGTTCTTACCAGCAAGTACGGCGGCACCGAAGTCAAGTACAACGACAAAGAATACAAGATTGTCAGCGCGGACGATATCCTCGCGATCATCGGCTAATTCTTAACCAGCAATCAATAAACAAACAGGAGATTTAAATTATGCCTAAGCAACTGTTATTCGGCGAAGAAGCCCGCCGCCAGATTTTGTCCGGCGTGCAGCAGCTCAGCAGAGCGGTCAAGGCCACTCTCGGACCCAAGGGCCGCAATGTCGTTATCGATAAGAAATTCGGTTCCCCGACCGTAACCAAGGACGGCGTCACCGTCGCCAAGGAAATCGAACTGGAATGCCCCTATGCCAACATGGGCGCCCAGATGGTCAAGGAAGTTGCCAGCAAGACCTCCGACATCGCCGGTGACGGTACCACTACCGCCACGGTGCTTGCCGAAGCCATCTATCGCGAAGGCCTGAAGAACGTCACCGCCGGCGCCAATCCGATGGAACTGAAACGCGGCATCGACAAAGCTGTTGAAGTCATCGTCGAAAGACTCACCAAGCTGACCAAATCAGTCGGCGACCGCGAACAGGTTGCCCAGGTTGCCACCATCTCCGCCAACGGCGACACCACCATCGGCGAAATCATCGCCGAAGCCATGGACAAAGTCGGCAAAGACGGCACCATCACTGTTGAAGAAGCCAAAACCATCGAAACCACCCTCGACGTTGTCGAAGGCATGCAGTTCGACAAAGGCTATCTGTCCCCCTACTTCGTGACCAACACCGAAGATATGGAAGCCCTGCTCGAAGACTGCTATATGCTCATCTATGAAAAGAAGATCAGCAATCTCAACGATATGCTTCCGCTGCTCCAGATGGTTGCCAAAGAAGGCAAACCGCTGCTCATCATCGCTGAAGATGTTGAAGGCGAAGCCCTCGCAACCCTGGTCATCAACAAAATGCGCGGCACGCTGAACGTCTGTGCCGTCAAGGCCCCAGGATTCGGCGACCGCCGTAAAGCCATGCTGCAGGATATCGCTATCCTGACCGGCGGCACCTGCATCACCGAAGATCTCGGCATCAAACTGGAAAGCGTCACCACTGCCCAGCTCGGCAGAGCCAAACGCGTCACCATTGACAAGGAAAACACCACCATTGTCGAAGGCGGCGGCACTCAGAGCGCGATCATCGGCCGTGTCAATCAGATCCGCAAGGAAATTGAAGAAACCACTTCCGATTACGACCGCGAAAAACTCCAGGAACGTCTGGCCAAACTCGCTGGCGGCGTAGCCGTCATCAACGTCGGCGCAGCTACCGAAACTGAAATGAAAGAAAAGAAAGCCCGCGTCGAAGATGCTCTGCATGCCACACGCGCCGCTGTCGAAGAAGGTATTGTCCCCGGAGGCGGCGTCGCCCTCATCCGTGCCGGCAAAGCCCTCAAAGACATGAAGCTCACCGGCGATGAAGCCATCGGCAAGAATATCGTCGAACGCGCCATCGAAGAACCCCTCCGTCAGCTCGCCGCCAACGGCGGCTACGAAGGCAGCATCGTCGTCAAGACTGTCGGCGAAATGAAGAACAACGAAGGTTTCGACGTTGCCACCGGACAGTATGTTGACATGCTGAAGTGCGGCATCATCGATCCGACCAAGGTAACTCGTTCTGCTCTCCAGAACGCAGCTTCCATCTCCGGACTCCTCCTGACCACTGAATGTCTGATCACAGACATCAAGGAAAAGGATGCAGCTCCCGCAGGCGGAATGGGCGGCGGAATGGGCGGTATGGGCGGAATGGGCGGCATGGGCGGTATGGGCGGCATGATGTAATTCATCCCCGATATCAAACGTGTTGCGCGGCAGGATTAATCCCCTGCCCCACCCCGCAAAACACTAACAGCGCCGGTTTAATTCCCGGCGCTGTTTTTTTTGAGCAGTAAACTGTACGATTTACAGGCGCAATCAGATTAACTGATCTTCAGCCAGTTCTTGATGAAGCGCATGTATTCCATGTCGCGTCTGGCGGCAATAATACCGTCGCCAGGACACGGATATTCGATTGCAACCATGCCTGATTTCAGATTGTTTTTGAGGCCGCTGACAACTTCCATGGTGTCAATATAGCCGGCGTCCAGATGAGTAACCTGATAGCTGTTTTTAAATGTCAGCAGATTCTTCAAGTGGGCGTAATAGATTTTTCCTTCAAGCAGCGGGAATACATCCGCGATTGATTCGCCGTTGCTGTTGAGAATAATATTGCCGTGGTCATAATTGATGCCGATACTCTCATGCGCGGTCATTTCCATCAGCTTTTTACATGGTTTGGCCAGGTCGTGCAGATAACCGTTATGAGTTTCCAGCGCCATCAGCATCCTTAGCGATGCGGCTTTGTCGCCGACTATGCGCAGGCCTTGCGCGGCTTTTTGATAATGCTCTTCAGTCGCCATGCCGCTGCCGTTAAGCTGAAATTCGGTATAATCAACATCTTTACGTATCATGGGGCCGGTGAACATATTCATAACCGGAGTACCGCACTTGCATGAAGCCCAATCCATAAAACCAAACAGTACATCATTCTGCTGCTTAACTTCCTCTGCCGTACCGCCGGTAAAATCAACCATACAGCCGAAAGTAATCTCCATTTCCGGATATTTCTGCTTCAGGCTCTCGACTTTATCCTGGTACTGGCGCTGATCCATATCCGGGAAACGGTATTTTTGGCGCAGTTCGACGCCGTCGCAGCCGTTGATTTTGGCAAGATCGAAAAGCGTATCGATCTTCCCGGCGCCTTCATAATAATTTACATGCAGGAGAACTTTCATTTTTTATTGCCTTATATTAAAATTCAAATTGAGAAATAATTATATACCGGTTTTTATTATATGTCAATAACCAACCCGATTAAAAAAAGAAATAACCCGGATTCCGTGAATTTCGCCATTTGAATTTGCCGGTTCGCGATTTTGAGTAGACTTTTCCAAATCATGCGGTCACTGATCGGAGTATCTACGAATGAAGTCTTTACTGGTTATCTGTCGTCGCTGTTCCGGTTACCGGTATAAGACAATAAACATTTCAACCGGGCATGGTATGTGAAGTGCCATAGTCCGTCTTTGGTTCCCTGTCGTAATTTTACGACAGGGTAGACACAGCAACGCTGACTGGAGACAGTGTTCTTTTTTTAGGTGGTATCCTCTTACCAGCGAACACAGCGGCGAAAATGCACCGAGAAATACTTGCGTCAGAGAAAAAGCGTCAATAGAAATTTCATATTCACCATTTCTTTCTCATCAGTTTGTAAAAGTTTAGTCTCCAAAAGTTGCTCCCCCTAAAAAAATTCCATTTTTTTCAGGTCTACTGTTTTGTTGTTCATGTTTCATCATCTTCTTTGAACTTTCTTCAATTTTATGTTGAAAAATCATTAACAAAGCTAAAGTTTTCCTGTTTTTTGAATCTATCTACCGAACCGGAGCCTGATATTCGACTATGGTTCGCCATTTTTCTGCCGCCGGGATGGAATTACGAAAAAAGGTCGTTTTTTCCCGGACTGCCTGGAATAGGACCCCGACGGTTTAGTTGTTCATGTTTCATCATCTTCTTTGAACCTCCTTTAAACCTTTTTGAAACATGGCGTAATTTATCTAAAAAAGCTGGTTTGCAGTTTTTCTATGTGGCATACCATTTGACAGGCAGGACGTCCCGTTCCAGTTCCAGCAACTCATTCATGATGTTTCTGGCATCGCCGATGTTATTAATAATAGGGTCGGTACACATGGCTTTCAACAGGGTTTTGCGGTCGCAGGTGACGGCGGCCTCCGCCGTCAGTTCATGCGAGTCGAGTACCTGCATCTGCAAACCAAGCAGTCCGCGCGGCATTTCCCCGAAAGGCTTCGGGCGTATGCCATTCATATCCACTTCACATTCCAGTTCCAGTAATGCGTCGTCAGGCATATTGGTTACTGCTCCGCGATTGGGACTGTTAATGAAGAACGGCTTCTTCAAATCACCGCACATGCTTTCAATGATATCGGTTGCATGGTCGCCATGATCCATCTTAAGAAATTCATCAATCGGGGTTTCGCCGTTTGCCAGCTTTTCGGTCTTCTCCCAGGCCGCTTTCATTTCATTTGCGCGATTGTAAGCGTCGAACAGGATAATCGGCTCCGGTTCGTTCGGCGTTACACCGTACCCTTGAAAAAAAGGAACATATTCTTTAGTATGGCTGGGTGCTGTCGGATAAGCCCCGTAAATATCGAACAATTGCAGCGCATAATTCATATTCAGACGCGGCTTGGCTTTCGGACTGGGCTCTGTCTCCCATTCCGCGGCAGCATGTTTTGCAAGATTTTCCCGCCAGGCCGGCATCATATCCTTTCTGTTGAAAGTACATTTCGTCACCCAGGTGCAATGGTTGACTCCGGCTATTTTGATGTCGAATCTTGCGTCAAGTTCCGGTGGAATGGATACAGCGTCTTCAGGCAGGACTCCGGCAAACTTCATGTAATTCAATCTGGAATGCGGCAGATGATTCCCGTCGCACAGTGCGAAACTCTTAATGTCAGGCGCATAACGCATCAACGCTATTCCAAGCACAGAGGAAGGGTTAATAAAATTGATAACCCAGGCATTGGGAGCAAGTTTCCTGATGTCTTCGACAACGTCCAGAACATGCGGAATTTCCCTTAATGCACGGAATATCCCCCCGGGGCCAATGGTGTCGGACGAACACATAGTAACGCCATATTTGCCAGCAATCCGAGTGTCAACGCCGCGATAGTGGGCGTTGCGTTCGGAAAAAGTCAAAACCACGAAATCAGCGTCATTCAGTACTTCCTTGCGGTCAACGGAGCCAATCAGTTTCGTCGGAACTCCGGTTGCGTCTATGGCACGCCGGGCAAGCTTCATCATTGTATCAAGCGCCGCGGGATTGGTATCCACCAGCACCAGGGTGCCATGACACAGATATTCGCTGTTAACCATCTTCCATATTACCGGTTTGCCGAAGAAGTAACTGCCGGCGCCGATGACTGCCACTTTGGGTGATTTCTTCAATTTATATCTCCAATATTGATTATATGTCTCAGATACTAATTATATTATACATGCAAATTATATTTAAAATCCTGAGTGATGCATCTGCGCTGAAGCTCAATTGAAAACCAACTTAGCTCCTTATTTTTAGTTTTAAATTAAGAGTCTTTTACACTTATGCAAGTTGTCCAGCTTTCGAGGATAAGCGCAATTTTCAATCGGCGCTGACAAACTTGAGTACGACGTTATTTACTTAAACTATCAAGTAAGATTTCTTTCCATTTATTAATTACCAATCCAAGTTTTGGGGAACTACGATTAGCAATCGTTTCTGAAATTGCTAATTTAACTTTTTGCTTGAGTTCTTTATCACCAATCTTTGTTGCTTTCTGATCCGCAACATAAAGTAAAAGATAATCCTCCAAACCACTTTTCCACTCTTCCCATCGGCGACTCGCCAATGGGTTCCCATTGTCATCCGTATATGTCATCCCGTAATTAAATTTACCAGCCGGACGCTCTTCACAGCTTTTTGCTGTCCAATATGCACACCCATCCAAATTATGCATTCGTGCGATCCAAGGCTGAATGCGATACAAGGATAATTCTTGCGATGGTTGGGAATCACAATTATATGTCCATAGAGGCAGTTTACTTGCCTGCATTCTTTCAAGTGACTTTACATACTCATTTGTTTCAGGTGGCAAATGCTTAACATAAGGACTCCACATATCCACATATGGAGTAAAATTATCTATTACATTACTATCTTTAACAATACAATCTGAAAATATCCTAATTTTAGGATTTATTTTTTTAATTGCTTTTGCAGTAGTTAAAAATTCAGGAGAAAGAGTTTCATCATATACTTCGAGATACCAATTATCATATTTCAATCCTAGCTCTGCCATAACAACAGTCAATGCATTCAGCCATGGGATATATTCATTTTTCCAACCGCCTCTTTCACGAACAAACCATGATTCTAGAATTAATGTGAATTGATGCCCTCTATTTTGATTTTGAATATTTGTAACTGCTTTTTTCAATGCGGAAAAATCATACGGTGCCTTAGGTTCTGGCAAATTAGATATATGAAATGTATTAACTCTACCCGCAAGTAAAAAATCCAACCATGCTGGTTTTAACGCTATATTATAATCCCAATGAAAGATGTTAATTGGCATTTCATCCGGCAATTTAACGGGATAAACCTTTAGCTTAATTTTTTTTTCTTGCACCGCTAGTTCTGAATTAAACGGCGTTATAGTGACGACTCCTTTATATTCTCCAGCATTAATATTGCGAGTTGAACAAATTATCAATATTCCACCTGTTTGTCTCTTTCCTAAAGTAATAAAACTGTCATTAGTCATTGGACGGATACAGTCTGGGGATTTATCAATATATTCCATACTATATAATTTGGTATTTTTAGCAATATTACCACTTAAACTAACTTTAAAACGATTTATCGAATCGAAATTATTACGCAACATAATAATACACATCTCTTGTGCGTTCTGAGCAGCATTCATTTCATATATGGTCTGGTTTTCCGGTGTAAGAATAGTATTCTCATTAAAAAATGTTAAACTGTTACATATTTTCCATAAAAAACCTAATTGTTCAGAACTAAATACATATTTTGTCTCTTGTGCGCAAATATACTCTTCATTTTGAATTATGCTTTTTATTCTATTAAGGTTCTGCAACTCCCCATTAAAAGCTTTCATAGCATTTTCGTCCGCACCGAAATATGTTTTTAAATCCTCAGAGCATTTATTAATTTTCGGCAAAACCCATGTTGCTATTTTTTTTGATTCGAGCCATACTTTGTAATCTGGCAAAGAGTCTTTTTCTGTATTCTCGGTAAATTTATCAGCGCATTCTACTACTACTGTGTCAATTGCTACCCAGGTGCCTTCTGTCCTATAATCCAGCCCAATTGCAACACTGATTAAATTGTTTGTATCCGAACGGTCAAATATTGCCACGACTTTTTCCCATGCAAAATTTTCCTTTGGATGTCTTTTGCTATATCGTTTAACATCTCCTCCCCAACTTACACCGTCTGAGATTATTAAATCTACATTTTTACAATTATTAGTTTGTAAATAAACAGTCAGTCTTATTTTTTCTCCTTTAGGTAATTCGGTTCCTGAAAAAGTTTTTTCAACAAATCCCCAACTCTTATTATCAGGAGACAGTAAGATCATTGGACGCTGTTTGTTGACCATGCGTCCCGGCATCGCCTCGCCTGTTTTTTCGCCTTTGGTATATTTCATAATTTTCCACTGCTTCAGATTGTCATCATTCAAAAAATTACTTTTAAAAATCTCTTTACTCTGAACTGTATAAACGAATGAAATTAATATCAATATTAATAATTTTAGCTTCATAATTTACTCCATTATTATATTATAGTTTTCTTTAGCTTGTGCTTGAACGAAAACTCATTAACTCTATTATTCAAAATGAGTTAACGTTCAACTGTCGACCCGAATATTTTAGAAATTTATTGAATTGCTTCAATATGCCGTACATTTATTGAATGAATTTTGCTTTTTTAAGAGAGAAATGACTTGGACTGAAAAATCTTCACTCCCAAAGTTCATTGATAACCTCTTTAAAATCAAGGCATTTCATAGCTTTCGTTCAGGCACTAGTTTGCGAAGAAATTATAGTTTAAATATATAAAATGCATGTTAAGCAACATATAGAATACTTGCAGTAAGCTAATCTTCATAGCTCTTATAATACACTTTGTAATTAATGAGTGTCCATGTACTTCATTATTTTATCAAAACCTGTTTGTGACGCATCACCAATTGCTGACCATCCGGAACATTTTACCGCATGAGCAGAACCATCTCCATAAAATACGTTAAACGTTATTATATGATTTGCTAATATACTATTAAAAGGAGGGTCAAAAATAACGGCTTTACCAGCAAGGTTTTTAACTCTATTATAACGAACATCTTTGTCTCTATCAGTACCAGTCGCCCAGCCGTTTCGTCCATGATAATAGTAGCCTCTCACAATGGCTGCTGGACCTGTTGCTCTTTTCCAGTCAGCCGGTTTATATTGGCAGGCAGGGTAAAGTGCTGACGGACAACAAATTATGGCAGGGTTCTTAATATAATTTTCTCTGAACAATCTTCCCAAATTATGATAATTATCAGGTCCAGTGTAGCGGTGCCAATAAGAATCATAACTTGAAGGACCGGTATCGTATCCTACAAAGAAATCATTATAATCACCTGCATAAACAAAATTAGTCAATCCAAGTTGCTTTAAATTATTTATGCAAGAAATTGCTTTTGCTTTGTCACGTGCTTTATTCAAAGCTGGCAGTAACATTCCAGCTAGAATTGCAATAATAGCGATTACTATTAGGAGCTCAATAAGTGTAAAAATTCTTTTTGTTTTCATTTTAAATTTTTTCCCTTTGTTAAACTTGTTAAACTTGTTAAACTTGTTAATTTTGCAATATATCTCCTTTAATCTTTTCTCCTTGGGGTTTTAGTTTCAATATACTTGATTCTCTTAAAATCAATTCTGTTTTTAGCATAATATGCTGGCATTTTGAATCATTATCTTCAATTAGTATTTTTAATAGTTGGGCGGCGGCAGCCCCCATCTTTTCAGGTGATTGACGAACGCAGGAAAGCAATGGTGAACCCATAACCGCCAAATCACGATCATCAAATCCTATTACGCCAACCGTTTTGCCTATATCAAAACCCAACTCTTTACAAGCCTGCATTACTCCATAGGCTTCTATATCACTACCGGCAAATACACCTGCTGGAAACATTGATTTATCCAATCGCGTAACCATTTCGCGCCAAAAAACCTGACATGCTTCCCAGGGACGAAGATGCTCCCGCTCTGCTTTAGCCGTTAATTTATAGTGCAACGGCATACATACTTTCACTTTTTCAATCGATTCTTTGACCGCATCCATAAAACCCTCAAAGCGAAGTCGATAAGTGCTGCTTGCCTGCTCATATCCAACCCAAAACAGGTTCTTGTAACCTTGTTCTATAAAATGCTTGCCTGCCAGATAACCGCCAAGTCGATTGTCCATTTCCACCGAACTACAATTACAGCCAAAGGGATAGGAGTCAACTGTTACAAACGGTATTCCCGCCTGTTTTAATTTAAAAACCCATTCATTATTGTCGTGCCACGGCAAGGGCATTATTACAGCGCCAGCTGGCGGCATATTTATGAGACGATCAATGCAAGAATCAAATTCATCCGCCAAATCACCACATTGTACAAACTCAAAACGGTAATCAGAGCCACTAAAAAAATCATTACATCCCTGCATTACTCCGGCGCACAGCCAGTCCTGAGGACTTTGCAGTACATAGCTTATCATTGTAGATTTTGAATTCTCTATTGCACCAGCAACAACTGTACCTCGTCCCGGAGTTCTTTTAATGAGCTTATCTTTCAGTAAAACCTCGAATGCCATACGAACATTGTGTCTACTCAATCCGTAAACTTTCATCATCTCTGTTTCTGTAGGCAACGCCATACCTGTCTGATAAGTGCCGTTCAGGATTGCTTTTTGCAAAATATCCGCCACTCGCTGTCGTTCCATAACAGCCTGACTTCGTTTATTAATTGGTTCTAATAATGTTATCATATAAATACTATAGTACTTCAAAAAACATTTGTCAACTTTTTTATACAATTTTATTTAATTTTATTGATAAATATTTAAATTTATGCAATGCCTCTTTATGACGGATCAAAATATCCGCATAGTGAGCTTAATAAGATTATACTTTGCAAGATATTTGCAAGCAAAATTGCTGCACGTAATGTTTTTTAGATTGAGGGGAGGACATCGCGAACTATTTTGTGATTCTTCGGTGCTTGTTATCTAGGTTATCTGGTTCAGGCATTAATCCGCAGTCTCTTTTTTCACTTGCGTCAAGGGCGACTACTCTATATCTCATCATCCCCGACGGTGTCGAGCCAGCGCCGTGTGATATCCACAGCTTCCAATCCGATATCGGCGATGCAATTGGAACACAGCACAATACCTTCAATGTCGCCTCCTTTAATCCAGCGATAATAACAATCAAGCTGATCCTGCATTTGTTTATTCGTCAGAGGCCTGGACTCGCCGTAGTTCCACATATAACAACCGGCCAGACGCCGCTTGCCGGGAGTCTTAATTATAAACCGCCTGATATTTTCATCAAGAATCGCCAGATCCGATCCTTTCCACGTCCACAATGTAATTACATCGCATAATGAAATGTAATCCGCGACTTTAAAATCCAATTGATAGGAGTACCATACCATCCACAAATCGAGTTTCCGTCCAGGAAAGTTATGCAGTTTGTCCCGAATGGAAGCGATACTGCCGACCGTATGCCTGGCGACTGAGTCGCCGATATTGAAGCCTTCCACGGACTTAAAGAAGTCATCAAGGACGGCTCCGGTAATATTCGGATATTTCCCGGCCTGCCGGATCACTTCGTCAATGTCACTTTTATCGTCGCTGTTGCGGGCCACGCCGCCAGCTCCGACTGCCGACCAGACGACCTGCTTGAAGTCTTTGAGTTTTTCCGATTCCGCATCGAACGGCGGTACCGGACCTGAACTCATCACCACCCGGCAGCAATTCGGAATCCCGAAGAATTTACCGCCCTCCGCCGATTCCATCACGTTAGTACCAGGCAAGTCATATACATTGCCATTAGGCATGTTTTTGTCCTGATGGAAGTGATGGCTGCCCGCGCTTTGCCCCCATAACCAGAATTTGTCTCTTAATTTCATGTTGATTCTTGCTTTTTATATGTTTATTGTATCGGATAAGCCATAGTTCCATAATACGCCAGATTGGGCTGGCGTACATCCATGCGCCCGTACTGGACAATGATTTTGACATCACTTTTTACTCTCAACGCATACTGAGTAGTCCGCGGCAGTTCAAAGCCAAGTTCATCCGGCAAATCCAGACGTATTGCCCTGATTCTTTCCGCTTCGACCGTTAACGGCAAATCACGAACCGGTTCCCGGTCATCGAAATAGATATCAATGGTTATTTGCGCTTTTTTGCTGCCGGTATTCAAAATCATCAGAGATTCGTGATTAATCATATCGCCGCTGCCCCCGGCCGGCGGCAGCCAGCCGTCAGGAACTATCCAAGTCTTATGACCTTCCTGATGATTCATTTCAGACTCAGTATTTTTTTTGCATTGCCGCATAGTATTTTTTCCTTATCGGAATTGGATATATTTAAAGCTTGAATGGTTTCAATCGCAAATTTCATCTGCATCGGTCCTTGCAGCGGAACATCAGTTCCGAAAACGATATGGCCGGCTCCGGCCAGTTCGACCATTCTTGCCATTACCCCGGGATAGACATACATCAGGTAGTGCGCTGTATCAATATAGACATTCTCCAGCTTCATCGCGGCAACTTCTTCGCAGCCCTGAAGGTTCGGGAAATAGGGATAGTGCCCGTTCTGGTAGATTCCTGCCATGTGCGCCAATACAAAATTTGTTTCCGGATGACGCCTGGCGAAGTTTGCCGCTCTGACCGCATCGGCAAAACCGGTTCCTGGCATGCATGAGACATGGACCAGCATCAGTTTTACTTTATCTGCAATCCCGTCAAGAAATTTTATTATCGACGGCGAAGCAAGATCATAACCGTGATAGTCCGGATGGATTTTTACCCCGCAAAACTTCGGATTCTCTTCCAGCAGATGCAATTCCTGAGCAGTTTCCGGAAATACCGGATTTACCACGACATAGCCAAGCAGTTTTCGGGACTGCTTTAATGCCGCATCCAGTTCAGCATTGCCTTCACTGGTATCATACATCAAAGACTTTGACGAGGACAGGCAAAGCAGATCAACGCCGGCCTCGTCGCAGTATACCTCCAGCTTTTTCGCATCTGCCGCCCAGAACGGCGCCTGATTGATATTGCCAAGATGTCCATGAATGTCAATGATCATCTTCAGATCTCCAGAATGTTCAACTGTCTCTTATATGATGAAAGTTCTTCCGCCGCTCCATTCCTGATGATTATTCCATCTTCCCAGCGGAATCCCATATTTTTCTCCGCCAGAAAAATATCCACCATGAAAGTCATATTCTCCTCCAGCACCAGCGTTGAAGATGTTTCAACAAACGGGAATTCGCATTCCATCTGTCCGCAACCGTGCGCCGGTCCGTAGAGAATGGCATGGCCGAAACCCTTTCCGGTGATAAAGCCATGAACTTCCCTGGCTACATCCGAAGCAGGGGTCCCGGCTTTCATCAGTCCGATAGTCATATTTTCAGCGTCGAGTCCGACTTGCAGGAAACTTTTTATTGCTTCCGGACATTTGCCCAGCACAATCGGACGGCCCAGGCTGGCGCTGTATCCATCTACTTTGGCTCCGACGCTGAAATGAATGATTTCTCCAGTCTGTACTTTGCGATGTGTCGGACGGCTGATCGCCTGAATCGAATTAGGTCCGCTGCAGCACCATATCGGATACCCGGTCGCTTCCGCGCCGGAAGCCAACATGGCGGCTGTGGCGATGCCGGCCAGTTGGATTTCAGTCATGCCGGGACGGATATTCTCCAGTACCGCTTTAAATCCCAGCTCAGATATTTTAGCCGCACGCCGTAGACATTCCTGTTCCGCCGGGCTCTTTTTCAGCGTAACCTGCCGGATAAGATTATCGGCGTCGGAAATATTATCCTGGCCGATGACATCCGCAATATTCTTCATAATGGCATAAGGGAACATGTGCCATCCGGCAATACCCAGTTTGCCGATCCGGTGCTGACTCAGTATATCCTGCCAGGTGGCGAGTTTCGAACCCGGATAATCCGGCTGGGACGATTCCCGGAAATCTTTCATCCGGATGATGTTTTCCAGCCTGGAATGAGCTTTTGAGTAAGTCATGCTTTCCGGGCCGATCAGCAATGACGGAGCCCCTTCCCTGGGAATCAATACCCCGGTAGTTTCAAAACTCGGCCAGTAATCCGCAAAATACCGCACCCCGGCAGGCTCGGACTCTGTGGAAAATACCAGGATAGCATCAAATTTATCATTTGACATTAATTTTTGTGTATTTGCTATTCGTCCATCGAATTCATGCTTGCTTATCGAATTATTCATAATTAATCCGGTACCTTGTTATTAATTCATAAAATTTTATGTACTATATAGATTATACGCTTGAAAGATATAAAATGAAATGGATATTATGTAAGTTTTTGTGTATATTTCAAACAGGAGCCTATTTATCATGGATAAATGTCATGATCCTGATATTAAAATCATGCGGTGTGATTATCGCTATGGGATAACTACGTGGAACTATAAAAATATTTTCAACTCATACTGGTGTTTATACTGGAACAACACTGCTGGAGCTATTATAAGCACCAGTTATTTTGAACACCGGCTGGAACCGACAGAATTCTGTCTGATCGCGCCGGAGACGTTGTTCTCCACCGAACTTAAATTGCCATTCAATCATTTTTTTCTTCATTTCACCGCAGGAGTACCTTTCGATCAGATCAAATCGAAAATTTATTTCTTCCCGGCCGACGAGATTGTTATAAAGCAAATAGAAATGATTCGATCTCTTATTCCCAGCCAGGCCGTACTGAGTTCTGTCCACCTGAGCTTGTTAACCCACGCGGTAGTATGCTCCATGCTTCTAAAAATCAAAGACAGCGAATTCAAAAGATTGAAAAGATGTTCACCATTAATCGAAGCGGCACTGGATACACTCAACAAAAAAACCTCAACAATTGTGCCAAACGAAGAACTGGCTGAAAATGCGGGAATGTCCGTGAACGGATTCATAAGGTTGTTCGCGAAGGAGCTCGGGATCACCCCCCAGAAATATTCCCGCAGAAAAAGGATTGAAAAAGCATCAATCCTGCTGCACCTGACTAATAAAAGTCTCGACGATATCGCCACGGAGACTGGATTTTTAGACAGATATCATTTCTCAAGAGCGTTCAAGGAGACAACAAACTATTCACCAGCCGAGTTCAGAAAACAACAAATCTCATTTTGAGAAATCAGGCAATTTTTATTGATTCAGCAGCAACAGGATATTCTCATATCGTTTAAAGGATAGAAATCAGGATACAGCCGCCTGGCAATTTTGAATAGTTCATTTTTTGCAGTCTTCAGCAAACGCAGATTTCGGCGACAACTTCGCGGTCGTCGAAGTGAGTGTGGATGCCGTTCTGTTCCTGATAGTTTTCGTGGCCCTTGCCGGCAACGAGCACGATGTCGCCGGGACTGGCGCTGGCGGCGGCAAGCAGAATGGCCTGCCTGCGGTCCGGCTGTTCCACGAACAGCGTGCCTTCCGGAATGCCGAGTTTAATTTCTTCGATGATCCGCAGCGGGTCTTCGGTCCTCGGATTGTCATTGGTCAGAATCACCATGTCGGAATATTGCGCGGCGGCAGCCCCCATGCGCGGCCGCTTGGTGCGGTCCCGGTCGCCGCCGCACCCGAAAACCGTGATAATGCGTCCGGTGGCGATAGTTTTTAAAATGGTCAGCACTTTCACCAGCGCATCGTCGGTATGCGCGTAGTCCACGAAGAAATTTACGCCGGATCTGGAAACAAACTGCTGCAGCCGCCCGGGAATATTAATCCTGGTTCCGATCGTTGCGGCAATTTCTGCCGGGTCAAGCCCGGACACATACGCGGCGAGAAAAGCGCCGGTGAGATTATAGATATTATGTTCGCCAATTAAATTAGTTCTGAAATTAAAATCCTTTCCTTCGAAACGCAATGTAAAGATTGTTTCCAGCGAGGAAAGCTGAATATCCTTTATCTGACAGGCGCAGGATTGTTTTTTGCCGAAAGACAAATCGCGGCGGCCGGCGCCGCACTCTTTGAACAGGCGCTCACCGTAAGGGTCGTCAGTATTGACAATCATCGCGCCGTCTTCAGCCAGATATTCGGTGAACATCAGTTTCTTCGCCTGATAATAGTTCTCCATATTCAGGTGATAGTCAAGATGGTCGCCGGTGAGATTGGTAAATACCGCAGTTTTAAAGCGGGCGCTGCCCGTGCGGTGCTGATCCAGTCCGTGGCTTGACACTTCCATGATCACATCGGTACAGCCGTTGTCCGCCATGTTCCGGAACAATGTCTGAAGTTCGCCGGCTTCCGGCGTGGTCCTGGCCGCCTCCTGCACTTTCCTGCCGTCGGCGTATTTGACGGTAGTGATCAAACCGCAGCGCCTGCCGCTTTCAGTCATAATTTTTTCCAGCACAAACGCCGTAGTGGTTTTGCCTTTAGTTCCGGTAATGCCGTGCAGCGTCAGTTCGCGGGCGGGAAACCGGAGAAAACATTCCATCGCCAGGGCATAGGCGAAATATGTGTCTTTCACCTGAATGTAATCCACGCCGGGAATGAATTTATCCAGCGTTGAAGAATAAATTATGGCCGAAGCGCCTTTTTTAATCGCCGTTTCAATAAAGCGGTGACCGTCAGCAGCCGCGCCTTTGATGGCGACGAAAAGCGAACCTCTGTCGACCATTCTCGAATCATTGGTAACTCCGGAAATCAACAGTTCCGAAGCCAGCCGGACATGGGTGACAAGGGGTTTCAGACAATCTAAATATTCATTTACCGGTTTCATAGTTGCGGTTCAACCTTTTCCAGGTGGACCCCGCGTGAACCTTTAAGCAGAATCATCTTTCCAGGCATCAGGGCGCTTTCAACTTTTTTCGCGGCCTCGGCGGAATCTTCACAGACAATGACAGCCGCGACCGGCCTGAGTTCACTCAGCGCGGCGGCCATTCCGCCGCCGACGAAGAAAAATTCAGCCCGCGGGAATAATTTCAGCGCGGCGGCGGCGACTTTTTTGTGCTCATCATGCGAGGCATTGCCCAGTTCAAGCATATCGCCCAGCACCAGTACCAGCTTGTCCTGCTCGGCAAATTCATTCAGCCAGTGCAGCGCGGCCAGCATGCTGCCGGGATTGGCGTTGTAAGCGTCATTGATCCAGGTAACGCCATTCTTCTCGCTGATTTTCATGCGCATGCCCGGCAGGACGCAATTTTTCAGTCCGGCAACAATGCAGTCGGGATCAATTCCCAGCGCAATCGCGGCGCATGCTCCGGCGGCGGCATTCGCGGCCTGATGGGCTCCGGAAAGCAGCCACTCGAAGCGGCGGGACTGGTTATTCAGGCATTTGAAAGTAAGTTCAAGGGCGCTGCCGTGCAGTTTTCCGCCCAGGTAGGCAGCCCTGACGTCCGCCGCCGCGGTAGTTCCAAAACGCATTGTGTTGAATCCGGCGGCAGCCGCCTCAATAATCTGCATCCCGCTGGAAACATCGGGAATAACCGCCGTTCCGGCGGGATTCAGATGCGCTAAAATCATCGATTTTTCCCTGGCAACGCCGTCCAGGTCGTGCAAATGCTCCAGATGACAGGGGCCGATTGAATTTATAACCGCGACATCCGGGCGGGTGCACCGGCTCAAAGGTTCTATTTCGCCGTGATGATTCGTTCCCATTTCGATTACGGCATATTTATGTTGAGCAGTCAGCGCAAGCAGATTTTGAGGCACTCCTACCTGATTATTGGTATTGCCGACTGTCGCATGGACTGCATCAGGCCCGGCGGCGGCAACCAGGATCGAGCGGATGATTTCCTTGACGCTGGTTTTGCCCATGCTGCCGGTCACCGCTACGGTTTTAAGCCCTTTCAGACGATTTTTATGAAACGCGCCAAGCTGCTGATAAGCCAGGAGCGTGTCATCAGTCAGCAGCACCGGGATCTGCCAGGCAGGGTCGAGCCGGCCGGCAAACTTCCGGTTGATGCACAGCGCCGCAGCCCCGGCGGCAACCGCTTTCGGCAGAAAGTCATGGGCGTCAAAATTTTCACCGGACAAGGCGATGAAAAGCGCGTTCGAGCAATCCTCGCGGGAGTCTGTCTTCACTGCGGCAATGCTTACCAGCGATGCCGGTTTTTTGTGCCACTGCCCGCCGGAAGCCTGCGCGATTTCCTGTAAAGTAAAAAGTTCAGTAATCATTTCGTTCTGGAAATAAAATAGTCGATTGTTCTCTGGAGCCCTTCACGAAGCTGAACGGTCGGTTTCCAGCCGAGAACTTCACCGGCCCGTGTTATATCGGGTTTGCGCTTGGACGGGTCGTCCTGGGGAAGCGGCTTGAAAACCTTGCGGGATTTCGAACCGGTCATCTCGATCACCAGATCGGCAAGTTCCAGCATGGTGAACTCGCCGGGATTCCCGAGATTGATCGGACCGGTAATTTCCGAAGGCGTATCCATCATTCTGACCAGACCTTCAACCAGGTCGGAAACGTAGCAGAAACTTCTCGTCTGGGAGCCGTCGCCGTAAATGGAAATGTCCTGATTGCTCAGTGCCTGGACAATGAAATTACTGACCACGCGCCCGTCGTTCGGCAGCATTCTCGGACCGTAAGTGTTGAAAATGCGCACCACTTTGATCTGAACTCCGCATTGGCGGTTGTAGTCAAAAAACAGCGTTTCCGCACAACGCTTGCCTTCATCGTAGCAACTGCGCAGGCCGATGCAATTGACGTTGCCCCAGTAAGACTCCTTCTGCGGGTGCTCCAGCGGATTGCCGTACACCTCCGAAGTGGAAGACTGAAGTATCGGGATTTTAAGCCGCTGGGCAATCCCGAGCATGTTGATCGCGCCCATCACACAGGTCTTGGTGGTATGGATCGGATTGTTCTGATAATGGACCGGCGACGCCGGACACGCCAGATTGTATATGGCATCGACCTCAAGAAACAGCGGCATGGTAATATCGTGACGGATAAGTTCGAAATCAGGGTGGGCAAGCAGATGGCGGATGTTGTCTTTCGAGCCGGTGTAAAAATTGTCCACGCAGATCACGTCATGACCGTCTTTAAGCAGACGATCACACAGATGGGAACCGATAAAACCGCCGCCGCCTGTAACAAGAATTGCTTTTTTACTCATGATTCTTTGCTCTTCCGGATATTTATTTTTCAGTCATTAAAATTTAAGATAGTTTTAACTTTATCGGCACGAAAAACCACTCTTATCGTTGAATTATCATCAACCCAGTAAATCCAGGTGCTGTTTTCCAGCGTCGGGGTTCTGAATGCCGCCGGAGTTCCGTATGCCAGCAAAACGTCGCGCCGGTTCATGCCGGCGGTGACGATGCCTTTTTCAAGCTTGCCGACAACTGCCGGGTCCAGGTCTTTGGTCTGTTCAGCTTTATCAGACAAGGTAAAAATCTGCCGGATGTAAGTTTCAACCGGAACCATCATCAGCGAATCATCAAACTTGATCGTATACTGAATGCCATTCATGTCTTTAAAGACAACCTTGCGCTCAGTCGCGCCGACAATCTCGATTTCAGAGCCGAACGGGATGAACTTGCCTTTCTGAATATTGACGCAGGACATTTTCTCCGGGTTCTGATACCACAGATTGCATTTAGTATAGACTTTGCTGTTCACCGTCTGCTGAAGCACTTCGGGAACAATCACTTCTCTGGCGCAGCCGGCAAAAAAAACGACAGCCAGCGCCGCCGCGATCAACAGACTTTTATGCATATAACAATCCTTTCTGATTTCTGAATTTATGAATAAAAAATACACCATGTACGCCATTTAACAAGAGCCCCAAAGCCGGTAATCACGGCAAATCCAAGGAAAATAGCAATGAGCATGTTGATTTTTGCCGGAAGGAATGACATCATTTCAATACTTTTGCCAACGGGCAGAGCGTTGTATCAACGTCTTCGCCGGAACGGTATTTGCTCAGGAGCTGGCGTGAACGTTCAGCAAGTTTGCGGCGGACTTCGCGGCGTTCGCCTTTGATGCGGGCAATGGACATATTGTCATACGCGGTCGTCTGATGACGCATCCAGGCAATCACCGCCGCTTCCGCCCGGCGTTCCAGCGGAATCCGCAGCGTTCTGGCGACGGTGCCGCTGCCGACAGGTACGGCATGAACCGTCACGGCATCGGCAAGCGTTTCCGCAAACGCGGACCATTTTCCGGCAAATGCCAGAAAGGACAAAACCGCACTGCGAAATTCAACTTCATATTTTTCCTGTTTCGACTCGCGGTATTTTTTACCCGCTTCCAGTTTTTTCAAATGTGCCGGGTCGGAGCGTTCCGCTTCCAGCCTGGACTTAACCGCCTTCACTGCTTCAGCGGAAACCCACAGTCCGGTTGCCTCAATGCGATTGCGGCGGCGATGCACCATAAGCCAGTAATCCCCGTCGGCCTTTAGGCGGCGCGTCAATCCGGCATCCCCGCTCTCCACAAAAATCCACCCGGCCGACGGAGTTAAAGTCTGCCCATCGTGCAGCACCTTGTCCCTGGTGCAGCCGGCCCATACCACAAATTCTTCTTTTTTAACTGTCATTTATTTATCAGCCTGCATGGACTTGTATGTCCGTTGTGTCTGTTGTGTCCGCGGTTTCAGGCGAGACTGAAGAAATCGCCACGTGGCTGCCGCTCGGATTGAATCCTGCCGGAACGCAGCAGAATGTCGAGATGCGCCTTCACCGTTTTCTCATCGGCGCCCAGGGCCACCCGCAAATCGTCAACAGTACAGGGGCGGCGGCCCACCAGATCCATTATCTTCTGATCAAATTCCTCAAGCCTGACATCCGACCGCAGCGCGGCGCTCTTGTATCTGAAAGGGCCGACGGCCTCCACCGGCACAAACGGCTCCAGCGCCCGGACAAACCGCAGCGTGTTTTCGCGCGAAGAAGGCTTGATCCAGTCAACACAGCCGGGACGGTCCAGAGTATTCAATTGAACTTTATCCGGATTAATGGCTTTGACAATTCCGGCAAATCTCGCGATAGACTCGTCCGAATCATTTACACCGGGAACAATAAACAGTTCCAGCCATACTTTGGAAGTGCGCTTCCGGCCATATTCGAACAACCCCCGGCATAATGAGTCAAAATCCAGTCCTTTAACCGGGCGGTTGATCTTTTCAAACTCCTCCTGCGAGGATGCGTCCAGCGAAGGAATCACCAGGTCAACTTTTTCAATCTCCCGCTGCAACTGCGGATCGCCCAGCAGGGTTCCGTTAGTCAGCAGACAGACCGGATACTGCGGATAGCGGGACTTGATGAAATCAACGACCCGTCCCAGCCCGGAATTCAGCGTCGGCTCCCCGGCCCCGGAGAAAGTCAGATAATCAATTTTAATGTTTGACTCCAGCACCTTTTCGAGCTGTGTCAGAACATCGTCGATCGGAACATATTCCCTGCGATCCAGTAAAAGCGCATCGGTTTCACCGGCTTCGCAGTAAACGCAGTTCAGCGAACAGGTTTTAGACGGCACCAGATCAATCCCGAGCGATATCCCGAGCCGCCTGGAAGCAACCGGGCCGAACACATATTGTGATCTCATAATTATAATCTTCTATTTTTAAATTAAACAATATCTGCTATAGTAGAAATACTAATGGATTTAAGAATACTGAAACTTTCGCATTTTTCAATGTGAAAGTAAAAACAAATACGAAGGAATCTAAATGATTTTATGGCAGCACCTTTACTTGTTTGTGTTTCTTCTTGGTGCAGTACTGTCGCTGGGCTTTACTCCGGTTTTTCAGAAAATCGCTGAAAAGACTGATTTCATGGACCGCCCCAAGTGCGAAGACCACAAAAAACACGCCAAGGCTACTCCGCTGCTGGGCGGCGCCGCAATGTTTTCAGCGTGGATTCTCGCGATCATTCTGGGTTATGTCGCAATTAACGCGTTCAATTCCGGAACGGTCTCCAAAGACCTGGGCAATAACATCTCCGGCGTAAATTATGTCGGAGGCAGAGTGTTTTTTATATGCCTAGGCGCATTTCTCGCCACGGCGCTGGGCTTGCTCGATGACAAATTTGCGCTCAACGCCGGCACCAAGTTCCTCGGCCAGTTTGTCATTGCCGCCGTCGCCGTTTCTTTAGGCGGCATCAAAATAAGCGTATTTTTCAACAACCCGGCCGTCATCTGGTGCATCTCGGTGTTCTGGATCATGCTGCTGATCAATGCCATCAATTTCTTTGACAACATGGACGGGCTGGCGGTGGGAACAGTTACAATCGCAATGGCGCTTTTCACCGCCGTAGCCGCCATGAACGGCCAATATTTTATCGCCGTATTCGGAGCGCTTACCTGCGGCATCTGTGTCGGATTCTGGTTTTTCAACCACTCCCCGGCAACTATCTTCATGGGCGATTCCGGCAGCCATCTGCTGGGGTATCTGCTGGCGGTAATGAGCGCCAGCGTCACTTACTTCTCCCGTGATTATTCACTTACCCGTTTTCCAATCCTGATCCCGCTGTTCATCCTGGCAATCCCGCTGTTCGACACCTTTTCCGTGGTTGTAATCCGGCTTTACCACCACAAACCCATATACATCGGGGATCATAATCATCTTTCGCACCGTTTCGTAAAAATGGGCATGAGCCGGAAACGCGCCGTCCAGATGGTGCATCTGATGGCCCTGATCATCGGACTCAGCGTTCTGCCGCTGCTCTGGGGTGATTACAAAATCGACATGGTGATTCTCTCCCAGGCGATGCTGATGCTGCTGTTCATGAGCCTGATTCAGTATGCCGTATACCAGGACCACCGCAAAACAACCGAGCTGGATCAAACCACCGCAGAGAAACCGGAAACCGGGCATAACCAGGAATAATAAACTTGCTTTATTGAGATTAAGGAATACCGCTGTTTATTTTTTATTGACTAATTGGAATTCCGGTCAATAGTATATAGTGATCAGAGAGAAAACCGAAAATAATCCTTAACAGACGGAGCGGAAAGATGAAAAAACTGCTGTTCCTGCTTACCGGGCTCATGTTGTTTCCCTGTCTTGCCTATGCGGAAGATATCCAGACTGTCGATGGCACAGTTTATAAAAATATCACCATTGAGGGAGTAAACCCTTCCGGAATTGATATCGGCTATACTGATGCCGGCGGCAATTACATTCTGCGCGGACTTGCGTTCACCAACCTTCCGGCGGATATCCAGAAACGGTTTGGTTATACGCCGGTGGCAAGCCGGCAGTTTGATGCGAAAGTCAAGCAATACTCATCTTCGGAAATGGAAGATGTTGCCGGCACCGAAAAAACCCGTCTGGAGGCGATCAAAAAAGAAGTCCAGCAGAAACTTGCCGGCGCCGACATCAACATCAATCCGGCAGATTTGAGGTATGCCGTTTTTGCATTGCGCCGCTTAGTGAAAATTAAATCAGTCGGTCCGATCCAGCAGGGTTGCATAGTGGAAGTCCAGGAAGTCACCACCGGGAAGCCGATTAAAAGCAAAAGAGTGCTGCTGGATGGCGTAAATCTGCCGCCGGACGATGTCTGGACCGGATATATTTATCCGACAGGCGCCCAGGCCACATATCAGAAGGTCAACGGCATTCCGGTTTTCACCGAAAGCGTCAACCGTTCAGTGGATATTATCAATAAATACCTGAACATTTATGGAGAATATGCAGCGTCCATGAACACTCAGAATAACCCTCCGCCGCAGGAGGATATTCCCGCGCCGGATCAGGACAATAACGCTGCCGCCACCGATAATTCCAGCGCTTCAGCCAATGCGTCTCAAACAGCAGACGCATCCGGCGGCGGCACAGACAGCAGCCAGCAGACTCAGCCAATACCGGCTGATAATAATTTCAACTATACTCCGGACGACGGTTACGGCTATACTTATTGTGTCGGCGGCTCCTATTATCCGGTAAACTGGTACTGGCATCATCATAACCGTCCGCATCCGAGACCGACGCCGCGCCCCGTGCCGAAACCGGTATACAACAACGCCAACGTCAATATCAATAATTTTGATAACCGGATCAATGCTTATGAGCAATCGATAAACCGGCAGGAATCACGCCCCGGCGCCATCCCGAATGCGGGAGGCGGACAGCGAAATTACGGACAATCAATGCGAGTCGGCAATTTCCATCAGGCCTATTCCGGCGGCGGAACGGGTGGCGGTGGATTTGGCGGCGGCAGAGCCGGCGGAATGGGTGGCGGCGGACGCCGGTAATTTCAATTCTCTCAATTGTTCAATCAAGGCCGGCTTGCCCCGGCCTTTATTATTATTATTAGATAAAACTTTATCAGGCTTCAAAAATGACGAAGATCCGTAAAATCATACATATTGATATGGATGCGTTTTTCGCTTCAATCGAGATCCGCGACAATCCGGCGCTGCGCGGCAAACCGGTGATCGTCGGCGGCGATCCCGGGAAACGCGGGGTCGTCAGTACCTGTTCATACGAGGCCAGAAAATTCGGCGTACATTCGGCAATGCCGGCCAGCCAGGCGAAGAAACTCTGTCCGCAAGGAATTTTTCTGCCGGTGAACATGGAAAAATATGCCGCCGTTTCGGCTCAGATACAGAAGATATTTTATGATTATACCGATCTGGTTGAACCGGTATCAGTGGATGAAGCCTTTCTCGATGTTACTGAAAACAAGCAACATTGCCGTTCCGCGACGCTGCTGGCCCAGGAAATCCGTGAACGCATCCACCGGGAAACCGGGCTTACCGCCTCTGCCGGAGTATCTTTCAACATGTTCCTGGCAAAAGTGGCGTCCGACATCAACAAACCTGACGGGCTGACTGTGATTACGCCTGACAAGGCCAATGATTTTCTTGAAAAACTGCCTATCGGCAAATTCTACGGCGTCGGTAAAGTAACTGCCGGAAAGATGAAAGCGCTGGGCATCAATAACGGCCTGGATTTAAAGAATTTTGACCAGGCTGAACTGATCAGAAATTTCGGCAAATCAGGCATCTACTATTACAATATCGTACGGGGTTTTGACGACAGGGAAGTTGAAACTAATGTTCCGCGCAAATCGCTCGGACGGGAAACCACGCTGCAAATTGATATTTCCGGCATCCCTGAAATAATCAAAATCCTGGAAGATTTATCCCGTGAAGTGGAGTCCCTGCTGAAAGAGGAAGGCCTCGCAGGCAGAACAGTCACCCTGAAACTGCGCTACGAAGATTTCCAGACGGTTACCCGCAGCCTCACCCTTCCCTGTCTGATTAATGAATATGACTTTATCCGGAATACCGCCGTCAGTCTGCTGAAAAAAACCGAGGCCGGCCAGCGCAAAGTCCGCCTGCTCGGCGTCACCGTCTCCGGCTTTCCAGAACAGGGATCCGGTCCGGTGCAATTGGAATTTCAATTTTGAACAGGAGGATTGCCTTCCCACTCAATAACTACTTTCAAAATTTTCCCGGCGGCATCATGCCGGTCATAAATGCTGTGGTTATTCGAAACCATCTGCATCCAGGTAGCTCCTGGCTCGGCGTCCATCAGGGTAAGATCGGTCAGGCTTTCAGAGAAAGCAGCCAGCCCGTGAGTGGCCAGATATGCCGCATTCTTTTCTTCATGCCCGGGAATCGGGTCCATGACAATAATAGGCTTCTTCATCGCCAGACATTCTGATATCGTTATTCCACCCGGTTTGGAAACTACCAGATAACAGATGGCCATGTAATCATTAACCCGTGTAGTAAAAGAGATAGGGAAAACCCTGCCCGGATATTTCTTCTCAATTTTCTCTATTTGCTGATACAGTTTTTTATCTCTGCCGGTCATTGCCAAAACGGATACTCCGGGGAAATTATCCAGCAAAGTCCTGGTGATAAGCGCAATACGACCAATATTTTCGCCGCCCATCATTACCATTATCAAATTAGCATCATGCGGCAGCCCCAGTTCAGCACGCAACCGTTTTTTATCTTCGTCGGAATAAGATTTAGAGAAACCGGGTAAAATAGGACAGCCGGTGATATAGATCTTTTCCCGTCCGACACCGCGCAAGTGCATAATCAGCGACATATCGTGATTGGCAACAAAAAACAGGTCTAACTGTGTCTGGATATAGACCCAGTGTACCGAGAAATCGGTTATCACGCTGGACGTAAAACAGTTTATTCTCCGCTCGCTTTTTGCTCTGCCAAGCACTTCAGCAGGTAAAAAATGAGTACAGATAATATAGTCCGGATTACACTCTTTAATCCGCTTTATCAGACGCCTCTCGAATGTGCCGCGCCATGCCGCCAGCAGTTTTCTGAAAACCGGAGCATGGGCCGGCGGCACATTCGATGAGTGATACATGTAGCGCCAGATGAGCGACATATGCCGCAGCATAAAATGATAATAGTCCGTAAAAAATATCTTCAATCCCGGCGTCATCAGTTCGACGACATTGAGATGAGTGACTTTCATTTCAGGATAGCGCTCACTTGCATACTTGGCCAGCGCCAGCGAGGCCTGAACATGGCCTGTTCCCATCGGTCCGCTAAGCAGCAGCAGATGACGTCCCGTCCACGGTTTTTCAGACATGGTCTACCTCTTTTCGTAGTTGTTCGTATGAAGTCGGCTCCCAGCCGTGGTCCAGCAGAAAGTGAAGTTGCCTCATTTCCGCCGCGAACATCCGGTCCGGGATATCCATCGGGTGCATTGAGAAACGGATCAGGCCGCCGCCGCGGATGTGACATGCCAGGTTGTTACAGCAGGTGATGATGCGGTCAACCACAAGCGGCCCCCAGTCATAATTCAGCGGAAATGCTTTGGCGGTATTGCCGCTTTTGAAATGCACCCCGGTCAAAGTTGCAGTATAAACAAATTCATTTTCCCATACTGCCCGCAAACTGCCGCGGCTTTGCAGCCACTGCGGGGCAACAAAACCGGGAGGGAAAAAATTGAATGCTTCGCCAAAAATATCCAGACCTTTGCGCAAAGCATCTTTCGCCGCATCGTAATTAAAACGGTAGAACTCGGCGTAATCATGATATATACCATGCAGGCTTACATCACAGCCGCGGTTTCTATGCTCTTTAAGCATCGCGACAAAATCAGGATGTGCGGCAAGTTTGAACTGACGCTGGTAGTCCGGCACCACCAGCTCGGAACGCACCTTCACTCCGGCATCGTCAAGCGCGGCGAATATTACTTCAAGCTCTTTGCTGAAGCGCGGCGTGACATCGTGTACTGATACTGCTATTTTTTTCATTCTTCGACATTACCTGTTACATTTATCTGTTTAAAATATTGAATAAACATCAGTCTGTAATTACTCAACTCTAATCTGCGTAAGAAATAAATTCAAACAATATCTCAAGCAACTCCGGCATATTATGCCGGTATTACCGGCCTTTTTTAATTCCATTCTTAGTAATTCCGTTTTTCGTGGAGGCGCTGGCTGGAATTTCCCAGAATGCCGGCTCCCAGAACCGCAGCACAGGTTCGCCGAAATCCGTATGCTGGCCCGGCATATCGAGAACTATGGTGTTGGTTGCCGGATCCCTCAGTCCGAAAGCTTTTACTACAATTTGACTCTGAACACTATCCATCAGCCGCGGCATCAGAAAAACGGCATTGTCCCATTGACCGAGCGTCAAATCATCGGCGGAAACAGGATCCGACAGATACAGGTCGATCCATTCCAGCACGCTGCCTCGCGGCAGGCAGCCGTAAACCATCATATCCTGCGTGTCCCGGTGCGGATGGATGCACAGATTGTAAAAAGTGGATTTCGGATTTTTCTCCAGATACGGTTTGATCGCCCTGACCGCTTCAATCACCGAACATGCCGGAGCCATATACACGATGTTCTTATACGGCAGTTCCGGATAACGGGCAATCATTTCATTGATTATGAACGGCCCCATGCTATGCCCGATGACAGTGAACTCATAATCCGGATGTCCGCGGTAGAGTCCGCACAAACGGTCCATCAGCCGCGACATCGCGCCGTCTGACGGCGACAAGGCTGTTTTTATCTCTTTCTCAACACTTGTTTCAAGCGGCTGTGCTTTGATGAAAGCAGTTTTGGAACGGCGTTTCATAATATCCCAGGCGCTTTTGCCGCAGGTGTCTATCGCCGGCGTGGTGATTATCCGGAACGGCAGGCCGGCGATGTATGAAGTACGGGCCAGCGCACTGTAATATCCAGGATAATTATCCTTGCCGATATAAACACGCATTTTCATATTGTCAATTTTCTTAATGGTATCGTTGTCCAGCTCCGGGAAATCGCCGTCAGAGGAGAATGTTCCGCACGACTGGTAAACCAGATTGATCGGCAGCCTGGTCACCGCCCGCCCCAGATCCACCGTCAAATAAAACGGCGACAGCGCGGGACCGAAAGCATAGCTCTTCACTCCCCGCCGGATCATAAACAGATGGTCTAAATAGCACTCGAACAAGGTGGATTCCCAACTGACAAAGACGGGATAATAATCCGACTGGGCATAAATAATCCGCGCCATTTCGTCAGTGATTGAAACCATAGAGTCGACCGAATTCATTCCCCCGAAAACATATATCAATATCTTTTTGCGGCCGCTTTTCTGTATGGCTGACATCATCTGGTCAAGCTGATGGTCAAACGTATATTCCTCCGCCTCAATAATCCGGTTCTCGTCCTGGTAAGCGTATAGTTTGGGATCGCCTTCATCATCTATCGCCACCATTTTCTCCATGGTGAATTTTGAAATGACGGGTTGACAGGAAACAGCCAGCAGACATGCGGCAGCAGCAAAAATGACAATAAAATATTTGGACATTAAAAACTCCGGAATCTAAAATAAATGCGAAACACCCCGGTCTAATTCCTGTATTCTCCCAATATGCATCACGCGAATATTAAATTCAAGCCGCAAAACAGAAATCCGGTGTTTTACCTCTTGAAAATTTAACCTTATGATGATAGACTTTATTGCTGATAAAGAGGAAACATCTTTTTAGCGTATTTCTGACAGGAATGTCAGTTACTTATGCCGGTCGGCAAAAAACTAGGAGGCTTTGCATATGAATGAACATTTATTCGATGACGAAAATAATTTATTGCATATCAAAAAGCGGCAGATCAGTGACGAGCAAATCCATAAATTCGAAGGATATGCGGCCGAAATACTTACCGCGCTTGGGTTGAATTTAAATACTCCGGCCACCGAGGAAACACCACGCCGTTTCATCAATGCCCTGATCGAGGCAACCGAGGGTTATGAAGGCGACCCGAAATTGGTCAAGGTGTTTGAAACCGAGTGCCGCGGCGGGGCTGATTGCCACCTGAGCCAGATAATCGAAGGGCCTATTTACTTTTTCTCGCTCTGCGAACATCACAGTCTGCCGTTCTACGGCGTTGTTTATGTCGGCTACATCTCACATGAACACATCATCGGTATTTCAAAGCTGTCGCGCCTGGTTCATCTTTTCACGCGGCGTTTTGCAGTACAGGAACGCATCGGCCAGCAAATCGCCGACACGCTCAATCATCTTCTGGAACCTCACGGCGTCGCGGTGTACATTGAAGCGCATCATCTATGCGTCGAGATGCGCGGCGTCAAAGAAATGTCTCCTATGACCCGCACCACGTTCTGGCGCGGAAATTATGATGGAGATCCCGCGTTGCGAGCAGAATTTATGGCTGCATGCGGCAAAAAATAGCGGAAGCATGATGCAAGGATTACATGGACGGCGCTTATGGATATAGAAAGATTCGACAAAATTCATATTACCGATCTGCTGCTGCGATGTGTTATCGGCCTGAACGACTGGGAGCGCACACAAAAACAGGATGTGCTTATCAACATCACGCTTTACGCCGATTTAAGCCGTCCATGCCAAACCGACAGCATTGAAGATTCCGTCGATTATAAAGTAATTAAAAAACAGATAATCGCGATGACGGAAAGCTCAAGTTTTTATCTTGTCGAGCGGCTGGCGGACAGCATCGCCCAGATCTGTCTTGCCCATCCCCGCGTCAAGGCGGTAAATATAAAGGTCGATAAACCCGGTGCTCTGCGGTACGCCAGAAGCGTAGGCGTCGAAATTTTCAGGAAGCGCAACGATGACTGAAATCCCGCATACTGAACCTTGGGCCGACGCTTTTGTCGCCATCGGCTCAAATATCAAACCGGAGGACAATATTCCCCGTGCGCTGGCCATGTTGAACACTGAACTATCAATTACCGCCATGTCGAATTTCTACAGGACCGCCGCCGCAGGCTCCACTGCGCAACCCGATTTTTTAAACGGGGTTGTCAAAATTAAAACTGCTAAACAGCCGCATGAGATAAAATTTGATATATTGCGTAAAATCGAAGAACGTCTCGGACGCGTCCGCTCCGCCGACAAATTTGCTCCGCGAACCATTGACCTCGACTTAATTTTATACGGGACATTGGTTGTTGATGAGTCAGCACTGACTTTGCCGGACCAGTCTATCCGGCATTATTCTTTTGTGGCTGTTCCGCTTTGGGAATTAGCGCCGGACTTGCTGCTGCCGGACACCCGCACGCCGCTTTCAGCCGAGCCGGTCATAAGACGCACGGCTGAACTGCATCTCCAGCGTGATTTTACCGGCTGCCTCCGCCGCCTGATTTTAAGCTGACAACTTTCTTCATGCCGCCGAATCTATCTTGGCCGCCAGTATAAAATCGTTCTTTGAAAGCCCTTTGATCTTGTGGGTGAACAGCACAATATGCACCTTGTTGTAGTAAATGTGTATATCAGGATGGTGGTCCTCCTGATCAGCCGCCTCCGCCACCCGGTTGACAAACTTCATCGCGTTCTTGAAATCATTGAATTTGAACACCCGTTCAAGAGCATTGTCCTTTATTGTCCATTCAGGAATTTCCTGCATCATGTCCAGCGCCACCTCCGCTGAAAGCGGCGGCATGTCCGCCCGGCAAGCCTCACATTTTTGTTCTGTCAGTTTCATCGCAATACTCCTCTTGTGATTTCTGAATCTATCGAATCAGCCCGTGCAGTTCTTCCGCCGTCGTCAGGCGGCGGCTTTTTATCAACTCACGTGCTGCTTCAACTTTATTCCACACATTGCACATCATCGCACCAGCCACTTTGCCGTTCTCGAGATAATATACAACCCCGGTGTCGTTTTCCTTCTGCCAGTCTGTGACTGTTTCGAGTTTTGAGTTAACCAGGCCGACTGCCTCATAGCCGAAATCGAACAGGTCTGAGAAAAAGTACGGCATATAAGTATAGGCAGTATCAGCTCCGGCCATATTCATGCCCGCCGCCCGGCCCTGATTGACCGCGTTGTCCCAGTGTTCTACCCGCATGCGGCGGCCGAGAGCTTCGTATGGAAAACAAGCATTGTCGCCAGCCGCGTAAATATCCGGCATCGAGGTTTGCAAAAATTCATTGACCGCAATCCCGTTTTCCAGCGCCAGTCCAGCCGATTCCGCCAACTGCGTATCGGGCTTCATACCAATGCCTGCAATAATGACATCCGACGTTATCTCTTTGCAGTTCTTTGTTAGTGTTACCAGATTCCCGTTTCGTCTGACAATCGAAACTGGAATGTCCTGGAGAATGAGTTTAACCCCTCGCCGAATGTAATCCTGATTGATGGCATATCCCAGTGACTTCGGAAAGAGCTGTTCCATAAGCGACGTTTCCGGCATCAGCATCGTCACGTCAACCTTATTGACATTCAGCGCCGCCGCTATTTCCGAACCGATGAAGCCGCCGCCGATAACCAGCGCCCTGGTGCCGTCACGAACCCCGGCTTGCAGTTTGATAAAATCGTCCAGATACCGGTAGTAATAAATCCCGTCGAGACCGGCCCCTTCGATATTCATCCGGCGCGGCCTGCCGCCGGTCGCTAAAAGCAGTTTCTCATACTGATAGATGCCGCCGTCGCTGCAAGTGATGGTTCTGCTGCCTGAATCAAACACGGTCGCCGTTGTATTAAGGAGTACATCTGTATTATTGTCTGTAAAATACTGTGGCGTCCTGATAAATATATCTTCAACCTTCTTTTTTCCAAACCACAGTTTTTTAGTCAACGGCGGACGGTCATACGGCAGATGCTTTTCATCGCCCAGCAGAAGAATCGAACCCGTTTTATCCAGTGCCCTTATCCCGTCGACAGCCCAGCATCCCGCAAGTCCGGCGCCGGCCACGACATATTTGAATTTCTTCGCTTCCATACTCCCCTCCTTGTTGCATTGAATAATTCAATTTAATCCATAAAAGCGCTGAATCAAGACTGGGATAAAAACTGCCATTTCTTTTTGCGTCAAAGAAACAATTAAACTGAATTAAAGCAAAAAATACGGATCACGGAACATTCCAAATGAAACTGCCGTTGGTGGTGAGCGCTTCCAGTTGCTGCATGCTCTGTCCGGATTTGCGTTCGACTGCTTCGGTGGTGTTAAAGGCATTGTGCGGGGTTAAAATGACATCATCGCGCTTCATCAGCTCAAGTACTGCTCTGAGTTCAGGGTCGGCGATCGCTTTTTCGCCGCGCAAAGCGGGGCCAAGTTCGGTTTCGCGGTCGTAAACATCAAGTCCGACACCGCTTAACTGGCCGGTTTTCAACGCTTCCAGCAAAGCCGGAGCCGGTGAAAATTCGCCGCGGGCGATGTTGATAAATATTGCCCCGCGTTTTAGCAACGCGAGCCGTTCAGAATTGAAATAACGGTTATTTTCACGAGTCAGGTTCATGGCACAAACCACAATATCGGCCTGAGTTGCGCCTTCACTGAATTCAACATAATCAACAAAATCGTATTTTTCGACAGTATCTGCGCCAAGCACTTTCATGCCCAGCCCCTGTCCGATTTTGACGATCTCGCTGCCGATATTGCCGACCCCGACGACCAGCATTTTCTTCGACATGGCTTCACGGCCGGTAATGCCGTCGCGGTTGAATCCCGCAAACTGCCGCATCTGCACCGGAAGCTTGCGCAGCAGCGCCATCCACAACAGCATAGCCTGCTCAGCAACTCCGCGATTACAGTACAGCGGAAGATAGCCGCAGTTCAGTTTGGCACCGGTCAATTTGCGGTAGGCGGCCAGATGATCGTAACCGGTGCTGCGGGTCAGAACAGCCACTATTCCGCCTGCCCATGCAGGCGGAATGAGCGACTGGGTACGAATGGAGATCACCGGAGCCGGAGGTTCAACGGCACCCGGCTCCTGAATTGTCTTCCAGGAATAACCGCATTGAATCCCGTGAATTGTCTATCGCCGCAATGCAGCCTCTTCTTCTTCAAAAGCTTCGAAAAAGAATACGTTCATAAATCAGGTAAGCTCCTAGCTCAACATGACCTGACCGCCGGTTACAGGGATGGCCTGCCCGGTCTCATATTTCTGCTCGACCACATAGATAATCGCTTTAGCCACATCAGCAGGGAAACAGCCGCGGTTCATCGGGACTTTGGCTTCATAAAACGCCTTGACATCGCCGATGGTCATTGCTCCCGGCACTTTGCCGCTGTTCAAATACTGAACAAACAGACCTTTTTCAGGGTCGCTCCAAAGCGGTCCGTCGAAAAAGTTGCCGGGGCAGATGCTGTTGACTTTAATTCTATCTTCCACCAGTTCCATAGCGAAACTCTGCGTCAGACCGATAGTCCCGAACTTACTGCCTGCATACGCGCCGTTGCGGTTGCTGCCGCACAATCCGCTCTTCGAATTGATCTGCACAATGTCAGTCCAGCCGCCGCCATGTTTATTCTGAAGCGCCATGACCGGAGAAACATGCTTGGTACAGAGGAAATATCCAGTATAGTTAATATCGGTGACAAATTCCCAGTCCTTCAAAGTCATGGTTTTAACTGAACCGGCGCGCAGCACCCCGGCGTTGGCAACCAGAATGTCAATGCCGCCGCAGCGTTCAACCAGTTCGCGCACCATCTTTTCCACGGATTCCTCTGAGGAAATATTCACTTCCAGCGCAATGGAACAGGAAGATCCGAATTTGGAATTAATCACGGCGGCGGCGCCTTCAGCTCCTTGACGGTTCATATCGGCAATAACCGCCAGCGCACCTTCTGCGGCCAGTTCTTCGGCAATGCCGAATCCAAATCCCTGAGCGCCGCCGGTGATAACCGCGATTTTGCCTCTAAGCCGTCCGCCGGCTTTGCCGGAAGATACCTGTTTGCGATAGGATTCCACTTCCCAGTTTTCAATAAATCCGCGCGCTTTATCGCTCATGAACAGACAGCCGCCGAATGCTGCGGTCCAGGCCTGCACTTTGGCGGCATCCGCAGCCAGCCCGGCCACGGTAAGCGCATCCTTATAAGTATCGGCGGCGCAGAATACTGCTTTGCCGGGAACGGACACGACTTTCGGTTTATAGCCATGCCTGGCTTCAAACGCGGCAACAGCGTCCAGATTCGGATTTTCGGTTTCCAGGCAGAAAGATTTGGCATAGACGATATGGTCAGGCGTCAGCGCCCCGCCGGCGGCCTTAAACGGCGGCAGACTGATCACGGTCGCCGGGGCACCGGAACCCAGCAGTGAACGCAACATCGGCGCATTTTCGAATACAAATGCCGTGTCTTTCTCTCCGGTCTCCAGTTTTAATGCAACGCCCTGTTTCTGATAATGTCCGGCCAGCGTATCCATGATCATCTGGTAAATTGAGCGGATATCCTTCGCTTCATTGGCGCCGACGAACACTCCGTGATTCTGAAGAAAAATCACTTGCGGGTCGCGGCCCTTAGTCTGCTTGTAGTCCCTGGCTGCGTGGTAAACCGCGTAAGCCAGCGTAAAGCCGGGATCAATATAATCTATCCACAAAGCTTCCGGAAACAGCGCTTCGCAAATCTCTTTGCCGTTTTTACCGCAGGTCATGCCGTTGACCGCGGCAGGATGAAGATGAACGACATAGGCAGTCGGAATAAGCTCATGCAGCGGAGCCTCTACTGAAGGGCGGCCCGAAGAATCATAAGTAACTGCGTCAGCCAGCATTTTCTTGACTATTGCTTCGCGCTCCACCGCACCGGTAAGTTCGCCGATAGCGAAAACCGCCCGTACTTTTTCGCGTTCCATTTTAACAAAATCCTTTTCGGTAATGGACGCCAGGCTGATTCCGCTGGGTTTGACATAAAGAAAATTTTCGTCTTTAAAAGAGGTGTTGCCGCCGCCGCCCAGCACATAATCCGGATTCAGCCCGAAAAAAGTTGACAATTCGGTGATGTTTTTCAATGACATAGTAACTGCTCCTTCAATAATAATTATTATAAATAGTTTTTTTGCAAAAAATTGCGTCAACACTCAGAATATTTCAAAATATGCCAAAATAGATAAAAATCTATCATAAAATTACAACTGAAACCGCCGTGATTCAAGTAGCAGATTACTGTAAAATCCGGAATTATTGCTTCCATAAAATACCCAACACCGTCGTTATTATCGTTCTTAACTTGATTTTCCAGCATTTCAAGGTTATCTTCCATGCTTTATCATGATCAAAATTTATGAAAGATTATATATATTCCGGAGATATTATGTCTGAACAAAAACCTCGAAAAACCAGGGAGCACTTTTTGGAAAACGACCGTCGAAAAACCTGGACAATTGAAAAGATTTTTGAGAATTTCCTCTGGTCAAGCCGATATCTTGTGCTGTTTGCAGTGATTTCCAGCCTGCTTGCGTCGTTCATTCTCTTTGCAATCGGCACATTCGATATTGTGAAACTGATTATTGACCTGGTGAACGCCGCCTGCGGACAAGGCGCTAAAATTGATCTGCACGGGGCCGTGCTGGGAACAATTGTCGGCAGCATTGACATCTTCCTGATTGCAGTAGTTTCGTTAATTTTCAGCTTTGGCCTGTATGAACTGTTCATCAGCCACATCGATGCGGCGGACAGCACCGAATCCTCAAATATTCTGGATATCGGCTCTCTGGATGTTTTAAAAGACAAGATCGGTCAAGTTATTATTATGGCTTTAATCGTCAAGTTCTTTCAATTCATGCTGGAAATGAAGATAGAGAACATTGTGCAAATGCTGTATTTCGCGGCCTCCGTGGGTATTCTTGCGCTGGCTCTGTTTCTACTGCATCTTGGCAAAAAAATGTCACACCACTCAGAGTAAACACCTGAATCATTGCTCCGTCATATATAATTAATGCACGGCGGAAGATTTGCCAATTTATTGTCCGCATGTATATTGATATATGATCATGCAATTGTGATCTCGAAACCAACCATCAGCAAAGGAGAAATGAAATGAAAAAGTCAATCATGCTCGCAGCGGCCGTCATTGTTGCCGGATTCATTACCGGATGCTCATCGGTTCCGAAACATTGCAACATGACGGGAGCCTGGAACTACAAGTTCGAAGAGAAGGGCAGAAGCGGGGTTCAAACCGGAACAATGGCTATAGCTCAGGAATCATATAATCTCACAGGCAAATGCAATGACGCATTTGGCGAGTTCCAACTCTCCGGCACCATCGCCGAGAACGGCCCGAAATTCACGATTGACGGGAAGCGCAATGATGACAAACGCAATTTCCATTTGAACGGATCATTGTGTTCCGACAATGAATTTGAAGGCACTTACACTACTGATCAGAATACATCAGGCACGATGAAAGGAACCAGAATCACCGCCGAATAAGAACGTCAGTAAAGCAGGCTGAGCGGAAAAATTTCCTGCTCAGCCTTCATCATTTAAAATTACCGAGCCAGTAATCAGGACATGAGTCTCTATCCACAAAAAGCACACCGTTCCTGGTTAACAGGATAGATGCGGGGAGAGCTTCCGTGGCCACATCTGTATTGGAAAGTTTCGTGAGAATTTCCTTCTTCAATTTTAACGGTACCATAGTATAGCAATGCCTGGCAGCGAGAATTGCCGGGATTGTCATCGTTATTCCTTTTTCCGGAATGTAGCCAAGCGCTTCAAAATTAGGGTCTGCTTTAAGCTGCTTTTTAGATTGCGCGGCGATATTTACAAGTCTTACCCATCTCTCATCATTGAAATCAGTGTCAAACGGTTCGTCCAGGGCCAGATGACCGGACGTTCCGATTCCCTGACATAAAATATCAACAGGCTTTTCCCGCAGCAATTTTTCAAACCTCCGGCATTCAGCTTCCGGATCAACGGCATTGAAGCGCACAAGATTCACTGATTTGGCGTTGATCTTCTGATATAATTCCTTTGCAGTCTGGTAACCGCAAGTAAATTTTTCCGGCATCCTGATATCCCAGAAATCATCGATATTAAAACAAACTACTCTGCGCCAGTCAATGCCAGTCTCCCCTGCCAGCGCATTTAGAAATGAGCTTTGACTTTCTCCTGCCGCTAAAACTATTCTTAATTCTTCTTTTTCCGCAAGCAAATCTATCATAGTTTTTGCAACCGCACAGGCTGATTTTTTCCCAAGGTCATTATTATCATCGCATAATACGATTTCAGTTTTGCCGTAAAATACTTTTTTCATTGCCGTTCCTCCATTTGCCATAAATAATCAACTGTCTCAAAATAAACTATGTTTTTACACCGCTCTCTTGAATGCTTTTCGTTACATACCTGCCGGTATGCGCCTCACAAGCAACTCGAAAATCAAATCAAGATATTCGGTGAAAATTCAATAGTTTATTTATTTACAGTTCCTTAGAATTGCGGAAGCCATGCCTTGGTGGCTTTTATCAGTTCAAGCCCCATTTTGCGGACATCGGACGGCGGCAGATTCGCGCACAGCGGATCAAGCATCAGCGAATGAAGCGCCATCTCCAGATCGCCCTTCATCGCCGCCTCCAGTGTCATCATCTGCACTTTGCAATGCACGTCAATCGTCGGCTGCACCTCTCGCGGCAGGGAGCCGATTGCAATCGGGGTGAACCCGCGGGCATCAACCATTCCCATCGTCTCGACAACCGCACCGCGCGGCAGGTTGTCAATCTGTCCGATATTCGGCATATTCACGACGTCAATAAACGGTTTATTGTTAATAAATGCGGTCATGATATCAACGGCGGTTTCTCTGGAACGCCCAAACGGGGCCGTTTCTCCTGACGCCAGTTTGGCGGCGCGTTCCCTGGCGCCTTTTCTGACATCATACCGTTCTTCAATCGAAGTTCTGACCAGGCCGAAACGCTTGATCGGAGACTTGCCGTTATTAATATATCCCGGCACAAATTCACAGGTATGCCGGTCACCGGGATATGACAGATAACCATATTGCCGGTATAACTCGTCCAGCAGTTTGTGCTTGTGGTGTGCCATGCCTGCTTCATCTTTGTGCGCCTTCGCAAAATATTCATCTATTGATCTGCCGGCAAGTTTCTTAGCCAGCATCGGATATCCGGGCTGACCTTTAACCGTGAAATCAGTGACCCAGAAAAAATGGTTGACGCCGCCATATTTTAAGCAGAGATCCTGCTCTTCAACTCCAAAAATCTTCTCTAACAGTTGATACGCGGCAAATACGCCATGACACAGGCCGACATTGCGCAGCGAGGTTGAAGCGCTTATCGCGCCGGTCAGAGCCGCCATCGGATTGGTGTAATTCAGGATAATCGCTTTGGGCGACAGTTTTTCAATTTTCTGCGCCATTTTAACAAACACCGGCACATTGCGCAGCGTGCGTGACCAGCCGCCTGGTCCGACCGAATCCCCGACCGTGTGGAGAATACCGTATTTTTCCGGAATCTTCAGGTCATGGCGCATCATTTCCAGATCACCGGTGGAAATCGTTATGACCACAAAATCAGCACCGGCAAACGCCTTTTCCTCGGAACTGCCGGCGGTGAACTTAAATCCCGCCCCCAGGGTTCCGGACATTTTTTCAACTGCGGCCTTCACTTCCTTGGCGGCTTGAAGATTGGGATCAAGCAAATAGACTTCGCTGCCCTTGAGTTCAGGAGCCTGCATCATATCGCACATTATGCGCGGAATCCAATTATAGCTTCCGCCGCCGGTCATTACGATCTTTGCGCCTTTCGACATAATAGTTACCTCCGTAAATGTTTTTAAAGGATAGTAATAATTATAGTGTCATTCCGGCAAATCATCAATTCCCTGAATGATTAAATTATTTCTCTTAACGATTATTAAAATATTGACATGCATCAATAATGATTATATTGTAACAACATGAAAGACAAGATTGACAATTTGCTGAATGCGCTGCCGGTAAGAAATGCGAACTATGTGCTGCATAAAGCCAAAAGCCGCGGGTTCAACCTGAAGAAACAGATCCATGATGAATGCGAAATCATCTTTGTTGATTACGGGTGTGTGGAGTTGACCGTGCGCAATGAAGTAATCATGCTGAAACCGGGTGAATGCGCCCTCATACCATCAATGCTGGAACACCATTTTCACGGCGTCGGCGGCAGGCCGTTCGACTTTTTGAATATTGCTTTTTATGGAAATATTGACAGTTCCATTGCCAGCAAAGCCATCTTCCTGAACCATGATGAAAGAACCATCATGCTGAAGATGAAAAATGAGTACCTGACCGAAAACCGCTTCTGTCACGAACTGATCGTCATTATGCTAAATCAATTGCTGTTATTACTTCAGCGCCGCCTCTCCGAAAGCTGTTTTGAACAGGACACAGTGAAAATAACCGGAGAGAATAATTTGAATCACCGGACCGCGGTCATTTCACGGGCATTGAATTTCATCAGGAATAATTACATGCGCGACATTACAGCGGAATCCGTCAGTAAACACTCAGGGGTCAGCGCTTCTTATCTGCGCAACCTGATGCAAAGAGAAACCGGACATAATTTCCGTCATCACCTGCGGGAAATCAGAATGGAAACAGCACAGCATTTATTGCGGGAATCTACTGACAACATTTCCGACATCGCAGCGAAAGTGGGCTACAGTTCCCTGCCGCATTTCTGCGAAGCGTTCAAGAAAACCGCCGGAATGACCCCGACCGAGTTCGCCCGCTCCCTGGGCAGTCCCAGCATGAGAAACTGATTCTGCCGGAATCGCCAGCCACATTTATTATTGATATTTTTTGCCCAGCCACTTCCGGAGGTCCGGCAGATCGCAATATTTCAGAATGCCGTGAAAAATGATGCTGTTGACGTCATAATCATCATAATGACGCGCACACACCAGGTCGGCGTATCCGGACAGCGCCTCATCTTCCCGCAGTGATTTCACTCTGAGGTCAAGCGCAGCGGCAATGAGCGCATATACACTCTGCCGTCCATGCCCGTAAAGCTCAATATCATTGACATTGATATCCGGCAGTTCCTGAGCGGCGTCAAGCGCCCTGATTACATCGTATGCCCTGAACGCGACAATTGAATCTCCAAGCCATATCAGATCATGCGCCAGACGGCAGATAGTGCCATACCACTCATGAGTCGGATACTGATTGATTTTACGCGGTTCCATTGCGCCGACGCCGGTTACATTCAACACCATCACCGCCCTCCCCGCGGCGCAGGTATTGCGCAACCAGTTCATGTGGGAACGCAATTGATTTGTGCCATCGGTCCACACCGCGATGGTCAGCGGCAGTTTCTGATCAGCGAAACGGTAATCCCGGAATACCAGCGCCTGATTTATTATTCCTTCCTGAGACCACCAGAACACGTTATTGAAACACAGATCATTGGAGTGACCGGAATACAATATCCGCAGATTCTGCGGACATGGTTTGCGATTGTTAAAAACACCGGCTTTCAGCCAAGCCAGTGCCTTGTTTTTTCTCATTTTTTCAGGTTCGGAGTTTGCTGCCTGCTGAATTCGCTCAACACTTGCCTTGTTTTCATCGTGCACAAAACGGGCATTTTTCAGCTCGCCGCGTACCTGCCCGGTTTTGGTGGCGTAAAGCTGTGAAGCCGGAATCGGCTTAATTTTTGAATTATCTATTTTAACTTTCTTCCCCAGCAGATGACGGACGAAGAATTCAGCGGATTTTACCGCCATTTCCGGGGTGTAATGATGATCAACCTGCTGTTCGGACAACTCCAGATTTGCGCTTTTGCCGCAGATGTCCCAGAATCTCCTGGCCCTGGCAACTGTCTGCCGGGTGGCTTCAATCGGGAAAAAGTCATACGTCACCGCCAGCACCAGCACCGGGCGCGGAGCCATCATCAGCAGAATGTCTTCATGTTCAAATCCGGCGGCAGTCATTCCCGGCCAGATCTGTTCCAGGTCCTGGGCGCCGCCTGTATGCATCCAGCCGTTGGCGCTCATCAGATAAGTCGCCGGTGCCGCGGCGGCAATGCGTTCGTCGCAAACCATCATCAGCGAAGTCTGGGTGCCGCCGCCGGAATTGCCGGTGACGCCGATTTTATTCTTATCAACTTCCGGACGGGTGCGGAGATAATCAATTCCGCGCATCGAGTCATGCACAAAGTATCTGGCAATGCTTTGGCCGGCGGGCAGACACTGGACACCGGCGTAATCATGCTCTCCGGTTCCCCAGCGGAAAGTATTGTAGTTGAGCGACGGTTCGTAATAGCTGTGCCGTTCCCCCTGCCCGACCGGATCCTGCGCAAAGACTATCAGGCCTGCCTTGACCAAAGTACGGCAGACAACCTGATATTCGTCAGCATGCTTGGCCTGCTCAAAATGTCCGCTAAGAAATTGCACTGTCCCGCACGGCTTGACAATGCCGTCGGGAATATACATATTGGCGGTAACGAAAGCGTCCGGACGTGATTCAAATATGATCTTCTCAATGCGGAAACCGTCTTCCTGAATCACCCTGGTGATTCTAGCGTTAAGCGGCGTATCACTTGAAGGCAGGCCGCCAATTGCGGCAATAAATTTATCCCGCATTATTTTGCGCCGCTTATTGATCTCTTTTTCTGTGCGGATCGTATCCCGTTCCGCATTGCCTTTCACAAATTCGGCATCGGCTATTTTATAAATGAAATGCTTAAACTGGTCTTTAACGTCATAATGTCCCCAATTCCTGCCGATATCCTCCAACTGCTGTAGCTGAAAAGCCTGACTGTAATTCATAATAACTGTTCCCTTGAAATGTTTTAAAAAAATAATCCTTTATATTTTAATTATAAACGACATATTTCTCAAGTATTGCAAATGCCAAATGATTATATTAAACGATTAAAGATTTATCCGAAATGATAATTATCCTCAAAAATCTGACATATTGCGGTAGCGAGCCGGAGTCGTGCCGGTGGTCCGGACAAACACCCGGTAGAAAAACTGCAAGTCCCGGAAACCGGATTTTTCCGCCACAGCTTTGACCGGCAAATCGGCTTCCCGCAGCAGTTTGCACGCCCGCTCAATTCTGCGGTGATTGATGAATTTTACCGGGCTTTCGCCGAACAGCCCGTTAAACATTTTTCTCAGATAAACTCCGCTGATCCGGAGCTTTGCCGCCAGGTCAGACTGCTTTAAATCAGGGTCTTCCAGCCGCTGCTCAATCATTTCCAGCGCCGGAAACAATTTGAGCAACTGCTTGAGGCCGGCAATTCCGGTTGACGTTTCGCGTTGAAAGTGATACATAACATACAGCAGCAATGATTTGATCAGTTGTACCATGAATACCTGGTAACATGGCGGTTTCAGTGCGAAAACTCTTGCCAGCTCGTGCGAAATTGATTCCGGGAAACTGGCAGCGTCATGAAAAACGCCTTCCAATCCTTGCAGACGGAGAAAATCCATCAGCCCATAAACTTTCGCGTGAAAATGCACGTTGACCATTTCCATGCTTACATCTGCCGGATGCTCAAACGAATGCAGGATTCCTTCAGGAAAAAGTATCAGATCGCCGGGGCCGACCCGGTAAACTTTATCTTCCATCGTAACAGTACCATGACCGCCGGTCAATAACGTCACATAGGAATTTTGCAGTTTTCTGGGCGGCAGCCGCCATTCCGGAGTACACAGATAATGTATGGCTGAAATCGGATTTATCGCCAGATGCGAAACCAGATGTTCCAGCATGGCTCTTCCGGATTCCGTAAACCCGGACGAATATGCGGAAAAATCTTCTTCGCGCATGCTGCTGAAACTTTTTTGTATCATTTAGGCTAACTTTATTAACGTTTTTTATGATTGCAATATGCAATAGTTATAACGTATAATATAGTCATGACGAAAAATATAACAAATCAGGAATATTGATAAAAACGAAAAGAGGTAAAAATGAAAAGCCGCTATCAAAAATATTTTCAGGTAGATTATGCCAGACTTAACAGCCGCGCGGATGAAGCAAAGTATGTCCGGGAACTGGCTGCGGAAGTGGTCAGCATTGCCCGCGAACCGCGCATGACCGCGATAAAGCAGCGCTGGTGCGATGTCAACGGGCTGCACCGTCCGGATCATTCGCCGGTATGGTGCAATCCTGTCGGCCTCTGGAAAGAATTGCTTCCGGATTCCAGCCTGCGCTGCAACGATCCCCTGCTGCGGGATCTGGAATTAACGTTCAAAAAACTGCTGTTCAAACGGGATATTGACGATGACACACCCGTCAACGATTATTTCAAATCAACCATGATTTTCGATGTCATTCCTGAAAATGTATGGGGAGTGGACATTGTCAAAGAAAGCCTGGAGACGGAAGGTTCCGCCTGGCAGTACAAGTCGGCATTGCAGACTCCGGCGGACTTCGACCGGCTGCGCGTTCCGGAGTACCGTTATAATCCGCGGAAAACCGCGGCGGCGGCGGCTCAGTTAGAAGAAATTTTATCCGGTGTCATGCCGGTCAGGATCGTGCCGTTCCAAGGTTATTTCAGTATTGCCACAATCTGCTCCGCCGCCGCCAATCTCCGGGGGATGGAGCAGATGATGATGGACATGATACTTGAACCGGAACTGGTGCACCGGCTGATGAATGTCATTTATGCAGGCGCGATGCGTTTTCTGGACGCAGTCGAATCCGCCGGCGGAATTGTGCCGAACAATGATGAGGCGATGTTCCAGAGCGACCCGCCGCGACCCGGCGTAAACGGCGGGGAATATTCTTTGAAAGATTGCTGGATTGCCGGTAATTCACAGGAACTGGATCAGGTGAGCCCCGCCATGTTTGAAGAATTTCTGCTGGATTACCAGAAAAAAATCTTTGCCCGTTTCGGTGCGGTCTCCTATGGCTGCTGTGAAAACCTGACCAATAAAATGGAACCCGTACTGGCCATACCTAACTTGAAGATAATGGTTTGCAGCGCCTGGACCAACCTGGACAAACTGATTGCCCGGGTCGGCACGAAACATTGCATCATGTGGCGGCATAAAGCCTCCGATGCAGTATGTCCGCACGACATCTCGGCGCTGAAGCAATACGTCAATGAAGGCGCCAGAAAACTGCAAGGTCATTATTACCAGACCATCCTGCGCGAACTTCAAACGCAGATGGGCCACGACAACAGGCTTTACGAATGGACCCAAATCTCAAAAGAGGCGACAACAAAATACGCCTGATGCGTTAGTAAGCAAGGCGCAGAGGATCAACTCTGCGCCTGAGATATCTGACCAGCCACAATCCCAACCGGCTCAATGCCGGACTATCAGACAATCCGGAACATGTTATTTATAAAAACCCTGCCGCACACTCCAGCACTCAAAGCACTTTTAAGAAAAAAAGAAAAAAAATGATTTTTCTTTAAAACAGGTATTGACAGCCAAGTATAATCTGAATATAATCATAGTATAATCAAGTATAATTAGAGTGTGAACTATGTTAATTCAAGAACGAAAATTAAATGGAACGCCAGTGTATCTGCAAATAAAGAAGCAGTTGCGGGATTATATAGCCAGCAATAAGCTTGAACCGGATGCGCCGATTCCGAATGTAAAGCAGATCGCTGAAATGACAGGAGTAAGCCTGCGCACCGCAGATCTGGCTATGATGGCCTTAGTTGAAGACGGAGTTTGTTACCGCCGTCCCAAGAAAGGAACTTTCGTGGCGCACAGTGTCTTTTCCAATATGGGCCAGAGACGGATGGTTGGAATCAATTGCCATCACTCGCTGCAGGAAATGGAAAGCAACTTACTGGAAATGGCGATCTACCGCGGAATTGCGGAGAAAGGACAGGACTTGAAGGTAGTGCCTTTTTTCATTACCGGGGGACTGGATGAAAATATTGATTTTTATCGCACCAGCCGGGAAATGGCGCTGACTGGAATTGTTCTGCTGTCAGACGTGTACCGCGATAAAAGTCTCGACAGTTTAAGAGCCTTTCCTGATGTTCGCTTTGTGCTTATCAACTATGACATTGCCAACTTTTCCGATGCTCCGGCTAATATTGTCGGCATTTTCAATGATGACTTTGCCGGCGGGTATCTGGCTGCTGAATATATGATCAATAAGGAACATCGCGAGTTTGCAGTGTTCAGTTATGACGTTGAAGACGAAAACTATCATCACCGCATTGAGGGTTTTCTGCAAGCCCTGAACGATGGTGGAATTAAAATGCATCCTGATTTGATACTTAACGGCGGCAGTCCGGTCGGCAAGGATGCCAGAGGTATAATTGAAATGGGAACTGAGCTTGCGAAACGGGCTTTAAGTTCAGGACGTAAATTCGATGCGATATTATGCGTTAATGATTATCTGGCTTTCGGCGCCAAAGAATACTGTCAAGCCACGGGAAATAACATTGATGTGATCGGCTATGATAATTTGAATCCACAATTGTCACAAAACTTGTCTTTTCCGACAATATCAATTGATTTTGGCAGCATGGGACGCAAAGCGGTGGAAGTGCTTTCCGGGCAGGCAATGCCGGCTCAGAAAATCATTAGAATATCGCCACGGCTCATACCAAGATGAATTTAATTATTCCTGCGGGATAAACTTGCAGGATAAAATAAATAAAAAAAATCTGGAGATTTAAATGTTAAACATCAGACGGTTTAAAAATAATCCAATCCTTGGACCAAATCCAAATCTGCCATGGGGACGCGATGAAGCGCGCAATCCCGGGGTAATCTTTGACGGCAGCAAGTTTCATATGCTGTTCACCGCGTCTACCGATCTGCTTGGCAGTGGCGGAGATATGGTACTGGGTTATGCCAATAGTTCAGACGGAATCAATTTCGACTGCGCGCCTGAACCGTTTTTGCGCCCATCCGACAACCCGGATGATTTCGATCACGGTTCTGTTGAAGATTCCAGAATTACTGAATTCGAAGGTAAATATTATATCGCTTATGCAGGACGCTCGTTCAATATGAAGAAACATGCTGAACGGGAACGTCGTGTCGGCCCGAACGGCAACATGAGCCCGACCTGGACTGATAATTTCCGGCGGGTGGGACTGGCGGCAACCTCGGACTGGAAAAAGGTCGAGCGGCTCGGACCGGTTACCAGTGAACACATGAGCGACGCAAATGTGGCGCTGTTCCCGGAGAAAATCAACGGGAAATATGTCATGCTGCACCGCCCGACCCCGTTCATCCCGTGGACTCTGCCATTGATTTACAATCCGGGTTGTATCTGGATATCATTTGCCGATACCATGACTTGTTGTGCGTCCGACGCCAAAGAAATGCCGTGGGACATGAAAGACGGCAGAGATATCCCCGACGATCATCTGCTGATCAAGCCGGAATATGAATGGGAAAAGTTAAAAGTAGGCGGTTCCGGCGTCCCGATTTCCACCGATGACGGCTGGCTGACTTTCTACCACGCCGTGGACAGGGATGGCGTTTATCGCGTCGGCCTGATGCTGCTGGACCGGCAGGACCCAAAAAAAGTTATTGCCAGATCCCCCATGCCGATTATGGAACCGGAGGCGTCATATGAGCTGAACGGCCGGTATCCGAAATGCATTTTCCCCTGTGCCAATGTCGTGGTTGATAACGAAATATTCATGTATTACGGCGCGGTTGATTTTTATTGCGGGCTTGCAACACTTAGTCTCCGGGAAGCTTTGGACTATGTTTTGCAATTCCGCCAGAAAAGTAAAGTTGCGTCAGGTTGGACAAAAGAAAAAAAAATGGAAGAAGTTTGTATTTAAACCCTAACATTTAACGGAGAAGACAAAATGAAAGCAAGAGCCGTTGTTCCAAATCAGTCAAGGAAGAACCTGAGAAATTACAAAAATTTCACACTCATCGAACTCCTGGTCGTGATCGCCATCATTGCAATTTTGGCCGCCATGCTGCTGCCTGCATTGAGTAAAGCCAGAAGAACCGCCAGAAGCGGCGCATGCCAAAGTCAACTCAAGCAATTCGGCACTGCACACTCAATGTATATGAATGATTATGACTGGTGCCTGCCGAACGGCAGCTCGGGAGGCAAACAGGTTGGACTTTACGCATTCTGGGGTGAAAATATAATGAAATATGTAGGAATCAACGGGCCGAACGGGTTATGGGATCTGTCCAAGAAACGCACTTGTATCTTCACCTGTCCCGAAGCCCAGGAACCATCCCAGCCGTGGCCGACAATAGGCTCAAATTCCTCCTATATCAAGTATGGCGGCGTACCTGCTTTCGGTTACGGGTATAATCAGCAACTGATGAGCGGAGGATCGTGGAAACTGGTTAAACCGAATCAGATTAAAGTTCCAACTTATGTTTTCTTTCTGACGGATGCCAACGATGAGACGGTAGAGCAATATGATTCACCTCATAACGGGGCACAGATTCTTCCCGGCGACCCGGGTTGTGCCGCAGCCTACAGACATAGTTCCTATGCCAATGCCGTGTATATGGATGGTCATGTAAGCAGCGCCAGGCCGCTTAAGTATTTCTACCGCTTCAATACTTCGTTGTAAACGATACCATTTTGAAATAAATAATAGAAGATAAAAAAGGAGAAACAAAATGAAATTCCGGAAAAGTATTAAAAGAATCATGGTCGCAGCGTGTATGATGATGCCTGGGGCATGGATTATGCCGGCGGCAATGGCCGATAACGAGGTTGTTTTCCAGCAGGACTTCAGCAAAATCACCAGTCTTGAAGATGCAGGCTGGAAAAGTTTTACAGGCCAGGCGACTGAATTCAGCCTGAAAGACGGATACCTGAGAATGCTGTTTTCCAATGCACCCTACAAAGGCGGGAATATACATCAAATAATTCCGGCAATCACTTCAGGAACACTGACTTTTGAAGTTGCACTTGATACGAATGGCGCACAGTACGATCACTTCTCTCTGCAAACCAACATATATAACCTCAACCTGGCCTTTAAGATGATGGGAAATCAGAAATTGATGCGTTATTATGACGAGAAATGGAAAGATGTTGCGGATAATGTTCCGCTCGGCAAAAAGATAAAAATTAAAATAGTATTTGACAATAATACGAAGATTGTTCAATATTTTATTGATGACATGGAAAATCCGGTGATGATCGATGAAAACGTGACCCTCGTGCCAGTCGATGCATCTGCTCCGTTATTGCTTATTGGAAACTATGGACTGGCGGCCGGGAAACTGGAACACAAGATGTTTAGCATTAGCTTGAGCAAATAATCTGTTTTTTTGTAAGGAATGACATGCAAACACGATGGAAACTTATGATGCTGCCTCCACTGATTGTTTATTTCAGCTTCCTGATTGCGGCGGGAGCAGGAACGGCAGAGGCGGATGTACTGGCGGATGAAGCCCTGGTTTTTCGCGGAATTGCTTTCGAACGTTATAAAATTCCGGAAATTTTGAAAGAACTGGGAGTCAAAAAGACGGCGGATTATACTATCACCAATCTCACTCCGGCGTTGACACCGGAGAATCAATTCAGGCTTGATAAACTCCCGCCGATAAACCCGAAGAAAGCCAGAAAATATATCATCATGGCCGACTTCCCTTTAAATGCCGGAGTAATGCCCGATATTGCCCAGAAATCTATCATTAAAGATGTCAGGCGCGGCGCCACTTTAGTAATACTGGGAGGGCTTTTCACCTTGAACAAAGGGGAATTCAGCCAGACTCCGTTCGCTTCACTTCTGCCGGCAAAAACCGAAAATCCATGGGCGGTAAAAAAGCTGAAAAATCCGCTTGAGACTCCAGGCGGGGTGGTGGTTTATCTGCATGATATTCCATTGGTTGATGATGCGGAGATTATCTATAAATCCAATAATCAGCCGTTGTGGATTACAAAAAAATGTGAAAAAGGACAAATTATAGTTTTCCTGGGAATCCCATCCGGAACCGCCGATACCGCAACCGCTCTATTCTGGAAAAATCCGGCATGGGCGAAATTTGCGGCAGACATGATAAAGAAAGGAGCTGATGCTAAATGAAGAAATTGCTGTTGATTCTAAATACAATGTTTTTAGGTGTAATTTTGTCCGTTCCGGCAATGGCAGACAAAATTGTGACAGTCGATACAATCAGGATCGGTAAAATTGTTTATAAACTGAATGTGCCGTCCAATGCGGAAATCTTACTGACAAACCGTTCAACTTCTCCACAGCAGATAGATACGGTGTGTTCTGTTACATTCGGCATTGCTGATAAAAGAATTATCGGCAAACAACCGGTATCACTCGCGCCTGCCGAAGACAAGAAAATTAAAGTTTCCTGGGATAGCGGGAAAAACGACGGCGGCTATGAATTTAGAGTAGAGCTGTATCTGAACGGCAAACTCATTGATTCGCGCAGCGAATATGCCGCGGTAACCAATGTCATCACAAGTGCGGGGCAATATAGTGTCGCCAATCCGGGATGGTTCAGTAAGCCGGGACAGGAAAAAGTATATATTGATGAATTAAGAAGAAATTATTTTTCTTTTGCCGAATATTACACCTGGACGTCATGCCCGATGACCGGTTTAACGCCTCCGGAGGATGAATGGATGCCCCATACGGAATCCCAGGTAAGCTATGAAGCTGTTGTCAACAAGAAATTCGTAAAAAGTTTTGTCGCCGAAGCTCATCAAAACGGGATTGCGGTCTTCCCTTGGATGAACGGGGAAGTGGCCCTGCCGACAGGCCTTGATCATCCGGAGTATTTCCGTTACGGAAAAAACGGACAGCCGCTGCTTTACAACGGAACTGTTCATAATGGAAAACGGTACGCGATTGCTTACACTTCATATCTGTACAATGAAGAGAATGCCTATAAATGGGGCCGGGAAATGGCAAAATCCATTGACATGTTCGGCTGGGACGGATGCCGCTTTGACTGGGCTTTTCTGCCGGCTACAATCGGCGATCCGATGCGGGCGACTAAATCCGACTGGTTTAACTTTGCAGGTAAAAGCGCCAGGGAATTATATCCGGACCAGGATACCGAAGGAACTAAATTTTTGCAGGCTTTCAGGAAAGGAGTAGCAGAAACCCATCCGGAATTCATTTATGGGACCAATGCCGGCGATGAAATTGCGCAAAAAGTTGCCGCTTTGGAAAAATATCATAAAGAGGCCTCAACGAATTCATGGCTTTGGTTTGAATATCTGCTCAATTATGAAAAATATACCTGGGAGGAATGGATTACAAAAATCACTCAGGACGCAAGCCTGTCCAGGCTGAACAACTGTCAGGTTGGAATCGGCTGGATGAGCCCGCCGCCAGCCAGCGCGACAGTGACGGCTAAGCTGCTGCCATATTTATTCGTCTATTCCGGAATTCACTGGATCGGCCCGATGGACAGAGATTTGCCACGGGGCGAAAACTGGAAAATATGGCGGTACGCAATGCGCTATTCCGCCTATTTCTATAACAACGAGTTTAAGCTGCTGTCCGAAGACAAGCGGTTCAATACCATATCCGTGGCAGGCGGCAAGCGGCTGTTCTGGAAACAGTGGGTATTTGAAAAACAAACGGCAACGGGCAGAGAGTTGATGATAAATATGGTTAATCTGCCTGAAGGAAAGAATATCCTGGCGGATCATAAGATTCCGGCTCCGCAGCAGAATGTCGTTCTGACTTTTAATAAAAACAGCAATGAAAAGTTTAAGCAGGCAGTAGTGCTCAACGCTGAACCTGAACCTAATTCCGCGGTACTTGAATCCAGCGTCGAAAACAATACGGTTACAGTGAAAATTCAGTCAGTGACCTGGGGCGCAAGTGTGCTGATAGAAACTGCAAATCAGTAACGAAGCGGGGCCATACTGCTTAATAAAGGATTGGCGAATGAAAAAATACTTATTGATATCTTTTCTACTGTTGACCGCCGTCGGTGTTCTTCACTGCGGTGAACCGGCAGTGAATATCAGCTTTAATAATTATCCGGAAGGAAAACCGGTTGGGGAAAAATGGAGCGTACACCAGCCGGAATCGAATAAGGAAGCCAGCACCTATGTAATTAAAAACGGCAAACTGGAAGTCACCTCCAGCCCGGCTGAAAAACTTCAGGGCGGATATATTGAGACGGAGATTCCTGTTATCCGGAAAGGAAGTGTTGAGTTCGACTTGAATGTCAATCATAATGAACAGGGCATCGGCCTGTTTATTGAATTCTATAATATTACCCTTTTCTGGCATGATTACTGTAAAGACTGGAGACGGTATTTTCCCGAAGCAACTGCAAAACGAATAAAATATTTTAACAATGAACCTGTCGGCCATCGCCGCCTGAGCAATGTGGAGAAAAATAAATGGCTGCATTATAAGATTTATTTTGACACTGACAATGATCTTGTGGAGTATTATCAGGGAGACATGGTTGACCCGGTATATATTGACGGCGCTGCCGCAATCCTCGGACGCCAGGAATATCTTGGAGGAAAACTTCGCATTGGCTGCTGGGGCGTGACAGAGAAACCAATGAAATTCCTGATTGATAATATAGTTATTTCCAAAGTCAGCCCAAACGAGGAACAGAGCAGTTCCCCCCGTAATGATTATATTATCTTCAACGGAATATCATTCAACCGTTACAACATTGCCGCGAATCTGCTGAAGAATGGAGTCAGCGATAAAGAAATAAGAAATTATTATATTGAAAACACTGAACCGGCGTTGACTCCGGAAAATAAATTTTTTATCAACAGGCTGCCAGGCTCTGTGTCAATGCAAAAAGCGAAAGCCTGTATCCTGGTCGACTGCCCTTTCGGCCCCAATCAGGTAATTCCTGATTTTGTCCTGAAGAATATTATCGCGAATGTAAAAAATGGCATGAATTTAATAATTTTAGGCGGTTTGTTTTCTCTGGACAAAGGGGAATATCAGACTTCATATCTTAATGATTTCCTCCCCGTAAAAATCAAAGACGCCTGGCAGGTGAAAGGTTCAAGCGCGCCATTGCTGATTGAACCGTCTGCTCAGCAGTTCGGCAATATTGACTGGAAAGAAAAACCATGCGTTTACTACCGGCACGACCTCGCACCGGCGGAAGATGCGGAAGTGCTGCTCAAGGCCGGCGGCTATCCTTTGCTGGTCAGCAAAAAATACGGCAAAGGCAAAATAGTTGTTTTCCTGGGAACCGTCTGCGGTACGCCGGCAGCACAGCCTCCGGCATTCTGGAAATGGAAAAACTGGCCGGAATTGACCGCCGGTATCATAATGATAAACAACCCGGCAGATCAAAAGAAATAAGTGCAATACCCTGACGGGATTTGCTCGTCAGCGGACAGATAATTTAAAGAAATGCAGTAAAGCATGATGGAAAATAAAAAAAAGCCCAACATCTTGATTTTTATGACTGATCAGCACCGCTATGAAGCGCTTGGCTGTCATGGGAACAAAGTGGTCAAAACCCCTAACATTGACAGCCTTGCCGCGGGTGGTGTTGATTTTCAGCGGACTTACAGTCAGTCGGCACTATGCATGCCTTCAAGAGTAACTCTCCTTACAGGACAGTATTTGCATACTCACGGCATAATGACAAACTGCAATTCTGTTGATGTCAGTTCTCTGACTACCCTGCCGAATTTTTTAAAAAATAACCACAACTACCAGACCGCAACTGTCGGCAAGACTCATTCAGGGCATTGTGACGATATGGGGTTTGAATACTCCAGAATCTGCGCAGGAGGAAATGACGGGGAGCAAAACGATTATCACGAATACCTGAAAAAACATGGTTTCGGAGACAACGGCTGGTACAATGACACACATGTAAAAGAATATGATGCTTATGTCTCCAATATTCCTTACAAGCATTCCGTAGAGGCATGGACCGGCGATGAGACCATAAAGTATCTGGAGCAGGCAGACAGAAACAAACCTTTTTTTCTGTGGTCCACATTTGAGCGGCCGCATCCTCCAACATGCGTTCCTGATGACAACCCATTTCCTTACAATCCCGATGATATAGAGCTTCCGCCATATGACGAAAAATGGTACAATAAGCCTGACGTAAAACGCCCCGGATGCGAGAATATGTGGAACGTCTTCCAGACCGGAGAAAAAAAATTGCGGCAGGCAATCGCCAATTACTACAGCCTTGTAAGCATGATTGATGACCAAATCGGCAGGATCATGAAACAGCTTGAAAAAATGGGCGAACTCGAAAATACAATCATCGTATTTACCGCAGATCATGGAGATTTTTGCGGAGAATACGGCCAGTTCGGAAAAAATCTTTCGACATTCGATGTCCTTCACCATATTCCGCTCATTTTCTACTGGAAAGGAAAAACTGGCAAGGAACAGATTCACGAATTGACAGAAATGGTTGATGTAATGCCTGCCATCCTTGAACTTTGCGGAATCGAATGCCCGGATACAGTACAGGGACAGAGTTTGGCCAGCGCAGTAACAGGCAGCGGGATGCGTTGCGGAAAACCATGGGATGCAAAGCAGGCGGTATTTTTTGAAACTCCCTTCGTAAAGACTGTCCGCACCAAAACACACAAGCTCTCCATATGCTGGAAGGAACAAATCTCGTGGGGACAGCTTTATGATCTGGATGCCGACCGGAAGGAGCTGAACAATCTTTATGATAATCCGGTTTATGCCCATATACAAAGAGATTTGGAAATCAGACTGTTACGCTGGTATATTCAAACGGAGCAGCCTCAGGTACATGGGGCCGGCAAAGATGAAACGTGTCCGCCATGGCGATGGTATGCCGGTAAAATTTAACTCGCCTCCGCAAGTTAAAGACTGCTCAGAACCATTTGCGATCCGGCAACGGAACTGCCGGCAATGATCTGCCGGAATAAATAACACCGGATTACCGGAATATTATATAACCGGTTGCAGGATTCCTGCATCCGGCCTGCAATATATACTAAAAGAATTTTAAACAGTTTATGCAACAAAGTTAATTTTAATTGAGTCATAAAAATTTGACTCAAACAAAAAAATTGCGCAACTAAATAAGGAGGGCCAATAGAACGTATGGAGTAATTATGCTTTTCACAAAAAACAGAAAACGACAAGGAGAAATGAAATGAAAAAATCATCGCTATTTTTACATTCCGGATTATTATTGTTTTCCATGTTCGCCGCCAGTCTCGCAAACGCCGCCGATATCAGCGTAACAACTTTCGGCATAACAGGAACTGGAGACGAATCCACCAGGCTTCAAACCGCATTCGATTCCGTCGCCGGCACCGGAAATACCCTGACAATTCCATCCGGCATGACTATCACCGTCACTAAAAATATGTTTTTGTATGGTTCATGCAGCATCAGGGGACTGGGCGCGAATAATTCATCAACCATTCAATGCGACGCGGATTTAGACAACAACCTTGGCCGGCAATATTGGATTAGCGTCGGCATCAGCCGGCACCGGAATAACGGCGGGGTGCAGAATACGTTTAACGGCTCGATTAAAGACCTGACTATTAAAGCCACCAGTAATGCAAAATTCTGTCGGGCAATATTTATTTTCAACACTAACGGCACAACCATCGACAATGTTAAATTCGATTTCACCAGCGGGGTGTCGAATCCGCCGGCGGAGGTATACCTGTTCGGCGCGACAGAGTCCGGCAATAATATCAACTGGGAACCCAACGGCGCCATAAGCATGACCAATGTGACAATCAAGAACAGCACTATCAATGCTAATCACTCTTATACCGATTCAGAAGGGTTCGGACTGGCTAATGTAAATACGGTGCTCATAGACAGCAATGTAATTAACAATGTCGGCGACGATCCTATTGGATGCCATAACCTGACTAACGTCACTATCTCCAATAATACATGCTACAGTATTGACGGCAGAATTCTGCTTAGCAATTGCACGAATGCCACTGTCTCCGGCAATTATGTTGAACGGGTGGCGGAACGCGGAACCACATGGTATGGCGGCGGCGCCATGATTTACGCCGGCCTGGAAATACCTGATGCGCCGGCGCCGGGAAATATTACCATCACCAACAATACAGTATTTATTCCGTCCAGCGTTCCTTCCTACACTTACGGCATCAGACTGCTGGGAGTGCGTACCGGGACAGTGTCATCAAACTTGCTGAAAATGGATTCAGCAAACGGCGGCGGCGGCATTCGTATTGAAGCCGATGCCACTGATCCGACCTGGAATGATCCGGCAGTTCCGCAATTGGATGCCGACCATATTGCGCGGCCGCGCAACATCACTATTTCAAACAATCTTTTGCGGGGCGCCTGTCCCGGAGAAATAGGACAGACCGGCTTGTCGTCATATTTTCCCGGCCCGTTCACGGTGCAAAGCAATACAGCAGGCAGTTATTGCTGGTACAGCAGCAACTGCTTTATATATAACAGCAATTTAATCAGCAACGGCAATTACGCGGCTTTTGCCGCCGGGCTGTACACCATTTATGATCCAATTACCATCTATAATGACACCACGCTGCATGCCAAACCAAGCCAGACTCTGACTGGCGCCCAATATGCCTGCAGCACTGCCGGCAGAATCTCCGGCTATACCGTTTCCACCACCCCGGCAATCACCAGCGGTACGGTTTCGCTGGAATTATGGAAAAACGGCGCTAAAATAAGCGCGGCAACCCAGACTCTGGCTGCTGGCAGTTGCAGCGGAGATTTCTATCTGCCATACAACAATACGGATGTCGCGTTTGTCCCCGGCAATACGTTTGTCCTGAAAGCGGTCGGCTCTTCAAACTTGAATAATGTGCCGCCGAACGGAATTGCGGTCAATGTCGCGCTCAAAGGACTGAAAACAACCCAGTCGGCTGACTACAGGTTTGACAGCAGCAGCGGAATATACGCAACCGATTCTTCAGGCAACAGCAACACCGGAACAATAAGCGGAGCCACATGGGATGTCGGCGGCGGCGTCATCGCAAACGCGCTTAATTTCGACGGCAGCGACACTGTCTCCGTCTACAGCAATGATAATTTGAATATAGCGGACAACCTTACAATCAGTTTCTGGATCAAACCCGGTGCAATTACATCGGGATACGCCAGTTTCCCGGTCGAGAAATGGACTTCTACCGGCGATGCGAATTATGTCTGCTATTTCTTCGGCGACAATTCAGGCGGCTTTGACGGGAAAATCCGTTTCCTGGCAAATGCAGGCGGCACATGGCAGAGTATCTCTGTGACATCGCCTGTGATTCAGTTAAATACCTGGACTCATGTCGCGATGGTTTACAAATCAGCCACCGGCGGACAGCTTTATATCAACGGCTCACCGTATGGCGCCAAATTGGGCGGCGGCGTGCTTGCCATCAATGGAGCGTCGCTGACAATGGGCAGAGGCAATACCTCCGGGCTCAACGCCAAACTGGATGATTTAAGAATATTCAGCCGGGCGTTGACTGATGATGAAGTTTTGAGCATCTACAAATACAAATATTAATCGCGGGCAACTGGTTGATCGGAGTGACCGATGCACCACCCGGCAGGCCTCGTCCATAGAATTTCCGGACGGGGCCTGCGACTTCCGGCTAACTAACGGATTCCAGGAGTTTGTAGACGCGCTCTACTCCGGGGAAGTCGCGGAAGAGAAAACCTTTTTTCTGAAAGAAATCACTGTTGTCCAGGACTTGCTTTATTTCGGGACGTTCGGACAGACTGCGGTCAACGCCGATGATGAACGGCAGCTCAGGATGGGCTGCGCAATATTCCAGGCGCTTCAGCAGCGGGGTGGAATGCCAGCGGTGAAAAAGTTCCAGATGAACGATTTTGCCGCCGGAGTTTTTAAAACTCAGGTCGGCAAAGATTATTTCCTGATTGCCTGCATCGAAAAACGGGGTGTCGCCGACAATCTGCCAGTCCTGTATTTTTTCTTTGAACAGGCGGTGGAACATGGCGACTTCCTCCGGAACATAGGCGCTGAAATTGCGGTAATGGCTGACCAGATTGCTTTTCCAGTCCAGCCGCAGCTTGCATTTTCTGCCGTCCAGGTCAATCTCCGCCTTAACCGTCCACTTTTTCAACAGGCATACCGCCGGAAAAAAAGTTGCGAGCTGCAAGCCGTATTTACGGGAATTTTCAAAAATACCGGCGGGGCCGCTGATCTGCATCTGAATGCGCATGGTTTTATTGCCCGCTTCATCTTTGCCGTCCGGCATTTTCTTGACTTCCGCCAGCAGCCGGAAAAATTTCAGGTACTTGAAGATGCGGCGCATTTCCGCGGGGTCCGGGTCTTCAACCTCCGCCAGCATGTCGCTGCAATAGAACAGCAATGCCTGCACCTGGGAACAATTATAGCGTTCAAGCAGCTCCTTCGTGAACATCGGTTTGACCGTAACCAGCGTTTCGTTCTGCGGCAGATCGGCATAAATGCCGCCGTCGATGATATTGGCGGATTCCGGAACCGACTCGAGCAGCAGACGGCGGTATTCCGCCAGACCGGCGGTTCCGCCGGTGAGCATGGCGGCTGATCCGGTAAAGAGTTTCCGCCGCAACCCGGCATAATCAAATTCCAGCGGCATCGTAAATTTACAGCGGTCCAGAATGAGCTTGTTAAAACCCTTTGCCAGCTTGACGTCTTTATGAGCGTTAAGCAGCGGTTCGACGATTTCCTCAAGTTCGCCGCGGGTCGGCGGCGGCCCGTCCTCCGGCAGGCGGTAGACCGCCAGCAGTTCCGATGCCAGCTCCAGATTGGCCGGATCATCAACCGCAATGAACACCGGTTTGACCGTTTCGCCGCTGCGGCGGAATTTCATCAGATCCTTGGTCAGCATTCAGAACCGCCTTTTATAACTGAAATGATTTTTATAGGCGCGGTGTTCGCGCCGCCGCTCACTGACGTTGACCTCGGAAGTGCCTTCGCTGACCAGTTCGTACAATACGGCCTGCTTGCCCTCCCCTGCCCGCAGTATCCGCCCCAGGCGCTGGACGTGTTCGCGGATGCTGCCGCTGCCGGAAACAATGATCCCGACTCCGGCCTCCGGCACATCCACCCCCTCATTCAACACCTTGCTCGTAATCAGCACCGGATACTGCCCGGAACGGAAGTTGTCCAGGAACTCCTTGCGTTCGGCGGCCTTGGTCCGGTGGGTGATCACCGGCAGCAGAAAACTGCGTCCCATGTCGTAGGCGGTGTCGTTATCGGCGGTGAACACAATGACCCGTTCGCCGCGATGACGGCAGATCAATTCCCATACTTTATTGAATTTGCTTCTGCCGGCGCGGGCAATCCGGCGCTGCGCAAGATAAGCGTCGAGGGCTTTGCGCCCGTCCGGCTGCCGGGCGCACAGTCCGATGAACCTGGCCCAGTCGCTTTTCTGATTGAACGTAATGCCGTTGCGGCGCAGAAAACCGGTATAAATCTGCCGCGACAGTTGATATTCGGCGGCTTCATCCGGCTCCAGCGCCAGTTCCAGCCGCCGGGTGATGTAAGGCGCCAGAACGGAGCCTTCAAGTTCGTCGATATGTATCTGGTAGGCAATCGGTCCGATCAGTTCCTCCATAATCTCATTGCCGCCGTCCTCGCGGTCGGGCGTGGCGGTCAGTCCCAGGCGGTAAGGGGCCATGCACATGGAAGCGGCGGTGCGGTTGACCTGGCCCGGCAGATGGTGGCATTCGTCAAAAATCACGAAGCCGAAACGGTTGCCGATGAATTCCATGTGTATCACCGCCGAGTCGTAAGTAGTTACCGTGACCGGCTCGATCTCGCGGCTGCCGCCGCCGAGCATTCCGACCTTGCAGCGGAAAAACTTCTCCAGCGAACTGGCCCACTGCTGCATCAGGTCGATGGTTGGAACGACAATCAGCGCCGGCCGCTTGATCGCACTTATCGCCATTACCGCCAGATAAGTTTTACCGGAGCCGGTCGGCATGACGATCATCGCCCGCCCGGCAGCTTCCACGCGCCAGCAGCGGAACGCCTCCTGCTGATGCGGACGCGGCGTAAATCCGGCATGAAGTTCAAGCTCCAGTTGCGAATAGGCGCGGGCTTCGTCGATAAAATCAATTTTGTGTTCCCGGAGGGCGATAATTATTCCGGCGTATTTATATGCCTGCGCCCGGTAGAGCTTGACCCGTTCATCGAAAATCACGTCACGGGCAACCGGAATAAGTTGTCCGGGCGTGGCTTCAAGCAGCAGCGTACCCTGGGAAAAGCGGATTTTTACCGGCGGAGCTGTGGTCATATTTACTTTTTGTCCCAGTCAGGACGAAAGGCGCCGATACTTCCAACAATGAGAAAAGTCAAAACAACAATTATCAGGACGTAAAATATTTTTACCAGTAAAGGTTCCGACCGGAAAACCAGCAGCGATAAAGCAGGCAGCGAAACCGGTATCCCGGCGTACAAGCCCCACTTCAGTCCGCGTTTCCAGTTCGGATATTCCGGATAATCGAATTCCGGGAGCTGGATATCATCCGGTTCCGGTCTCTCCTCTTTATCCATAATCAGCCCTGTCGTTAATTGATGGTCTTGATATCCTCATTTTTCCCCGCGGTGCGCGAAATCGCCACCCGGCCGGAACGCGCAGTCTCGACAATTTCATAATCTTTGATCAGTTCAATGAAATTATCAATTTTATCCGCTCTGCCGTGAAGCTCAATGCCCAGTTCATTGGTATGGACCAGCACAATCTTGCCTTCAAAAATCTCGACCAGTTGCAGTATCTGTGAACGCTGCTCATGGTTCTCCGCTTTGACTTTGATCAATGCCAGTTCACGCTCGATGAAACGGCTGCCGGTCAGGTCTTCGACTTTAATCACGTCCACCAGCTTGTTAAGCTGCTTGTCAATCTGTTCAAGCACCGCTTCATCACCGGTGGTGACAATTGTCATCTTGGATACGTTCGGATCGTGCGTCTCGTTGACGGTCAGCGACGAGATATTGTAGCCGCGGCCGCTGAACAGCCCCGCAATCCTGGCCAGAACCCCGAATTTATTTTCAACCAAAACCGAAATTGTATGTTTTTCCATGATAGTCATATCCAGTTAATTGTTAATCATGATTGTTATTTTTAATAAATTGCATCTTGAATGCCGGTTTTGCAACCTGTTTTCGATAAAAAGATATCACGCCGGAGTTAAAGTCCGTGTATAAACATTTTTTCCGCTGTTTTTTGTGGTAAATTCCACGGGATTTATTCCGTGATTTCTTGTTTTCATGCCTTGCGGTTATAAATTATAATGTACGGATGCAATAGTATGGCCGGGTGATGACTGCCGGGAGGCGAAAATGACGGATACAATCAAATCAAAAGCGCAGGGCGGACGTGCTTATCTGCGGGAGGCTATTTTATCCGGGAAATACAAGCCGGGATCATATCTGCCGTCGGCCCGTTCGATCGGCGCAAAACTCAACATCTCCAAAAGTACGGTGCATAATATTTTCCGCCTGCTGCAGGAAGAAGGGCTGGTGCAGCTTTATCCGGGGCGCGGCGTGCTGGTGACCGGAACCCTGGTCGGACGTCCGGTGCTCAAGCGCTTTTTTCTGAAAACCTCGGACTTCGGGACTTTCAATTATCTGCCGGTGGCGTCGCAGTTACTGCTTGGCGCCTGTGCCGGCGCGGAGAGGAAAAATTCCGAATATCTGATGAATTTTTCCGACTCGGATACTGTCACCGATGAAATCATAACACTGTACACCAAAGGCGACATCCAGGGCGTCATATACTTGCAGTGCGGTAATTATGCAGACCTGATCAAACCGCTTGAAAAAGCCGGCATCCCTTACGTCATTGCTTCGGATATGAACGGATTTGATGCGGTAAAGGTATTTTTGGATTTCCGTGAAATTGCCAGAAACGCGGTACGGTATTTGAAGAGCAAGGGACACCGGCGCATCGGAATCTGGCTCGGCAGTCCGGAAAATTACTTTTACAAAGAATTCTTCACCGGATTCAAAGGCGCACTGGCTGAAGAGGATCTGGAATTTAACAAAGAGTGGTGTCTGGCAGATATTTACCAGGAGGACCATGAGAAAACCGATGATTATCTGCTCCGGCTCAAAACAAATATGCCGACCGCAATATTTACAGTTCGCGATTACCGGGCCGCACTGCTTTTCAGTTCGTGCCGGAAACATAAGATCAGAATACCCGACGATCTTTCGGTTATCTCTTATGACGGAATCACCTGGCCGGATGCGGAACTCAACGGATTGTCGTTTTTTGCTGAACCGGCGCGCGAACAGGGCGAAGCCGCTGTCGATATGCTGCAAAAATGGATTCTGAACGGCGAAAAGCCTGAAATCAGCCATGTCCATAGCACGCTTGTTGAGCGAACCAGCGTCAAGCAATATTAATATCTTTCCTGCATTTATCGCCGGATGTCAAATCAATGGTTTCCACAGACCATTTTCCGGAGGGCTCATTTGCCGCCGGGATAAATTCCATCGAGCATGAGCCGTTTTCCGCCAGATAGTATCCGCTGAACTCGCTGCGGCAACCTTTCGAGTCTGTCATGGCAATTTTCAGCGGCTGGAGTCCGGCTGCATTTCCAAGCGAGACGTTAATGACTGAGCGCGTTCCGCGTGTAATACATGGCGGAACTTCAATCCCGGCCGGCCCCAGCGCAGCCGGATAAAACGCAACAATGCACCCTCCGGCGGCGGGAACATTCAGCTCGAAATTATAATTCCCTTCAGCATTTTTGCGGCACTCAAGCCGGCAGTGAGTAGTCAGTTCGTAAATTACCGGCTCAAAACCGGGATCGCGGACAGTGAACTCCGCGTTTTCGGGCAGCCCTTTTTCCAGCATTGATTTGTATTTGCCGACACGCTCTCCGTAAGTACGGTGATCGTTCACGACAAAGAGATATTTTATGCCGCTGTATTCGCGCATATTCAGCAGCAGACGCGGCGATGAACAATCCACGTCACGGACAATTTTTCCGTCAAGCGTTTCGCGGACTTTCGCCGCATAGGTTTCAAGCGCCTGCTGGTCAGCTTCGGCGGTGACCCCTTCAAGCTGTTTTTCATCGCTGTCCTGCCGGAAAGCAGTATCGTCTTTTACGGCAAAATCCATTCCCCGCGCATTGGCATTGGCATTTACGCGGGAACGGTAGGTAAAGTCAAAATCAAAGCGGATGACGCCGGGAATGTCCGCCCGGAGATACTGGTCGGCAACGACGATTCCACCTTTGCGGACAAACTTCAATATCTCCTTATAGACGCTTTCCGGCAAGGTGTCGCAGTTGGGCAGCACCAGCAAATCATAGCTGTCAAGCCCTTTTTCAACTATGGTTTCGTCGAACAGCACATCGGCCGGAATATGCGCCATATTCAAAACAGTATAAAAGTTGTAGATGTAATAAATCGGATAATGATTGTAAGGACGGGGACAGACGCCATAAACCCTGGAGGCAAAAGAGTCAAGGACGGCCGCCCGGCGCGGAACCGCGGCGGTTTTTCGGACCATCTCGCCGAACGGCGCCATCACATTAAGCGCAAAATCACCGATGGCTTTTTCCGTTTCCGGGGAATATATGAACGGATCGCCGTTTTCGAAAAACAGTTCCATGGGACTGCCGAAGTAAGTTCCGATGCCTTTGGGGCCGCGCGCAAAATTAATCCAGGCATTTTCCAGCAAACGGTCCGGCTCCATGCGCAGTGTCTTGTCGCGGGCAAAACGGTCTTTTCCGCTGGGTATAAGGCTTCCTGCATAGTTCCACAGGGTAATGGTATGAATTACATCCTTGTTGTCCGGGCGGGCCTCGGCCAGCAGCGTTTCTATGAATAATGTAGCTTTCGGGTCGGGGTTGGTATATGTCCATGAACTCACAATATCCGCGCCGTCAAAGCGCCCGTAAACTGAACACAGCCGCAGCGGGTCGGTAATAACTTTTACATCCGGACGGTAGCGGTGAATAACTTCAGCCATCGTGCCGTTGGTTATGACAAAACCGTCGCCGTGTTTAAAAAAGTATTTGGCGTACAGATATTCCGGATCATCATCGGCAATTACGCCGGGAGAAACAAACGGCGCATCAGGATAGGGTGAGGCAAAAACCCGTTCAGTGCTTTTCAATTTTTCCAAAGGCGAAAAGCCCAGCGCCGCCTCGTGCATTTTCAGCGCTTCCGGATTGCATGGCAGCTTCAATTTGTCTTCCACTTCGCTGTTCACAAAAACGGTGGTGCATGAAGGCAGCTCCCGGAACAGCAGCATGATGCGTTCAAGCAATATCCGATGCTTATTCAACACCATTGGATGGTGCGGAAAAACGAATTCGGTCACCTTGCCGCTGCTGTCAATCAGCCTGGCTTCCGGCGGCACGTCACGGTCTGCCCTGAAGCAGCCGCCATTGCCGTTTTCAATAAGAATGCCCATATCAATGCCGCGCGCCATGGCATATTCGATCAAATCAGTTGCTTTTCCCGGATTGACCACAGCCCAGCTCGCCCTGAGCTGCGCCCAGGTGTAGCCCATTGCCGCCAATTTGTCGATTTCAAGTCTGGCCGATTCATCATCAGCTTCGAGCGCGTTGTAATGAACTGTCGCCGGCCAGTGCCATAACTCCATGCAGCCGCGTTTCCGGGCTGTCGCCACCGTTATGCTGAAGCCGGCTCCGGCAACGGTTTTATCCTGCTGCAACAAACGGCATTTGAGAACATACTCCCCGCTTTTCAGGATCGCAGTATCGAATCTGAACTTGATGTTTACAGCATTAATTGATAACACCGGAATGTCATAAGCATCCGACCAGAGTTCCCCGACGGAAACTTCCAGACGGCAGCCCGGCAGATTATAAGGAAAGAAATTCAGCAGGGTGAATTCGAATTCAGCATGTTCCCCGCGATAAAAGCAGCGGCGAATACTGTTCAGGACAATTTTAACATTCTCAGGCATCAGAAACTCCGTGTAATATAATTCAGCAGACAGATTTTATGGTTGAGCATTATAGATTCTGAAAGCTTTTGCTTCAAGCGGTTCCAGTTTTATGCTGAAATCACCTTCAGGTGCGGTAAATTTTTCGCTGCCGGCAAACAAATCTTCAATCGTTACGCCGCTGCCGTAAACCAGGCCGCCGACTACTGCCTCGATCTGCTTGTCAGAGGAATTTACCAGGAATATATAGCGGCTGCTGTTGTACGCAATATTCGCCATGCTTACCGCGGGATAGGTGATGTCCGCCCCGGCAGTCTTATATTTGAACGGCACGGTCTGCGGGCCGTCGGTAATCGTGAGAGTAATATCATTCATCGGCGCACCGAACAGAAACACCTGTCCCAGTTTCAGCGGCCCGTTCAGATCGCGGCAGACTTTAAAATAGGCGTTCAGATATTCTTTTCTGGCGGAAAAATCTGGTCGTTTAGAAGCGGAAAATATCAATACGCCTTTGGCCCCGGCGATCAGCGCGGAATACACATCATACCTGACCCATGAATCAATCAGTTTTACTTCCGCCGCGGGCGGCTGCTGGAACATTTCGGTAACCGCTACCGGAATGGAGTTTTTGTTACCGGAAAGCTTAATCGCCTCAATTTCCTGTTCGATGGTCCAGCGGCACCAGCTTCTTGAATTTTTCATACTGCTGTAATTGGTGTACATGCCCTTGCCAATGATATCCAGATAAACGGCCAGCTTCCCCATGGCTTTGCCGTTATAATGGCCGGGAAAATACATGAAGACGGGACGCTTTTCGGGATCGGCCTGCTTAATCGCCTCGGTTGCGGTCTTGAGCAGCAGCAATTCCTGCGGAACCCAGGGGCGCAGTTCTTCAGGAGTAATATCCCACCAGGCAATTTCTTTGCTGCCTCCGGCTTTGCTGACGATATCGGAAACCGACTGCCGCAGTTTCTCTATATCCAGCGGCTCTTTCCTTGCGTTTATTTCCTTCAAATATTCTTTGGTGACTTCCTTCCCGTCAATTACCGGGATTATTGTATAAACACCCTTCACCTTGTACTTGGCGGCATCCGCGGCGATGCGGTTGTTCAATTCATACTGCGGTCCGATCATGGTAACGCCGGCGTCAATAATCTCTTTCTGATCAGCCAGCAGCTCCGCTTCCGGCAGCAGTTCACCGCGCTTTTTTTCCGACCCGCCGCCGGTTGAATAGAAGCTGAACGGAAAGAGCTGACCTTTCGGATAAATCTGATCGGCAGGCAGGGTTGACGCAGGGTTGGCGCCGGTACTGAAAAACTTTTTCACATCAGTATTCAAACCGGAACAACCTGTGGCGGCGAATAGTACAGACAGCATGACAACATTGTTAAACTTCATATTTGCTCCAGATAAAATTGCATTGGCCGTTTTGGTTAAAGCTTGTAATAAAATGAACCGCTTCTGTCCGCGGCGGACCCGATATTTACAGGATTGGTAAGATAAATCTGCGGACAATATAGCGGCTTAAGTTCATTGATGCCTTTTGCTGCCGCATGCCCGTCAGCAAACAGCAGATCCACCTGATTGGCATGGGTCAAAAAAGGCCGGCCGTAAGGTTCGCTGGTAATGTCGCCGCTGAAAATCATTCTGTAACACTGTTTTTGTGTGCTGACACTCCATGAACATCCGATTAATGCAAGCTTCGAAAATCCGACTTTGGCATATTTCTGATTTTTCATTGAGACTGCCGGGTAATTCGGATAATTCGGTGATACTATTGTATAGAATGAACCGTATGAACAATTAAGGTCATTGGTGATCGTATTTGTCGGACAGTAGAAGATATTATATGTCGGCAGATATTTATCTAACTTCAAACGTACCGACCACATCACGTTCATGCCGTTTGCCGGATCGCCCGCTTCGGATGCCGTTGCAACGGAGGGACTGTAGAAAAACTGATTATTACTGTCCAGATACATTGTGATCGCGGTGCCTATCTGTTTCTGATTGCTGAGGCACTTGATCGCCTTGGCCTTTTCCCTGGCTTTATTCAACGCCGGAAGCAGCATTGCCGCGAGGATCGCGATGATCGCGATCACCACGAGGAGTTCAATGAGTGTGAAAAAACGCCTTCCAGGATTCCCGTTGATTACTGTTGTTTTCATCTTTTTTACCCCCATAATTTTGGTTGATTTTAACAATTATTTTTCAGTTGAAGAAAAGACCAGGCCGATGACTTCATAAGGCTTAAGCTCAAGTTTTAAAATACCGTTCAACGGAATTTCCGCCGCCTTTCCAGAGAAGGCGTTTACCGCCGCAATTCCTGTTTCGGGAAAGCCTGTGAATTCAGCCGTCAAATTGCTGCTGGCGGAATTCACTGCGATCAGATACCGTTTATTGCCATACGCGATATTCGCAAACGCCACTGCCGGATAGGTGAAGGTCTCCACTTTTTTTATTTTAAGTTTGCAATTGACTGTCGCCGGTCCGCCGGCAATCTTCATCTGAATGTCATTTTTCGGCTCGCCAAACAGGAAAACCTGTCCGAGTCCGGCAGCGCCGTTAAGTTCCTCGGCAACCTTGCAATATGTTTCATAATATACCGGATGCGACGGGAATTTCGGACGCGCCCATAATGAAAAGACAGCTATGCCTTTGGCTCCGGAAACCAGTCCGAGATAAACGTCATGCCTGACCCATTGCGGGATCATGGCTTTTTCTTCCGCCGCAGGCTCCTGAAACATTTCAGGCACCAGAATCGGAAACGCGTCTTTCTTATCCGCCAGGCGGATGGCGCTTATTTCCTGCTCAATACTCCAGCGCACCCAGACTCTTGAATCTTTCTGTCCGGCGTAATTGACATACGTGCCTTTGCCGACGATGTCCTGAAACCGTGCTTCCTTCGCCATGGCTTCATCATTGCGGTGACAGGGGGAATACATCCATACCGGGCGTTTGTCCGGGTCGGCAGCTTTAATCGCCTTGTACGCCAGCTCCAAATATTTTATCTCATTGGGAATCCACCAGCGCAGCTCTTCCGGGGTGAGATACCACCAGGCGATTGATTTGTCGGCGGCGGCGGTCTTTACCTGACGGGTGATGTCGTCTGTAATCGCGTTCCAGTCAATCGCCTTTTCCGCCAGATCCTCTTTTTTCAGAATTTTACCCTTGTAATTAATATCCAATGAAAAGATGACCGGCATTTTGGCTTCCGCAGCCTGCCGCATCAGAATTTCAATCCCTTTGCCGTAAGCCGGACCGGCCAGCGTGAACTTCCGCTGCTTAGTTTCCTCTACGTTTTTCGGCGAAAAACCGGTATATGGAAAAATCCGTCCGGCAGGATAAACTTTATCTGCCGGCAGGGCGGCGCCGCGATCCGGACCGGAAGCGAAAAAACCGTCAGACGCCGTTGAAACCAGCGTAATGCAAAAAAACAACATCAGCGCTGAAAGTGTGATTACTGTGCTTTTACCATTCATAAAATCCGCCGTTTTGGTCAATTGCTTTATTTTTGGACACTGTCCAATGTTATTATATATTAAATCTCTGTTTTTGTCAATATGTAAATTAAGAAAATAACAAAAAAGTACCAATACCAGCGGAAAACATGTCAGCGCCGGCAGCGATAAAAGAATCAGTTATGCGGCCCGGCAGTCTGTCGGAATGAGGACTTCGTAACGAGAAAATCATCGGGTAAAGCCGGATCAATATTGAACTTTGATGCAGGGATAATCAACTTCACGCGTAGCTGATCATTGAATTAATTGAGCTTTTACGCCACACGGCAATATGCTGTAATTACTGCTCAATTTACTGCTCTCCGAAAATTATCCACCTTCATGTATCCCTTGTTCTTGAGACTCATTGCGAAATCCTCGTCTGATCCGCTGTCAGACTTGGCTGCTGACGCATCATTCAGATCGGCTTCGGCCAAAGCCGACGCCTTATCTCCGGAATCAAAGCATTGAACCGGGTTGACCAGGCAGAAATGTTCACTCCACTTTTCTGGAGTAATCTGTTCGTAACTGATTATGGACGGCATGTATTGCCGGCCGGGACCGCCGTAACTTCCGGATTCAAACCGGAAACGTGATGGCGACTCCGCTGCAGACTTCACGTTGAGGCAGCACTTCTTATATTTCTTTCCACTCCCGCACGGGCATGGTTCATTACGACTAACTGACATTTCCATCCTTTCCGGCGAAACATTTAGCGTCTTCGCTTTATTTCAGCCGCTGCATCTAACGACGGTGATTTTTAATTGAAAATCAGCTTATGGTCTCTTCAAGTAATGGCCTGACGATTGACGAATTCGGCAACAGCGGCGACAAATCCGGCGGCGTCATCGGTTATGCCATCGTCCGCCTCCGGAACTTCATGCAGGCAAAGCTGCAATAACAGCAGATGCTTGCGTTCGATCCCGGCAGCGCTGCTGACGGCTTTGAACATCTCGGCGGCAAATTGCGCCGGAGCTTTTTCCGGAACTTCCGCTATCGAGTGGACATAGAGTGCGCCGGCGGCTGTCAGGACTGCCTGGATGGCCGGCGAGGCGGCCTCAGCCGCAAAGCCTCCTGCATGCAATACCGATGCCATTTTCAGTTGACGTTCGGCGGCGGCCAGCGCCGGACGACTCAAAGCCAGCCGGCGGTCACGGTCGGACGGACGCGGCGGCGCCGCGCTTTCGGATTCAAATACTTTAGCCATATCCCGGGTATTGATGGTGATGATACCCATTTTTTCCAACTGCTGCAGCAAGGCATAATTTTCCGTCGAAATCACCAGCATCTGTTCAGAAGTCATACTCTGCCCGTGCGTCTTTTCCACCTGCTGCTTCAGCTTATCCGTATTTCCGGCTGAACCGACGGCAAAAACGGATTTGACGCGGCCGGTCTCCTTGTCGTATCCTACCTGACAAAGATTAAGGCCTTCAGGATTAAGACGTACTTCCTGCGCCAATTGTTCAACCGGCGGCAGTACCGCAGGTTCCGCAACCGGCGTCTCTTCAGGCTGCACCATTACCTTTGACGCCATAATTGAGCCAAGGCGTTCCAGGAAAGCATTTTTGGCATTCGGTTTTTCAAAGTCGGAAAAATCGCCGCGAGCATCAAGAACGGCGTCAGACAGACCTTTTTTAAAGTCGAGCGTTGCCAGCATCCGGTGTTCGATGGTGTTTTCAGCAACCAGATTGATGACATTGACGGTGTTTTTCTGATGTTTGCGCCAGGCGCGGGCAATGCGCTGCTCAAGTTTAGCCGGATTCCAGGGCAGATCGAGATTAACAACCACGCTGGCGGCCTGCAAATTCAATCCCACGCTGCCGGAATCGGAGGAAAGAAACAAACGGCATTCAAGATCGTCTTTAAACCGGTTGATCTCTTTGCGCCGCTTAATCTGATTGACTTTGCCGGTATGGAGCGCAAAAGCGATGCCGCGTTTTTCCAGTTCAGCCACAATCAGGTCGAGCATCCCCACCCATTCGGAAAAGACGATAATTTTGCGCCCGGCGTCATCTTCCCAGATATCTTCAAGAATACGCATTAATTCATCGACTTTCGGAGATTCAGTAATTTTCCGGTCGAGAATATAAACGCTGTCGCAAAGCATCCGCATACAGGAAAGCGCCAGTTGGAGGCGGTCGAACTCTTCCGGGGTGAGCGGACGCCGCTGCGCCATTGCCGCCAGCCTCACCACAATGCTTTCATAATCGGCGTAGCGTTTGCCCTGTTCCGCCGTCATCGGCACAAAATAATTGTTGTCTATGCGCTCGGGCAACTGCTCACTGATCTCGTCCTTGCGCCGACGCAGCATAACCGGTTTTACCAGTTCGTGCAGTTCTCGGAGATTTTTCAGCCCTGTGATCTTGCCGTCCTCATCAAAGCTGTAGAACCGGCGATTAAAGCGGAACAGGCTGCCGAACAGCGAAGGCTCGACGAACTCCACCAGAGAATACAGTTCGTCAATTTTATTTTCGATCGGCGTACCGGTGAGAACAAAAGCAAAGCGCAAATTCAGCCGCTTCAGGCGGTCGGCGGTCTTGGTCTTCCAGTTCTTGATCCGCTGCGCTTCGTCAAGAATTACCAGTTCCGGCTGGAAGTCGCTGTTGATGTCTTCATAATCTATCATCACCTGCTCGTAGTTGACCAGCAGGAAAAACGCCTGACTGTTGCGGTATTTCTCCAGCCGCTGCTTACGGGCGCCATACACCGTCTCCGCCGGCAATGCGGTAAATTTGCGAATCTGCTCTTCCCATTCGCTTTTAAGCGAGGCCGGCGTGACCACCAGCACCCGTTTGACCGCAAAACATTCTTTCAGCAAAGCAGCGGCGGCAATGGCCTGCACGGTCTTGCCCAGCCCCATTTCATCGGCCAGCAATGCGCGGCCGTTAAACGCCAGATGCAGCATCCCCTCGATTTGATAGTCATAGAGGGCATGACGCAGAAACGACGCTTGACCGTTACTTTCGCTGAACTGCCGGCGGTACTCCTCGCGCCACTGGGCCGACTGCTTTTTCTCCAACTGGCGGCATACATATTTGCGCACTTCGGCGGATACCCTGATTCCAGTGCGAATCGCATCGTCAGCCTGTTCCAAGTCACGCAGCAGCACCTGCAGAGTATCGGCTTCCGGAGTTTTGAATTCACCGTTCACCGCCAGATAACGATGCATAAAACCGGCCGCGGCATTATTTTCCGGTATCCGCGCCAACGGCCGCCACGGACTGCGGTCCATAAAAATCTCAACATACGGCGAAACAACCGTCTTCGCCCCGGACAACTGCGCTTTAACCTTTTCAATATGCTTGCAGGTTCCGAGGAAGTTCTTGCGGAAATCGGGGCAGGTGCAGGTGTTGACTGGTTCCGTCAATGACCGCAATTCCACCAGATACTCGACGGCGTGATCGCCGTCCGGACGCGATACCAGATAGTCCTTGAACAGACTTTTCCCGGCGGCGGCCGGCGTAACGCGCATCGGTTCTTCCTTCATGCGGCGGCGGCGCAGTTCGATCTCGTAGTCGTCAGTCGTCTTCCAGCTTGAATGTGCTTTTTTCGGCCTGCCGGCAACTTTCGGAACTTTTTTTGCAATGGTTTTCATGCTTGCTCAATATTCTTATTTCTGTTCCGGAGCATTTCCTGACTGCGCCGGGACGGTAAAACGGCTGGCGGCGCCTGCGACTGCGCGGGCAGCGATATCCTGTACTTTCTCGTAGGCTTTCTCCTGACGGCTGGATATCTCTTCAATCTGCCGCGCCTGGGAGGTTACTGTAGACTCCAGCCCCTTGATGCGCGCTTCGTAAACGTTGCGGTCGCCTTCAAAACCTTTATTAAGCAGCGCTTCTTTCATGCCGAACTCGGATTGCAGTTTGACCGCGGTCTCCTTGACGGCTTTCGCCACAGCATTTTCCAGCGTTTCAGGAAATGCGTCAACTTTACTTTGCAGTTCGGCGAGTATCTTTTCGCGTTCAGAGAGTTCGCCGTCGCGCTGCGCCAGAACAGCCTCGCGTTCCGCCACAGCTTGATCGAATGCGGTCTCTTTTTGCGATATTTGTTTTTCCAGCGCAGCCAGCTCGTCTTTCAGCGCGTTGCGTTTCTGCTCCTGCTCCCGCTTCCAGTTGTACTCAAACTCTTCCTTTGCGCGTTTGCCGGCTTTCTCAAAAGCATCTTTCTCCTCTTTGGCGGCATCCTGGAATTCCTGTTTCTGACGCTCGAACGCGGCAATCATCTCAGACTCTTCCGTTTCATACTCAAGTTTTTTCCGGCGGTGAGCTTCCACCAGCGCGGCCAGCGCCGAGGCGGCTGCGTCAATTTCATATATCCGGTTCAGTTCATCCTCTTTGATGCCGACAGCCTCCTGAAGTTTGCGGTATTTATTCGCTTCGGCATCAAGTTTTTCGGCAAGGTCCCCCAGCTCTTTGGCAATCGCCGACTTCAAGGAGCTGATGTGCGTCATTACGTCCTCGGCGGCAATTGTATCAGCAGTTTTGATCGTTTCGACTTTCCGGTGCTCCTCCCGGACTTTTTCCGGCTTCAGCTCTTCCTGTAAACGCTTTTCCGATGCCTCTTTTGCGGCGAGATATGCTTCCATCAGTTCTTTCTTGGTACTGGATAAAGTCACCTGCGGTACTGTCTTTGCGGCAGCCATGATAATTCTCCTTCCGGTCAATTGATTGATTACAAAAAATATTGACGCTAATCTAAAACTGCCGACAGTTTTTTCAATGTGAAAAAATGATTAAATCTGAAATATTTTGTAAAATTTTCACGTGAGAAAATAACTGCCGTTTTCAAAACAAATCCTGAATTTCTAAAATACTTTTTGAATTTTTCTCGCTCTGTTGCCTAAGACCGGCCAATTACCCATGTCAGAATTTTGAAAAATGTTAAGCTGAATATTTTTCTCAGATCTTTATATAGGTTTAATTAAGGAGCTGTAAAGAAATAAACCTTACAAGTTTCGCGAAATATCCCGAGGTGATTTTGGGAATTGCCGGAGAGGCGCATATCTGAAGGTATGTAACGAACCGGCAAACCCAAAGGCATCCGGGAGAATCGCGAAGATGTAAAGGTTATTTTTGTACGGCTCCTAAGGAGTTTCATTGCATTTTTTAGACTGTCGGTTGAGATATGGTTATAGTATTTCTTCAAGACCTCCGCATTAGCACCCGCAATAGACTCGACAATCGCTTGAGGGATACCTAATTGCTGCGCACTTTTTTAGGCTGTTTATTTTATCTTCACGAGTTTCACGGTGAAGATGTTCCCAGTTTTCGTATGACGCCTCCGGCGGATAATTTTTCGGAGAAATGATGCATTTAAATACTTTATTTAAAACGATTTACCTGCATATTGAGTGACAAATCCACTATATATAAAAGGACAGGAGTCAGAATGAGGATCGGTAAATCAGAAGATAGCTCCATAGAAGCGGAATATTAATAACTTAAAAAATAAGCGGAACGACATATGAATAGCTGGAAATCAGAAGTTAACAGGGATGGACAGGATAGACAGGATAAGCAATGAATTATAATAGAAAATACTGTTCATCCTGTATATCCCTGTTAACGCTGGTATTTCCTCTGTGCCTTTGTGAGAGAATGTATTCTGCTCAACGACACTCCAAAGTATCGGAGTGGCTGTCCAAAATGGCACGTAAGACCCATAGTACCCAAATTACGAAATTGTTGTGCGGAGCCGGTGTCCAAAATGTGCAGGTTGTCCAAAATGGTTTTGTTGTAGTGCCGGACGGCGGATCGGAACCTCTCCCGCAGAGCAGGTGCGCTACACCGGAAAACATTATGCTCAACGACTATCCAAAGTGTCGGAGTGCGGGTTTTATTGCAGTGTCGTCCGTGCCGGACGGGGATCGCTACACCAGGAACGTGTGCTGCACACCATGTGTCCAAAATGTCCAAAATGTTGATATGGTGCTCAACGACTATCCAAAGTGTCGGAGTGCGGGTTTTATTGTAGTGTCGTCCGTGCCGGACGGGGATCGCTACACCAGGAACGTGTGCTGCACACCATGTGTCCAAAATGTCCAAAATGTCCAAAATGTTGATATGGTGCTCAACGACTATCCAAAGTGTCGGAGTGGTTTATGAAAACTGAAAACCGTCATGCTCAACAACACTCCAATGTATCGGAGTGGTTGTTCAAAAACGGACGGTTAATCGTTATATTCTGCTGGACGCAGGAACGGAACAATGGGGCTTATGGGGTTGGAAACGGGGTGTCCAAAATGACCAGGCTCCATGAGCAAGCAAAGTTTTTCGCGGCCCCTGGATACTCAGGCTATGTCCAGAATGTCCAGGCGCCGCTTTATGGACTATTTCTTATCGTCGGGTTTCGGGTTTGAGTCATTCAAGCCGGAGATCATCACGATATTCATATTGGGATTGGACAGCCGGGCCTGAATACTGACCAGTTTCTGATATTCTTCCGGGCTCAGGATGCACGGCCGCAGATTCACTGAACACGAGATCAGGATTTTTGTCGTGCTGAGCATGGCGGACTTTACCGTGACGGTGCCGCCATCTCCGGGGCATGTCCACTTGATATCCGGCGGGAGCAGTCTGATGGAGGCGTTGTTTACCGGCAGATCAATGACATACTGCAGGGAAAGCCGCATCGGCTCAGAGCGGAAGTAGGGATTGACCCTGACGGCTTCGCCGGCGGCGAAAAGGCCGCGCAGCATATTGCCGGGCAGATTGAAGTAGAACAGGCCGTTATCCCGCACCGCATAGCGTTCGACGTCAACGGCAATTGACTGCCGGCCGGGATAAGACTTGAAATCAGTTTCCATATCCCTGGCGGGAACGGCCGACTGGGAAATATCCGCTACTGTCCGCTGGATATAACGGCTGCGCTTTTCCGGGGTGAATTCGGAAAACATTTGATTGGAGGATCCGAAGTTTCCGCCGAAGAACAAGTTGGATATCTCGATCCCGGCATAGCCGTCGGCCTTGAGTTTGATCGCGCACACTGTTTTCTGAAAATCCTGAAAATCCTTGCCGGTCTTTATGATGTCGATGCTGTTGTCAGCCAGGTTCAGGCAGTATTTGCCGTTGTGCGCACTGGTTCCCAGTGCGGCGTACTGGTTCGTGTCATTCAGGATAACGGAGGTTTTGCCGTAATTGACGCGGACCAGCACTTCGCCGAAAACGGACTGCGGATATTCTTCGACCTTCTCAAAAAGACCGGGAAGTCCGGTGAATCCGGAAGCCAGCACGAGTTCAGCTTTAAGTCCGGCAGCCCGGAGCATGGCGCAGAGCAGCACGGCATGGTCGGCGGTGTTGCCGTAACGGTCGGCGAGCACCTTGTCGGCCGGCGTGACACACGAAACCGGCAGGTCATCGAATGCGGGTCCCGTGGGGCGGATGCTTTCGGCCACAAAATTGCGGATCGCCAGGATTTTTTCGGTGTCAGTGCTGAGTTTTTCAGTTAACTTAACAGCCATTGCCGCAGAACCGGGCTGGCCGGATGCCGCTTTTTCCAGCACTTCACTGGAGGCTGTCCCGTAAGATTTCCAGTCGCCGGTCGAGATAAAGATGGAAGGCACAAAGCTCCATACAGGAGGCAGCGCCGGTTCGGCTTTCAGGGCCGGAACGTTTTCCACTTCCCAGGTTATCCGGACTTTGCCGCTGGCGGTATCTTTCGATTCCTTGACGCCCTCCGGCACCGGGGAAATATTGACCGGGAGTTTTTCGTCATAGGTCAGGGTGATCTTTTTCTTCACTATCGGGTCGAAACTGCGGAACAACCCGATGATTCCGAAGAACGGGCGGTCTTTATGTTCCCTGGTGATGGTGTACTGGATTTCGCTTCCGGTCTGAACCCCGGGGAGGCTGGCGACCAGTATTTTACCGGCGGGATAGCGCGGCGCGGAACCGCTCCAGGCTTCGTCCATCAGGTTCAGTTCCTTGCTCTCAAGTTTTCTGACCGAGCCGTCCGGGCTTTTAATTACCGCGTCTGTAACAGAGACTTTATCCCATACCGGATTGTAGCTGATTTTCAGTTCCGAATTGTTCTTCATGCCGGCGTAGGTCAGAATCCTTTTAGTGACTTTCTCGGTAAAAGTCCATTCGCCTTTGCCTTTCAAGTCAAGTGTCACTTCCTGTTTCAGAATGACGGCATCGGCGCCTTCATAGGCCTGATTCACCGCGCTTGCCTGCCCGTTAACTGCCGCCGGACGGAATACCGGCATTTTGCGCTTCTGGTATTCCATCTCCTTCAGCAGTTGCTTGAGCGCATCATATTGCGGCGGCAGAAATTCCAGTGTACGCACCTGGAACACGCTGCTGCCTTCAAGCTCAGAGCCGGTGGAACTGATATTCCGCACCCATTTGATTTGCGGGGTGTCAACCGCCTGATATTTCGGCATCAGCTCGGGAACAAGCCCGGACGGCAGTTCAACTTTAAAGCTCTCCTGGATGCCGCAGGTGGAAAACACTTTCAGCGGGAACAGCCGTTTTTTCAGTCCGGTGGAGCCCAGGACAAAGTTTACGACGCCGAAACTGGAGCCGAACCAGGGCGGCGCGACCATGGTGTCATTTTTGCCCTGGATCAGGAAATCCGGCGCTTTGAACTTGATCACCGCCTGCAGCGGAACCGCCACATTTGACATCAGTTCCGGCGTGATTTTAAGCGAGGTTATTTCAGCACCGGAAATGGTGTTTTTCAGCCGGGCGGCAAAAAATTCGCGGATCTGTTCAGGTTTGGAATGACCGAAGAAATCGCGATACGCCCCGTCGTTGATCCCCTTGAAGTCCAGGGTGGCAGTACCTTCAAATTCGCCTTTAAGCGAGACTTTGCCGATGGTCCTGATCGTCAGCATGTTTTCATCTGCCGGGGTGATCGCGGACGTTCTCAAGGTGTCGCCGTCGGGGCGTGCCACAATATAGCTCATGTCGCACAGATACGATGGAAACAGTTCAGAGGTGGACTCATCAGTGGAGTCCATCAGGATATATTTGCCCTTTTCCAGTTCAACCGCGCTGATCGCATGGTTGAAATAGGTATTGGGCACTTCGATGTCCTTTTTCTGTCCTGAGTAGAAAAGCACCGGAAATGCATCGAATCCGGCGGCGCGCAGCATTGCCACCAGCAGCGCGGCCTTGTCGCGGCAGACTCCGTAACGGTTTTCAAAGGTGATATTCACGTCGTGCGGCTCGTAGCCGGGAGCGACATTCTCCGGGGTGATGCCCATGTAGCGGATCTTTTTCGATACAAACTGAAAAATAGCCTCAATCTTTTCCTGCGGGGTTTTCAGGTCTTTAACAATCTCCCCGGTGGTCTTCTTCATCTCCGGAGTGATTTTGTCCAGATGTCCTTTGCTGATTTCCCAGTACCATTTTGAAATATCCGTCCAGTTGGGAACGGTGCTGACCAGCAGCCGCTGGCAGACCGTATAGTATGGCGGCATATTCGGCTCTTCAAAAATCCGCGGAACATTTGTTGCGGTCCAGCGGTAATTGATCCGTCCGTCAACTTCCTTCTGAGCAAAAGTGATGGTGCCTTTGACTTCGTCTTTGACCATTTTCTGAGCCAGAGGGCGTTCCGGCGGCGCGCTGATTTCAATGTCGTAGCGCAGCAGCGGATTGGTGGACTGGAGGACGAAATATTCGCTCCAGGTGTCTTTGATCCGGGTGTTGATGATCGTATCTTTGGTCATGACATGCACGATATCCCCGATTTGCAGATCCGGTATTGTCACTTTGAGTATCTGGCTGTTAGGGTCGTAAATATTCGATCCCATCTGCGAAGAATCAACCATGGACTTGGAATTAGCCGGGATGTCAATCACCACTGTCCGCCCGTCCGGTTTGATGAGTTCCAGCAGCAGCACTTCAATTGTATTGTAATGTTTGTGGAAATACAAATCCAGCGTCCGGCTTTCCCTTTTGCCTTTTTCGGTCAAAACTTTTTCGTAAACTTCTTCGACGGTGTAGCCGGTGCCGTCCGGCTTATACCAGGCCTTCTCATAATCATGGATGAGAACAACGTCCGCATCCGGGTAATCCCTGACCGAGACTTTTGCAGCAGCGGCGACGGCCTGGGTGCGGTCTATCAGGGCAGGCACTGCCGCCGCCATTCCGGCCACAGTTAAAAATGAGAACACGGCGACTGATGCTAAAACAAGAAAACGGTGCATGAACGACCTCCAATTCAGGTTTCTTTTCAATTATAGACATAAGATAGCGGCTGGATGTTCAAATGAAAATCATTTTTGTCCTAATTTTTATAAAAACAGATGCCGGATAATGAGTTTTACCGCTTCTCAAAAGCATCAGCAATATTATCTTTAGATTTTCAGGGCTATTTCATTTGAAAAAGTGATTAAAAGCATTAAATTCTATATCTTATTATAACTGAAATATAACTTTATTTAAGGAGTTTTTTTATGGCTCAGCAATACAACAAGGTCGAAAAAAGAATACGCCGCAGAGCGTATCTGGATAGATTGAAAGCTAAAGTCAGAGTCAAAATCAAAGCTGCCGCTAAAAAGAAATAAGCGGTTGCATTTGCTTTTGCACAATGAAAAACGCCCGGAACTCAATGCCGGGCGTTTTCTATTTTAAGTTTTCACTCTGAATGTTATTGCTTTATTTTGCCGGGGTAACGGGGACTGGCTGGACTGCCGCAGCAGGAACATCTGCTTTAGGAGCGATGCTCGCGGGATCTTTCCCGGCTTCAGCGGAGGCTGCCGGTGCCGCGGTATCCGGCTTATTCCCGGCTGCGGCGTCTTTTTTATCTGACGGCGGGATATTCTTGTAATATTTCAGGAACCAGGCTCTGACGATCCGGTTGTAAGTGTTGGAATAAGTCTCCTTGCTTTTATCCTTGCCTATCTCGCCGTATCCTCCGCCAAAATCTTTTTGCAACTGGTTCCAGCCGGAAGTTTCATTTGAACTGTCTGACCAGACGCTCATATAATCCTGGGAGCGTTCAGATTCGCTGCCGGCGGCGACAATCTGGTAGGCATAAATCAGGATTGCGTCGGCACCTTCCGCTTTGGCCTTTTTAATCAATGCGGAATAGATATCCTCCTGCGAGTACTTGTTGTAATCACCGGCGACGCGGCATTTGCCTATGGTGGTATAGTCAAACGGGATTTTTTCCTTGTTCTCATAAATTTTGACATCAGTAGTCGGAGGATAATTTTTCCCTTGATATTCGACACTCATGCATCCGGTCAAAAGCAACAACGCCATACCTGCTATTAAAAATCTCTGCATTATCTATTTCCCTGTTAAATGTTAATCTATCGGAATGAAACCGAAATTCTGCCAAATTAAGCGACTTAAAATTAATTCAGGGATGCCGATTTTCAAGAGCGTTATTACGATGGAATACTATTAAATGTTGTTTTCTTTTCTTTTTTTGATTTTTTTGAACGGTTTGCGCGATTATGTGCTTGATTTGCGGTTCAGGCTGATTATTCTTATTACAGTAAATAACCTGTGGAGGTTCTAAAATGAAGTTGTTTGTTTGCGGTTTAATTGCCTTTTGCATGATTTCAATGGTTTCCGCCCGTGATATTACCACGCTGGACGGAGCTACATACAAGAATGTTACTGTCACCGATTCTTCGCCTGTGGGAATTACCATAATGTATGATAAGCCGAACGGTTCGACTGTGCTTCGGGGGCTGGACTTCAGAGATCTGCCGGCAGACATCCGGAAAGAGTTCGGCTATACTGAAATAAAAGCTGCGGAGTTTGAAAAGCATGCCCGGGAATACCAGAGTATGCTCTACAAGGATGCCTTGAAAAAGGCCGCCGCCAATGCCGCCGTGGAACAGCGGGACGAGGAGCTTTCAAAGCAGATCGACCATATTCAGGCTTTCCTTTTCAGCAAACGCAAATATGTCGAGTTTACTGCAATCAGGCCGCACAAAGACGGACTGATCGGTTATGCCACGGCGGCAGACCGGACATTGCTGTACGGTGATTACGGCAATATTTTTGTGCGGGGCTTGAGCGGTTCGCAAGGTACCTACTGGTCCGGATATATTTATCCGACCGATGAGAAGGTAACTACCACTGACGGCACTTTTGCTGTCTATAACAGTTCGCTGGCACAAGCTACCGCTGATGCAATGCTGGCGATACAGGCGGGGCAATAAGCCTGTTAAAATTGCCTGATGCCGTATACATTATAGAATAACCAGGGGAGGTTCTAAAATGAAGTTGCTTGCTTGCTGTTTAATCGCCTTTTGCATGATCTCAACGGTTTCCGCGCGTGATATTACCACGCTGGACGGAGCTACGTACAAAAATGTTATTATTACTAATTCTTCGCCTGTGGGAATTACCATAGCTTATGAAAAACCTGACGGCGCAACAGTAATCAAAGGCCTGGACTTCAGGGATTTGCCCGAAGATATCCGGAAAGAGTTCGGCTACACCGAAATCAGAGCTGCGGAGTTTGAAAAGCATGCACGGGAATATCAGAATATGCTCTATAAGGATGCTCTGAAAAGGGCTTCCGCCAACGCCGCCGTTGAACAGCGGGATGAGGAACTTTCAAAGCAGATCGATCATATTCAGGCATTCCTTTTCAGTAAACGCAAATATGTCCGGTTTACTGCAATCAGGCCGCACGCCAACGGCGCGGTAGGTTATGCCGAGGCGGCAGACCGGACATTGCTGTATGGTGAATATGGCAATATTTTTGTGAAAGGTTTAAACGGCACTCAAGGCACCCGCTGGTCCGGCTATATTTATCCAACAGACGAGACAATAACTACTTCCGACGGCTCCTTTGCGGTCTATAACAGTTCCCTGGCACAGGCCACCGCTGAAGCAATGCAGGCACTGAAGCAATAAATGGTTTAGTCTGATGTTCAGATATGCCTGGATTGAACAGATTTCGTGCTTTTCGATATGGAAGATTTCCAATAATTGATTGATTCTGATTGAATTCAAATTATATTAGCAGCTCGGAATAAGCTTACGGAAATCAAGGCTGAAGCATGGAAAACAGTACGGACAATTTTAAATTGCGGGCGGTGCGCCTCCTGTGGTGTATTTTGATCTGGGCTGTTCTGGCCTCCTGCTGGCTCTTTTACTATTCGGTGTTTGCCCGCCAGAAATATATTGAACTCGGCAATAAGATTGCGGTTCGCCAAGGGACTTATTATGCCGGACGCGGCAGGATTCTTGATAAAAACGACCGTGTGCTGGCATGGTCTGAGAAGTACTTCGACCTCTATCTGATAAGCCTGGAAGAAGACCCGAATATCAGAAGCATGATACTGCGGAAGGTCACGGAGATCATGCCGGAAGCCGCGCTTCACCGGGTCAAAGATTCAGTCTTTATGCTGAAACGCGAAATGTCCCCTGAAAAAATCATCGCGCTGGAACCATTGCTTACCAAATTTCCCGACCTGAAAATATTGTCGCGGACCGAGCGGAAAGTCGTTGATTATGCGGAAGTGAGAAATTACATCGGGCGGGTTGAGTTTAAGGACGGCAATCAGCACGGCGTCAGCGGCATTGAAAAAGATTATGACAGCGTTCTGTCCGGTATTGGCGGGATTTACGAAGTGATGCTGGACCGCCATAAGAACTGGGTTCAGGGCACCTGGCTGCTCAAGCGCAAAGCCGTTTCCGGCAATGATGTCAAGCTTGATGTCAGCATCGAAGACATTAAAAGGAATTGAGGTAAATCGGGAGCAAAATGAAAATATTCGATAAATACTTTGCCGCCGTTTCCGGGGAGTCTTCGGTATTCCCGCTGGCAATGCTGATCCAGGGCCTGCTGTTTCTGCTGGGGCTCTGGGGATGCCTGGCGATTTATAATGCCACCATGTATGCCGTTTCGCCTTTTTATTTTGTCGGCAGACAACTGCTGTGGCTGGTGTTCGGGATGGGGGTGATGATGCTCTGTGCCCGGGTGCCGTTTTCAGTCTACCGGGATAATGTCGAGATTTTGACCGTGCTGTTTTACATCCCGCTGCTGGCGGTGCTGATTTTCGGCGTCAGGATCAACGGCATGAAAGGCTGGTTTATGATCGGCAACATTTTCATTCAGCCGTCGGAACTGGCCAAGGGCTTTTTCATTCTGTCGCTATGCCATTTCGGCGGCAAATTCCGGCCCGGAATGCAGCGTTTTGCGGGGATGGGGCTGATAACTCTGCTCTGGGTGCTGCCGATTGCCCTGCAGCCGGATTTCGGCACGGCGCTGGTATATATTGCCGGATTCATTATTGTCTACTGGCTGATGAACGGCTCCGTCTGGCATCTGCTGCTGGTTCCCGCGACATTGTTTTCCGCCGCCGGCTGGATTATAAATTTCAACCCCTACTTATTCAACCGCATTCTAGGTTATCTGAACCCCGAGCTCGATCCGCTGGGGTTCGGCTGGCATATCCGCCAATTCCAGTTCACCATGGCGCGCGGCGGGCTATGGGGGATGAAATGGGGCAAGGCGCTATGGGCGAACTCCTATTTGCCGCTCGCCCACAGCGACTCCGTATTCGCTTCGCTGACGGAATCGCTGGGATTCGCCGGAACGTTTCCCCTGATTCTGGTGATGGGGATCCTGGTCTTCGCCGTGTTCAGGCTCGCCCTCAAGTCGGAAACAAACTTCCGCAAGGTTTTTGTGCTGAGCATCGGGCTGATTTTTGCGGTGCAGGCGCTGATTCATATCAGCGTCAATGTCACGCTGATGCCGGCCACCGGCATCACCCTGCCGGTGCTCAGTTATGGCGGAAGCTCCCTGCTGTCCACGCTGATCGCATTCGGAATTATGCTCAGCGCCGCCGGACGGCATGAAACTCTCTCATCCAGCAAAGTCAATTATAATCAGGACTAATCATTCAGGAGAACGATCATGGAGATCATGGAATTTGAGATCATTGACTGCCACATCCACCCGTTTTTAAGCACGGAAAACAACACCGCCTGGTTCCCCGGAACAGAAACTCCTGATATTTTCGTCGAAGAAATGAAACGCGCCGGCATCGCTAAATGCTGCGGCTCGGTTATCAAGCGCATGACCAGTCCGTCATTCGACCAGATCAAAGCGCTTAACCGCGAAGCGCTGGCATTCAGGGACCGGTATCCGGACTTCTTCATTCCGGGTATCCACATCCTGCCGTCCTGCCCGGATGAGTCGTGCCGCGAGATTGAAGAGCTTTACCACCGGGAGAATGTCCGCTGGATCGGCGAACTTGTCGGCTATTTCATGGACTATTCATCCTACCTCGGCGACGGCATGTTTAAGATTTACGACCTGATTCAGGAGCTTGACATACCGGTCAATATCCACACCTTCGGATTCGATGAAATGGAAACCGTCTGTAAAAACTTCCCGAAGCTGAAGCTCGTGCTTGCCCATCCGTGCGACGGCCAGGAAATGAGAACCCGTTTTGAATTCATCAAAACCCATCCCAATGCCTATCTTGACCTTTCCGGAACCGGTCTTTTCCGGTGGGGAATGCTGCGTTACGGCATTGATACGGCCGGCATGGACAAGATACTTTTCGGTTCCGATTTCCCGATATGCAATCCGTCCATGAATCTCCAGGCGGTGTTTTTCGAACATCTGACCGAAGCCGAACTCGAAGCCGTGCTTTCCGGCAACTTCAAGCGTCTGACCGGACTGACGCAATAGCCGGGAACTTATATTTCGGAGCCACGTTGAGCACAACGTCTTTCTGAATCCACAGCACTCCGGTCGCCGATTCCGGCATCCGGTTAATGTTTTGGTTAACTGTCCGCATTTTTTCCACTGTCCCGGTTAAATTGTTACCGCTGCCGCAAAATCCCGCACTAAAGAGACTGCAACCCGCTATTCCCGGACGTCAGTGCCTTCCGGAACTTCGATGTGCTTGATCAGGTCGCTGCCGGTCCAGTCCCAGCCGCATTTGATATTGCCGTAGGGAGTGGGAACGACACCTTCGGCTTTCTGGCCTCTGACGGCGCACGGCCTGAACAAAACACTTTTCCACGCGGGCGCTATTTGTCTGACTCCGAGAATGATCTCCTGAAAATGCGCCAGCGGATGAGCGGTCCAGGCATGGCAGAGGCTCCAGTTGCCGCGCTGCTGCTGCCAGTTCCAGTTCTCCGGAACGGTCGCGAGGCCTTCATCGACCCATTTGCCCCACCAGCGGCGGATGCAGTCAACAACTTCCTGTTTGACCTCTTTGCGCTTGAGCGCTTCAAAGATATAGTACATGAAGAAAGAGGACGGCATATAGGCAGACCTGACTTCCGCATTCTTAATCAGCGGCAGCAGGACCCGGTCGAGAAATTTGTCATGGCTCTCCGGAAAAATATCCAGCATAACCGCCAGCGCGGCAGTGTGGGGGGATTGAACTTTGACCGCCCTGCCCTCCTTGTCAATGCCGTCGTAAATCATGCCTTCATGGCGGTCATACAGATGAGTTCTGATTGCCGCAAGCAGCTTGTCGGCGCGATACCGGCAGTCCTTTTCCAGTTCCTTGAACTTGGCCATTTCGGCCATCTGCCGCGCATAGCGCAGCGCCAGCAGATACTGGAGATTGAGCACCGCGGGAACGCCGTCGCGATGCAGATCATTGCACCAGTCCAGAAACAGCCAGTAGCGGTCGTCATAAGTGAGCAGCCCGTTTTTGCCGAGGTTGCAGCGGAAGTATTCCAGCACCTCATTGATCCGGTCCTTCATCTCGACGAAGAGTGAGAGATCGCCGGTCTGCCAGTAGTAAAGCCAGTGCGTGACAATCCAGGTCAGCGAGAAGTCGGGCAGAATGCAGTGATGCGCGCAGGTCGGGGCATGGCCATAGGTCAGACCGCTGAAAGTCTTTTGCGTTCCGAGCTGCCTGATGCCTCTGGCCAGCAGCCTGGGATCGGCGGCCAGCGCGAAAGTGTTCCGTGCCTGAACGCAGGCGTCGCCCCACCACTGGGCCTGTTCGCGCCAGGGGCAGTCGACATACGCATCCAGCATGCAGCTCTGCTGGGTGCGGACGCACATGTTCCAGATGTCGTTCAGACGCTTATCGGAGGATTCGAAGCGTCCGGCGATCTTCAGCGGATAGACGGTCTGGCGCAAGGATATTTTCACGGCAATGTCCGCGGGATTGCCGCGCACCGCGACCACCAGATAGCGGAATCCCCAGATATGCAGGAATTCGTGGCGGGTGACCCCGGCAGCCGGTTTCAGCCGGTTGCCGAAGGCCTGGCGGCAGTGAATCGTGTCCGTATTCAGGATATCCGGGGTGACGCCGTTCAAACTTTCAGAAACCAGCAGATCAACCAGGCCGCCGGCCTGAGCGGTTTCCGTCTCCGCCAGCAGCGTGCCGACGACCTCGCGGCCGAAATCCAGCAGCAGCGCATGGGCTTCATCCGGGTCCCACGCGGCAAACGCCAGTTGTTGCGGGCTGCTTTTGCCGTCAAACGGCACCCATTCACATTTTTCGTTGCAGTAAAGCTTGACCAGGTTCTGCGGCACGGCGAAATCCCTGCCGCACTGCCAGGCGGATTCGGCGACGACTTTTTCCGGAAACAGCAGATCACCGGTCAACAGCGGAATGCCCCGTTCCTCGAAGCTGTGCCAGGGCATCGCGCCGGGAGTCCGCGCAACGTGGTTGTCGGCCGGCCAGCCGCTGTCGTCATATTCCAGGTCTTTCCAGTTGTCCAGCGGGTCGGCCGAGGCGTCATAGAATTCCTGGAAGCCGAGCTGCAGCGAAAGCCGCGCCACGCCCCGCGTGTAACCCGGCGCTTTGCGGATTTTCCAGGTGCGGTTGGTGTTCAGCAAAACATCATCCGCCGATCCCGCAAGCAGGATGCCGGCCTCGTCGGCATATAAATAGGTGAAGGTGGAAGTGCCGTACTGATAACCCATGACCGCCAGCACGTTTTTACCCCTTTTCAGGAACGGCGCAATGTCCACCAGGTCAAACGGCCAGCAGCCGTGATACCCTCTGGCCGGTCCGCGCGTCACATACTGCCCGTTGACATAAAGAATATAAAGCGCATCAGCCGTGATGCGGATTTCGCATTTCGCGGGCACATGATCAAGCCGGAATTCCTTCCGCGCCTGAGTCCGGTTGTCAAGATAATTGACTTCCTCATTTACCGGCCATATCCAGGTCGCGCCGGCAAACATGGAACTGTCGGGATGCATGTTGATCATTTCAAAGTTCTCCTTTTATTGGATTTTATTTGATCCAGTGTCTTTGTTTCAGCTTTATTATTTGCCTTCATTTATTCGGTATTTCAGGCATTATACTTTCCACTATGTCCTGGTTATTAATATGTCGCTCCGCTGGAGCTGTCTTCTGATTTACCGGTTCCCATTCTGACTCCTGAATTCTGAATTCTGACTTCCGGCTTTCAAAAGATTCCTTATTGTTCCCTTGTCGTAAAGCTCCGGTTTGACAAGGATATTGACCGGCATTTCCAGACGTTTCAAACTGAAGTCAGCCAGCGCCTTCAGCAGCGCCCCGGCCACTCCCATCGTGGCATGGCTGACGCACGAAACCGGCGGAATGTTCCGCAGCGAATCGCCGCAGCCGTTCAGCGAGACAATGCCGAACTTGTCCGGCACCGCTCCGGAAGCGCAAATATCCGAAACGATCATCGGGACGGACTCGTCCGAATAGATGAATACCGCGTCATCCCCCGCCTCCACTGCACGGTTAAGAATTTCCCGGCATTTCATGCCGTAACCGCCGGCAGTATTCTCAACCAGTCTGACACTATTTTTGCTCAGCAGCCCATGCCGTTTCAGCACATCCGAAAATCCGGCGATGCGTTTTTCAAAAGACTTGTCCCTGTTCCGTTTTCTTACATCATATCCCGTCATGAAAATTCTGCTGTATCCGGCCTTTATCAGCGCTTCCGCCGCCATTTCCCCGGCCGCGTAATTGTCCAGGCTGACAATATTCTTCACCGTTCCGGAATAATGCTCCGTAAGGGCAATCACCGGCTTCCGCTTTTCCAGCTCTTTCAGATATGTCATTACCTGTTCATCCGGCACATCACATTTGAACGGAGAGATCAGAACGATATCCGCCTGCCGGGTTTGTGTTTCAATAAGATTGAAGCTGGTCGTTGAATCTGTCAGCAGCAGACTGATATCCGCCCCCCGCATCTTTGCCATCGGCGCGAAATTCAGCCACAAACGTTCCAGCGCGTGGAGGTGAAATGCATTTTGAACACCGGAGGCGATAAACAGGATTCTGCCGCAGTCGCGCAGCAGGCCGGACGAATTGACGATTTCATTTTTCCGCCCTTCCCGCCGGACAAGCCCGTCGGCAATCACTTCTTCCATCGCCTTCCGCAAAGTCATCCGGCTGGCCTCCAGCAATACGGCAAGTTCACGCTCCGGCGGCAGCAGATATCTGCCGGCGGAAGCCAGCGATTTAACCAGCTCCGCCAGGTCTTCCTTTACCGCCTGATGTTTCTTGTAAATTTTAGTCATATCAATATCTATACCATATGGTCTAGATTTTGTCAACCGGCCAATCTGTAAATATTTTGAATATCAGTTTCGCGTAATAATACCCGGCCGCCTCTCCCCGTTTTGGACACCGTTCCACCTCATTTTGGACACTGCTCCACCTCATTTCGGACACCGCTCCACCTCATTTTGGACAGCTTCATACATTCGCTTTTCTCGCTTTTCTCGCTTTTCTCGCTTTTCTCGCTTTTCTCGCTTTTCTCGCTTTTCGCATTTTGGACAGCCCTGTCTGGGAGTTCTGAGAAGACTGGGAGTTATGGGATAGTGCCCGGCACACTACACCAAAACCATTCTGGACACCGATCTACCTCGTTTGGGACAGCCGCCCCATAAGCCCCATAAGCCCCATAAGCCCCATAAGCCCCATAAGCCCCATAAGCCCCATAAGCCCCATAAGCCCCATAAGCTCCACCCGGCTCCCGATTTCCGGCTGTTCCCATTCTGGCTGTTCCCATTCTGGCTCCTGACTCCTGACTCCTGACTTCTGGCTGCTAATCATCCCGCCATTTCAAAAAATTCCGCTCTTTCTTTCCAGGCTTTGATCATGCCGGGAGCGTATTGGCCTTTTACCGTCCGGGGAGCCGCGTCAGTGTACGGGATCTGCGGGCGGCCTTCGGCTGCCGCTTTCTCATTGTATTTCTTTCTTTCCATTTCGGTGAAAGTCACCAGCATCATGTCTTCGAATTCCTGAGTTTCCTTTTGGGAAAAGCCGTCGCCGGCGTCGGCGGGACACATGGCCATATACTCGGACAATGCCTGCAAACCGGCGATTTCCGAAAAATCCAGTTCGGCGCTTACCGCCGGAGAAGACTTGATTCCGGCGAGTTCTGCCGCAGGCGCAAGCTGGATTACCGTCTGCTCTTCCAACTTTTCTTGCTTGTCTAGCTTGTCTTGCTTGTCTATCCCGCAGTCGCGGGACCCGCAAAGCGGGGCAGACTTGACCCCTTTCCTGTTGTCGCTGCGCTCCAGCCAGTACTGAATGGCTTTGAGGTTGGGAATGGCGTCTTTCACGGTGGTGCGGGTTCTGCCTTCATGGTCGGTCACATGGATGGTGATGGTGTATTTGCCCAGCGCCAGTTCCAGCAGGCGGTTTTCGACCCGGCCGTCAATGACGTCGCGCCCGACGTCTATCGCCTCGGCAAATCTTGTATGCTGCTGTTTATAGTTGTAGAATGTTGAACGCGAGACGCCCAGCTTGTAAGCGATCTGACTGTCGGTCAGACCTTCTGAGGCAAAATCCATTGCGCGTTCCGGAAAACTTTCGTCGTACTTTGTTTCAGCCATGATACCTGTCTCCTGTTTTTTATTAGTTTTTGCGTTATCGCGCAAGCGCGATGCGCATGTTAAGTATTTACTAAACTTACTCGACAATAAACAACGCATCGTGTACGGTTACTCCGTCCGGAGCGAACGTACTGTTTACTGATTTCAAGCTTATTGACAATATGATATTCCGGTGCTCATCCATAACAATCCATCATTAATTAATTCAAGATTCACTTAATATTATAAATCATAGACTAAACAAAAGCAACATCTTTTAAAACTTTTTTTAGGAAAAATATGAAACCTATTTTAACGCAAAGGCGCAAAATCGCAAAGGAATTGCCGATGTAAGCAAGCTGGAACTTATTTTAACGCAAAGGCGCAAAATCGCAAAGGGAAACAGTATTTTTAAAATTTGGCAAGGCCAAACTTTAAAAATCTCTCATCTTCGCGCCTTTGCGTCAAACTCTTCTGTACTTTAAAAATTCTATTCTTAGCGCCTTCAAGAATCAGTTCATGGGCTGACGGATTTTGTGCTTTGGGTGTTTGATAATATTATCCATCCGGCTATATTCCAGTTTGTTGTTTTGAGGATGGAATTAAAAACCAATGAAGTGTTGCACGAAAACACCAAAGCTAAAGTTTGACACCGATGTCAAAAAAGTCACACAGTGTGTGGCGAATTGCCGGCTTCTACGACGAGAATGTAAAGGGAAAGGATGATACCCCACACTGGGGCTGATACTCTGTACTGACAAAAACGACGCAGTAATCCGGTATGTGCTCGGGAAAGGACAGGACAAAATATTCGCCAGCCGCTACCGGCTTGAACTGCCGTCAGAGGCGGAACTGGCTGCTGAAATGCGCCGCGAAATGAAGTTGCTTGGCATGGACGCAAAACAAGTTAAAAACAACCCTTAACTTAGCGCCATTCGGGGCTGCCCCCGTTCAGATATGTTGATACATGTATTTGTGCATCGGCAGCATCTTGTGCTGCAAAATATACAATAGCAAGTTTAGCAAGTATTGTTTTAACGGATATTGCTTTAAAAGAATTAGGTATGGCTTATGATAAGATGTGGCCTGGATCAGGAGTACCGTAATGGAATCTTTCAAGTTATATATTCCACACTGTCCTAAGTGTGGAAGTCATTGTACCAAGGTAAAATTTTCTTTAAAATCATGCTTGTTTTTAGTTCTGCAGTTACTATTCATAAGCGTTGGAATGATTTATATCTGTAAAAAATGTGGATATTCATGGTTTGAACGGTAGAGTTATCACTGAGAAAATATCGGTAAATCGGTGTCAAACTTTAGCTTTGGTGTTTTCTTAGAGCTTATCTACTAATAAAATCATTTAAACCGGATATACTGAACAAATTCGATTAAAAACAATAATGGCGCTGGCCAACTGTACGAGCCCAAGGAATGAGACATCCTCTTTTTCGTACC
>JBAYIO010000004.1:0-103131 GCA_041665605.1 Victivallaceae bacterium | reverse complement strand
TTTCCTCTATTTTCCTGAAATTCTTTTCAAACTTGCTTGACATATATTCACCCATGTATTATAATTAGTGCTATACACATGTAGAGCATACATCCTGAACGGGATTTTATCAAGCGGGAATTAGATGAATAAACTAAAAAAATATGCTGTGATCGATGCCCATAACCACTTGTCCGTCAATGCGGCAATGAATTTGAACCGCGCGGATGCGGAGAATGTGCTTCGTGCGGCGGACCGTCTCGGCATCGATACGCTCTGCGTTTCCATTCCGCTGACTGCGCCCTGTCCGTCGCCGGATGAATTTATCCGGGTCAACAATGCGGTTGCCGAGGGGATGCGCATGAACCGCCGTTTTCTGGGGTTCTGTTTCGTCAATCCCGGTTATCAGGACGAGGCGCTGCGGGAAGTGGAGCGCTGCATCGTAAAAGAGAAGATGGCCGGCATTAAACTTTATCATCAATATTTGATCTGCGATCCGATCATGAAACCGCTGATGAGGCTGGCCGCCGGTCTCGGCGTTCCGGTGCTGATGCATGCCGGCAAATGCACCGATGCGGAGAGTTTGAAAAGCCAGCCGCTGCTGAGCAATGCGCTGCACTTTCTGAAGGCGGCGGAAATGTTTCCGGAAACCACGCTGATTCAGGGGCATATCGGCGGCGGGGGGTACTGGGAGTGGAATCTGCGCGTACTGGAAAAACGTCCTCCCAACGTATATATAGACACCAGCGGCAGCGTGATTGACCGCGGAATAGTAAGAAGGACGATTGACGCACTTGGCATCGACCATATTTTATTTGCCACGGACGGCATATTTGAAGAAGGCGCGGGCAAAGTCATCGACGCCGGACTGAGTGAAAGCGAATATCAAAAGCTTCTCCGGGATAATTTTCAACGTATCCTAGCTATGAGGAAAGTATAAATGCTCTTCGACGTCAATACCGCCATCGGACACTGGCCGTTCCGCAAATTGCAGGACAATGATGCGCCGTCACTGCGGAAACTGCTGGAGTCACATAAAATCACCATGGCCGCCGTCGCCAATATCAATGGCATTTTCTATAAAAACACTCAGGATGCCAATCTGGAACTGGCGGAGGCGCTGGCACCGCACCGGGATTTTTTTACCGGCATCGCCACGCTCAATCCCGCATATGCCGCCTGGGAGCGGGACCTTGAGTATTGCGTACGGACGCTGGGCTTGAAGGGGCTCCGGCTGCTGCCTCAATACCACAATTATCCGGTATTTTCTCCCGAGGCAGTTAACATTGCCGCCGCCGCCGCTCAATTCGATATTCCGATTCTCATTCCGCAAATGATTGTCGACAAGCGGCAGAAACACTGGCTGGATGTTGAAACTTATGTCGATGTGCATGAACTTGGCAGACTCTGCCGGAAAGTGCCGCAGGCAAAGTTTATCCTCACCGAATACAGGATTCCGGCAAATCTGATTGACGAAAGCGGAAAACCGCTGTATCCTAATCTTTATATTGAGATATCCCGGCTGCGTTCCGCCTATATGCAGGATCTGGCAAAGCTGGCACAGGCGCTGGGGAGCGATCATCTGCTGTTCGGTTCCGGCGCGCCGTTCAAGGAGATATCGCCGGCCATCCTGAAAATGCAGTGCGCCGACCTTTCCGGACAGGAAAAGGCGCAGATAAACGGACTCAATGCACATTCGCTGTTCAGTCTTTAAACAAATATAAAAAAGCGAGGGGAAAATGAAAAAGTCCTATGGCTCCAGTCAGAATTTTACACTCATCGAACTCCTGGTGGTGATCGCGATCATCGCAATTTTGGCCTCAATGCTGCTGCCGGCGCTCAATAAAGCCCGCCTGACCGCGCGCGGCGCGACCTGCCTGAATAATCTGAAACAGTGCGGAACGGCGTTCGTGCAGTATGCCGATGACAACAAGGATGTGATAGCACTCGCCAGTTACACGGTTGCGGGTTCTTCGCGCCGCTGGTCCAATTATCTATGCGGCGACAAGGTTCCTGCCAGTTTTCCGGGCGGAATTAATTATCTGCTCAACCGCCAGGTCACAATCTGCCCGATGGAAGCGCCGTTCAAATACGCAACCAATGGTTACAGCTATACGTACGGCGCACTGGGCAGTGCGTCAACCAGTAATCTTGATCCGGCCATTTTCTCTCCGAACGGTTATGATCCGGCAAGCAACCGCTTTGTCGCGATGAACCGTCTGCGTCAGCCGAGCAAATTATTTTTGCTGGCCGACTCCTGGCATCAGACCTGGGGCAGTCAGAGTTACATCATTATTTTTACCTCCAGCGCCATTCCGGGGTATCTCCATTTCCGTCACCGCGATCTGGTCAATACATTATATGCCGACGGACATGTGACTCCCACCGATAAAAGCACATTTAAAGCTTTAGGCGCCGCTATCGGCTACAACCAAAACAAAGCAATCATCAGCTTCTAAATTTAACCGTAAAAGGATGGACAGATGCAAAAGACGCCGAATTATATTCTGGGATTGTCCGCATTCGCGATGTTGTTGTTTACCGCGTTCGCCGCACCGGCGGCCTCGCCTGATCTTAAATCGTTTAATGCCGCCGGTGACGCGGTGACCGACGACAGCGACGCTTTCAGCAAGGCGCTGATGGCTGCTGAATCATCATCGCAGTTGTGCATCCCTTCAGGGAAATATCTGATCGGCTCAGTTGCGGTGCCTGCCAGTGTGAAACTGAGCTTTGCCGCCGGCGCGGTGTTGAAAATAAAGCCCGGCTGCACGCTGGAGATCAATGGCGAAATCGATGCGCCGCCGGTGGAGATATTCGACGGGCCGGGAACGGTTTCCGGCAAACCGCTGAACCATCGCATCTACCCGCAGTGGTTCGGCGCGCGCGGCGACGGCAATACAGATGACAGCAAAGCATTGCAGAATGCCGCCGACCTCGCGTTCCGGTCTCTTGGCAGAACTCTATTTATTCCGGAAGGGCGTTATCTGTTTGCCCAAAAAATCATTGTGAAATGCAATATTGAGTGTTCCGGCGTACTGGTCCGGAAAATCAGGATCGATCCGAAGAAGACTGTATTCTCAAGTTTCACGTTTGTCGACTGGTATTATCCGACAGAATCAGCGTTGATACAAATTGATAACGACCAGGCACAGGTTCAGTTGGATGAAAAGCTTTTTTACGGCATCAAGGCCGATTCATTCAAGATTCCAGCCTATGTTAAAATTCCGCTGAAATCAGATTCCGCTAAAAACATCGATCTGGCCGAGGGCGGTACGCTGATTTTCACTACCACGGATTTCTTCAGCTCCCGCCTGAACCAGAAGGGCGACGAGTTTTATACTCGCAATGATATCTGTAAACTGGTCTCACCCCGGGGCGATGTATTTCCGGAATTCTGTTTTTCCTACGAGAAACCGAAGAGCGCCGCGCCCTGGGACGTCAATAAAACCTACAGCAAAGGAGAATACTGCATGGTCAACGGCGAACTTTTCCAGGCCACATTTGTTTCCGGCCCCGGAACCGCGTATGTCAACCAGTACCTCGGCAAAGTTGCCATCGGCCCCTGTTCTCCGGAAAAAGGATGCAAGTTTCCTTTTCAATATGCCAATGGAAAGAAAGACTCCATCACCCTCTGGGTGAAAGCCGACTATTCCGTCACCTATGTTCCGCCGCAACCGCCTCTGACCATCAACGGCTTGCGGATAGAAGTATATTCAGGCGAAACGGATGAAACTTCCCGCCTGCTGTGCGGCAGTGCCGTGCTGCTGTGTTCGCGCAGCAACGTCACGTTCAACCGGCTCGGCATCAGCGGCAAAGACCGCTTTCAGCTTCTCAGCGAACTGCTCATTGTCGGCCGTTGCGTGGACGTGGTTTTCAACGAAGCCCATGTTTCAGGCGCCACTTTTAACGGACTCGGCTATAATATTCTTCACAGCAATGTCGCCTGCATCGTTTACAATAACTGCACCTCGGTCAACTGCCGGGACGCCATTGCCGGACGACACAGCAAAAACATGCTGATCAACGGCGGACACTATACTCGCATCGACGATCACTACGGCAAGAATTACACGATCAGGAACGCTGTGATTAATGCGGTCAGCACCTATGTTCCGGGGTATTGCACCCCTAAAGCCGATGTCTCGAAGTGGTCTTTCGTCCCTTCCAGGGCATTAAACTTCGACGGCGGCGAAATAACGCTGGAAAACTGCCGTATCTACAATTGCGACACAGTGCTCAGTATTCGCGGCGATACCGGGGATTTCTCCGGAACGGTTTTCTTGAAAAACCTTTCAATCAACAGTTCCTGCGATGTCAATGTTTTAAGTTTCGCACCCGATAAAAATTTCGATTTTGCACATCCCATGAGGCCGCCGCAGCATATTATTGTGGAAGACGTCAAGATCAATGCTCCGTACCGGCTGAACTTCCGGAGCGAAAGCCTGGTGCCGTGCCTGGTTACCGTCAAGGATTGCGAACGGCTCGGCAACATCACTTTCAGCCGGACGGAGTTCACTTTTTCCGGCTGTGAGTTCATCGATTCCGTTTTCAGCGCCGGTACGGGCGGGATTATCAATCTGCGGGACTGCATCTTCTCCGGCCAGATCAAAGGGCCGGCCGCCGGCAGCATCGGGTATGCCCGGAACAATCTGGCCCGCAAGGGGGCTGCCGCCGGTTTACCGCTGAACTACGTCAACCCGGCCATATTCGAGACCGGAATTGACAGCAGAAATCAAGGCAAAAAGGCTGAATAGCAGCCATATATTTAGCACACACATTAACAAATGAGGTTTTAAGATGAGTACGCTGGCATTGCTGGGCGGTAAAAAGCAGATATCACATGAACATTCAGAGATTTTCCGCTGGCCGATAGTCAATCAGGCGATGGAAGCAGGCGTCCTGCAGGTGCTGCGCGACGGCAACATGTCCGGCACTGATATTACAAGAAAATTCGAGCAGGCATACGCCGGATGGACCGGGGCGAAATACGCGCTGGCGCACAGTTCCGGCACCGCTTCGCTGCAATGCGCCATGTACGGCGTCGGCCTCGGCGCCGGCGATGAGATTATCTGTCCGTCCATCACTTACTGGGCGTCATGCGTCCAGGCGCTGACGCTGGGCGCATCGGTAGTCTTTGCCGATATCGACCCGGTTACGCTTTGCATTGATCCGGATGACATTGAACGGCACATTACGCCGCGCACCAAAGCCGTCATGGTGGTGCATTATCTGTCCTATCCCGCGGACATGGACCGGATCATGGCGATTGCGCGGAAGCACAATCTGAAGGTCATCGAAGACGTATCCCATGCTCACGGCGCACTTTATAAAGGCAAAATGACCGGAACTTTCGGCGATGCCGCCGGATACTCCATGATGAGCGGCAAATCATTCGCCATCGGCGAAGGGGGGATGCTTACCACCAATGACCGGGAGGTTTATGAACGCGCAATCATCTTCGGCCACTATGAACGGCATGGCGAAGTCACCGATGAAAAACTCCGGGCCGGGGCCGGGCTCCCCTGGGGCGGCTATAAATACCGCATGCACCAGTTGTCATCGGTCGTCGGACTGGAGCAGGTGAAGAAATATCCGGCGGAAATGGCGGAAATTGATAAAGCTATGAATTATTTCTGGGATCTGCTGGAAGGCGTTCCCGGACTTGATTCGCACCGTCCGGCTAAAGATTCCGGCACCAACAAGGGCGGCTGGTATGCCTGTCACGGCATTTATAACAAAGCTGAACTCGGCGGTCTTTCCGTCAAGCGTTTCTGTGAAGCGGTCACAGCGGAAGGGGCGACGGGATTCAGCCCGGGATGCAACAAGGCCCTGCACCCGCATCCGCTTTTCCATGCAATTGACGTCTACGGCGAAAATTGCCCGAGCAACAAAGTGCCTGAAGTCGAACCTGGTTCGCTGCCGGTTACAGAAGGTATTCACGAACGCGTCTTCTCCCTGCCATGGTTCAAGAAATTCGACCGGGCGCTTATTGAAAACTATGCGGCCGCCGTCCGCAAGGCGGCGGAAAATTACGGGGAATTGCTCAGCGGCGATACCGATAAAGGATTTGAACAAGGCTGGGCTTTGACCGCAAGGAAAAAATAAGACTCCGGAATGCCGACATTATGACCGGCATTCCGATATCTTTTGATTCTTCCATAACCTTTTTATTTTGCGGAATAAACGGATCACTTTTGCAGTTCAAAGAAGAGCGAAGGACCGTCCGGCAGTTTTGCGGTGTCTACCGAGAAGGTGATTTCGTCTGCGGAAACTTTGGCCGGTTTGATCTCGATTTTGCGATTGCCGGAGAGATCAAGCGCCCATATCTTCAATTTATCCGCATTATTATTCTTCACCGTGACAGTAAATTTACCGGTTTCAACCAGGGTCGGACTGCCGCCGATATCGCGGAGGGTAAGGCGCTCTTTTTCATCAAAGACCATTTTGTTATTCAGCGCGTCAGTCGCAAAAACCAGGACCATGCGTCCGCTGGTCTGCAATGGCTTGCTGTCATCGACACTGACCAGCGAGAGATTGCCTTTCACGCTCATTTCATCAATCTTAAGATTGCCCAGGTCTATTTTGGCTCCGGCTTCCGCACAGATACCCTGGAGGCCGGGCGTGACTACTGACATGAATTTTCTGCGGGCGTCCATATAAAGCTCACCGGTGGAACTTTCAAAAACATCGTTAACCATTTTAGTGCGGTTGCCGGGTTTGACCAGATTGCGTTTTTTCAGTTCATTGACTACGGCATCGGCATCAAAGACGATATTGCCTTTTTCGCCGCTGACGCTGGCAAAACCGGCGATGTCAGTTTTGACTCCGGCGCCGCCGATACGGGGAATCACCAGCTCATTCCGGGCTATTTCCGGACGTTTAATTTTTGCGTCAGTCGATTCCACTGAAAAACCTGAAATCAGGCATAGTTTGGATTGAGTTGAAGTAATCGCATCGCTGAATGCCTGAGTGTTGTAAATATCCTCGCTGTCGGCAACGATTCTGACTTTCGCGCCCGAACTCTTCACATCACCGCGGCGATACATGAAGAACGTCAGGAATTCCATTGCGCGCAGAACCGGGTCATGCATTGTCAGGAACGGATTAATCCGCTCAGCATTGACAACATTAACCGGCTGGGCGAAGTTAGTCAATACGTCCACACCCTGAAATGCGCCGTAAGCGCCGTTGACAAACGCCTGTTCATAGCGGTAACGGTTCCAGAAGGTATTGGCGTATTCGGTCACGGCAAAAGGTTTCTGCGCCAGCCTGCCGCCGATCGCCCAGCGGAAAATTCCGCCGCATGAGGCGATTGAACTGTCCTGAGATATCGTTGATCCCGGCTGCATATAGTTGCTGGGGTGGGCATGATAGGTATTCATGGTGACCAGATCCACCGCATTGCGCACTGCTGAATAGTGGTAATTTTTCCCCATGTTGTAAGCGCTTAACAAGCCTTTGTATCCCATCCCGCGCAGTTCGCCGCGATACCAGTTGATGGTGCTGATTTCAGTTTCCCTGACAAAACGGCCGACATCGGCGCCTTTGCCGCTTTTGCTTTGGAAATCAGCCTTGTCAAATGCCGGAATCCGGCTGAAATCTGATACATTCGGAGCATCTTTGCCCCACGCGGTTTTCAATTTATCAATCGAACTGTAGCGTTTGCGCAGGAATTCCCGCCATGCCGGCAACGCCAGAGTACCGTCAAAATCATAGATAAAAGCAAACTCCTGTTCATTGAACCCGATGATCATTGCCAAGGCCGGGTCATCAATCAGCCGGGTTTTGGTGTAGGGATTCACTCTGGTAAAAAGTTTCTTCACCCCGTCGCTCCAGTTCTTTTTCACTGCCGGATCAAAGTGGATTTTATATTTAAAGTCACTCTTGCCGACAACTTTTGGACTCCACGGACTTAAAGTTGTATATCCGGTCCAACTGGACATCGCGTCAATGTTCAGATAAACTCCGTTTTCTTTAAGGCAGTAAATAAAATAATCAAATTTATCTAAATCATCAGGGTTGAAGTCGCAGTCAGTTTTGCCGCCGCGCATCAGTACCGTGTCCAGGAAATGCAGACGGGTCATATTGTAGCCGTTGTTCTTCAGTTCTCTGGCATACCCGGCAATGGCTTCATGGCTGGTCAACTGTGCGGGAGCCACTCCGCCGCGGCCCCAGAATGCGTCTGTGCCTTCACAGCCGGACAGGAAGCGGACCGGAGTTTCCGGATTTTTTTCAAATGCCAGTTGTCCATTCGAGTTTGCGATCACTCTTCCCTGATCTCCGGCTTTACCGGACGGCAGGAATTTCGAACGGTCCAGCGCTGAATTTTCAACGATGCAGGGTCGGGTGGCCCGGTCAACCGGTTTCCAGACCGCATCGGCTTTGACCGTGAATTTTTCAGTTGACGGGAATTTGTATTCGGTATCGGATAAGGTGGCGGCCGCGACAATCCAGACCGGAGTGAGATTGGCGGAAATTAATTCAATCTGCTTAATTTCTCCCAGGTCGGAGTTCAAGGCAAAACGTGAAACAAACATCCCGACCCTGCCGCCGCTGGTGGTAGTCCAGGTCGCGCCGACAAAGCCGTTAGAGATGCTTCTGGGAGACCACCAGTTGGAAACATCCATGCCTGATTTCACTTCAATCTGCTGCGTTTTTCCGCCGGTTCCGGTTATCTTTATCAATCCAATATTCCCTGACCCCGTATCCCAGCACAGGGTATGCAGCAGATACAGATATTTTGCCTTAGTCTTTTTATCGGCGATATCAAAAGATGCCTTTTCAATTCCGGCTGGAAACTTCAATGACTTAATAGTGATGATGGACTTGTTATTGTTTTGAGCAGGATTAACCGGCTGGAAAGGCACATTGGCATACATCAGAGCTTTGAAGTCAAAATTCTTCCCGTCATTATCCGGACCCTGATCTGACCAGCCGCCTTTGCCGTCCCCTTCGATTTCGTCTGCCAGACCCATATTGGCGGCCTTTGCAAAATTCAGGAAAGTATCCGCTGCTTCCACTTTCAGATTGCGGAAAAACAGTTTGCCGAACGAATCCTGGAAACCAATATTAAGTACCGCGCCGGTCAGGTCTTGATTGGTGCATGGATAAAATTTGATTTCCTCCCAATCGAAAGTACCGGTTTTGACATTAGCCTGCAACCAGTTGTTTTGATTTTTCCCGTAAGTGAGCGCAAGCATGAATTTGCCGCCATTCCAGACCGCTTTGGCAGGAGCAATGTTCTCGCCTTTGATTTGCGCTGATATTTTCAAGCGCCGTCCGGCAGTTAATGCGGCCGGAAGAGTTTTAGTTAGTCCCGCAGGGCCGCCAGCTTTGGGGCGTTCTGTCAGACTGATTTCCAACGCTTTATCCGCAATTTTAGCATTTGCACCGTAGATGTTCCAATTTTTCAGGCTGTCGCCTGAATCAAAAGAATCTTCAAAGATAACTTGTCCCATGGTCATGCTTGAAATTAAGCTTGTCATTGCCAGAACGGCCCAGCTTTTGGGATGGCGATTAGTCATTATTTATTAAATTCCTTATATTACGGTGAATATTGGCAATTATTCCACATTGCGGAACAACGTTGCCGGGTTTACCAACTGAATTGATGATATTACTTTTTCTTCCTGAACATGTCAACAGCCGGTGCAGAAATATCCGCGTAAATTCCATAGCATGGAATTGTCTGTGGTTTGGGAACGACTAAGGATGCCAAAGTCACGGCCTTCTTATGCAGACCGGCTGTTTTTTAACAAAATTGCGGAAATATTAATGAAGGCTGTTGACAAAAGATAGCGAATGACTTATAATTATAAATGAAAGAACGTTCTTGCAATCGTTCTTGCAAATTTGGGGCTTTGGAATATAATGTATAAAGTGAAGCTAAAAGACATTGCTGAACGCTCCGGGGTTGGAGTCGCCACGGTTTCGGCGGCATTGAACGGGACGGGGCGGATCAGCGACGATGTGCGCAAAAAGATTTCCGATATCGCGCAGGATATGAACTATTATCCGAACGTGGCCGCGAAACTGCTTAAGGCCAAACATCCGTCCGATATCGGGATGGTGATTTGCGAACGCCCGGATCTTGTTCCCGGTTCCGGTTTTTTTCATGGCTTGCTGATTGATTTCATTCAGGAATGCGACCGGGAAAACATTAAGACTCATATTGAGTTTATGGATCCTCAGGATAATTCGAATCACATTCCGTATTTTCTTTACGGCGGTTTTGCCGGCGGCCTGGTTCACGCCGGAGTTATATTGGAAAACTTGCGGGAATGGGTTGTCGCCAGGAAATTTCCGATGGTGGCGATTGATGAGCCTTATACTTACTCCGTATGGTCAAAGACCGGTGACGGGATTTTCAATGCGGCGCAATATCTGGCGGCGCGCGGCCACCGGCGGATAGCTTATCTGGGCGGCCCGCGAAAGTTCGGGTTTCATAAGCTGGCGTTTGAAGGTTTCGAACGGGCAGTTAAAGAACTGCTGCTTGATACGGATGGCGGCAGGCTGATCCATGAGTTTGCGTTGCGTGGGGATCTTGACGCGATTCAGGATGGAGTGGAATACACCCGGCAGATGCTGCGTCGCGAAAAACGGATGACGGCGATGATTTGCAATGACATGCGGCTGGTATCCTCCGCTATTCATGCGATAACTGAAGCCGGACTTAAAATTCCGGAAGATATCAGCATCATCGGCGGAGGCGGAGCCGCCTGGGAGGCCGAAAGAATTTATCCGGCAGTTACTTGCATTGAGCGCGATCTTGAAGCGATGATCAGCAGTTCGCTGACCATTTTACGGCGGCTGATGGATGGCAGGAAGATTCATGAACCGCAAATCTGGATTGAGCCGAAGCAGGTGCAGCGCAATACTTGCGGCGTGTGCCGGATGAAATAGAATTTGTCAGTAATATTAAAGGAAAGGATCAGTCAAATGAAAACGAAGAATTTTACGCTCATCGAACTCCTCGTGGTGATCGCCATCATCGCGATCCTCGCCGGAATGCTGCTTCCGGCGCTGAATAAAGCGAGAGACAAAGCCAGGCAGTCTGATTGCGCAAACAGAATGAAGCAGATTGGCACCGCTTTTGCGTTATATCAAAATGACTACGACGGCTATTATGTGCCATTCAACTTTAATAACCCGATTGACAGAAATACATTGAACTGGGCATGGTGTTTAAAGTCCAACAAATACTTGCCTTCTCCCAAAATTTTTATGTGTCCGTCTGCGACAATGCTGACAGATCCGCTGACATATGGTCCCAACAGTTGTATTGAACTGCCCACTTCGCCTTCGCGGTATCAGTATGTTTCAATCGGATACAATTTTGATAATGGTTTCGGACAAACTTATGATGCGGGCGGCGTGGTACAATCGTATACGCCGTGGAAAAACAACAGAGTCAAGAAACCTTCGACCAAGATTATGCTTGGAGACACCTGGAGATACCTGGGAACTCAGGCTCGCGCCGCAATCAACGGCAATGCCTCGCTTACCGCCGGAACAGATACAATACATGACGTGCATATCAACAGAAGCGCTAATGTTGTATGGGGGGACGGGCATTATGCGCCAATTACGAATGCCGAGCGTGTGACCAATGTCGGCATGGTAGGCCTGGCAACCAGCATTGAATATTACTACAGAATCACCAATTATTACGGATTATAATTCAGCTAAGGAGCAGTTCAGAAAAAACTTTACATCTTCGCGATTCTCCCGGATGCCTTTGTGTTTGCCGGTTCGTTACATACCTGAGGGTATGCGCCTCACCGTCAATTAACAAAATCACCCCGGGATATTTCACTAAACTTGTAAACTTTGATTTTTGAACAACTCCTAATTTTTAAACGGTGCGGGATTTATTTTATCAGAGGACAAAGATGATTACGAAACTGCTGCTTTCAGCCGGGTTGTATTGCGTATTGTTTTCAACTATGGCACTGGAACCGGATCTGGTTTTTTCTGCTACTTTCAGTAAAGATTTTAGCGCGGAGACTGTTGCCGGAAAAAAAATACCCGTCTCTGGAAATGGTGAAATCGTCCGGATACAGAATGTGACGGGAGTTAAAATTGCCGGCGCTGATGCTTCGGTTCTGCTTTATTCCGGAGAAAATATTCTTCCGGCGGATGAAGGTACTATTGAGTTCAAGTATTACCCGCTGTTGAAAGAGGCGGTTGCCGCTGCCGGCGAAAAAGATGTGTTCGCCACTCTGGTTTCCATAAAGTCCTTTTCGCCGCCTGACTATGCCGGTTTAAGCATCGGAGTCAATGCCAAGGATAACGGCCAAAAGTTTTATCCCTGGGTAATTGCCGCCGGTAAAGACGGTAATCAGATTTTTCGTCAGGCGGATATTGGCGATGCCAAATGGTATAAGTTTACAGTATGCTGGAACCGGCAGAATGTCTCATTTTTTCTGGATGACCGTCTGATCGGTTCGATGAAACGTCCGCCCGTACTGTTCGGCGGCAAGTATATCGGCATTGGCGGATATGGTGTTGCAAAATGTCATGGCGTAATTTCTGACTATAAGATTTACCGCAAGCCGTTAAAAGCCGGCGAGACTGACTCCGCAGTTTTCTCATTTCCCGGTCGCAAAGGCAAAGCGGAACTGATTCCCAATTCATCGATTCCAGTCAGGGAAAATATTTTTGCGGCCAGGGCTGTAACCGATGCTCCCGCAATATTGCACATATCCTCCGGGATATTTAAGGTCATCCCGGGACAAGGTTATGCGGTGAATTTTTCAGACCGTCCGGTCCGGTATCTGGCGGCAGACGCTAAAGGCGTGTTGAATATTGAATTGGAAAGGGAAGACAATTGCAGTTCATTTACGGTAATTCCCTGCGATACAAGGAATCTGCTGGACGGAGTTGAATGGTACGGACAATCCAGCACTGCTCCAAAATTTACGCTGGAATGGGGCCATGAGAGCGGCAGGACGGATGCCGCGATGCCGGCCGCGCAATCCAGCGTCGGAACTTTCAGCCGCGACCCGGCTGTATCCCGCAGCGGCAAACCCGGTTTCAAGATTGATAAAACCGCTCAGTCAGGAGAAGTTTCATGGAAAACCAGACCGATCCGGGTAAAAGCCGGTCAGGAATATCTTTTTTCCGGCTGGTACCATCTGACTGAACCGAATTTCGGCGCTTCCGCAATGTGCCGCATTATCCTGCCTGCGACCGGAGACAAGCCGGAGAAGATGTTTGATCCGGTTGCGCTGAATCCGCTGATCGCGCCGCTTTACGGTTCTCAATGGCGGTATGTGCAGGTTATCTTTAAAGTTCCGGATGGTTACGACCAGTTGTATACCCTGCTCAGTTTGCGCGGCGCACCGCAGGTGATCTGGTGGGATGATCTCAGCCTGCGTCCGGCGCCGGCGCCGAACAGTTTCCTGGCCAGGCCTCCTGCCGCCGGGGAGAGCAGTCCAACCATTCCTATTGAAGAAGTCCGCCGGATCTGGCAGGAACGCGCCCCGGTAAAAGTGGATGTCAGGAATTCCGGAGATTTTCCGGTGCTTTATGTAAATGATAAGCCGGTTCCCTCGCTGGCGTACAATAATTTCACGGTTAAGACCGAGGAGAGCGAATTTAAATGTACGCTCAGGGCTGGCATAAGATGGCATTATATCTGGCTTACTCCCAGTTATACTTCAGATAAAGACTGGTGGCAGGGGAAGGGCAAATATGATTTCGCGGAAGTGCGGAAAAGCATTGAACTGGCGCTGTCCTATTCTCCGGATACGGTAATAATGGTGAATGTCAGGATTACGCCGTCATACCGTGAGTGGGGGGAGCAATATCCGGATGCCGTATGGCGTGATCATGACGGGCGGAAAGTGGCCGGGACTAAAGTGAATATGACTAAACCGGATAAGCTGGGATACGGTCCGTATGACCGGTGGGCGTGCAGTTACAGCGCGGAAGAGTTCCGAAGCACTGTTGCCGAAGCATTGCGGGAGCTGATTAAACATATTAAGAGCTTTGATTGCGGCAAAGCGGTTGCCGGGGTGAATCTCTGGTGCGGCACTGACAGCCAGTGGTTTCCGCATGTACAGTATCAGGGGTTTGATTTTTCGCCCGGAGCGGAAAAAGACTTCAGGTCATTCCTCCGTGAAATATATGGCAGCGATGTCAACCGTCTGCGTCAGGCCTGGCAGAATCCGGAAGTGACATTCGATACGGCTAAATTCGCGCCTTTTGACATACGCACCAAGGGCTGGTTTCTGGATCCTAAAAAGGGAACCGACCGCTGGATCATTGACTCCAACCGCCATAACGATCTTGGCGCGATGAAATCGGCCAATTATTTCGGGAAAGTAGTCAAAGAGGAATTTGGAAGAAACGTTTTTGTGAATATTTACTCGCCGGATATCATTCAGGGATACAGCGGCCGTTCAAATCAGAAAATGCTGTTTGAGGATAAATATATAGACGGTTTTATCAGCGTCCCTGATTATGGAGTCTGGCGGCTCCCCGGACGCACCGGTAATTACAGTTCTGTTGCCGGTTCACTCGGACTGCACGGCAAAATTTTACTGAGCGAACTGGATTACCGTACTCATACTTCATGGAAACCTGCCGATGCCGCTACCCAGATTATGATTCAGGGCGGAGTCAATGACGAGAACGAATTCATCAATCAGGGCAGACGCGATCTGGGAATGCTTGCGGCGCAAGGGCAGGGCGGGTGGTTCCTGGGATTGAGCCGCAACATGTTTGACACCCCGAAATATGTTGAAGCGGTTAAAGAACTTGCCGCGGCGATGGAATTGGCGGCAAAGAGCCCGATGCCGGAAGACCGCGGGCAAATCGGTGTGTTTATTGATGACGAACTCCGTAACTATGCCGCATATGGCTTCTGCCAGAATTTCAACAACCTTTCCGTGGGACTTGCCAGACTCACGCTGAACCGTTCGGGCGTTTCCTGGGACGCGTACAACCTTGCCGATTTGACGAATCCGAAGCGCGCAAAATACAAAGTGAATTTGTTTCTCGCCGCGCCGACGATTTCAGCCGCCCAGATCGACTGGGTGAAGCATAACTTGCAGAAAGACGGGAATATCGTTGTTTTTGTCAGTGCCGCAGGTATCGCCTCTGATAAAGGCAGTTTTGAGGAAAATATTTACCAGTTGACGGGGATGAAGGTAAAATACGCTCCTGAATCCTCCAGCCATTTCCGGATAAGACCTTTGACGGGCGTCAATGATAAACTTGCTGCCGGGGTAAAGGATAATGTTCTTTCCGAATCCATGCAGCCGATGTTTTATATTGATGACAAAAGCGCAATTGCCTTTGGCGAGATTACCGGCACCGGGAAAACCGGATGGGCGGTAAAGCGCTTTAAAGACTGGACAAGTATTTATATTGCTGTTCCCGGAGCGTTTACCCCTGAACTGGTAAGAAATATGGTCCGGGAAGCCGGCATTGAACCGGTCGGGCCGTGCAATGATGTGACTTATTCCGGCAATGGTTTCGTTACGATTCACGCACTCAGCAACGGAAATAAAATATTGCGCCTGCCGCGGAAATGCGATCTGCTTGATCTTGCCAGCGGAAAACTTGCAGGGAAGAACATTGACACTGTCAGTTTCCAAATGCAGGCGGGCGAAACCCGCTGGTTCAGGAAAATCATTGCGCAATGAAGGCAGTGTAACGGCCGGGTGCAATTCAGTTCACCGCCGGCGGAGAATGTTTTTATTCTGGCGCGGTTTCATTTAATAATTTGCTGTAGGCGGAGCGCAGACAGCCAATGTCGGTTCCCAGCACCAGCGAGGTAAACCCGCGGTCGATGCAGTTTTGTGCATTCATGCCGCTTTTGAGCATCATTCCGGCGATTTTCCCATGTTTTCGGGCGGCTGCCAGCACTGCAAGTTCGGCCTCGATTATTTTTTTATCATCGAAGTTATTTAAACATCCTAAATTGAGCGAAAGATCCGAGTGTCCGATGAAGAGGACATCCACTCCCTCGACCGCCGCAATCGCATCGACATTTTCCACTCCGTTCGCATTTTCAATTTGCGCCACGCAGAGTAAATTGGCGTTGGCGCGGGCAAAATAATCTTTAAAATCCGCTCCGTAACCGGAAGCGTGCGAACTGCCGGTCAAACCGCGCTTTCCCGCTGGCGGATAACGCATGAAATCGACCAGGTTCTGAGCATCTGCCGCCGTTTCCACCATTGGACACATGATGCCTGCCGCGCCAAAATCCAGCACCTTTTTGATGTATTCTATCCGCAGATACGGAATTCTGACAATCGGCGCCGTTTCAAACCCGTTCAGAGACCGGATCATTCGCAGAACATCACCCTCGTCACCCAGCCCATGCTCCATATCCAATATCAGATAGTCAAATCCGGCATGGGCGGCCAATTCAACTGCGAACTCAGTGCCGGAAGTAATAAACAGTCCGCGCGTAACTTGATTTTCTATTTTGTCTTTGATGAAGTTCATAATGCACTCAGATTTTTGATGGATTGGTTTATTTTCTCTAAACTATATTCTTTTAGCGATAAATTCAACTCATTTTTGTTGAGAAAGAATTTTTTATCACGGTCAAAGTATCCCATGTAGTGACGGATCATGGTTTTCCACAGCATATTGCGCAAGGTATATAACCAGATGCGATGAGTGAAATTTTCATCAACCGGAGTGGATGATGAATATGATTCAAGCATAATTTTCATGAACTCCGGCGCATTGAAGCAGTTGACAATGCCGAGATCATCCGCGGGGTCGCCGATTACCGCATCGTCCCAGTCGATTACCGCGCTGATCCTGTCCTGCGTGCCGAGGATATTCCAGTAGGCGAAATCGCGGTGCAGCAATGAACCGGCGGCTAAATTGAGCCACTCCTGACGGCATTCAAAAATCTGCTCAATCTGCCTGATTTTTCCGGCGCTTAAAATCTGTTTATCCTGCAAATAGCCAAGATGTTTGGGCAAACATTTATTAAAGTAGGCTGCCCATGTTGGATCAATTCCGCAGATTTGCTTTTCTTCGGATAAAATATTAATATCAATAAAACCGAATTTCGGGTATCTATGCTGATGCAGCCTGGACAGAAACACCCCGAATTCCCGGGCAATGCCTGGGCCGTTCAGCGTATTTTGCTGATAAAACGCATTCAATGACGGAGTCTCTAAAAACTCCATGATCTGATAGCGCACCGGAAACTTTTTCAAATCCACGCTGGTGGCAAAGACCTTTGGAACCGGCATTTTTGACTTGTAAAGTTCCTCCATGATTGCGCTTTCGGCGAGCATGTAGCAGTCGTCCGACAAGCCATCGTCGGTGCGCAGAAAGAATTTCACTCTGCTATCACTGAAGTAATAGGCGAAATGGTTGCCATCCACCTTCAAGTGGTTAAATTCAACCGGTTCCTTGCCTAAAAAATCGCGGACGACAGACTTCGCAACTGCGATTGAATCATTTGAATATTTATCGGCGAAATATAACTCTTTTTTGGATTCCACACTAAGCAACTGATCGCATTTCCAGTAAAAAATATCACTGCGCATTTAAACTCTCCCGCCGGGCGGAACATGATTGGACTGCCGGATGCTTCAGCAGCACTTTACCTGAAACATTTTTCCCGGCAAGAGCATCTTCTTCGTTAAATACCGAGAGCAGTATTTCACCCGATTCGCGTTTCCGGTCATACTGTACAAAAATGCGTCCGTCCGGGGCCTGAAATCCATCCGGGTAACTGATGTCACACCGTTCATCGAGCAACAGTCCGCCCTGCCATGTTGCGCCGTCATCTTTTGAGATGTATGCTGTTAAGTGTGAACGCCGTTCCGTGTCCGCGGGATTGGAATACTTTACCAGCAGTGCGTTTCCTGAAACTAACTTGGTAAAGAAAAATCGTGCGCTGGCGCTGCGGAACGGAGTTTTTACTGGAACGCTCCATGTATTTCCTTCGTCAAACGATTCGCTTTGCGTCATTCCGTGACCGTCGCGCATATACATCAGCAGACTCTTATCTTTGCGTTCAAGTATCATCGGCTCATCGAACGTGCTGTCAAATAAATTGCTGACATGGCCGCGCAGTTGCCAGTTTCTGCCGCTATCGGTTGAAGCGAGGATATTGCTGCCGCGCCGTTCATCGAGTTCATGAAATAGTTTACTTTGTCCCCAGAAGGAGTGATGGTCCTGCTCCACAGTAATCAGAAAACGATGCCAGAGTGCAACCGGCAGAAGCCAGGTGCCGTTTGCAAGTACAGTCGGTTTGTTCAATGCCGCGCCGTGCCATAGTCTCGCTGGAGTGGACCAGGCTGGTTTGCTGTCGTCCGGATTTTCACAGATCGATTGCCAGACGCCGCCCCGCCCGTCGTTGAAACCGAGGCTCTGCATGACAAAGAGAAATAATCTGCCGTCCGGCGCTGTCCACAGATTGCCGACCAGGGCCGAAATATGTACGCCGCCCGGGATGAAGCCGGGATCGATGATAAAGTCAGGATTGGAAAAACTTCTGCCGTCATCGTCGCTATGCGCCATTAACATCACGGCTCCATCGCCGTCCTCGTTGCCGAACCATGCCAGCCAGATTCTTCCATTAAGTGTTCGAGCCATGCCGCAACTCATTGTGTAGTCGTCGACGTCCGGGTAATAGCGAAGCGGAACTTCCGGATTGATTGGCGGTGGAATCAAGGTATATTTCAAGCTTGCTTCCAGATAACGGTCGTACAATTCCGGATCAAAAGCTCTGGACATGATATTCTCCATATTTTATAAAGGTTGGATATGATTAATAATTAAGATCTTCAAATTCTCGCAATCCCCGTTTTTCAGGTATTTCATCATTGCGCGGTGATCATCAACTGATTTTTTGATTGCGGCTGCGTTAAGAAATTTACTGCGGTATTTACGGTCGAACATCATCGTTATCACCTGAGAGAAGACCCTTAAAACCCGGTTTCCGGTAATCTCCATCAGGGTTAAGTGGAACTCCAAATCCATTGTATCGGCCTTGTCCGGGTTATCGAGAGACAGTTCCATCAGGTCTATCAATGAATTCAACCGGTCAATCATAACCGGAGTGGCCAGTTTTATTAAAAGCGGAACTTGCGCCAGTTCGAGAAAGAGCCGCGTCTCCTTCAGTTCCTCAAACCCAACTCCGGCAATCTGCAATTGTAAACTCAAGGTTTCGCCGATATCGCCGGCGCTTGGAGCCTTGACAAAGGTTCCGCGCTTGGTGCTGCGCTTCAGCACGCCAAGCAGCGTAAGATGGTTGATTATTTCGCGGATGGTTCCACGCGAAACTTTGAATTTGGCCGCCAGTTCCAATTCATTGGGCAGTCTGTCGCCGACATTGAGCGTAGTGATATATTGCTTTACTGTTTTCAATAGCATGTTATTATGAACATCCTTTATTTGTTTAACATAATTAAGCATATAGTTTAACAAAACGCAAATTAAAATTGAAAAATCGAGAAGAGAAGAATCATTTTTGAGTTTCTTTCTCTGTTTTCATGGCTAGTAGTGATTGCATCATTATGCTGAAAAGTGTACTTTATGCGAGTTGAAAATCTAAAACTAACAAAGTGACTTGTGATTGCGATGAGCAAAGAAGTAAAAATAGTCAGGCCGGACTTGGCGGCGGCTCCGCTATTTCCGGTGACGCCGCTTGATGTGCGTCGCCTGAAAGACGGGATTGCGGTGCGTGTTCCCAACTGGCTGGGCGATGCGGTAATGACACTGCCCGCATTGATGCAGTTGAAAGAAATTATGCCTGAAGGCTGTGGTATTTTTGTAGTCTGTCCGGCCGCGCTGACAGAATTGTTTAACGCCATGCCGCTGGTTGATGTTGTTTTTCCGCTGGAGCAGGCGCACCGGGCGTGGACATCGGAGGAGATTAAAAATGTCAAAAAACTTCAAGCGGGGGCAGGAATACTGTTTAATAATTCACTGCGCGATGCCATACACTTCCGGCTTGCCGGAATTAAACAACTGTATGGCGCCGCCGCCCGCTGCCGCGGAGTCCTGCTGAAAAGAAGCTTTAAATTTCCCGGAAGGAAAGATCATGTGCTGAATGAACTGCATCATGCGAATAAATATTTGTCCATGGTCAGAGCACTCGGCGCGCCGGACTGGAACGGCGAACTGCCGGAATTCAATATTACTCCGGAGTTTGAAACGCTGCGTCCGGAACTGTCGTCGCTTTGCCGGCATCCCCGCCTGCTGGCGCTGGCGGCTGGCGCCGCATACGGCAGTTCTAAACGCTGGGATTCCGCCAGTTTCAAGACTGTGGCTGAATGGTGGATCGGGCAGGGCGGGATTGTCGCAGTGCTGGGTTCCGCGAAAGAGCGGGATATCTGCCAGGAGGCGGTTGAGGGGCTGTCTCCTGACAAGGCATTCAATCTGGCCGGGAAGACCAATATGCCGGAACTTATGCATTTGCTGAAGCATGCGGCGGCATGTGTGGCCAATGACAGCGGCATCATGCATTTGGCGGCGGCGCTGGGCTGTCCCGGTGTAGCGATTTTTGGCCCGACTGATCACTCCGCCACTTCCCCGATTTCCGCAAGCTGGAGGATTGTCTGCCAGAAGCAGCCGTGCGCGCCGTGCTTTAAACGCGAATGCCCGAGGGGAAATCCTGTATGCATGACTGCCATTACGCCGCAGACGGTCATAGCTGAACTGGAGAAGATTAGTTATTAATATCCGAAAGTGGCATCATCACTTGTGACATAATGCACCTTGGATGACCGGCAGTGCGGGCACACCGTTGGTTTAATCAGCCCTATTTTCTCATGTCTGCTTAATTTGGGATCATTGATTATTGTTTTTTCCGTATTTAATTTCGGAAAATATTTACCGCATTCTTCGCATTGCCAGGCATAACCGATTTTGCTTTTGCATTTGGAACATACCGCGTCATCCGGATCTATAATATTCCTGATTTCCCGATTGCTGCATTGGGCGCATATGGTATGAAGCTGGTATGTCGGAGGATCGTCTTTAGTTCTGAAAAATCCACTTGTGAGATAAAGCATCCCTGTCAATGCGGCCAGGATGAAAATATAAGCGAATATCCGTTTGGGAATCCAGCGGAAGATGCCGAACTGCGCAAGCCAGTCAATTACAACCGAACCCCATGAAAAAAGAATATTATTCCGCGGCAGCTTTATAATATATTTTACCATCAGGGTCACTGTTTTGGTCATTTCGATGGTAGTATGAGTTTTTTCCATTTCCGGGTCAATATGGAGGACATTCCCGGAATCTGATTTCTTTTCTCCCTTGTTCCCCGCAATGTTTGCCGCAGCCGCAGTTTTTTCTTTTTCAAGAACAGGCGGTGCAGTTTTCGCCGGTATCCGGTCAAGACGGCTTTCCGGCGTTTCTTTAGGAAGTTCAGGAATGGCCGTACTGTTATTGACCGGCGCTATTGACATAATTTTATCATTGGCGGATGTTGCCGGGGCCGTAACTGCCTGCTTGTTATTCACCGGTTTTTGTCCGACCAGATTCTTCGGAGGCCCGGTTTCCGACTCTTTCGGAACCGGGAAGGTACTTTTGCATCTGGTGCATTCAACACGCTGTCCGACAAGTTCTTTGTCCAGCCGATATTTAACGCCGCAGGCTTTACACCAGAAAACGATGTCATCGTCAGGTTTCTCAGTATCCTTGGCCCAGTCGTCCGACTTGACAGGCACAACCATGTTTCTTTTGCATTTTGCACATTCCGCCACCTGGCCGGCAAGGTCGCGCGGCAGACGATACTTCTGCTGGCATATTTTGCAACGGAAGATAATGTCGTCTTCCGCACCGCTCTTTGTCGTGGCGGAAACGATCTGGACTTTTTGAATTTTATCCAGCACGTTGATTCCCTGGACAGGCATGGCCCTTCTAATCGTCTTGGATTTGGGAGCGGCGGTCTTTTCCGGCGGAATCTGCGATTCTCTGGGCACCTGCATTGCGGCGCCGCAGCGCAGACACTCTGAAACCTGTCCAGCCCACTGGTCTTCCAGTTCGTATTTCTGGTTGCAGTTCTTGCAACGGAATCTTATACCCATCGTAGCCCATCCAGTATCAGTATTGATAGCTTATTTAATTTCGAAGAAGGCGCATGTCAGTAATGATGTTCCTGTCCCATCATAAAATGTCCGCGTATTTCAGAGTCTTGAAGCGCCCGCCTGTATATGATAAATTCGTCAATTTTACCCTTGAAAAAACAATTCAGGGAACCGTCTCCGCTATTTTTCCCGGTCCAGAAACGCATTGCTCCTAAAATTAATTTGGCGTTGCAATGTATTCCCTGGGCTAGAACATTGTTCGTTTGACGTGATCCGACTAAATAATAACCGTTCCAGAATACATCTACCGTGTGATCGTTCTTATTGTTGAGTCCGGGCGAGGAAGGGCTCTTTTCCACCCTGTTCCTCAGTGCTATCATATACCAGTGTGCGGTATCCATCTCGATGTTTGGCGACGGGGTGCCGTCGAGGTTTAAAAACTGATTGTCATAACCGATGCAGGTACGGGATACATCTACTTCGAACAGCGCTTTGTAAGGCGGGATCGGCGGGTGCGCATTCGGGTTGCCCGGATATTGGGTATTGTCATAGTACATATCATACTGGGCAAACTGGTCGGCGTACGATTTGCAGTACGGTGTGGACCATTGTTCGAATTTATCGAATTTCAGCCAGATGATGATGGTGAAATTATCTTCTTCACCGAAATCGATGGCGTCTGTCCTGGGAACTTCCACAATTGTGGTTCCATCGAAACGCAACGCCCTTTTACCTTTCCACCAGCGTCCCTTTACCCAGTCCCCGTTTTTGGAGACAAAATTATTACTCTTGACTACGCCATAGTAGTCTTTGGCATTAAATTTAAGATTTTCATTTCCCGCGGCGGTGTTTGTGAGGATGGAGCCCTTGCCTTCCTGGAAGTTGAAATTGATTACGCAGGCGGGGTCTGAACTGCATTGTTTATTGAAAGCCAGCCAGCGGACAAAACGGGCTTTTTCGCGCGATTCATTAAATGCCGGCAAAAGCATACTTACAATGATGACAACGATGCATATTACGAACAATATTTCAAGGATAGTGTAATTGTTTCTTCGAATTCGCATTGCAACAAACCTTATCAGATTTCAAATAAAAAACCAAACGCGACTATAAATAAATATAGAATTTTCGTTATGTAATATACTCTTTATCATAATACAATTCTATATTCAGAACAAGAAAAATGCAATCATTTTACATAAAATGTATGGACATGAAACGTGAATTACGGCGTTGAACGCAAGACATGAGTAAACCGTTATTACAATTTATTCCTTGAAAACGGGATTCGCGAGGCTGGATAAATTTAAATTGGGCAGTATCCAGTCAAACAATTTAAAGGAGGTGGAAACACCATTAGCCAAAGGTGGCATCTTCCGCTGATACGTAATTCACCTTCGTCGATCTGCAGTAGGGGCATTTCGGCGGTTTCAGCAGCAGCATTTTTTCCTGCTTGCTTAATTTAGGATCCTGGATGATTATTTTATCTGTGTTAAACTTGGGGAAATGCTTCAAGCACTTCCAGCATTTCCAGGCATATCCGACTTTCGTCCGGCATTTGGCGCATGATTCATTTGAGCATATTCCTTCTTCAATATCCAGAAGCGTCAAGATTTCACGTTTGCCGCATTTCTGGCACATTGTGTGAATCTGGAACTGCGGGGGGCGGTCTTTTTTCGGGAACAGATTACGCGCAAAATAAAGCGATCCGGCCAGCGCGAGCAATATTATGATATAGACGAAGACTTTTCTGGGAATCCAACGGAAAATTGCCAACTGCGTAATCCAGTCAAAGATAACTGATAACCATGTCCAGAGAATGTTTTCACGCGGCAGTTTTATTACATATTTTACCATCATGGTCACAGTTTTAGTTGCTACGATGGTGGAATGGGTTTTTTCGGAATCCGGTTCAAAATGATGCAGTTTTACAGAGTCTGATTTCTTCGCCTCCTCCTCTTTCGGAGCAGGGAGATCGGTTATAGTCGCCGGGGGGGCGGCAGGAGCCTTGTCGACCATCTGGTAGGGCTTGCTTCTTACGGGTATCCGGTCGAGCGGGTCTGATATTTTATAGACAGCTTTTACTGCTCTTATGGTTTTTATATTCGCCGGAGAGTCTGTGGTCTCGGCAGTTACCATTCCGTTTTTTATGATATCGGGTGATATGGTGCATGCAGATTTCTGGCCGGATTGTCTGGGCGGCGGAGCCGTTTCTGATACTTCCGGAACCGGGAAGGTGCTTTTGCATCTGGTGCATTCTACCTGCTGGCCGATGAGTTTATTGTTCAAACGGTATTTCGCGCCGCAAATCTTGCACCAGAAAATGATACTGTTTTCCGGTTTTACCGAGCCGTCCGAGGCGGATGGTACAACCATATTTTTTTTGCATTTGGCACACGTTGCCACCTGGCCGGCAAGATCTTTCGACAGGCGGTATTTTTGACGGCATAATTTACACCGGAAGATAATATCGTCAGGAGTGCCGGTCCTTGCGGTAGCGGAAACAACTTGAATCTGCTGGATATTGTCCGGATGGTTAAGATCATTGACCGTGATGGCATTTCTCAGTTCATTGGATTTTTGAGAATCTTCGTCCGGTACCTGCATTGCAATACCGCATCTCAAACATTCAGATACTTTGCCTGCCCATTCAGTTGCCAGTTCATACTTCTGATAACAGTTCTTACAGCGAAATCTTATACCCATTTAGACCTCATCTGACTGCTTTTTTACAATTGAATGAAGAATAAACATGATTATAAATGCTCCGCTCCCATGGCGTAATGTCCGCGGAGCTCATTATCCGAGAGCGCCCGGTTGTAAACAATGAATTCGTCAATTTTTCCTGTAAAGCCGGTATTTATGAAATCCAATCTGCCTTCGCCTTCGCTCAGTCCAGTCGTAAAGCGCATAACTCCAAGAATTAATTTAGCGCCGCAGCGGGTGCCTGACGCTATGACATTGTTTGTGCCGCGCCCCACTGTCATGTTCTGTCCATTCCAAAGAACATCCACCGCATGGTCGTTGATGTTGTTGGCACTGGCGGACTGCGGAGTCTTTGCCGCCCGGTTCCTTAATGCCAGCATGTACCAGTGCTCTGTATCCAGCTCAACATTGGGCATGGTAGTGCCGTCAGACTTGATTAAAACATTGTCATAGCCGACGCATGTGCGGCAGACGTCTACTTCAAATTGCGCTTTGACTGTTGAGGTGGAGTAAGAGGTGTTGTCCAAATACAAGTCATACTGGGCAAAATCAGGAGAGTACGATTTGCTGAACGGGGTTGACCAGTTGGTGAATTTATCAAACTTCAACCAGACGATGATGGTAAAATCATCTTGCTCCCCGAAATCTATGGCTTCAGATTTAGGAATTTCAACCATTGTATCAAGCCCGTTGAATTGCAGCGCCCTTTTTCCTCTCCACCAGCGGCCTTTGACCCATTTACCGTCGATTGTTTTCCAACTGCCGTCTTTCTGATCGACAGATGTGCCGTTTTTGACGATGCCATAGTAATCTTTTACATTGAATTTTTTATTTTCATGCCCTGCTGCGGAATTGGTAAGAATGGAACCCTGGCCTTCCTGAAAATTGAAATTAATCACACATGACGGATCGGCGCTGCATTGCCTGTTGAAGCCTATCCAGCGGACAAAACGGCTTTTTTCGCGGGATTCGTTAAAGGCCGGCATCAGCATATTCAGGATAATGATGATGCAACTGATGACAAAAAGTAATTCCAGTATGGTATAATTATTTTTCCGCACTTTCATGACAAACAAACCTTGCAAAATTTCAGGCAAAACCTGTATGTTTATTAACGCATGGATTTATGCATCATGAAATATACTCACTATTCTGGTAATATTCTAGCGGACACAGAAAAAAGTAATCAATTTTTTGCCTGAAATATAGTAATTATCAATGGAGATTTACAATTAATACGGAGCAAGTGAGGATTGTCAGAGTTGTCTGACTTTTTTGTATAGCGCTGAACGTTCCTTGCGCATCATCTCGTAAACCGTGTTTAACGGTATGCTCAGTTTGACGGCAAAAGATTCCAGCATGCGCCGCTCGGCGGAGGTGACTTTGCCGTCAGCCAGGCACATTAAAACCATGGCCCGGATAAATTCTTTGGCCGCCGCGCCTTCCGGCATGGAACATTCAAAAGTTCCGGCTTTTACTGAGTCAATTATCAAGGCAAGGCGCTCCTCTGATACTTTCTTGGACTGGGCAAAAGATTTGAGCAGTTCTGTTTCTTTGTCGTCAATTTCTCCGTCAGACATCATAATTGCGGCGGCGCAGCCTAAAACGGCATCGGCGTCAATGCTGTCCAGTCTGACTTTGTCTGAGACTGCGGACGGCTGGCTGTATATATTGTGCGTCACTTTTTCCATTTCGACTTGCGGATAGCCGGAGAACGGACGGATATCGTCCAGCACCCAGTCCCGGCTGCCGTCATTGAGCGGCGTGCTGCAATATTCGCAGTACGGCTTGTCGTTTCTGACTTCAGGTGCGCCGCAGCCCGGGCAGTGAATACTGGACAGGATATTTTTGTCCGAAGATTTAGCGCCTCTATTGCGGTTCAGAATGAATTCCTGGCTGAAAATAGTTGACAAATCCGGTTCCGGTTGAATCAGTCCCGGCACAATTTTCTCCGCCTGATGTCCGGACCAGCGGATTTTTACCCGCAGCCGGTCATATTCTTCAGCTTCAGACGCGTTGATTACATCTATGAGTTCAACTCCGCCTACAGCCGCATCGGCGTAATAACGATGTCTGCCGCTGCTTAGCGGAGTGAAAAAATCCTTATACTGATGCATGAATGCCGAATCCGCCAGCTTGATCAGATAGCGCTGATCTGCAAAGAATTGCGCCGCGATGAAACGATAGAAAATTACTGATGCACGGTCTTCAATATGCCACGGATTGAACGACGGATCAACCGCCTGCAGCTTTTCTATTCCGGCAATAATCCGCGGCGGGCGATAGCTCCATTCGGATGCCTGGGTTATTTCTGTGAGCACCCAGTCATACTCCCCTGAGTTTACGATGGCGTGGCACGACTTGCATTCAGTACGGTCAAGTTTATCCAGCGGCGCACCGCAGTTGGGACAGCAGCATTCAAATAATCCGGGCCGTCCGGCGGTTTTTGCGCCAGGGCGGCGCAGCAGTGTCCAGAATTCAGCGAACTCTTCCGGTTCCGGAATTCCTGATAAGAGTTCATTATCCCGGCTGTTGATGTAAGTGTCGCAGGCTGATGCCCGGACCATGACATTTACCGAGTCGAAAAAACGGTCGGTGTCGATGCTGACGATTTGTGTTTCGAGAACATTGATTGAAGTCATCCGGTTGATGAGGCTTGAAGCCTTCATCATTTCCAGTTGCAGGCTGAACCGTTCAAAAATACCGTCGGAAACCAGATGCCTCACCGGGCGCATGTCCTGGCCCGCCCATGCTTCCTGAATTTGCACAAAACCGCCGGATATCCGTTCCGCCAGCATTTCTCGCGAAAATTCCGGGTCGCGCTTCAGAATGGCGCTTTCCGCGGCGTTCGCCGCTTCCTCGCTCTGCCGTTCAAAACTGCGCCGGATAGTGTTGGTGACATAGTTGTAACGGGTTTTTGCGGATAGAGCAATCAGGCATAAAATGCCGACAACAATCAGCAACGTGATAAATGGATTTTTTGAGATAAATATGAAGATAAGCCATGGAAAGTTATTGGTGCCGCCGTAATGTCCGGAACCGCTGTAATGATTTCCGCCGAAACTTCCACCCCCGCTTGAATGTCCGCCGCCGAAACTTCCACCCCCGCTTGAATGTCCGCCGCCACCGCCGAAACCACCACCGCCGCCCGCCCGCGCTGAAACATTCAGCGCAAAGCAGAAGAAGATCAATACTGTCAGGGTACTGATTAGAATAAAACAGCGATGTTTTTTAATGATCTTCATACAGTAGTGCTAAAAATATTATATTCCTATGCTTGAAAGCATAATACATATCCTGTTGATGATTCTGACCAGCCGCGGATGGGAGACTTCAAACTCATCGACGGAAGTTTCCAGTTCCTTTAACGGAGTTTCCGTGCTGACATCGACCGCAGTCAAAACTTCAAACGCTTTTTGCGTAGACGTTTCGGCCAGATCTGCGATGATTCTGGCTTTGGATCTGTCGGTTTTCTGGAGTTGCGCCAGCTCCAGTTTTAAATTGCCCATCAGTTCAAGCAATTCCGCCTTTTTGTTCTGGTCAAGCGCCGCGTTGTTCTGTATTTTTTCTTCTATTTTCTTAATGGTTTCTACGCCCATGATAAATACTCCCATGTTTTGAGCTTATTATAACCATAATACATGCAAGATGCAAATGCGTTTCCAGTTATGTCGTCCGCTTTTATACGCGAACGTTATTAACTTATTTCTCATTTTCTTTCTTTTGCTCATTGACAAAAGCTTTAAAAAACATTATTATTTAAGCATAGCAAATTACTTTCTAGGAAATATATTTCTATGACGAGTATAGTTAAAAATAAAAGCTGCAAATTGAGTGATATTGCCGAAAACGCCGGCCTGGCGCTGTCGACAGTGTCAAGGATACTTAATAATAATCCTGGAGATTACAGTTCCGAGGAAACACGTCAACGCGTCCGGCTGATTGCAAAAAAACTTGGCTATCGCACTAATTTCGGTTACAAGCTGATGCAGGGGCAGAAGACCCATACGGTTGCGATCATGATGGCAGAGGATTATATAAAATCAGAGGAACATATTAGTGAATTAATTATCCGGCTGCTGAATAAATTCGATCAGCTTGACTATTCTGTATATTTCAAAACTTTTACATATTCCACGGTAGATAATCTGGAAAAAGTGCGGGAATTGATTTCCCGCGGGGTGGAACATTTTCTTCTTCTCGGCAATCCGGTGGGTGCGGTGGAGATTGAGAAGGAGATTGAAAACAATGAACGTTCTGTATTGGGATTCAACACTACTGAGATAAAACGATATATTTGCGTTGACAGTGCCTGCGGAATACTGGCTATCTTTCGCTTTTTTCTGAATGAAGGCCGCAATTTCCGGCTCGTCTGCCCCGTTAATGATTTAAATATGGATAATACGCGGATTATAGCACTGCAGCGGTTATTTCCAGCGCTGACATTTGAACAAATTGTTGAACGCTATGTATTTACAATAGATGCGATTGAACTTTGCAAAATAAATCTTGTTACCGACCTTAGCGCTGCCGGCTGGGAGGGAACAGCCAGAATAGTTAAAGAGCTTCCGCAGGTTAATGCGCTTTTTTTTCTGACTGACTATGTGGCGATTGGCGGAGCTAACTTTTTGACTATGAATGGATTCGAAGTGGGAAAGGGTATGCTGGTGGCTGGATTTAACAACGTTCCGGCAGTCAAACTTTATCCATTCCCGATTTCTTCAGTGGAACATGACCTGGATAGAATTGTTTCTTTACTGGTTGAAGAATCTCTGGTTATCACGCCCTGTCAACATATCGTTGAACCTATAGTACATATAAGAACCAGCAACGCATATACACAAAAAAAGGAGTTGGCTTATGAGAAAGATTAATGCAATGTCGCAACCTGCCGGGCTTCATCGGAAACATAAAAATTTTACGCTCATTGAACTCCTCGTGGTGATCGCTATCATCGCGATCCTCGCGGCCATGCTGCTGCCGGCGCTGAATAAAGCCAGGGAAAGCGCCAGGAAGACCGGCTGTTCCAATAATCTTAAGCAGATTTCAATGACAATGTTGCAGTATGTCAATGACTTTGATTATTTCACCCAGCCGTATGAGACAGGCGGGATACAACCCAAAGGCGCTACTCCGTGGTGGGGAGATTACTGCTGGAATCACCGCCTTTATAATACTGGATACATTACGGAAAAAGCGCTGAAAGGAATCGTCAAATGTCCCGATATCGGGAAGTTTTCCAAAACCAATGCTACGGCTAATTTCAGGTGCTATTCCATGAACGGCGGAGCCATCTACAGCGATGCCGCCGGCAACCCGGCTCTGCCTGGCGCTCAACAAAGCCTGGGGGTCGTTTATTATGATGGGACGCAGCCGGTGAATTACTGGCAGCCCCGCAAGTCATCGCGCATTCGCAATTCTTCTGGAACGTATCTGCTGATTGAAGATATTAACATAACAGATACTACTAATAACGTTGGTAATTTGTGGGAGGGGGGAAATGATGCTGTGACAACCAATAAATGGATAAAGCCTGTCATAAAGCCTTACAATGTGAGTCCGCATGATGACCGCGGACGCAATTATTCATTCGTGGATGGTCATGTGCAGTATATTCAAGTGAATAAAGACAAGGTGGAAAATTGGATGGTGCCGTAATTTAATCCATAAAGTTCTGTAAGATTTTAATAAAGAATTTCCACTCGTCCATCCTGTCACCGAGGCAAGCCTCGGTGTATTACTGACACCCGCGCCCTGCGGACGAACCAGAGATTGAAAAACAAGACATAGGGAGCAACGATAAATGTTAAGAAAAGTAATTGTCATGACGGTTATATTCGGGTTTGTTATGTCAATCCCGGCACAGTCAAATGATAACCTGTTGAAGAAATGGTCGCCGCAGGAAGCGGACAGAGCGATGTCAATCCAGGCTGACGGCGTTATATTTTGCGAAATAACTGCCGATGGCAAAGAAAACGCCGGAGTCAGGCAGACTGTTGTCCTCAACCAGAAAAAACCGGCGCCGATTACTTTTTCCGCGGAAAGCAAAGCCGAAAACGTTTCAGCCAGTTTGGCCTCTGGCACTTACGGCGTGTATCTGGATATTCAGCATCAGGACGGCACCAGTACTTTTGACATATCTGCGCCATTCAATCCCGGTACCCACGATTGGGAAAAGGCCGGCAGGACTTATGTGCCGGACAAGCCTGTAAAGTCAATAAGTTACTACCTGCATTTTCGCAATAGAACCGGCAAAATATGGTTCAGAAACGCCACTCTTGCTGATCGCGCTGCATCCATGCTCCGCGCAGCCACCGCATCCCGCGCTTCTCTGATTCCCGGGGCAAAACGCATTCCAGCGACAGTGCCTGACGAATTTAAGGAATTGCCATACATTGAGAACAACCCGCTTCCTGAGTTTTCGCCTGCTGAGACAGAGCGGGGCTTCATGCTTTTCTCCCGTCCGATTACTCAGCCGGTATATAAGAATTCGATCCCGTTGGAAACTGAACGGATTAACAGCATTTCAGCCTTCGCCACTTTGGGCGAGTTTGAACCGCTGACTTTCAGTGTTTACCCTCTGCGCGATGTCAGTAACATGAAAATAAGCATTTCCAGACTACACAGCGGCGGGAATATAATTCCTGCGGAAAATCTAGACCTCAGACTTGTCACGGAATGGCCGATGCGCTATCCGCTTTATTCCTCAAAAGATACTTTCAGACGGATGCCCGAGCTGCTTGAGCCGGTTACCGTCAACTCGTTTGCGAAAGGGGAATGCCAGCGTTACTGGCTTAAGGTAAAGGTTCCTGCCGATGCCAAAGCCGGGTTATATACCGGCGAAATCAACATTACTGATGATACGGCAAAAAGTCCGGTTCAACTGCCGGTCAAGTTCCGGGTGCTGGGCTACGCCTTGAAAAATGACCCGTCAAAAAAATATTCCGTATATCACGATATGTACAGTTTTTTATTCTATGATGAGACCGGCAAAGCGTTGGATGAACTTATGGACAAGGAGTTTGCCGAGATGCTGAACTACGGCGTTGACACCTTCCCGACAATTCCTTGCAACGCGCGAAAGGGAAAAGGCAATGACTTGGAAATATATGTCAAGTATCCTCAAGCCGTTGATAAGATGATCAAACTTGGCTTCAAAGGACCGATTCCCGTTACGGGGGGAATATGGGATTTCTACAGGAAACATGTGCCGGATGGCAGGATTACCGGCAATTGGCTTATAAGTAAATCGCCTGAAAATGATGAAATTTACAACGAAATTGAACGGTCCTTCCGAAAATTCCGCCTGGAGTGTGAAGCTAAGGGATGGCCGGAACTTATCTGTTGTCCAATGGATGAAGTGGCATCCGTCAACGCTGATTTTGCGTCTAAAGTTTACTCAGCCGTCCGCCGGGCCGGAATTAAAACTTATATCACCAAAGATCCTGTATCAATAGATGCGGGGCAGTATAAAGCAAATGACGCAGTTGACGTATGGTGCTCACAGCCCTTTTCCATACCGTATGAGAAAGTGGTCGCTGACAAGCGTTACCATTATTGGTCCTACCCAAATCATGTAGCAGGTGAAATTAAAGATAGGGCAACCCAGCAAAAAGGAGGCCGCATGACATATGGTTTCGGCTTGTGGCGTAGCGGGTATCAGGCATTAATCCCCTGGAATTGGAGGTGGGTGAGCTATCGTGATGACCATTTTGATTATCTGCGCGGAGCCCAATCCGGCTGCGGAAACCGTCTGGATGAAAAAGGCAACTTCATTCCGGCAATTTATTGGGAATGTTTTCGCGAGGGCAGAGACGACTACCGCTATTTATATACATTGGAACAGGCGGTAATCGCACGGGAGAATAGCGGCAATCCCGCTTGTCAGGCATTGGTAAAAGAGAGCAGGATTCTGGTCCGGCAAATATGGGACTCGATAATACCTCAGGAGAAGTATCTTTCCGCCAATATGTGGGCGGATGAAGAATTCAACGCAGTGCGCTGGCGCATTGCCGCCATTACTGAGAAGCTGTTGGAATTTTCTGCGACTAATCAAAAAATCGCGCCGTCAGTGATTGCCGATACGGCAAAAAATGTGAAGAAGACGGATGCCTTTGAAGATTTGGTTCAAAGCGGAACTTTTGAGAAATATGATTTAGGAACAGACAAGTTTGCAAAATGGAAGTCCATAGCCAGCGAAGTGACAACCAAAGTTGTAAATTCGACGGATTTATCCCCGAATCGTCCCATTCTTCAAGTTAATTTCAAAGTGGATTATAAGGTTGATGGCGAAAGTGGTGAGAATGGACACTACCCGATTGGCTGGCCTCGCATCAGGCGGGAATTCGGTTCGACGGAGGTAGTGTTGACTGACTATGACTATTTAACTTTCAATGTAAAAATTGACTCGGATAGAAATGAAGTTGAGGACGATCATACCCCAATAATTGTTGACATTGCCAGCTATGAGGGCGGAAGCGACGGGTTCAGGGGAAACAAAATCCTTGATTTGGGGGACATTCAGCGAGCATGGCTGCCGGTGCGTATCTCTATTCAGGATTTAATCAAAAACTCAGGCCGGGATGTCAACGCCTGGAAACATCTCAAGTCAACACAGTTGTGTATTGCCGAAGAGCATTACAAGGATGGAACCAATATTAGATTTGAACTGGATGATATGGCATTAGTCAAAGTCAAATATCCGGTTATTGAAAATGTTGAATGCACCGGCTTTCTGCTGTTGCCGGCAGAATACCTGACGGTGAATGTAAACGGCATGGGTTTAACCAATTCCAGAATTAATAAAGGTTATTTTCTGAAAGCCAGTCTGAAAAATGAAAATGGCAAAGTGTTGTCCGCAAAATCAACCGCGCTTGGCGGGGAAAATAATTTTGCCATGAAAGTAGCCGGCATTCCGGCCGGGATCTATACGCTGTATATTGCCGTTGCCGACATGACAGGCAAGGAGCTGAATACTAAAACTCGCACCATTGAAGCGATTGACGGCTTCAATTAAGCTTTGCTGCCCTCAATGCAGGAATACGGCGATTTTTCCAAATACGGAAAATTCGTAGCAATTCCGGACACCGGGATAGGGTTGAAACATTCAACCGCAACCATGGAACCGCGTTCCCTTGGCGTCAGAATTTAGAAATTATGGAATGATAGTGAATCAAATAGCAATAAAGGAGTCTTTATGTCATTCAGGAATTTAAGTCCGCAACGGATGTTTATCGAAATGGCCGCTGAACATGTGCCGCAATATGCTTTTAACGCCCAAACTGACTTCTCCAAATGGCGGAAACAGGCGCTGCCCAAAGTGCTTGCCTCCATCGGCGACAGCCCGGAACGGGTGCCGCTCAACCCTCAACTGCTGGCGGAATGGGAACATGATGGTTTGACCAAGCAGAAGTGGCTGATTGACGTTTCAAAGCACATTTCTGCTACGTTATTGATCGCGTTCCCGGAGAATATGAAGAAAGGGCGGAAATACCCGGCAATCCTCTGTTGCCACGGTCACGGTGCATTCGGTAAAGAACCGGTTATGGGCAACGATTCATCTCCGGAATTGCGGAACCAGATCAGTTTGAACAACTACAACTACGGTCATCAGATGGCCAAAGCCGGGTTCATTACTTACGCCATCGACTGGATCGGCTTCGGCGAACGCAACGACAACAACAAACCGAATCATCTGCAAACAAACTACGGACGCGACTGGTGCAATCTCTATTATCTGCATGCCACCATGTTCGGCATGACCTCGCTGTCGATCAATGTCACCCACGGCAAAGCCGCCACTGACTTTATCTGCTCTCTTCCGCAAGTTGATTCAGACAAACTCGGCACCATGGGACTCAGCGGCGGCGGAACGATGACTTTGTGGATGAGTCTTTGCGACGAACGCTTCAAGGCGACGGAAATCATCTGCTACAGCGACTTGTGGGCTCATTTCGGCATCCGCGACATCAACTACTGCGGTATGCAGATTGCGCCCGGACTTTACAAGCTGGTTGATCTGCCGGATCTCCAGGGGCTGCTCGCCCCGCGTCCGCTGCTGGTGGATATCGGGGCCAATGATTCATGCTTCAAAATAGATACAGCAATGGCGTGTTTCAAAAAGCTTGAAAAAATCTACGCGGCAGCCCAGGCGGCGAAAAAACTCGAACTTGACCTGTTCCCCGGCGAGCACGGATGGGGCGGCGGCAAGTCAAAAGCGTTTTTCAAAAAGCATCTAAAACAGAATTAATTTCTCTTTTTGAATTTTAGCGTTTATTGAGCCTGTTTTTATACTTCCTGTTGACAAATTTACCATATATGTAAAAGACACGTGGTCAGAAAGTTCTAAAATTCCGGTTCTAAAATTCTAAAGTTGGAAGCGAAAAGGCAGTAAGCTCAAATATGTCTCCAAACTCTCCGGATCGGGCGGCTGTCCGTATGTTAATGCCGGCCGCATGGGCGAAACAGCCTCCGCTCAAGGACACGCCAAAGTCGGAATGTTCGGAGTCGTCGGCATTCTCCCAGACTTCCCAGGCTTCCCAGACCTCCCAGTTTCCTGCTGGAGCCCATGACCGGCGGTTCGCCAAAATGTCGCGAAAAGAGCGCCAGCGCCTGCTGAAGAGCAGAAGGGAAAAACGAAGCCTGTGAGATGAAAGACAATATACGCCTGTTCAAAGACCCTCTAACGACTCGGAAATGTCAGGAAAGCCGGATGATAAAAAAGGTTTTGATTAAAATTCGGTTCATGCAGTTGAGTTTACCGCCGGACAAATTATATTTTCATATTCATTATTTCTTAAGGTATATATGAACGAACTGAAAGTGGCGACAAACAGACGTGCGGAGATGCTGGACATTACCGCCGAAATCAACCGGCTGGTTCCGGCGTCTATGGATTCCGGGGTCTGCCATGTTTTTTGCGCCCACACCACCGCCGGACTTACCGTAAATGAAAATGCCGACCCCGATGTGCGGCGGGATATTCTGGCGGCGCTGGAACGCCTGGTTCCATGGAACGATCCGGCCTACCGGCACGGAGAGGGAAACAGCGCGGCGCATTTGAAAGCTTCCATGATGGGTTTTTCTCAAATGCTGCCGGTCTGCAAAGGGCGCTTGTCCATGGGGATCTGGCAGGGGCTGTATTTGTGTGAATTCGACGGTCCCCGGACGCGAACCGTTACGGTGCGGTTCTTCATGGAGTCTGATTTATCATGAAACTTTTTAAACTGATGACTTTTATATTGTCGCTGACGGTTCCTTTTCTGCTCATGGCAGCCGGCGGCAGCGTAATGCTGAAAGACAATTCCCCGCTGGAGGCCAGGGATATTTACGCGGATAAGGACGGAAATCTTTACTGCTTTGACGGAAAACAGCAGTTGATTGTGCCGAAATCGTTTTATTCATACGTCCGCATCCCCAAACCTGAAGAAATTAAGCAGTCTGAAGACAGTCTGAATAACGGCAAATATGCCGAAGCGGAAAAAATGTTTCGCGACGCCGCGGTAAAATATGAATATCTGGGCTGGAAGGCATTCTGCGCGTTCGGGCTTGCCAAAGCGTTGGCGATGCAGGAACACCGTGAAATGGCCATTGTCGAAATCGAGAAAATTGTCAAGGACCACATTGATGATCCGGACTTCACCCAGTGGCAGTATATGGAGGCATTCCGGCTGCTGGCCGGGATATATTTGCAGAAAAACCTTGATGAAAAAGCCGCTGCGATACTGGAAGAGATGATTGACGCGGAAAAAAGCGAGTATATTGTATTTGCTTATAATCTGCTCGGCGACATAGCGTTGAAACAAGGCAGGGCCGACGCTGCCGAATTGAATTATCTGCAGGCCGTGATTTATGGCGATAAATCCATTCCGGCAAGAGCGGAGCCGGTTTTCAAACTGGCGGAGATGCTGAAAAAAAGAAATGATGCCGCATATAAATTATATTATGAAATCTTGAAGAAAGATTATCCTGAAAGCGATTGGTTTAAAAAGGTATCTGAATAGTAAAACACAGGAGTGACTGGCAAATGACTGTTATTATGCGATTATGGTTGTTCTCATCGGTGCTGATTGCAGGATTGAGCATAAATGTTCAAGCTCAGAATCAGGCTGAGGCCTCGGCTGCGGCGAATGTTCCCGGCCCCGCGACGGGCGCGGCGGCGATGCCGGTTGCGGCTCCGGCGTCTGCTCCGGCAGTCAATCAAGTCCGGATTGGAACCGAAGCATCCGCCAGCACGATTGTAACCATGAACAAACAGAAAATAGAAAATGCGCAGACCAGGCGGCATTCATTCCTGATTGCCGGCGGTTTCTTAGGTTTTCTTGTCTGGATGGCAATGTTCGTAAACTCCGGAATCACGCTGTTTCTTGCGGTGCTGGTGTTTACTCATGTCCGGCGCAACCGGATTTATCCCAGAGATCTGGTTCAGCGGGTGAAGCAGATACTGGCCGACGGCGAACTCGGTTTTGCGATGGAGGCATGTGTGCCGGGTAAAACTCCGCTTTCCAGAATATTGTTTGAAGCCTTTAAAAATATCGGAGACGGCTTTGAAGCCTGCCGGGATGCAATGCAGATTGCGGTCAAAGCTGAAACGGAGAAACTGCACAAGCCGGTGCGCGCGATTGTCACCTGCGGAATCTTTTCCATCTGTCTTGGTCTGCTTGGCGCATCGCTGGGAGTGATGGATGTTTTCAGCACTTTTGCCGACAATCCTGAAATCGGCAATTTTCAGCAGGCCGCTTTGGAATTATGCCAGACGACATATTTTCTGACTGTCGGCATTGTCGGCGCCGGGATTTCCTTCCTGCTGCATCACTATGCCGACGGGAAAGTCGCCAGAATTATTGTCAATACGGAGAAGATTGCGTATGACCTGATAAAAGTGCTCAGAGGGGTGCATGTCGCCGGGGAACTGCCGGATATGAGCACGATGACACAATTGATTAATTACAACAGTTTGAAAAATATCCCGGTTTTGAAAAAGAAATAACCGAAACGTAAAAATTAAAGAATATTAAGGAGTTTTGTGATGGAGAAATTAGTGATAATCGGCAGTGGCGCCGCAGGTTTGACTGCCGCAATATATGCTTCGCGTTCCAATCTGGACCCGATGGTGATTTCCGGAATTATGCCCGGCGGTCTGCTTACCCAGACCAGTGACGTGGAGAACTATCCCGGTTTTCCGGAAGCGGTAAACGGATTTGAGCTGATGATGAAATTTCAGGAGCAGGCGGAAAGATTCGGCACCAGAATTACTAACGAGAACGTTGCGAAAGTTGAGTTTACCGCGGGCGGACCGCAGAAGATTTTTCTGACTTCCGGCGATACCGTTGAAGCTGCCGCGGTCATTATCGCCACCGGAGCTTCGCCGCGCTGGATGGACCTGGAATCAGAGCAGCGCCTGAAAAATAAAGGCGTTTCGGCCTGCGCCACATGTGACGGCGCATTTTTCCGGGGGATGCCGGTGATCGTTATCGGCGGCGGCGACACGGCGATGGAGGAAGCGCTGTTTTTGACTAACTTCGCCAGCGAAGTGACCGTGATTCATCGCCGGAATGAATTGCGCGCTTCAAAAATCATGGCTGAACGCGCGCTGGCACACCCGAAGATCAAATTTGTCTGGAATTCCGTAGTCACGGAAGTGCTGGGACAGAATGAAGTTGAAGGCGTAAAGGTTCAGGACGTCGTCAGCAATGCCTCCTCCACTATTCCGTGCAAGGGCTATTTTGCGGCGCTTGGCCATGTTCCAAATACACAGCTTTTCAAAGAGTTCATCGAACTCAATGAAGCCGGTTATATAAAGCTTATGGAACCCGGCAGTTATACCACAATGGAAGGTGTTTTCGCCGCCGGGGACTGCGCTGATCATGTGTATCGCCAGGCCGTGACCGCCGCCGGAATGGGCTGCAAAGCGGCCATTGACGTCGAGCGCTGGCTGTCCTCCAGAAAATAATTGCCTGTTGCGCCGGATTACAAATTGATTTCAATCAATGAGAAGTCGTCTTCCAGGTTTCTGGAGCCATACATTTCGAGTACGTCGTGATAAATCTTTTCTACATGGAAGCCGGATGATGTCACGGTGCTTGAGATGTATTGGCGGAAAGCTTCGAAATGCCAGTCGGGCAGGCCGGGGCGGGTGATTTCGTAAACTCCGTCACTCAATATAAGAAGTTTGTTGTACTGTTCCAGCGCGATTTCTTTGTTTTCATAGTTCAGGCCGGGGAACCCGCCGATGATCGCGCCTTTGGTTCTCAGATCATGTATCTGAGTATCGGACGCGGTTGTGCCGGAGATGAGCAGGGCAGGCGGATGACCGCCGCTGGAATAAACAATTTTCCGTTCCTGCTTGTTGTAAACGCCGTACCAGATGGTGAAATACATCTGGTGATGGTCTTCCATCTGAAACTCGTCATTGAGTCGTGTCAGCACGTTTCCCGGGTTGGAGAAATCGGTATTGGGCAGATTCTGCGAGCGCAGCGCTTCCATCACGGAAATGGAAAGCAGGGCGGCGCCTACGCCGTGTCCGCAGACATCAAGCAGATACATCGCGAAATGATTGTCGTCCAGCCAGTGATAACCGAACGCGTCCCCTCCGAGGGAAGTGGAAGACACGAATTTCCAGTCGGTTTTAATCGGACCGTCCAGTTTTTTGGGAAGCATGGAGGCAACATAATCGGCGGCTTCCGCCAGTTCGGCGGCCAGCCGCTGCTGGCTTTCCTGAAGCGCCTTGAACGCTTCATTGCGTTCAAGCATATTGATATAACCCGCGGAATGGTGCCTGATACGGGCAATCAGTTCAATTTTGTCCGGCAGCTTGACGAGGTAGTCGTTGGCGCCCAGAGCAAACGCTTCGGCTTTGGTTTTGGCCTCCTCCTTGCTGGACAGCACAATCAGCGGAATATCTTTAGTTTTCTGGTTGCGCCGGAAAAATTTTACCAGTGTCAAGCCGTCAACTTCCGGCATGACCAGATCCTGTAATATTACGGTGGGCGCGAGTTCGTTGGCCATGCCTATTGCTTTGGACGGATCGCTGCAGAAGTGGTAGGAAATATTCTCCTCGCCCAGCAGCATGCGCCGTACCGCTTCCCCGACCATTGCCTGGTCGTCAATCAGCAGGACGATGATCTGGTGTCTGCCAATAGTCTGTTCTGTTTGAACTGCCTGTTCACTCATATTTTTCATCTCTTGTTAGAAGTTTATTTTCGTCAGTTCCTGGCCGATTCTTTCCGGCGGCAGTATTATTGCTGAAGCTCCCAGTTCGGCGGCTGCTTTCGGCATGCCGTAAACTACACACGATTCTTTGTCCTGTGACATGGTCTTCCAGCCTTTATTTTTCAATGCCAGAAGCCCCTGGGCTCCGTCACGGCCAATGCCGGTCAGCACGATGGCGGTTCCTGTCCGCGGCCAGTGGCGGTAGATACTTTCAAAGAAGACATCTACCGACGGGCGGTACGGAAGTTCAACTGGTTCCTCTGCATATCTAAAGTTCATTCCGGCGGTGATCGTCAGATGGTCATTGGTGGCTGCCAGATAGATATTATTCGGTAAAGGTTTTTGTCCGTCAACCGCCAGATGCACTTTCAGTTTGGTAAATGTGCCGAGCCATTCGGCCAGTCCTGCTGCAAATTCCCGGTCAATATGCTGAATGATTACGATAGCGGCGCCGAAGCTGGCAGGAAGTTCGGACAGCAGTTTGGCCAGAGCCGCCGGGCCGCCGGTGGAGGAGCCGATTGTAACCAGATAAGGCGCTCCGGATGATCTTTCTGCGATTGCGGCGGACGCGGTTTTTACCGGTCTGGTCTGGCTGACGGAATTTTTGCAGAGCACTTCAAGCCGTTCGAGTTTCTGGAGAAACTGCGCCGCGCCTTCCAGCTTGCCGTCCGTGCCCAGCACCGGAGTGTTGACGGCATCGAGGGCGCCATAACTCATGGCTTCGAATACTTTGGCGGAATTGGCCGAAACCGAGGCGGTGACGAGCAGAATGCCGCAGGGGCATTTAGCCATGATCTCGCGTGTGGCTTCGGCGCCGTTCATTACCGGCATCAGCAAATCCATTAAAATAATGTCCGGGATGTCTTGGCCGCATTTTTCAACGGCCTCTCTGCCGTCATATGCCACCCAGGCAATTTCATACTGCGGCGATTTTGATGCGACGACACGCCGCAGTATTTCCACCGCCATTTTCATATCATTGACAATTGCGATTCTCATTCTCCGGCCTTTCCTATCAGATTTTCCACGGCATCCAGCAGGGTATTGTCGTGGAAACTGCTTTTGGTTAAATAATAATCGGCGCCTGCTTCAAGTCCCCTGAGCCTGTCCTCTTCACGGTCTTTATAGGAAACAATCATTACTGGAGTTGAATGCAGCCGTTCATGTTTTTTGATGTTGGCAACCAGTTCAATGCCGTTCATTCTCGGCATATCCACATCGGTTACCACCAGTGCGTACTGACCGGCCCTGACGGCATTCCAGCCTTCCGCCCCGTCCACTGCCACATCAACTTCATAACCGTTGTTTGCCAGCAGATTGCGTTCTACTTCGCGGACAGTGATGGAATCATCAACGACCAGCACCCGTTTTCTGGCGGAGACCGGTCCGGCGGCAGCGGAGTCGCTGATGCCCCGGAGCCGTCCCCCGTTGAGAATGCTGTCAATGGAGCGCACCATATCGTCAATATCCAGAATCAGCACCGGTGAGCCGTCTTCCAGCACCGAAGCTGAACTGATATCAGAGACTTTGCCCAGCCTCTGGTCGAGCGGCCTTACGACAAGTTCGAACTCGCCGGTAAAGCTGTCCACGTAAATAGCGTACTGGTTGAGCCGGTCGCTGATGATGACCACATGAATAATATCCGCGGAACCGGTTATTGCGGAATCCAAGCCCAGGACTTGCGCCGCCGAGACCAGACCGACATTCTTCCCTTCATATTTGACATACTGCCGGGATTCCAGCGTCAGAATTTCGTCTTTGGATAATTTTAGCAGATGATCCAGGCGCGTGAGCGGGAAAGCATAAGATTCGCCGCTGATGTCTGCGACCAGTGCCGGCATGACTGACAGCGATACTGGAACCTGCAGATTGAATGACGTGCCTTTCCCGAGTTCAGTTTCCACCTTAATCACGCCGCGTACTTCCTGAGCCATGGTTTGAACCACGTCCAGGCCGACTCCGCGCCCTGAAATTTCGGTCACTGCCGCGGCGGTGGAGAAGCCGGGCAGAAACATGAATTCGAGCAATTCCGGCTCGGTCAATTTTCCGGCGATCTCGGCGGAAGCCAGCCCTTTGCTTACGGCTTTGGCACGGATTTTTTCGATATCAATGCCTTTGCCGTCGTCGGAGATGGAAATATTGAGCATGCCCGCCCAGTGCCGTGCAGCCAGGCGGACAATGCCTGTCTCGCTTTTACCGGCTCCAAGCCGTTCTTCCGCCGTTTCGATGCCGTGATCAACAGCATTGCGGACCAGGTGGTTCAAAGGGGCGTTTAGTCTGTCCAGAATATCTTTGTCAACCGCAATAGACTCTCCTGAAATCTCCAGCGAAACCTTCTTGCCCAGTTTGCGGGCCAGATCTCTGACCGAACGCGGAAAGTCTTTGACGCCCTCAATAAACGGGCGCATGCGGCAGGAGACGACTTCACGGTAAAGACTGTCGGAAAAATTGTCCATGGTTCTTGAATAGTCGGAAAAATCAGCGAAATATTCGGCGTAATCCCGGTAATATTCGTTATGTTTGTGCTGAATATCTTTGAGCATTCGCTTGAGTCCGGCAAATTGATCGGAATCAACGGCCTCCTGTTCCAACTGGTCAATGAGCGCTGCGATTTCCAGCAGCCGTTTTTTGTGGCGGAGAATTTTCTTCTCGAATCCCTGAAGACGTTTTACGCCGACCAGCGATTCCGCGGCCAGCCCCATCAGGCGGTTCATTTTGTCAGCGGCGATTCTGACAACGGCTTCTTTATCGGATGCTGATTTTTCCGCACGGGCCGGGTGCAGTGTCTCTGGCGGGATTTCCTGAGTTGGTGTTGTTACAGGTTCAGAGGCAGATATTGCGTCCTGTGCCGGCGGCGCTGGCTGAACGTTCACGGACGGGGCTGATTTAAAGTTGCCGCCTTTAATGTCGGCAAAGGCGTTTTCCAGTTCTGCCAGCTTCCCGGAATTTTCCGCGAGATACGCGGGGATTTCATTTTCGGAACAGGCGCTTAGCTGATTAAAGCAGTCTACGCCTTCAAGCAGTTTGTCAATGTGTGCGGCGGTTAGCACGAGTTTGCCTTCGCCGGCCGCGACGAAGCAGTCCTCCATGGCATGCGCGACTTTGACGACCGGATCAAGCTGTACGATACGCGCAGCGCCTTTAAGGGAATGCGCCGCCCGCATCAACGGTTCAATTCTTTCGGCTGATGATGGATTGTCTTCCAGTTCCAGCAGCCCCGAGGTAAGGACGGCACACTGGGATTCCGCCTCCATCTTGAACAGCCCGATCATTGAAAAATCATTCATGTCAGTCCCGGCACTCACGATATTCTCCTTTGCAGTGTATATAGCAGCAGTTCATCGTCCAGTAGTCCGACTTCGCGCTGATCACAGAACATGACCTTTTTCGTAAAAGTTCCGGAGGCCTTGGCAATGGTGACCGGTACATTCTGCGCATCATCGTCATTGCAGCGGAATACGCCCAGCACCTGGTCAACCGGAAACACCCAGCATTCGCCGCAGTTTTGAATGACCAGCATTTTCGCTGTTGAAGCCTCTTCAACTTCCTCGGCATCGTTAATGCCGGTAAGCGCTTTCAGGGAAAAACATAATTGAAGTTCTCCGTGTACGTTCGCCAATCCCAGCAGCACATCATTGGAACGGTGGGGGATCAGGTGTATTGGGCACGGATTGATAATTTCACGGAAGATCGCCGGGCGCAGCGCCAGAAATTCCCGGCCGATCCTGAAAATGATGATAGAAGTATTATTCGCGTTCTGCTCTTCCTTTTTTGGGGCTAGAAATTCGGTCCATTCATTCATATATCCAGGCGGGATTTCACGGTTCAGCAGATCGCTGCCGGCAGTAATGAACACCGGGCAATTCCGGCAATGGGTCATTTCGGCGAGCTGGGGACAGCGCGCGGAATGCGAACCCCATACGCCAATGGAATTCCAGCACGACTCAGCCGCATTTTCAGTTTTTACTTCATTGTTCATTGCTTATTCACAGTTTTTAATTTTTCAGCGCGTTTTCTGATTCTCAGTGCTTCCGCCTGTTTGCCCTGGCGTTCTTTGAGCAGGGCCAGATGGACCAGTGCTTCGTAGTATTCCGGATCCAGATATACTGCTTTGCTGAACGCCTTTTCCGCTTCCGGCAGTCGGCCGGAGGATAAATTTACAACCCCCAGAGTATAATAGGCGAGGGGGTTCAATTTGTTGCAGTCAAGATATCGAATGCACAGGTTTTCCGCTTCCTTGAGATTGCCGCTGTCGGCCAGCGCTGCTGCCTTTTTAAGTATGGCATCACTATCCTGACTTACTTTAACAGGGGGAGCGGTTTTGAACCGCTGTATTTTATGTGATGCTTTAACTGTGCTGGCGTGTAATGGCTTGACAGTGCTCGTGGCGGGGTGTTCATGCGGTGATTCAGCCGGCGGAATATTCCGGCTGTTCTTTTTGCGGAAAGCAAAGCATGACGGATATTTTACGGATTCAAAATCACGGCGGTTGACCATGGCGGATTCTACATGTCCCATAAATAAAATGCCGTCATCGTCCAGCAATCCGGCAAGAATTGCCATTGCCCTTGCCTGATCTTCCGGTGAGAAGTAAATCAGCAGATTACGGCAGAAAATCAAATTGTAATGAGGATGTCCAATTGAAAATTGATGGTCCAATATGCTGTTTTTTTGAAATTTCACCAGGCCTTTTACCTGTTGAACAACCTCGTATTCCCCGTCTTTTATCATAAAGAAGCGCTGCATGCTTTCCGGGATTCCATTACGGAAGGAGTTGGAACCATATACTGCCTGCCTTGCCTTCTCCAGTACGGGGCCGCTGACATCGACCGCATCAATATGAATAAGAGCGGCGGGAATGCCGCAGTTCAACAATGTCATTGCGATGGAATATGGTTCTTCACCACTTGAACAGGGGATGCTCAGAATATGGAGCGGATGATGAGAGCCGGTAAGATATTCTTCCGCATATCGGGTCAGAAAAGCGAACGACTCGCTGTAACGGAAAAACCATGTTTCCGGAACCAGCACGGATTGCGTCAGTTCTTCAAAATGCTTATCGGATTTAAATATCAGCTCCAGATAATCTTTTTCACTGGTTATGCCATGCTTCTTCATGTGCGTTGAGACTACCGTTTCGACATTCTTCCGTCCGATGGAGTCGTAATTAAGTCCGATTTTATCTCTTAGTATTTTCTCTATCATCAGGAGCTTTCCTTTGATCCGGTAAAAAGTTTGCTCTTCAGCTCGTCTGTCAGCAGCTTTTCGATTTTAACAATTTGAATCATCTCTTTTGCCCCGACGGATATCGGGCCCATCCACGGCGTTTCCGGAGTATCAATGCCGGAATCAATAAATGTTTCGTCAGCACTGACGGCAGTGCCGGTGGCGTGTTCCGCCAGCAGCCCGAGAATATGTCCGTTTTCACATGTTTCCGGGTAGTTTACCAGAATTATTCTGGAACTAAGTTGTTCCGCGGCCGGCTTGCCGGAAAGCATATGGGTGACGTCAATTACCGGCACCAGCGAGCCGCAATAATTGAATACTCCGCGAACGAAATCCGGAGTGCCGGGCAATTCCCTGATTTTAACCATGGGAATGATTTCCTTCACGGATCTTGCATTTACCGCATAATGCTGATTGTTCACCTGAAAAGTTACGAGCAGCATGTCAGCTCACCTTGAAAATGGATAACTCCTCCTGCAGCATACGCGAGGCTTGATCCAGTTGCGCGGTGACCTGATTGAATTCCCGGAGCGATTCAGCGGTCTGCTGAGCGGCTTCGTTCAACTGGATCATTGCTTCGGTAATCTGCTGCGCGCCTTCATACTGGCCCTGCATGCCTTCAGCAGCAATATCGAATTTCGGCGGCAGGCACTGCACCTGCTGAATGATATTTTCCAGTTTGCCGCTGATGCCGTCCACGTTGCTTACACAACGGCGGACTTCATCGGAAAATTTATCCATTTCCATGACTCCTGACGAGACGGATGACTGCATTTCCTTGACCATTTTGATAATGTCCAGCGTGGCGACTGCGGTCTGGTCGGCCAGCCGGCGGATTTCGCGCGCCACTACCGAGAATCCGCGCCCGTATTCACCGGCTTTTTCCGCTTCGATCGCGGCGTTCAGCGACAGCAGATTGGTCTGGTCTGCGACTTTGGTGATGGTCGCGACGACATCATTGATATTATTGGCTTTTTCGTTGATGATAGACAGTTTGTTGGATACTGAATCGGTTGCGGAGGCCAGATGTTTCATGGTGCTCTGCATTTCATTCAGCCCGTTTTGTCCGGAATCCGCGCTGTCCGCGGTGCGCGTGGAAACTTCCCTGGCTTCAACAATTGTGCCGAGCAACTGTTTGGAGGTGGCGGATATTTCTTTGCTGGATGCGACAATTTCGTTGGTCGAGGCGCTGAACTGTTTCACGGTTGCCTCCTGCTGTTTGGATGAGGCGGCTATTTCGGTCGCGGTGGAGAACAGTTGAATGGTTGACTGCTGCACTTTGCCGACCAGCGAATTCAGGATATTGGTCATGGTTTCAAAAGATTCGAGCAGTTCCCAGGTTTCGTCTTTACCAAAACCGCCGGAGTTTTTCTTTGAGGATCGGTATGCCTTAATATCGTTGCCGGCGTCATGCAGATTCCCCTGTGCTATCTTCCTGGCGATCCCGGTAATTTTGGCAATTGGATTGGCAATTTTTCCGCCAACATACAGGGCGAAACACAGTGACAACAGCAATATTATAATGCTGACTTCAACAGATGTCTTCAGCAGGTTATCAAGACATAACACTACCTGCTGTTGCGCGGCTTTGAAATCATCTTCATACAAACCGGGGAAAATCACCCAGTCCCAGGGTTCAAAATAAATGAAAGCCGCAGTCTTGCGTCTCGTATCCGGGTCCTGAGGGTTTTTCCACAGATATGAACGGAGGCCGGCTTCTCCCTTATTTTGGCGCAAGGCATCGTTAATCATTTCCCGCACGAACGGCTTGCCTTCGGCGTCTTTTGTTTCCAGTATGTTGTCGCCATTGCGTTTGTTGTCCTGTGAAATCACATAGGTACCTTTGCTTTCACCGCTGCCGACAAGTACGCCGACATAGCCGTTCTGGCCTATTTTGATGCTGGAGACAACTTTCTTAATGGATTCCACCGCGCTAAGTTTTACTCCAATGAAAACGCATCCGATTATCTGTCCGGCTGCGTCTTTTAGAGGTTCGTAAGTCGCCAGATAAGATGTGTCAAGCACCTGTATCCTTCCGGTATATTGTTTCCCGTTGAGAATTGCCGTTATCATCGGACTGGGATTGCCGTTGTTGTCTATTGCCGCAATATAGGAGCCGATGATGCGTGAACCGTCCTTATTGGCTACGCCGCTGGCTATGCGAAGCATGTCGCCTCTTTCGTTCATCCGCTGAAGAATGGTGCATTTTTCACCGGTAAGTTCTTCAATCACATCAACCACCGGCTCCGGGGTTGAAAAACTGTAGTTCTGTCCGAGCCATTTATCGCCGACATACATCTTCGGCAGATGCAGTGTCTGTTCTTCTCCCGTGGCCTGATTTTTCGCTTTCCATTCCACGCTCTCTTGTAAAGATTTTTTTATTCCGCCTGAATCCGCCACTATCTTGTTCATAACCTTTACATTATCCAATAATTTTTCATGAAGCAGGTCGTCGGCTATCCGGCACATATTATAAACGCCCATCGCCGTTTCTTTAAGGTCTTTGGCGCTCAAACTGCGCATTTGCTCCAGAACCGTTTGATCAACCCGCTCTTTTTGGAAATAAGTCAGCGCTGCCATTACTAACACTGGAAGCAGTGAAGCCAGCATTACCATAATCACTATTTTCTGCTTGAGTTTCAGCTTCATATTGCATTTATCCTATATTGTAATTAGTGAAAAAATCCTCGTAATAGAAAATAATATTCAAATAAGCCTTATTCAAGAAATTATAGCGTCTTTAAACCAATTACTTGCAGGATTCATTGAAAAAGAAATGCTTTGCATGGAAAACCTGATTGATATGCTGTAAATTAGAAACTTTTATTTTTAACAACTTTTGGACAGCAAATTTATAATGGATGCGGCGGAAAACAGAAAGAGGCTGATACTATTCCTGCTGGCGGCAATTTTTGCCTTTTATGTCGCGGAGAATATTTACGGGAATATTTTCAACAATTATCTTGATCAAGTGCAGAAAATCGGAACCAGCGCCAGAGGTCTGCTGGAACTGCCGCGCGAACTGCCGGGGGTGCTTTCGGTATTTGCCATCAGCGCGCTGTTCTTTTTGAGCGAAGGAGCTATTGCGGCGGTGGCGTGCTTTCTGTTCAGCGCCGGGCTTTTTGCGCTTGCCGTTCCGGGATTTGCCGGCAATTACTGGCTGCTGTGCTTATGGCTTGGCGTCGCCAGCTTCGGACAGCATTTTTTCATGGTTATTGTTGATGCGATTGTGCTGCATACTGCCTCTCCGGAGAAACGGAGCCTGCGCCTCGGTCAGATGAAGAGTCTGATTACTGCCGCCGGGCTGGTGGCATCGACTTTTGTCTGGTTCAAATGGAAATACGTCAGTCAGAATTTCAATATAGATTTCATTATCGCCGGTACCGGCGCATTTATCGCCGGGCTTATCTTTGTGATAATGAAACCGGCCGGGCATTTCAAAAAATGCAACAGTTGGCGCGACCGCATAGTTCTCAAAAAACAATACTCCCTGTATTATGTGCTCGAGGCATTCTTCGGTGCCAGAAAGCAGGTATTTATCACTTTCGGGTTCTGGCTGCTGGTGTTCACGCTGGGCAAATCCCCCGCCTATATCGGGAAGCTCATGCTTATTTCCGGGGTAATCGGACTGGGTTTCCGTCCGTTTATCGGCAAGATAATACAGCTCTACGGCGAACGCCGGGCGCTGGTCACCGAGAGTGTGCTGGTTGTGCTGGTCTGTCTGGGATACGCTTTCGCGATGAAGCTGTTTTCGCTGGAAACGGCATCCATTATACTGTCGGTGTGTTTTATTGCCGATGCATCACTGTTTGCTTTCGGCATGGCACGTTCAAGCTATCTGGCCAGAACGGTGGAAAAGAAAGACGATCTGACGCCGAGTCTATATTCGGGTATGGCGATCAATCATGTCACGTCAATCATCGGCGCGGTGCTGGGCGGTCTGCTCTGGAAGTTTACCGGCGACCATTTATGGGTGTTCCTTTTTGCCGCCGTGCTGGGCGTCATCTACGGTTTTTTCGCTGACCGGGTAAAGGACGGAGTACACGCGGCCGTGCTGTAAAACAGGCATTCCCGCTTAATTATTGCGGTTCCATTGATTGCTGATGATAAACTTGAAAAACTGAAATAACATAGTAAACTGAATAACGCGACTGGTGAATTTTGCGGAATAATTGCTTTGAATATAATAAAATATGGAGGCTGCCATGAACTTCGAATTTTCCAATAAGGACCGGAATTTTTTGCTGGAACGGGTCGGGTGCATCGAGCAACTGGCGCATATCCGGCAATCGGTGCTGGAGGACGGCAGGGGGCGCGGTACCAGGATCGCTGAATTCGCTAACGGCAGCGGCTTGAATTTCACGGTGAATATTGACCGGGGAATGGATATTGCCGACGCTACATTCAAAGGTATCCCGCTGGCCTGGAAATCGTCCAACCGTTATGCGGCGCCGTCGTTTTACGAGTCTGAAGGCCTGAGCTGGCTCAGAACCTGGGGTGGCGGCCTGCTTACCGGCTGCGGCCTCCGGAATGTCGGCGGCCCGGATACGGTCGGCGTCGAAACCCACGGCCTGCATGGCCGTCTTTCGCATATTCCCGCGGAAGAGGTTACGGTTGAGAAACAATGGATTGACGGCAAATACGTTCAGTCGATCAGCGGCTGGGTCCGGCAGACCGCGGTATTTTTTGAAAATCTGCACCTGAAAAGAAAGATATCCTCCGTGATGGGCCGGAATTCGATAATTATCGAGGACATCATCGAAAATCACGGTTTTGCGACATCGCCGCTGATGCTGCTCTATCATATGAATCTCGGCTTTCCGCTGCTGGATGAGAACGCATTTATCGAAGCCGACAGTCATGATGTGGTTCCACGCGACGGCACTGCCGCGCTTGGCATCAAGGACTGGCATAAAGTTGAAGCGCCGCAGGCCGGTTATGCGGAACAGGTGTTTTACCATGAAATCACCCCAGGCAGTGACGGTTTTGCCAGCGTCACCCTGAAGAACCCCGCTTTGAAGCTGGCTTTCAAGCTGGAATACCATACCGCCGAACTGCCGTATTTTGTCCAGTGGAAACAGATGGGGCAGGGGGAATATGTTGTCGGGTTCGAGCCTGCCAACTGTCATCCCGAAGGTCAGAACGCCGAACGCGAACACGGCACCCTGCGCGAGATCGCCCCGGGCGAACAAATCAGCACCTGTCTGAAAGTGACGATTCTGGAATTGTAAACGCATGGAAGTTAATCACAGAGCATACTCAAGTATCCAGCGTCGCTGGATTGCTTGAGGCTGCTTGTTCTGTTTTGTCTTCTCTCAAGAGTCTCATTGATACCTTGTAGAAGGTATAGGCAATTATTATTGGTACAAATAAGCAAAGGGCGAAGATGATACCCCACCGTTCTTTGGGTTCATAAGTTTTCGCTATTTGCGCCCCGGCAAGCCATATCTGCCAGGATATAATTAGAATGATCCCTTTGCCGACAAACTCGCCTTTAGGCTTTGGAGTCAGCCCCTCCCGGATCATCAGAAACCGGCTTATGAGAATATAAACCGGGATGACTGTGATTGTCGCCAGAAGCAAAGAGAGCATAAATCCATGCTTAACATCCAGGTCTCCGATGCTATTCGGCATAATCGATGCGAAAAGCACGCTCAACAGTAAAACTGCCATAACAGCCAGAGCACCAACGCTTCCCTTGATATTCCTCTTATTTTTCTCCTTTATCAGGCGGAACCCAAAGTAAACTGCCAAGCAGCCTGGAATATTAACCGGTAGTGTGATAATGGGGAGAAAATAATCCATTGATTCTTTTCCCATCATCAGGAATCGAAGCAGCGGCAGAATAGCCAGCGCCAAAAATAACCCGCCACCGATAAGCAAAGAGCAAATCCCGAATATTGTGTTGAGACTGAGCGTTTTCATATTTCCCTGACATTGATTCATTGGAATGCAATAATTTTCCGGCACAACTTGACGGATTCTCCCACAGTTCTTTCCAGTCACCAATCACCAATCACCAATCACCAACCACTATTTAATTACCTTGTCAATGAAGGCGCCGCCCAGTACCAGACGGTCGTCGTAGAAGGCGACTAACTGACCGGGGGCTGACGCTGAAACGGGTGTTTTGAAAGTCACGACGGTTTTATCGCCGCCATGTTTAGCTACATGGGCCGCGACCGGAGTCTGATTGTAGCGGATCTGGGCTTCGCAGTCAAACTCGTCAGGCATGTCCATCAGCCAGTTGGGCCTGCCGGTTTCAAGACATGTGGATTTCAACCGGTCCGGGTCGGTGGTTAAAATTATCCGGTTGTTTTCGGCGTCAATTGCCGCCACATAAGCGGGGCTGCCCAGGGCGATGCCCAGGCCTTTGCGCTGTCCGATGGTGTAATTATGAATGCCGTCGTGGTATCCGACAATTTTGCCGTCTTCCGTGACGACCTCGCCGGCGGGCATTTCAGCATCAAAATATTCCGCCAGCGTTCGCGAGAAATTTTCGCCCTTATAGCCGAAACAGGCATCCTGGCTTTCAGCTTTCCAGGCATTGCTCAGACCCAGCGCCGCGGCTTTTTCCCTGACCTGAGTTTTGGTTATATTGCCGAGCGGGAAACGGCAGAACGACAGTTGCTGCCGCGTCAGCATGGCCAGAAAATAAACCTGGTCTTTTTCGTCATCGGCGGCATGACGGAGCTGAATCTGCCCGTCCGCGCAGTGTGCCAGTTCGGCGTAATGCCCGGTAATGAGGCCTTCCGCGCCAAGTCCGGCCGCGTATTCGGCCAGAGCGCCGAACTTCAAGTGAAAGTTGCACATTACACAGGGGTTGGGGGTGCGTCCGGCGCGATATTCGTTCCAGGCGTAAGTCAGGACGTCGCGGGCGAAATCCGCTTTAAGATCGAGAAAATAATGAGGGATGCCGAGTTTGGCCGCCGCCAGCCGGGCGTGAATGAAATCATCCGCGCCGCAGCAGGCTTTCCGGCGTTCCCTGGAATCGTCGCAGTCTTTCAGTTTCAGGGTCACGCCGATTACTTCATAGCCTTCTTCCAGGCAGATGGCCGCGGCCACTGAAGAATCAACCCCGCCGCTGATCGCGGCAACCAGACGCCCTTTTGATTTCATAAATTATGACTCCAGTCAGGACCCGGCTTCGATCATTTTCAGGATCGGAGCCGCGGCTTTGGCGATAGTGTCGGGATCAAGGGTGATTTCGTACTGCATTTTTTCCAGCGCGTTCAATACGTCACTGAGTTCAATCAGCTTCATGTTCGGGCAGACGGCCTGTTCCGATACCGGGATGAACATTTTGTCCGGGTTTTCGCGCTGCAGGCGGTGGATGATGCCCTGTTCCGTCCCGATAATCATTTGCTTATGTTCCGTTTCCCTGGCAAAGCGCAGCATGCCGCCGGTGCTCAGGTATTTGTCGGCCAGCGCAACCACGTCGGGAGTGCATTCCGGATGGACGATCACGAAGGCATCGGGAAATTCAGCCTTTTTGCGTTTGATCATTTCCGCCGTAATCCGCATGTGGGTGGGGCAGAATCCCGGCCACAGGATCATCGGGCGTTTCAGCGCGATTGAAACATTGGCGCCGAGATTTTTATCCGGCAGGAAAATCACTTCCCTGTCCGCCGGGATTGCGGCCACAATTTTGGCGGCATTGGCGGAAGTACAGCAGATGTCCACTTCGGTTTTGACCTCGGCGGTGCTGTTGACGTAACAAACCGTAACCGCTCCGGGATGCAATGCTTTGAGCTTTCTCAGTTTGTCAGCGTCAGCCATGTCCGCCATCGGACAGCCGGAAGCCGGCACCGGATGCAGCACGGTCTTTTCAGGGGAAAGAATCTTGGCGGTTTCCGCCATGAATTTTACTCCGCAGAATACAATCACCTTGCAGCCAGTGTTTTTGGCTTTGATACTCAACTCCAGCGAATCGCCGACGAAATCGGCGACATCCTGAACTTCGCCCAGCACATAATTATGCGCCAGGATAACGGCATTTCGTTCCTTGCGCAGAAGATTGATCCGTTCGATCATCTCTTGCTGATATTCAGCGCCCATATTTCAACTCCGGTTAAAGCTTGTCCAAGTTTACGATATTTAATTTCTTCCCTATACTATTTTCCGCGGAAACAATTTCTGCAAGCTTTTGAACAGTATAATCTATTTCTTTTTCAGTAGTATGCCTGCCGACTGAAAAGCGCAGAGCGCCAAGCAGCTCACGACTGCTCAGTCCCATATTCTTTAAAACCCGCGACTCTTCGTTCCGTCCGGCGCTGCAGGCGGAACCGGTGGAAACCGCGATTCCGGCCAGGTCCAGTTTGACCGCCAGGCTGCTGCCGTAATGACCGGGAAACGACGCATTAAGTGTGTTGGGGATGCGCCGGTCCAGGCAGCCGTTGATGATGGCGTCAGGTATTTTCAAGATTCCGCTTTGCAGGCGGTCGCGCAGATTGGCGCAATGCCTGCCGTATTCATCGAGTTCCGCGCCGGCCAGTTCGCAGGCTTTGCCCAGCCCGACGATTGCCGGAACATTGTGCGTGCCTGAGCGTCTGGCGTTTTCCTGCTCCCCGCCGATAAAAACGGATTGCAGGGCGACTCCACGCCGCAGAAAAAGCACGCCGGAGCCTTTCGGCCCGTAGATTTTGTGTCCGGAGAAAGAGAGCAGATCAGCGCCAAGTTCAATGACATCGACCGGTATTTTGCCGACTGCCTGAACTGCGTCATAATGCAGCAGCGCACCGGCTTTCCGGGCGATTTCGCGGACGCCTCCGGTATTCATGATGGTTCCGGTTTCGTTATTCGACAGAATCAGCGAAACCAGCGCGGTCTGTTCAGTTACCGCCCGCTCAAGGTCATTCAGCGATATCTCGCCCTGCCGCGTCACCGGCAGATAAGTTACTTTGAACCCTTCGCTCTCCAGCCGGACACACTGGTCATATACCGAACTGTGTTCGATTGACGTAGTAATAATGTGGTTGCGGGCTGCCTTCAGACGCCGGGCGATCCCGGCCAGCGCCAGATTGTTGGATTCGGTGCCGCCGCTGGTGAAAATAATCTCGTCAACGTCGGCTCCGATCAATTTTCCGGCGCGGCATCTGGACAGGTCCAGCGCCGCCGCTGTTTCTCTTCCGAAAAAGTGCAGACTGGAGGGGTTGCCGAATTTTGTATCAAAAAACGGCATCATTTCTTCCAGTACGCCCGGATGCAGCGGCGTGGTGGAGTTGTAATCCAGATAGATTCTGCGCATATTCAGTAAAACGGACGGTTAGCGTCCGGCCTCCAGCGCCTGATCAAAATCCGCCATAATATCTTCAATGTCTTCAATACCTACTGAAACCCGGACAAATTCCGGATTGATTCCGGCCGCGGTCTTGAACTCATCGGTAAGCTGCTGATGGGTGGTTGACCAGGGATGGATCACCAGGGTCTTCGCATCGCCGACATTCGCCAGATGTTTAGCCAGCTTGACGGAATCGATGAATTTAACCGCCGCGTCAGCGCCGCCTTTGATCCCGAATCCGAACACCGAGCCGAAACCGCCTTTCAGATACTTTTGCGCAATCTGGTGCGACGGATGATCTTCAAGTCCCAGGTAATTGACCCAGCTCACCAGCGGATGATTCTTGAGATATTTCGCCAGCGCCAATGCATTGGCGCAATGCGCTTTCATCCGCAGCGGCAGCGTCTCGACCCCTTGCAGCAGCAGGAACTCGCTGATCGGGCTCGGGCACGGACCGATATTTCTCATTCCCTGCACACGCGCCTTGATGATGAAGGCGATATTGCCGGCGCCGGGAACGTTTTTCAGCGCATCCCAGTAGACGATGCCGTGATAGCTGGGATCCGGCGAGGTGAATTCCGGGAAACGGCCGCTTGACCAGTCGAATTTGCCGCTGTCAATAATTGCGCCGCCGATGGTCGTGCCGTGGCCGCCGATCCACTTGGTGCAGGAATAGACGATTACGTCCACGCCGTGTTCAAACGGGCGGCAGAGCACCGGTGCGAAAGTATTGTCCAGGAATACCGGCAGTCCGAACGAATGCGCGGCATCGGTCACTGCTTTCAAGTCCGGAACATCGCCCTTGGGGTTGCCGATGGTTTCGCCGTATACCAGCCTGGTATTGGGTTTGACGTTTTTGCTGATGCTGACCGGAGTCAATTCGTCAACAAAAGTAACTTCGATTCCGAAGCGGGGCAGCGTGTAGGTAAACAGGGTTTGAGTTCCGCCGTACAGCGATGACGAACTGATAATATGGTCGCCGGCCTGGGCAATGTTCGTAACCGCCAGGAAAATCGCCGCCATGCCGCTGGAAGTCGCCAGCGCGCCGGTGCCGCCTTCAAGCGCGGTGAGCCTTTTTTCCAGAATGTCGGTTGTCGGATTCATCAGCCGCGTGTAAATGTTGCCGAATTCCTTCAGTGCGAAAAGATTGGCCGCATGTTCGGAGGATTTAAAGACATAACTTGCAGTCTGGTAAATCGGAACCGCGCAGGCGCCGGTGGTCGGATCGGCCTGCTGGCCGGCATGGATCGAGATTGTGGAAACACCTTGTTTTGACATAATTATTAAGCTCCTATTTTTTGAAATAATCCGGCTGACAAATAACGTTCAGCCGTGTCTGGAAATACTGTAACAATAACTTTACCGCGGTTTTCCGGCCTTTTCGCCAGAATTATCGCCGCTGCGGCAGCGGCTCCCGAACTGATTCCGCAGAGGATGCCTTTCTTCATGGCGGCGTCCCTGGCGGCGTCAATGGATGCCTCGTCAGATATCTTGATGACTTCATCAATCACATTCAGGTCTAAAATCGAAGGAACAAAACCGGCGCCGATGCCCTGGATAGCGTGTCTGCCGGGGGCGTCCCCGGAAAGCACCGCCGATTTATCCGGCTCGACCGCGACAATTTTAATCTTCGGATTCTGCTGTTTGAGATAATGTCCGACTCCGGTCAAAGTACCGCCGGTGCCGACTCCGGCAACAAAGATATCGACCTTGCCGCCGGTTTCCTGCCAGATTTCAACCCCGGTATGTTTAAAATGCGCTTCGGCGTTGGCGGGATTGTTGAATTGCTGGGGCATATAAGCGCCGGGCGTTTCACTCAGCAATTCTTCCGCTTTTTTCACCGCGCCGGCCATGCCTTCAGCTCCGGGCGACAGCACCAGTTTTGCACCGAGATGCAGCAGCAGGATGCGGCGCTCCAGCGACATTGATTCAGGCATGACGATTATCAGCTTGTAGCCGCGGGCGGCGGCCACCATCGCCAGGCCCAGTCCGGTATTGCCGCTGGTTGGTTCAATAATCACGCCGCCTGGTTTTAAAAGGCCATTTTTTTCAGCATGTTCCACCATGCTTACCGCAATACGGTCTTTAATGCTCGACGTCGGATTGTAGAATTCCAGTTTTGCCAGGATTTCCGCATCCAGTTCCGGCGCACCCAGATATTTTACCATAGGCGTATTGCCCACTGCTTCAGAAATATTCTTATAAATTTTCATATCATGTACTCCAATTCCTGTTTGTTCATTTCCAGTATTTTCGTCAAGGTCAACTTGGCGGTTTCCCCCCTGAATATGTCGGAAAGCTTTTTCCATACTCTGGTGGTTTTGCACTGGAGTATCCTCGGACATATTTTCTTTTCGTCTTTACATCGGACCAGATCAAGTCTGCCTTCAAATAATTCGATGACATCCAGTATCGTGATCTTATCCGGCGACTTGGCAAGTATATATCCTCCATTGCAGCCGCGTTCAGTGCGGACAAAACCCGCTTCCTTCAGCTTGATCATGATCTGCTCCAGATAAGCCTCTGTAAAGTTCTGTTCAGCCGCAATATCCTTGCCCTTTATCGCGACATTTTCACCATAAAGTTCCGCCAGTTGAATCAAAATCCTCAACCCGTAACGTGTCTTTGTTGAAAAATTCATAAATCCACCATATTATTGTTTATAATACAAGTATAGTATATGATATTCCCTAAATGTCAATAGTGCGTAAAAACAAAATCCTTATTTTTTTTATAAACATTCTTTGTAAACATTCAGAAGAGGTGAAAATTACATTGCGGTATTCAGCTTTGTTCTTTGCAATAACTCATCATTTTCTGTATCTGTAATTTTATTTTGCAGGGATCGAGATTGTGAAGCATGTTCCGGAATCGGCAGATTCCACTTCAATCTTGCCCTTGTGAGCTTCCACAAACTGCTTTACAATGGCCAGTCCCAGGCCGGTGCCGCCGGCTTTGCCGCTGGAGATAAAAGGTTCAAAGAGCTTGTCCATTAACTGCTTCGGAATGCCGGGGCCGTTATCCCTGATTTGAATCACATTGGGAGAACAGTCAGTATTAATATTCAGGGTCACTTCCGGATTCGGATTGCTGCAGTTTTCAAACGCTTCGACCGCATTTTTCATGAGATTGCAGATAATCCGGCAGAGTTTCGAGCAGTCCCCCATCATGATTGCTCCGTCCGTTGCGCAAATTTTCACTTTTACTTTATTCTCATCAAGAAACTCTTGGCATATTCTTTTAACTTCCACAATCAAATCTTCCATTTTTATCTCGGATTTGACAACTTCCTTATTGCGGACAAAGTCCAGCATGTCATTCATCATTTCCATGCCATCCTGGCCGGACTGTTTAATCAGCGTGAGATATCCGGCAAGTGTCGGATTGAGGGTTTCTTCGCTGATGGCGAGGTCGGCAAGCGAAACAATATTTCCTATATAATTCCGCAGATCATGGCTGAGCATGGAGATCGACATTCCGAGAGCGGACAGTTTTTCCTTGCGCACCAGTTCCTGCTGCAAATTGATATTGCGGATCGCCGCGGCGGCCTGCTCCAGAAACAGTTGCACCAGATAAATGCGTTCCCGGTGCAGGGTGATATTGCGGCGCTCGAACAGCGTTACAATATCGTAATTTTCCAGTTTGAAGTACAGCATATCTTCAGATTCATAAAGCGACTCCTCCATCTGGTCGGGGATTGATTTCAGGTATTTAGCCGCTGAATCAGAATTGATGAAAGCGCCGATGGCGACTACGATTTCATATTGTTTGTCATGCTTGACTGCCAGAAGCGCGGAATTGCAGCCGAGAATTTCCGCGACCTGGCCCAGGATGTTTTGCAGCAGACTGTCCAACTGGCAGTGACAGGCGCGAATATCGGAGATAATGGTGATCAGGTCTTCAAGATTTCTGGATTTATTCCATTCGTAAACAGATTTGGTGGCAATCTGTTGAATTTCCTCAACCGAAAAGGGTTTGCAGTGATAGGTCACATTGGTTCCGGCGCGCTGCACGATTTCTTCGATGGAATGGTCACTGTATGCGGTGACAAAAACTACTTCAACCCGTTTATCCACTTTCCGGATTTGCGAGACCGTTTCCAGGCCGTCCCACTCCGGCATCCGCATGTCCACGAAAATCGCCGCGTACGGGCGGTTTTCCTTGCAGGCTTTTTTCACCAGTTCAAGCGCGTCTTTGCCGGAAGCCGCCTCATCCATGCTGTATTTGATGATTTCAGGGCCGCGTGCGGCTTTGTTGCCGGCCTCGCTTATTTCAAAAAAATCAGCGGCGGCATCAGCCAGTTCCGACAGTTGCAGATTATTTTCCCGGACCGGGCATAGAATTTCGCGAAAACTGTCCCTGACCGATTCCTCGTCATCAATCACCAGCAGTCTGGAATTAAATTCTTTTAACATGGCAGCATCCTCTTTTATTTATTATTAAGATTTTTATCGTTAACAGATTCCACCGCAGGCAGCGACAGCACAACTTCCGCGCCCTTTTCGATCCCCCGGCTGTTGATGGCAATGGTCCCGCCATGCGATTCGACAATGGCGCGGCATTGGTAAAGTCCGATTCCTGATCCCCGGTTTTTAGTTGAAAAACCGTTCTTGAAAAAGCTGTCCTCCGTTCCCGGATCAAAGCCGCGCGCGTTATCGGCAAAGCGCATGACAGCATTGCCGCCGTCCAGCCGCATCGAAATATTGATCTGGCGGTCTTCCTTGCGCTCCGAGCTGTCAAATGACTCCGCGGCGTTTTTCAGGATGTTAAGCAGCACCTGGATGATTCTGGTTTTATCCGCTTTAACATGAATAACATTGGGCGGCAGATTGAAATGGATATTGATATTTCTTTTTTCAATGGACGCCGACTGCATGGCAATCGCATCGGCCACCAGATCTCTTAAGATCAGCGCGGATGAATTAGCGCTGCCGCCGCTTCCGGCATAGGCCCGCTGGAGAGACAGGACATCGCTGATATGACTGACTCCAAAAGACATTTTCCGGAATACATCCTGCATCATATTCTGACGCTTGGCCAGTGCCTGGTTAAGTTTGGTAATGAGCTGCAGGAATTTTTCCGCCTTCTCTTCACCCATGACCTGGCTGAAAGCTGACGACTGCGCTTCAATTGCTTTCTGCAGCATGGCCAGCGAATTGGCTTCAGGCCATTCCTTTTCATTAATGAACTTGACGAAGGTGGTGCCGATGCCGGTTACGGCATTGCCGATATCGTGCAGCACGCTGGACACCATCTGCAATTTGCCGCGCTGCTCCGCGTCTCTCGCCGCTGACTTTTCCGCCAGCAGGCGGTCGCTGATGTCTTTGAAATTCTGGATGACTCCGATAATTCTGCCTTCGGCATCATAGTGCGGCACCGTGGCGACTATGCAAGGAATTGAGCCGTCCGCGGTTTTCAGCTCCACATCTTCCTCTATCCGGTTTTTCTCGCCGATGGCGCTGTCAATCGAACGCCGCTCTGATTCCGCCTGTTCCTGCGAGACGGCATAGTCGTAACAATGCCGGCCGATCAGTTCCTGCCGGTTGAAGCCGGTCAGCTTTTCAAACTGGTTGTTAACTTTGACTATCTCAAGATTTTTATTCAGAACCCTCATCCCGTCGCCGGATGTTTCAAAAATCTGCCTGATTTCCAATTCAGAACGCTCTTTTTCGGCGAGTTCCTGGGTGATGCGCTGGTGTTCGCTCAAATTGCGGTATACCATTATCATATTCAACACCAGAATCACCTGGGCGCTGATAAACTGGAGCCGGTGGAGCTGCTCCGGCGAAAACGGGCCGGCATTCAGGTTATTGACCGCGCAAATCACTCCTGTGAGCATCCCGTCATACACCATCGGCACTGCCATTAAGGTGTCGATACTGGATGCGTTGGAATATTCGCTCAACTGCGGATCATTCTTGGCCTCTTTGATCAGCAGCGGCTCCAGCGTTTTACCGACCCGCCCGATTATGCCTTCCCCGAGCAATATCTTTTCTTTCCGGAGGTACTCCAGAATATACTTGGGCTTAGTCATCACATAACTTCCGGCCTGATGCACCAGCGGAAAGTTGCCGGAGATGCCGGAGGCTTTTAAATAATCCCGCTGGATTTCATAAATGCATACTGATTCGGCTTCCAGCATTTTAGCAATATAGTGCGCGGTGGCGTTCAAAACATTGTCAATATCCTCGACATCCTGCAAGTTCTGCGAAAACACATTAAGAAAATTATCTCTGTCCGCTTTCTGATGCAGTAAAACCTTGTTTTCCTGCTTGAGCCGGTTAAACGCTTTTCGCAGGAACCAGCCGCCGCAGCCCAGGCCTGCGGCAAACAATAAAAAGATTAATATCCCGGCGATACCCATTATTTATAATTTCATGCGTTTTTAAGTACAAGTTAAATCAGATGCATAGTATATATTAAATAGTGCCTGGTTTCAAATAAACAATTTACTGTCATTGATTATATCTCCAATAAATGTATTGGTTTACAACTATTCCCGCGTGGCGGGTTGACGTTGACATCGGTTTGACGGCATGTTCCGGCAGTCTCAGCCCATTTGAACCCCCGCCCGCACATTCTGGACACCCGATTCCGACACTTTGGAGTGTCGTTGAGCACAATGCTTTCAAGTTTTGATAAGATTTTCAAACAACATTTTGGACATTCCAGACACTTGAGTGCAGAATGTTTTCCGGTGTAGCGCTCTCGCTCCGCGAGAGGTTCCGATCCCCGGCACTACAGCAGAACCCATTTTGGACACCCGATTCCGACACTTTGGAGTGTCCTTGAGCACAATGTGTTTCAGTTTTGCAATCATTCCGGACATTCTGGCCCCTCGTTCTGCATTTCCCGCGTTCACAACTTTTCTCGTTTTTCACTCCCGCATTCGCGGGCTTCCTCATTCCGACACTTTGGAGTGTCGTTGAGCACAATGTGTTTCAGTTTTGCAATCATTCCGGACATTCTGGCCCCTCGTTCTGCATTTCCCGTGTTCACAACTTTTCTCGCTTTCCACTTTTCACTCCCGCATTCGCGGGCTTCCTCACTCCGACACTTTGGAGTGTCGTTGAGCACAACGGTTATTCGTCTTCTCAAACATTCTGGACATATTGGACACATAGCGTGCAGAACTTTTCCGGTGTAGCGCTCTCGCTCTGCGAGAGGTTCCGATCCCCCGTCCGACACGGACGGCACTACAGCAGAACTCATTTTGTACACGCCTCCAGGCCCAGCCCATGCGGCCGGCATAACAAACCGGACAACCGTCCGACTCCGAGAGTTTAGAGTGCCGTTGAGCATTATGCTTTTCGGTTTTCTTAAACAACTCCGAGTACTTGGAGAGCCGTTGAACAGAACCATTTTTACTTTTTCCCATTTCTGCATTTTATAATTTTAGAACTACAGAACTTTAGAATTTGTCTTACATATATAGTAGTTTTGTCAATCTAAAAATACGCAAAGGATTAATCATTAATCTGTTAAGTCCAGGAGTCAGGCTGTTTTTTGTGCAACTTCATCCGGCTGAAATCGTTATTCAATTGTCAAACAACCCGAATTTTGGCTTTTTCGGCCAACGATTCATTCTCTCAAATCGTAAAATGTCCGATTTAAAGACTACTTACAATTAACAAAACTTAAAATCCTTGTTCAATCTATCCGTCATTTTACCCGTCACATGCGAAATCCTATTTCTGCACTGGGCGGGTATAAAAATAATAAGCCTTATAGGGGGCAGCGTTTTCATCCGGCCTTACTGGTACTCCACGGCGCACACGGCAATACTCTATTCTTACATAATAGCCCTTGGACGTTTTCATTTCTACGAATACGTCATTCCCTTTACCGTTATATGATTTATATGATGATAAACAACTCTGGATTTCACCTTCTATAGAAAATTTAGATTGCGCTTTTTTAGCTCGGCATCGTTCAATAAACGTATCTTTTTCCCATCCCGTAGACATGATATTATCAGTTAATATCCAAGGAAATGTAATTTTCTCTTTAGAAAAAATCAGCCAACTCGCGTCTTGCCGTCGACCTTCGTAATTGTTGGAATGCGCCAGCAATACGGTACCCTGAGGCAATTTTACTCCGGTAAGCTGCTGAAGATAATCCATGTCTTTCTGATTCCATTCAGGGAAAGGTTTTGCATCTGTAATTTTAATATTTTCCTTTAATATTAATACAGCATCCCAAACAAACTGGACAATAACTACTGTAACTACAATTGCGAATGCCATTAGCAACAGAAAAAATATATTTTTAATTTTGCATTTCATCGTAATACTCCAAGAAATCTGGGTCAAAATTTAGCTTTTGTGTTTTCGTGCAATAGTTCATCAATTTATCGCATCTTTCTACTCTTTTTTTCAACTCCCAAGCAATGTTTCATTCGAACTAAAATATAGCCGGATAGATAATACTTACAAACATCAATAATACAGAATTTGATTTCAATACTATTGCTAAAATTCTCTCAAAAAGGCATAAAACAACTTATTCACAAGCATCAAAAACACAAAAGCTAAAGTTTGACATCGATTTCACATCCGTCATCCGCAAATTTCTATTTGGGCATAGTACGGCATAAAGACCTCTTCAAATTTATCTATTTGTTTGCGGCATTTCTACCGGAGAGACCTCCACGGAAGAGAACATAGCCATCCTGCTCCGGCACAAACCTTCCCCCGGCGGTCTTGTCGGCAACGAACTGCTCAATCGGATTGAGAATATGATCTTCCCACTCAGTTCCATAGGTATAGGACAAATGTTTCTGATAATCCGATTTCAACCATAACTTCTGCGTTTTGATGTCATAAATGAAGATTTGAACACGTTTCAAAAAGGTACTATTTAAACCGTTAAAATGGCCGACCATTTCAGGCATTCCCCAACCGACATCACACAAAACTACGCATAACAGCAACTCGCCCGTGTCCTTTGGATCATGTTTTAGGCGGAGTTGATTTAACAACTCTTGAATGGTGGCCGCATCTTTGAGTTTCGGCGCAACCGGAATGGCAGATTCCATCTTTGTATCATATTCAAGATATTCAACATTTAGTCTCCCTTTTTTAGGGCATAGATTACTAAGACACCTCATAAGGTCCAGGCTAAAAAAAGAAACTCCACCATCATAGCCCTTGTTGTGGTCGTGCAAAGAATACTCATCATTAATGGCAATGACATAGTATATGTATTCGCATTTAGCAAATGACAAATCAGGATTTATTTTTACCTCGGAGGTACGGCATCCGGCCAGTAAGACCAGCATAATAGACATAGGAAACAGTCTGTAAATTTGCGAACATTTAATCATACGCATAAATACCTCTTCTGATTTATTGATTCAGAAATCTGTGTCAAACTTTAGCTTTTGTGTTTGCGTGCAATAATTCATTAATTTCTCGTCTGTTTTTAATCGATACTCGCTTTAACCAGTCCGGATTGCCTGCCGCAATGGATTCGCTTTAACATGCTTTCTGTTCCGCGAAATGCAAGCAAAAAACTTGTCGGATGCGCAAACGGCAAAAACATATGCGCCGTTCCTATACCGATCAGCAAGGTTCAAAGCAAATGATTTTTATCCTGCCTGCTACCGGGAAAGTGATCCTGTTTCTTGCAAATGGCTTTTGAAGATTATTTACTGGAAACTGATTCTGCCGGCGGGTTCAACTTGAGCGTTCCAAAATTGACCGGCGAGTGATTTCCGCCTCCGACAACAGGAAGCTGGCAGACATTTTCCCGGCCCGGTCTGTTTCTCGCCAAAAGGAACCCCATCTTCTTATTTCCCGGATTCTCTACTTTCAGATCTTTCCATGGAATGGCCATTTCCATTGTCCAGCCGTCGGCGTCAACGCTGACCGCGCTTTTTATATCCGCATTAAATTTCTTATCCGATAATCTGGAATCATAGATAACATTTCCTGAATTGATGATCAACTGATAGTAATTTTTCCGGTCGCAACTGGTATCAAGGAATAGTTCGATACTGTCGTCGTCCCAGAGCGCAAAGTCGCGTTTAGAGTGCTTCCTGATTATTTCATTCTTATCCGGTTCATAACATTTTGCCGCCCAGTAAAGATAATCATTGTCATAAGCCAGCCAGACTTTTGTATCAACCTTTGACTTGCCGAGACGCACAAAGTCACGGAATTCCCCGTCAATCGGGTTCTGCCAGCATTTGTCGTCAAGTTTGCCGTCGATAACCGGAGCGGAGGCGGTGTATGGAACGCCGGTTTCAGCGTTGTTTACCAGAAAAAATGGAACCGGCAGTTTCAGCTTGAACATATTGCCGCCGGTAATTTCAAATTCTCCATCTGCCCGCGGAACCGGAAACACCGCTTTTACACTACCTTTTAAGGTTAAAATAATCTCCTGTTCCGCGGGAATTTCGCCTTTGAACTCCGGGGTTGAGAAGCTCCAGTCCTTGTTGCCGGAGAGAATTATTCTGTATTTCAGCGCATCTTTGAATGGATTTTTAATCACAACCGGCAGTTCAAATGAACTATCTTTATAAAGAATGTTTTTTCTATCCGCCTTGAACTCTTTTTGAATTTTAGCTATTTCTTCCGTCAATATATTTTCATCAGCGATGCCATCCGGCATGATATTGGCAAACACCGGGCGTCTGTCATTGAAAACAGAAACCCACATGAAATGATCAAAACGGCCTGATTCTCCAATCGCGCTGATGCCGCCGGTAGTCGCCATGCGGAAATATTTCTGATTGTTCCGCTCAAATTTCATATACTGATGTTCATGCCCGGAAAAGATCGTGTGATTTCTTTTGTTCAGCTCACGGAATAAAGGCTCCAGTTCCTTATATTTTTTCAAATATGACTCCTGCCATAACGGATAATGCGCAAAAACAAAAGTTTCTTTGACCTCCGGGTATTTCTTCAAAACCTCCACCGCCCAGTCTGCTTGTTTCAGCCCAATGCAATCCTCGCCCGACTCCTGGGAATGCAACACCACGAAAAGAATATCTTTATAGAGAAAATAGTAATATTGGGGTCCATGCAATTCCTGCCACACGGCGCGCATTTCAGGATATTTACCGGCGGAGGCGGTATCATGATTTCCGGCAACATAAAAGAAACGCATGTCCAGTTGGTTGACGATTCCATTTAATTCCCGCCATTGCTCAAGCAATTTCGGACGGTCATTGCTATAACCTTGAATAAGGTCTCCGACGCAAATGACAAAATCCGGCTGCAAAAGATTGATTTTCTTTACTGTATTCTCAAAAATTCCCTGACGCTCGCCGCCTGTTCTGTCAGCAACCACTACAAAATGAAATCTGCTGCCGGCATTAATCAGCGGCTTCCCGGTCCACGGTTTGGCGACTGATGTCAGACCGTGCTGAAAATATTTTTCGTCCGCCGCACAAAAACAAGCCAGGGCCAGCATGAAAAAACTGAACAAAAATTTCATTTCAATTCCCTTGTAAATAACGTCAAAGCTTTAACTATTGTTTTTCCATCATGCACAGCCGGTCAAAATCTTCGAGACGTCGTCGGGCGAGAGTTCCGCCCGTTCGCCGAGCATGGTTCCACGCTCTTTCAGCCGGCTGCTGATTTTTGCGGCGGCATCACCGGCATCGATCCTGTAGTCTGAAAGGCGTGTCTTCATTCCCAGCGAGTTGAAGAACTCCTCGGTCGCTTTGACCGCCGCGTCCGCTGTTTTACATTCATCTCCTCCGGTTAGTTTGAGTCCGAATATCCTTTGTCCGTACTGCAGCAGCTTCGCTTTTTTCTGCTCCCTGCAGTATGTGAGCAGCCGCGGGAGAACGACGGCCAGCGACTGCGCATGATCCAGCCCGTGGAAAGCGGTCAGCTCGTGTCCGATCATATGGGTTGCCCAGTCCTGCGGAACACCGCATCCGATGAGGCCGTTCAGCGCGTTGGTGGCGGCCCACATCACATTGGCTCTGGCGTCGTAGTCATTCGGATTTTTAAGGACTTTCGGGCCTTCCTCGATCAAGGTCAGCAGGATTGCCTCGGCCTGCCGGTCCTGGAGCGAGGCGTTGACGTCGAAAGTCATGTATTGTTCGAATACATGGACATAGGCGTCGACGATACCGTTAATTGTCTGCCGCACCGGCAGGGAGAAGGTGGTTTCGGGGTCGAGAATGGAGAATTGAGGGTAGACGCAGGGGCTGCTGAAATGCAGCTTCTCGCCGGAGGACGCTCTTGATATCACTGAATTGGTATTCATTTCGGAGCCGGTGGCGGGGAGGGTCAGCACTGCTCCAAGCGGGACAGCGGCCTTTACCTCCGCACCTTTTGCAAGGATATCCCATGAGTCGATTCCGGTGTAAAGGGCTGCCGTCGCCACGAACTTGGCGGCGTCAAGTACTGAACCGCCGCCGACGGCCAGCAGGAAGCCGGTCTTTTCCTGTTTGATGATCTCAACGGCTTTAAGGCAGGTCTCGTACAACGGGTTCGGCTCGATGCCTGAAAATTCCCGCACGCGTCTTTTGCCCAGTGCTGCGAGAACCTGATTATAGACGCCATTATTCTTGATTGAGCCGCCGCCGTACAGCATCAGGACGGAAACATCCGGGGGGATGAGCCTGTCAAGTTCCGCGATGGTGTCTTTGCCAAAAACGATCCTGACCGGATTGTAATATTCGAAGTTGAGCATGGTGCAGTCTCCATTTTTTAGATGTTCAATCAATTTTCAGCCATTTGTTTTAAGATACTCTTGAGTAGGAGATTTTTAAAGTTAATTTTTGCCGATTTCCCGTGCTGAGCTGAAACATCCGCAAATATGCTGGAGAATTTATACAATTTTTATTTCATAAGCTGCTGGCGTTACTAAAAACAGGTTATAGATTATCTATATGAGCAAGCAGAATAATTTATCTCATTAAAGATGCGGGGGGATTGTCATCATCATTTAAATCGTAATTCAGATTGATCTTCCATACTGTTTCCGCCATTTTGACCATTGAACAACAGGCAGGTAAAACATGAGAATCAGAAAGAGAATTATTCAATCCGGCAATGTACTGATGCTGATCCTGATCCTGGCGTTCAGTCTTTTTCTAATCACTCTGGCGTCGCTGCTGATTATCCATAATACCACGGTTAATACATATAAATCCATTCTTACCGATATTGTCGAATCTGATGAGGCGACGATTGCCGCGCTGGCGGAAAAAGGTCTCAGTGAAACGGCGATTCTTCAAGTTCTGCAAAAATCTCATGACAAAGAGCGGGGTCTTGGCCGGACGGGAGAACTGGTAGTTGCAAAACTTGATAAGGGCAAGGTCACATTTCTATTAAGCAATAAAAACTACGCGGTTCCGACATATCATCAGATAATGGAGGGAAAGATTGCCGGTCCGTTGAAGATGGCATTCATGGGTGGATCCGGATTTATTAAAGCCATAGATTATAGAAATGTTGAAGTATTGGCCGGTTATGCATTCGTTAAAGAATTTAACTGGGGTGTTGTAGCCAAGATTGACGCGGCGGAAGTCAACCAGCCGTTTCTAAAAGCTGCTTATGTTGCTGCCGTCATGGCGCTGTTCTGCATGATATTCGGGTCCATCCTGTTTATTCTGATAACTAATCCAATGATCGGGCGCGTAATAAAAAGCGAGAATAAATTCCGTTCGCTGTTCGATTCCTCCACTGATGAAATAATGATTGCGGATTTTGCCGGGCGCTGTCTGGAAGTGAATGAAACCGCTTGCCTGAAATTGCAATACAGCAGGGAGGAATTGGTTTCAATGTCTCTGCGTGATATTAACTCTCCGGATTTTCGCAGTAAATGTGATGAGACAATCAAAAAACTGCCGGAAGCCGGATTCATGAGTTATGAAACTGAACATATGACGAAAACCGGCCAGATTATCCCGGTTGAAATAAATGCTAAAGTTATTGACTATAATAATTCCAAAGTAATTTTGGAAATTGTCCGCGATATAGCCGAACGCAAGCAGGCGGAACAGGAAATCCATAAGCTTAATGAACAGCTTGAGCAGCGGGTGCGGGACCGGACGGTGCAGCTTGAAGCAGCCAATAAGGAGCTGGAGGCTTTTGCCTATTCCGTTTCGCATGACCTGCGGGCTCCGCTGCGCGGGATCGACGGGTGGAGTCTGGCGCTATCTGAAGATTACAATGCTCAACTGGATGAACGGGCATGTCAGTACATCGGACGTGTCCGTTCCGAAACTCAACGGATGGGGCAGTTGATTGACGATTTGCTCCAGCTTTCCCGCGTTACCCGTTCGCAAATACAGAAAGAGAAGGTAGATCTTTCAGAGCTTGCGCAAACCGTTGTGGAGCATTTGCGGGAAGCATTTCCCGCGCGTAATGTTAATATTTCCATTGAGCCGGGTTTGACCGTCACGGGCGATCCCAGGCTGCTGGAGATTGCGCTTACCAACCTGTTTAATAACGCTTTCAAGTTCTCCGGCAAACTGCCGCTGGCGCGAATTGAATTCGGCAGAACTGTTATTGACGGCAGGCAGGTTTTCTTTATTCGCGATGACGGCGCCGGTTTCGATATGGCGTATGCAGCTAAACTGTTTGGCGCATTTCAAAGAATGCACAAGCAAACCGAGTTTCCCGGCACCGGCGTCGGCCTGGCAACCGTGCAGCGGATTATTCACCGTCATGCCGGACGGGTCTGGGCGGAAGCGAAAGTGGATCAGGGGGCGACGTTTTATTTTACCATAAACGAGGCATCATGAACGCAAAAGCAATTTTTCCGGTTATGGATTGAAATATAATCCTGTACTGGCCTTGTTCTCAACGAAATGCCGCCGCAGGCCTGATCACAATTTCCCGCCGTCGTCCGGCATTGACGTGCCGGATAATTGCTTTTCTTCAGATTCGTCGTCGGGAAGCGAGTCGGCCAGCAGCGAATGCGGCAATGATTTCTTGGCTTTGACTTTCAAATCAACCAGCCGGTGGGCCTGGCCGATAAGATTGCCGCGACCGTCCTTCAGCAGCTTCATGGCTTCGGTATAGCAGTCATTAGTCTTTTCGATGTGTTTGCCGATATCCTGAAGCACTTCGACAAAAGTTACGAATTTATCGTAGAGTTTAGCGCCTTGTTCCGCAATTTCCATGGAATTTTTATTCTGATAATCCCTTTTCCACAGATCGACGATCAATTTTAATGCCGCAATCAGATTGGTCGGACTGATCAGCAGAATGCGTTTTGAATAAGCATAATTCCACAGTTCGGGGTCGCGCTGCATGGCAAACAGATAGGCCGGTTCAATCGGCACAAACATCATGGTAAAATCCAGGCTTGCCACATAATCCTGATAATTTTTGCCGCTCAATCCGTCAATGTGATTTTTCATGGATTTGATATGCTCATCCAGGCAGGCATCCTGCAGTTCTTTAGTTTCAGCAGAGGAAAAACGCTCATAGGCGACCAGGGATACTTTCGAGTCAATTACCACTTTCCGGTTATCGGGATAAGCAATGATCACATCAGGTCTTAAAACATTGCCGTCATGATCGCGTATACTTTCCTGCACGAAATATTCACGGCCTTTGGTCAGTCCGGATTTTTCGAGGATGCTTTCCAGAATCATCTCACCCCAGTTGCCCTGAGTTTTGGTCTGCCCCTTGAGCGCGTTTGTCAAATTATTGGCTTCCTGGCTGATTTTAGTATTCAGCACAACCAGGTCTTTGATTTTCTCTTCCAGCGAGAAACGCTGTTTAGACTCTTTGTCGTAGGTCTCTTCAACCCGCTTTTTGAAGGAATCGAGATTCTCCCCGAGCGGTTTCAGGATGGCTTCAATGTTGGTTTTATTAATTTCAGTAAACTTCTGGGATTTCTCCTCCATTATCTTATTGGCAATATTTTGGAACTCTGTCTGGAATTTAGTCCTGATTCCTTCGATTTCCTTATTCTGGTTTTCCAGCTTCTCCTCAAGAAATCCTCTGGCGGCATCCAGCGCCGATGCTTTCTTGGACAGATCGTTGATCGCATCGTTGCTGATTTTAATATCTTTTTTATATTCTTCGATAGCTGCGCCTTGTGCTTTTACCGTTTCCAGCGAGCTTTCCAGACTGACGACTTTGCCGGAGAGTTCTTTACTCAGTCTCTGGATCTCGTCGTTTTTCGCGTCCAGAGCTTCTCTGGTTTTAGACTGGTCGCTCTTTAATTCCATATACTGAACATTCAGATTGGCATAGGCTGTTTCGCGTGAAGACAATCTGCCGGTCAAGTCATTGATCTCCTGGGATTTCCGTTCTGTCGCCAGTTCCGCTGTTTTCAGGGCATCGGTCAGCGATCTGTTCTTTTCGGATTCGATTTTATAGCTGGTAACCATATTGTTAAGTTCAGTCTTCAGGTTTTCGCAGTCGGCTTTCGCTACTGTATTGCCCGTGAATTTATATTTGGCAATTAACCATGCGGAAATCCATGCGACAACAAAACCGATTGCAAAAAATAATATGTTCATGCCAGGCGCTTCTTAAATAATTATATTGATTGACGTTAATATAACGTCCGTTTCATTTCATACCAGATGAGTTTGTTAAATAGATCAGGCTGCCGAGTTGTCAGCGGAGGACTTCTTGATGTGGTACTTGCGTTTGAAGAAAACTTCGGCGATTTTCCAGGAGTCGTGAAAGGAGCGGAAATGTGAGTTGCTGCTGCCGCGGTCGTAAATGGCGTTAATCGGGATTTCCAGAATTGGATATCGTTTGCCGGCAATACAGGTCAGTAAAACTTCCAGTTCATAATCAAACCCGTTTGGTTTGATCGTGACAAGTTCGTCCAGCCATTTGCCGGGGATGCCGCGCAGGCCGGTTTGGGTGTCTTTCAGCAGTACGCCGGTAAATATCTTCAAAATCATAATCGCCAGAATATTGCCCAGTCGCTTTTTAAAAGGCATCTTGCCGTTCTTGATCGTCCTGCATCCGAGCACCAGTTGCCCGGAATTTTCCTGGATTGCGGCATAGACTTTTTTAATATCCTCCGGCAGATGCTGGCCGTCAGCGTCCGCGGTTACCGCCGCGGTTCCCGGATAACGGCGGATAACGTGTTTGAATGCGGTTTTCAGCGCGGCGCCTTTACCCCGGTTGAACTCATGGCAGAGAATGTCCACACGGTCAAATATCTCGAGTGCGTCAAAATATTCCCGGTATGCAGTACCGGAGCCGTCGTCCACAACGACAATGCGGCAACACGGGTCCTCCAGCAGTTTGCCGATAAGTTTCAGCATATTTTTGTCAGGCTGAAATGCCGGAATAATAATGACCGGATTCAAAACGTCACCCCTTTTTTATCCAACCGTAAAATACTGATAGAACCCGCGAAATCCCCGAAACTGCGGATTAATAATTTTTAACCTCATTAATTATAACGCTTAAGATGAATATTTCAACACAAAGTTCGATGAGAATGAGTAAACTCCGCCAACAGACAGAATCAGCACAACCCGGGGAGTTAGTTGTTTTTTCGACAGTTGCAGCATCATCGCGCAGATATAGGGAATTAGTTAATTTTCACTTTATTTTTATCTCATCCACTTGAAAAATTCCTTACAGTGTCATATTATATGTCATATATGGTGTCACAAAAATCTTGAGAGCAGGTCGTAAATTGTTTAACATCGAATATTTGGCTAAAAAGGCTGACGTCAGCCGGCGCACCGTCAGATATTATATTCAGCGCGGGCTGCTTCCGCCGCCGCTTGGACAGAAGCGCGGCTCCTATTATACCGAAGCTCATCTCGAGAGATTGCTGCTTATCTTGAAACTCTCCGCCAAAGGCGTACCGCTGCTGCGGATAAAAACCGTTCTTGAATCAGATGCGCAGTTTGAGGAAAATATTCCGGAATTGGAAATTGTCAGGATGCGTTGCGAAAAGATTGAAATCTGCGACGGAATTGATTTGTTTGCCAAGTCCGGATTGCTGAGAGACCAGGATATAATCAATATAAAAAAATATATAATCAGCCTTATACAAGGGGAAGAAGATAATGATGGAAAAGCGTACGGGGCTGTATTCTACAGAACTGCGGCAAGTAGCCTTGACAAAGATAAATGTCTCAAGTACAATTGACGGGTTCATCGCTCAAACAACAATTACGCAGCATTTCAAAAATACTGAAAACATTAATATAGAGACAGTGTACTGTTTTCCCGTGGAAAACCCGGCGGCGATTTATTCTTTTACAATAAAGACTGTCCGTCAGCCTTTAAATGGTTATAGCGACGAGAGGACTCGCGCGTATGATGTTTATGACAATGTGCTTGAAGATGGCGGCAGCGCATTCAAGCTTGAGCTTGAAGAAAAAAATATTCTGGAGCTTTCGCTCGGTAATTTGTCGCCGAATGAGGAAGTGACGGTTGAGATTGGAATTATCAGCCACCTCACGATCACGGATGGAATCGCAACCCTGCGTATTCCGACAGCTCTAAGCCCGCGTTATGTTCCAGTCGGAACATCCTGGGAGGAAAACAACATATCTTTGCCGCCGTTTCTGACCTCGGTTCCATACGGAGTCGCTATCTGTGTCAACATCAATATTCCGGAATTGAACAGTCTGCGGTCACTTTCACATCGTATCCAGACGGAAAATACCGTTTCCGGCTGTATCATCAAACTGCTTGACCCGCATGAAGCGCCGGACCGGGATTTCATTCTTGAATTTGAACCGCGCGGTATTGAACTGTCGCAATGCATCGTAAGCAGACACGCCAACGGCACGCGGGCGGCATTGATCAAATTCCAGCCTGAATTCGATTTCCCGCTGGTTGAGACTCAGGAGAGGTCGGATATCATATTCATGCTGGACTGTTCCAGTTCCATGGCATGTTCCTATATTGAACCGGCCAAAGAGGCGCTGGAACTTTGCCTTCGCTCAATGGGCGAGGGGGATTATTTTAATATCATGGTGTTCGGCAGCAGTTGCCGGTTGTTTTTCAGAAAACAGGTGGAATACAATCAGCTCAATCTGGATAAATATCTGTCTAAACTAGCGGAAATAGAGGCTGATATGGGCGGAACCGAGCTGCTGGAAGCTCTGGATGCGGTTTTTCGAATGCCGGTGCAGGAAAATTGCAGAAGAGAGGTGATTCTGATAACTGACGGCGAAGTTTATAACACCAGGGAAGTATTGCAGCATGCTGCGATGAATCACAAAAACATCAGATTCTATACTTTTGGAATCGGCCGCGGCGCCAGTCAGGCGCTGGTAAAAGGACTCGCCGACGTTACCGGCGGCGTATGGGAGATCATTTCTCCCGGAGAAAATATTCAGGAAAAAGTATTGCGTCAGTTTTCCAGGTTGATTCAACCGGAAGTGAAGAACTTGAGCATTATCGCTGAAAATGCAAAATTCCAGATGCCTGAACGCTTTCCTCCGGTTTATGAAGGTGACATGTTGACGCTGCTGGCGGAAGTGAAATCGCTCAGCGCCAATGCCAGAATTATTGTTTCCGGCCAAATTTGCGGAGAAACTTTCTTGTGGGAATGTCCTGTGATAGACCTCGGCAGTGACAATCGCATTCCAATGCTGTGGGCAGTATCACAGATAACGGAATTGGAAGAGCAACTTTATATTGAGGACAAGCGGGAATCCTTTGAACAGGAAATTTTGAAGCAAGCGAAGAAATTTAATATTTTAAGCCATCTGTCGAGTTTTCTTACCGTTGAAGACCGGCATGAAGATGAAAAAGCCATGTATTACCCTTCATTCAGAGTTGTTCCGGTGATGCTCGGCCGGGCAAGAATTGCCAGTTGTTCCGGGAATATCAGGAATTTGATGGCTGCCGTGCACGAAACAGGAGCTCAAGCGCAATATGCCGCGGTAAACCCTGAAATCTGCTCCATGGATTTTCCCGGCTGGTATCGTCAGGCGCTCAAAACACAGGATGCCAGCGGCAGTTTCTCGTCAGAGCAGGTGCTGGCGGTCAAATTAAAGATTGCGCCGGAAGCGCTGGAGGTCCATTTGAAACAGTCGTCTTCAGCCAGAGAATATATCCTGAAACGCAAAGCGCTGATTACCGCAGTAACCGTTAATCTGCTGAAATCCGACCGCGAAGCTGTTGCAGTTTCCAGCCGGGCCATCAAAAAGGCGGAACGCTGGCTGGAGTCGCTTGCCGATAAAGAAGATATCATCCTGCGCAGCCGTCAATTGCTTGATAAACTGAACTGTCAATAAAAAGCATTTTAAGGAAAGATATTAGTTCTTTCATTGCCCGGTAACTTGAAATTTAATTGCCCAGCTATATTATTGATATGGCGGGAGTGAAAATTTAAGTGCGTTATTATAAAACCGCAGTTGCAGAAGCATGGGTATCAATGAAACTTAGAACTAAAATTTCTCTGGTTAATGTCGCGGTGCTGCTTTTTGCCGCAGTGGTTACACTTTATATTGCGATAACCGATATTCTGGAAAAAAGCAATCTCGACATTAAGCAATTTGAACAGGAGGAATTGATCCGGGTTAAAATGCAGATACGCGATGTCGCTGATCTGGCGTATGAAATTGTTAACAGCAATTATGCCGATTCATTAAGTGTAAAAGCGCTGGAAAAAAATTATGGCTGGCTGCTTCAAGAGGCCGTCAATGCCACCCGAACCGACATCAACCGGGAACTGATGCAGAAAGTTGTGGATCCGGACGAATATCTCCGGTTGGCAATAAAAGCGGCGAAGGACTCTGTCAGTAACTTCAATGGTCAATACATTAAAGTTTTTTTTCTTGCTGCGGGAAATGACAATCCGGATGCCATCGTGACATATGTCAAAAAAGCTGCGGAGAATTCCGCTGAAGGCTTTGTCTTCAATCGATCCAGGCAAAATCCGGTGATTGCTTATTTCAGCAAAACGGCTCAAGGCCAAATTATTGTAGTTGCAGAAATCGGCGCATCGCAAATTGTTGCCGAGGCAAAGGAAAGGAGCAAGGCAGTCCTGCGGAAGCTTATTTATAACGAGGGGCTGGGATATGTTTTCGTCGATGACTTGAACAGCAGGGTTGTTATACACCCGTTTACTTCAGACGTTGAGGGGATGGACTATTCAAGCCTGCCGGAGGAGAAAAAACAAAAGCATATTCCGGCAATGGTTGAATTGTGCAGACAGAAGGCGAAAGGATATATTAATTATAGTGCGCCCAAATATGAGAGAGGCTTGAGTAATCCTCCGGCAGTTCCCAAAGTGGCATATGTCAAATTGTTTGAGCCATGGGGCTGGGTTATCGGTTCAGGCGCTTACATTGACAGTATCGAAAATCTTGCGAAAACGCGCAAATACGAAAAAATGGAACAGGTCAATGATTTAATCGTTAAAGTACTGATCAGTTCTGTGCTGATTACTTTCGGCATGATCTTGTTTTCAATATTTTTCGCTGAATCACTCAGCAAGCCGATCGTTAAAATGATTGATAAGATGAAGACGGTAAAACTTGATGAAATCACGACTTCTTCCGTATCGCCGTTGAAAGGCAGTTACGAACTTAAAGAGCTGGGCAATATTTTCAACAATATGCTTCACTCAATCAATGACGGAGTTAAAAAAATCCGTGAAACAACTTCGGTCAAAGAGAAATTCGAAAGTGAATTGAATATTGCCAGAAACATTCAGTTAAGCCTGTTGCCTAAAACATTCCCTCAACTGAATGGCAATGCTGAATTTGACATTTATGGCGCGATTAAATCAGCCAGAACTGTCGGCGGAGACATGTATGACTTTTTCAATATTGATGATCATAATATATGCTTTGCTATCGGAGATGTTTCTGATAAAGGAGTCCCGTCTTCCCTGTTCATGGCTCTGACCAGGACGCTTTTGCATTCCAAAGCCGGAAAAAATCTATCCGCCGGCCAGATCATGACTGACATGAACAAATCTCTTTGTGAAAATAATGATGCTTCAATGTTCGTTTCCTTTTTTATTGGATTGCTCAATCTGAAAACCGGAAAATTAAACTATTGCAACGCAGGACACAATCTTCCGTTTCTGATTCGCCAGCATAAAAAGATCGAGAACTTACCGGTAAGGCACGGAATCCCGATTGGCGTTATGGACTTGGAGCCTTATTATGACGATACGATTACGCTTAAGACAGACGACATGCTGGTTTTATATACAGATGGTGTAATACGTGGCCTCAACCGCCGGCATGAGCTCTTTGGTGATCTCCGTTTGGGAAAAATATTGGAAAAGTGTGTACAGTTGAAACCTCAGGAATGTGTTGACGCAGTTTTGGATGACGTTTCAGACTTTACAGGGAATATCGAGCAGGAAGATGATATTGCCATCCTGGCTGTAAGTTATTGCGGACGCAGCCATGAAGTAAAAATAAAGTCGCATCCATTATAAGTATTAATCATTGAGTTTTAAGCCGAAGTTACTGGTTTTATAATACGACTTACATAAAATATCTGTTTTATTGGATAAAAAGATATCCAACTACTCGCCTTGCCATGCATGTTTTTTTGCGTAACAAATGACTGCTATTTGCTGTAATATGTATCTTTTTGTATTATTTTATCATTATTTTCTATAAAATGCTTTACTTTTCGCTAAAAACGGGTATATTTGTTGTTGTTTGCGATATTTGCAATGATTTTCTTGTGTTTGATTGAGATTGGATAAAAAATATAATTTGGAGAATAGTATGAGTTTACCGGAAATAATGACCATTGAAGAGGTCGCGGAGCATCTTCGTGTTTCCGAGCGTACCGTTTATGACTGGGCGCAGAAAAGCGAGATTCCTTGCGGTAAATTTGGAACATCCTGGCGGTTCAAACGGCAGGACATTGAAGAATGGATAGATAAAAGACTGAAAAGCGAAAAGAGCAGGCAGTCGGACTTTGTGCCGCTTCTTTTTGATTCAGTGCTTAGAAAAGAGAATATTGTTTTAATCGAGTCTGCGACAAAAGCGGAAATTCTCAACAATTTGATTGACCTTCTGGCCGAAACCTCAGAAGTAAAGAGTAAGACTGAGTTGAAAGAGGGTATTTATCACCGGGAACAGTTGATGAGTACCGGTATCGGGATGGGGATCGGGATTCCTCACGTCAGGCTGCGTTCGGTGAAAAATATTATTATGGCCGCCGCAATAGTCCGGCGTGGCGTAACTGATTACGAAAGTCTTGACTCTGTTCCTGTAAAACTTATTTTCATGATTGCGGCACGCGACGATCAGCATGCTCAGCATATCAAACTGCTTTCTCAATTGAGCTCAAGACTAAAAGATGAACAGTTCAGAAATCTGCTGATGAATTGTAAAGATCAGGAGTCATTTTACAATCAACTGGTGAATCAGGCATAAAAACGCAGGAGCGCAACTGTCGTATTGGGGCAGTCGCGAATCCAGCTTTAGATATACCCGCAAGGGCTCGGGGCGGACAGGTAAAACTTGCCGCCCCTTTTATTTGCCCACCTTCAGGACAAAAAAACTTCTGGACGCAGATTCCATCATGGCTTTGTGGCGTTCCAGAACATCCGTCGGGACGCCATGGACCTTCGCCGTTCCATAATGGCAGTTCATTGTTCATGGTGATTTGAGCAGGTTTCCGCGCAATCGGCATATCGGAGACATCCGGCAGACTCCCGCATCCGCATACTGTCTCAATATGCCTTATGCGAACGCAAGATGCAAGCAAAACATATTTCACAAAATTAAAAGGCCGGATTCCGGCAATCGGCTTTTCAAAAATAAGTCTGAAGGTTATATTATAATAACGAAAAGAGAATTCTGACTTCCGGATTTATTATTTGTTTTAAATTTCAGGGGAATGATGAAAATAATTCAATATGCGAAAATAGTTGATGCCGTGGCGGCGCTTTGCCTGAAAGCGGCTTATGATTTACCGGAAGACGTGCTGGAGACTATTACTGACAGCCTGGATATGGAGTCTTCCGCCAGAGGCAAATCATTCATTCTGCAATATATCGAAAATGCGGCTATCGCCCGCAAGGAACGCATGCCGATCTGTCAGGATACCGGATTCGCCGTATATTTTGTAAAGCTCGGCGAAGATGTGAAAATTGAAGGCGGCAGCCTTAATGACGCCATCACAGCGGGGACGGCCCGCGGCTATCGCGAAGGTTATCTGCGGTGTTCGATTGTCAATGACCCGCTGTTCAAGCGTAAAAACACCGGTGATAATACGCCGCCGGTAATTCATATCGAACTGGTTCCCGGCGACAAACTGTCGGTGACGCTGGCCCCTAAAGGCGGCGGTTCGGAGAATATGAGCGCCCTTAAAATGCTCCCGCCGTCGGCAGGGAAAAACGGGGTTATCGATTTTGTCGTTGACACCGTAATCAAGGCGGGCGGCAACCCCTGTCCGCCGACGATTGTCGGAGTCGGCATCGGCGGAACTTTCGAAAAGGTGGCATATCTGGCAAAAAAGGCGCTTTTGAGAAAAATCGGCGGGCATAATTCCGATCCTGAATATGCCAGACTGGAAACTGAAATACTGGCTGGAATCAATGCTTCCGGCATCGGCCCGCAAGGTCTTGGCGGCGATATCACCTCTTTTGCGGTGCATATTGAATATTTCCCGTGTCATATTGCGTCACTGCCGGTAGCGGTCAATCTGAATTGCCACGCCGCCAGACACGCGGAATTCGAAATTTAAAGGGGCGGAACAGCCGGAAAACGGAAGACGAAACAGCCGGAAGTCATTAAATCCGGAAGACAGAATAAAACAGAAAGCATTTAGAGATAAAAGAGAGAATTGAGAAAACTATCATGTCAATAATTAAAATAACCACACCGCTGGACGATAAGCTGGTCTGCTCCCTGAAAGCCGGACAGGAAGTGCTGCTTTCAGGAGTTATTTATACCGGACGCGATGCCGCGCATAAGCGTCTCTGCGAACTGCTGGATAAAGGCGAACCGCTGCCGCTTGATTTGCACGGACAGGTAATTTATTTTGTCGGCCCCACGCCGGCGAAACCGGGACAGGTAATCGGCAGCGCCGGGCCGACGACCAGTTACCGGATGGACGCGTATTCGCCAAAACTGATCGCCGAAGCCGGACTTAAAGGCATGATCGGCAAAGGCGGTCGCGGGGCGAATGTAATTGAAGCCATGAAAAAATATAAATGCGTCTATTTTGCCGCCACCGGCGGAGCCGCCGCGCTGATTGCAAAATGCATCACCGCCTGTGAAGTTGTCTGCTACAATGACCTGGGCGCGGAGGCGATTCACCGTCTGGAAGTTAAAGATATGCCGCTGATCGTCGCTACCGATGCCGACGGCTGCAATCTCTATCAACGTTAATCCTATAGTTTATGAAATATTCAGGTTAGAACTCTGAGTCTTATTCCTCTTCCGCTTTATCTTTCGGCGAAGAATATTCCAGGTCGGAAATATAGGCGGAACTCTGGCGCTGCATGCGGGTAAGCTGATCCTGGACTATGAGTTGCAGCCGTTGTATCTGCTCTCCGGAAGACGAAATTATCAATGCGATTACCACCGTCCAGGCGGCAATCACGAAAATCGCCAGGCCGTTGAGCACAACCCCGCAAATACTTTCACTTTTCGGTTTATTTTGTCTGACCTTGATTCTGATATCAATGATGCCGAGCACCAGTCCGAGCAATGCCGGAAGCAGCAGGAAATAATTACATACCGGAATGAATCCGAAAATTATTGCGATAATACCAATTACAAGCGATGCGGTACCCATTTTATCTGCCTCTGTGGTTATTCGCCTTTGTCAATGATGATCATTTTGCGCTGGTAAGTCGGCACGTCCAGGTCCTCGCCATTATGGTTTACCGGAGTGGTATTGAGGAAAATTCCCTTGGAAATATTTTGCAGCGGCAGTTCACCCTGTTCAAAATCCTTTGCCAGTGAAGCTTTATTAACTGTAGTCCGGACGGGGCTGGACACCGGATCAAAACCGAATTCATTGTTGCGCCGCAAATCCTCCTTGGTCTCTTTCTTGTCGAATTTAACGGTTATCGCAGTAATCTGAACGAAATCGGCATAAGCGGGATCGGTATTGGTGCCGACAATGACTTTCGAATCCTCTCCGATGAACTTGGCGGCGATCTCAAAAGCCATTTTGGTTTCACCGATATTCAAATCCGGGCCGCCGGTCATTACCAGAAACAGCGCGTCCGCTTCCTTCATTTGCGCCGCTCCGCCCAGCAGCGGCGACTCCAGCATCCGTTCCAGCGCCAGATGGCAGCGGTTAAGGCCGTCAGACGACGCGGCAGTCCCGACGCCTATGCTGCATACGCTTTTGCGTTTATTCATAATTGCGACAAAATCGGAAAAATCGGCAGCGATGAGATTTTGGCAGCGCATGATTTCGCTTACCCCGAGAATCGCCCTGGCCACTTCAATATCAGCTTTTTCAAATGCGTCGCCGACCGGGAAATCAGCAGGGAGCGAAGAGAACAGCAGATCGTTAGGCAGGCAGAGCAGCACATCCACCGTCGGCAGCAGTTCGCGGACGCCGTCTTCGGCGGTGCGCCGTTTGCTGTGGCCTTCAAGCGTAAAAGGGGTGGTCATTATAAATATCGTGGGAATTTTGCGGCTTTTCGCCACACTGGCGAAGATCGGGGCGCCGCCGGTGGCGGTGCCGCCGCCGAGTCCGCCGGTAACGATCAGCAGCGTGGTGTCCTCCAGCAGTTCATTGATTCTGGGACGTTCGCGCCCCAGCGAACGCTGGCCTTTTATAACATCTCCGCCGCAGCCGATGCCGTTACGCCATTGCGTGTCGGCAACAATCTTAGTAGGAACAATACATTTTTCAATCGCTTCGGCGTCAGTATCTATCGCGACCATATTCAGCCATACGGATTCTTTCAAAGCCGCAAGGCGGTTGATGATTTTCACTCCGGAATTGCCGATGCCGACAACTGTGACTTTGATTGGTTTTGTTTTTTCTGTTGTCATATTGCCTAAAACTTTATTGATTTTTTCAAGTTGCTGACGCCTTGCCAGAACCGTCCGGCGACATTGTCAATGGGATTCAGCATCCTGCTGAAAACACCGGGTCTTTCCCTGGTCGTAAGAATCCGGCTGAGTTCCTCTCCGAACTTTAGCACCCCCCAGATGGTGCTGTAGCGCGGATTTTCAATGCCGGTTACCGCGCCGCTGGCATCGAACGGCTGACCGATCCTCACCGGAAACTCAAAGACTTCTTTAAAAATCTCCGGCGTTCTCGGGAAAAGCGCCGCCCCGCCGGAAATCACGCCGCCGGAACCGAGGTTATTGATAATTCCGTGATCCTTGATTTTGCGGTGAATAATCTGAAAGATTTCCCGGAGGCGCAGATCAATGATTTTTTCGATTGAACTGAGCGGAACTTTGCGGAGATTGCCGTTGACGGTCTTCAGTTCCACAAAGCCTTTGCGGTCATGGATATGCTGCATGATCGAACCGTCTTTCAGCATCTTGCGGCAGGTGGAAATATGCAGATCAAGGCCGAGCGAAAGATCATTGGCGACATGATCAAATCCAACCGGCAGCACCCCGCTGTACAGCACGCCCATATTGTAGATGACAATGTATTCTGTGGAGCCCGCGCCCATGTCAACCAGCAGCACGCCGTTTTCCTTTTCCTCTTCAGTCAGAATCCCGTAAGCAGACGCAATTCCGCTGAACACCGGAATAATTTCTTCATCAAAACCGGCGTCGCGAAGAATTGATTTAAAGTTCTCAATCCTGTTGGTATCGCCGTGAATGACATGAATATATGCCTCGAATTTATCCGCCACCTGATCGGACGGATTGCGCACGCGCCGGCAGCCGTCAAGCATGAAGTAGGAGTCAAAGGTGTTGATGATCGTCTGGTCGAACGGCAGCGGTTTCACCTGGGCATTTTGCAGCGCCTCATCAATGTCATCATCGGATACCCGGTGATTTTCTGATTTCACGAACACCGTCCCGATGCCCTGGTAGGAACTGATGCTGGCCCCGGTTACGGCAACTGCAATCAGGCTGCTGCTGTTGACCGCCCGTCCGGAAGATTCTTCGGCTTCATCAATGACCCGCATCAGGATATCCAGCACGGCGGACATGTCCGAAATTTCACCCTTGCAAATCGCATTTTCGGAAGGAGCCTCGCCATGACCGATCACTGAAATGCCGCCTTCGGGAAGAGCTTCACCGACCAGAACGCAGATTTTCGAAGTGCCTAACTCAACCGCTGTTATTATATTTCTCTGATGAAACATCTATAAACTCTATAATTAATTATTTTAAGAACACATATGTACTAAATTGAAAAATATTTCAAAACTGCGAAATTGCTAATGCACATTCAAAAATTTATGTGTTTTTAACCGCTTAATAATTTTTTTAAAGTTTTATTTTTGCCTGCTACTAATTATTGATTTAGATGATACCTTAAATGGGATTATAAATTTTATACAGGACTTTGTCAGAGTTTTAATGAATACGATATCCGCAAAATTTGCATTTATAATGATATTGACCGTTTTTGCCGGAGCATGTGAAGTTAAATCCGCCCAGGATGCAACTGCTGCTTCCAATGGCAACACCGTCAAATACGTTTTTCTGTTTATTGGCGACGGAATGGGCGACAATCATAAAATACTGGCCGAGCAGGCGTTTCAGAATGGACGTCCCGGCGCAAAACTTTTTATGACCCGTCTGCCGGTTCAGGCGAAGACGATAACGTTGAATTCAGAAAAAACGACGACTGATTCAGCGGCGGCCGGCACTGCGATTGCCTGCGGAGTAAAAACTACCAACGGCAAACTCGGACTGGACCCGGCCGGGAACAGTGTTATCAGCATTGCCAATATCGCGAAGCAGAAAGGGATGAAGATTGGAATTATTTCCACTTCGGTGCTTAATGACGCCACCCCTGCCGCCTTTTATGCCCATGTTTCCGCACGCGGCCAGTTTAAAGACATTGTCAGCGATATGGCATCCAGCGGATTTGATTTTTTCGGCGGCGGCAAGTTGTATCTGGACAAAGAAATGCCTTCCGAAGCTGATTTTGCCCGGAAGCTGAAAGCCGGCGGCTATACAATTCTCGATGGCAAGTCCGGCCTTCAGGCCGCAACCCAGGCAAAATGTTACGCGCAGACTCCGGCTTACTGGGTTATCGATACGAAAAACCAGGATATTCCGACTTTGGCGGAATATACCCTTAAAGCATCAGAAATACTGAATAATCCCAATGGTTTTTTCATCATGGTTGAAGGCGGCAGGATTGATCACGCCTCCCACGGCAATGATGCCGGAACCATGATTCAGGAACTTTTCGCTTTTGACAATGCCGTAAAAACCGGTATGGAATTTCAACAGAAACATCCGGACAATACGTTGATTCTGGTAACTGCCGATCACGAAACCGGCGGACTGACGCTTGCCGAGGATATGCAGCCACAAAAGGCGGGAATCCTTAAACAGAAGGCCAGTTACGGCGTAATTCTGGCAGATTTAAAGCAGATCAAGGATACCGGGAAGAATTTTGAACAGGCTTTCAGCCTGGTAAAGGATTCTTTGGGATTCGAAGGTTTTACCCCGGCTGAACAGGCGGATTTAAACACGGTATGGAACGGGAATGCAAAGGACAAGCATAAAGCTTTCCTCTCTCTGGCGTTCAAGATTCGTGATCTGCATTGCGGAGTAAAATGGACCACCGGCGGCCACTCGATGACGCCGATCACCACTGCCGCTTCGGGCAAAGGCCAGGAACTGTTCGCCGGCAATTATGAAAACATTGTTATTTTTGCAAAACTGAAACAGCTTATATCCGGCTGCCCTCCGTAACCAACTGCATCAGACATTGATAAGTTGCTGCATATTCCTCCCTTGCAACAAAAATAGCGGGATTAATCTTTTGCAAGACTTTAAAAAATGTCAAAGTCATTCTATATTACTGAGTTCTCAAGCAATTGCTATTCATTTTCAATAATAATTAATAATACATGTGGAGCAACTAATGGCGGCTACGAAAAAGGATAATCTCGGGGCAAAAGCCCAGATAGACTTTCATTGTCTGGACAAAAGCTGTGACGGAATCATCAAATTTAATCTTGCGGATGTCTCCCGTCCGGATTTTCAGGCGGTTTGCGCCAAATGTCACAGTACTTATGAACTGGATGATGATTTGCGGGACAAACTGAACCGGATGCTGCTGTTAATCGTTGCAATACGCAATGCCGAGGACATTCTGGGCGACTGCAACGTTTCCGTCAATGTTGCAAACGGTGAAGTCAAGATTCCGTATGCACTGCTGCTGACCCGGCTGAACACGATGATTACGCTCAATCTGGGAGGGAGCAAAGTGGACTTTCATCTTTGGGTGGAACCTTCATCCCCGGACACGTTCAGATAATTCCCCGTTTTGAATAAGCTGTTTAAATAACCTATAAATAATGAAGTGATATTTTTATGAAAAAAGAAGAAGTGATCAAGATATTCCAGGATTCCCAGGCTCTCCTTGAAGGACATTTTAAACTCCGCAGCGGACTTCACAGCAACCGTTTCTTTCAGGCTGCGCTGCTGCTGCAGTATCCGGATATTGCGGAAAAGGTATGCCGTGTGCTGGCTGAAAAATTCAAACATCTGAAAATCGATACCGTAATTTCTCCGGCAGTCGGCGGCCTGATCGTCGGGCAGGAAGTTGCCAGAGCGCTTGGCGTAAAAGCCATTTTCGCCGATAAGGAAGACGGCAAGCTGGTGCTCAAACGCGGCTTCCAGATTAAACCCGGCGAAAAAATTCTGGTGGCGGAAGACGTGGTCACCCGCGGCGGCAGAGTACAGGAGACCATTGAGCTTGTCCGGACTTTCGGCGGGGATGTTGTCGGCGTCGGGGTGCTGGTTGACCGCAGTTGCGGCCAGGCCAGATTTGACATTCCGCATCAATGCCTGCTGGAACTTGAATTGGAAACCTATGAGCCGGATAACTGCCCGTTGTGCAAAGCCGGAGTTCCGATTGAACGTCCCGGCTCAAAATAATACCGGAAACAACCACCGGGAAACACCATACAGGAATACTCATGCTGACATCAATTTTAAAGAAAATATTTGGAACTAAATCTCTCCGGGATCTGAAAAGGATGATGCCGCTGGTCAGAAGGATCAACGAGTTTGAGCTGTCTTATCAGAAGCTTACGGAAGAGGAATTGAAAAACAAAACGCCGGAATTCAAGCAGCGGCTGGCCCGGGGCGAAACGCTGGACGACATCATGTGCGAAGCTTTTGCCGTGGTCAAAAACGCCTGTCGCCGGATGGTCGGTTCTGAAATTACCGTCTGCGACCAGAAGATGGTATGGGATATGGTGCCGTTCGATGTCCAGATACTTGGAGCAATCGCCCTGCATCGCGGCAACATCGCGGAAATGGCCACCGGCGAAGGTAAAACCCTTGTCGCCACCATGCCGCTGTATCTCAACGCCCTCTCCGGCAGAAACTGTCAACTCGTCACCGTCAACGACTTTCTGGCCAGGCGCGACGCCGAATGGATGGGAACAATTTACCGCTATCTGGGATTGACTATCGGCTGTCTGCAGAATATGCAGCCGCCGCCGGTCAGAAGAGAGCAGTATACCTACGACATCACTTACGGGACCAACAGCGAATTCGGATTCGATTATCTGCGCGACATGGGAATGGCGGCCGAGCCTGAGCATTTAGTTCAGCGCGACCATTATTATGCGATAGTTGACGAAATTGACAGTATTCTTGTTGACGAAGCCAGAACGCCGCTGATTATTACCGGCCCGGTGGGTACCGCCACTCATCAGTTTGACTCGCTGAAACCGCTGGTTGCGGATTTATATTCCAGACAGAATCTGCTCTGCTCAAGAATGGTAAGAGACGCCAGGGAAACTCTGGCTAAAGAGAACGTTTCAGAGGACGAGCGCTATGCTGCAATGATCAAGCTGCTGCAGGTAAAGTTCGGGATGGCGACGCACAAACAGTTAATGCATGTTCTGGAAGACGGAGCAATACTGAAAGAACTGGAAAAGCTGGAAATGAGAGTCCGCAGCGACAATAACCGCGGGCTGCTTCAGGAAGTCCAGTCGGAATTATTTTTCACTATTGACGAAAAGAGCAACGAAGCTGATTTGACGGAGAAGGGGCGCAATGCCATTTCCCCCGACGACCCGGAAGCGTTTATTATGCCTGATTTGCTGAATGAATTGCATAATATCGAAACAGACACGACGCTGAGCGAGATTGAGAAAGCTGAAAAGAAGCAGAAGTTCCAGGATGATTTCATGCAGAAAAGCGAACGGCTGCATGACCTTTCTCAACTGCTCAAAGCTCACTGCCTGTTTGAAAAAGATGTTCATTATGTCATCCAGGAGGGCAAAATCCTCATTGTTGACGAACATACCGGACGTCTGATGCCGGGACGCCGCTTCAGCGACGGACTGCATCAGGCGCTTGAAGCAAAGGAAGACGTCGTTATTGAAGACGAAACCCAGACACTGGCGACAATCACCATCCAGAACTATTTCCGTCTGTATAAGAAATTGTCAGGGATGACCGGTACCGCCGAAACCGAAGCCAATGAATTCCATCAGATTTACAAGCTGGATGTAATCGTAATTCCAACCAACCGTCCATGCTGTCGAATTGACGATAACGACTCTATATTCAAGACCAAACGCGAAAAATATAATGCGATTATTGATGAAGTGGTCAGAAGGCACGAAAAAGGTCAGCCCGTTCTGCTGGGTACCGTTTCAGTTGATGACTCGGAAGTTTTGAGCCGCCTGCTTAAACGCCGTAATATTCCGCACAATGTGCTGAATGCTAAAAATCATCAGCATGAAGCTGAAATTATCGCCAGGGCAGGGCAGGAGGGCGCGGTGACCGTTGCCACCAACATGGCCGGGCGCGGTACCGACATTAAACTCGGCTCCGGAGTCGTCGGTCTCGGCGGCCTGCACGTTATCGGCAGCGCCAGGCACGATTCCAGGCGCATTGACCGCCAGCTCCGCGGACGCTGTTCACGCCAGGGCGATCCGGGCTCATCAAAATTCTATGTGTCTCTGGAAGACAACCTGATGCGGCTTTTCGGTTCAGACCGGATTGTTAAAATATTCGATAAATTCGGCATCGAGGAAGGCGAAGAACTTCAGCATTCATGGTTGAACAAATCCATCGAGACCGCCCAGAAACGGGTGGAGCAGCATCACTTCTCCATGCGTAAACGCACCCTTGAATATGACGATGTCATGAACAAGCAGCGCGAAATCATTTACGGCATAAGGAAAGAGGCGCTGCTTTCCCAGGACCCGCATGATCTGCTGTTTTCGCTGATTGAAAACGGTATTGCGGACATTGTGGAAGAATCGGCGCTGCCCCGTGAGGTCAACGGCGAGGAAGACAAAACTTTTAACTGGGACCATCTGCTGGCCTGGTTGAATCTGAAGTTTCCAATTGGCTTTTCCAGAGAGGAATTTCGCGGTATGGCAGATAATTCCCACGATGACCTGGTATTGAAGATCATCGAGAAAATTGAAAAAGCCTATACTGAAAAGAATGCCCGTTACTCGGACGATGAAAGAATATGGATGCAGAGACATACCATTCTCGAATCAATCGACCGCTTATGGCAGGAAAACCTTTATGCGATGGATAATCTCCGTTCCAGCATCAGCTTGAGAGCATACGCTCAAAAAGACCCGCTGGTGGAATATAAAAATGAAGCGTTCAAGGTCTTCCAGGTGCTGATGAAGCAAATTCATGCTGAAGCGATAAATAATCTGTTCAAGGCCACTTTGACCAGCCTGGCTGAGTTCGAACGCATGATTGAATCTCTGCCGCAGACTTTCATTCATGAAACATTCGGTCAATTTGACGAACGAGATGTCCAGGTCGATGGCAGGCCGCAGGAGAAAGAGGAGAATGAACCGCAGATTCAGATTACTTTCCGGCGCCAGATCGCCAAAGTGGGAAGAAATGATGACTGTCCGTGCGGCAGCGGTAAGAAATATAAAAAATGCTGCGGACAATAAAACAGAAGCAATGATTTAAAGAGGAGGTTGATATGGGCCTGTTAAACATGATTAAGAATCAATTGATCGACGTTATTGAATGGCCGGAACAGGAACCCGGAATACTGGTTCACCGTTTCGAACGCCATGCCAACGAAATTAAAATGGGGGCTAAACTGATTGTCAGGCCCGGACAAAAAGCGGTATTTGTCAATGAAGGTAAAATTGCCGACGGATTTGATCCCGGAACCTATACTTTAAGCACCCAGAACATGCCGTTCCTGACTACGCTGCTGAGCCTGCCTTACGGTTTTACCTCGCCGTTCAAAGCCGAAGTGTATTTCGTCAAAACCACTGAGCAGCTTGACCGCAAATGGGGTACGCCCAATCCGGTAATACTGCGCGATCAGGATTTCGGAATGGTAAGGCTCCGCGCCCGCGGCAACTATTCATACAAGGTCGGCATCAGGGAGGAAATGATTTCCCGTTTTGTCGGCGCTCAGTCTGACTTTGCCGCTGACAGCATTGAAGAACAAATCAGGGTAAAAGTGATTTCCTCGTTTTCAGATTGTCTCGGCGAGCTGAAAATAGCGGCGCTTGACCTGGCGTCCAAATACGATGAAATCAGCAATACCATGCATGCAAAGCTGGCGCAGGATTTTGTCCGGCTCGGCCTGGAACTGCTGAGTTTTACGCTGGAAAATATCTCCCTGCCGGATGAAGTGCAGAAAGCCATGGATGAAAGAGCTTCCATGGGGGCGATCGGCAACCTGAACAATTATTCCCAGTATCAGGCTGCGAACGCACTGCGCGAAGCCGCGGGCAATCAAGGCGGAGAGTCCGGCAATCTGATGGGCATGATGCTTGGAACGCAAATGGCCGGAGGACTGTCCAATACGCTCATTCAGCAGCAGAATGCCGCTGCTCAGACAGCGCCGCCGCCTGTTCCGGCGCAAGCATCATATTTCGCGGTTATTGCAGGCAGGCAGGCCGGTCCGTTCAATATGGCTCAACTTCAGGAAATGGTCAGTAAAACCGAAATTGCCAGGGATACTTTGCTGTGGAAGCAAGGCATGGCAGCCTGGGAAAAAGCCGAGGCGATTCCTGAAATGATCAATCTTTTTGGCTGCGTTCCTCCGCCTGTTCCGGAAAAATAATCTGCGGCAAACGCTTTACGGGTTGATGACGCCCTGATAGAATGGCAACTGCTTCAAGCGGTATTGATGCATCATTTCCTCGTCATAAAATACTTTCATCAGGAACAGTCCGTGCGGCGGCGCGGTTTCCGGCGCTTCAATCCGCTGTTTCGCCTCCAGAATTCTTTTGATGTCGTCCGGCTGGATTTTGCCGGAGCCGACGGCCTCCAGTGCCCCGGTCAGGCAGCGGATCATCTTGTAAAGAAAGCCGTCGCCGACAAAAGTAAGACAGTGGTATTGGCCGAATTCCTGCACATCAATCCGGTAGATGGTCCTGACCGCATCGTCAATCTTTGAACGTTCCACCACAAATGAAGAAAAATCATGTTTGCCGATAAGATGCGGCGCCGCCTGCCTGATCTTGTCCATATCAATATGCCGCCGGAGATGCCATGAATATCTGCCGGTAAACGGATGTTCCTCGCCGGTATTCAGCACATAGGTGTAAGCCTTCCCTTTAGCGTCAAAACGGGCGCTGAAGGCAAGCGGCACTTCCGTAATATTGCGAATCCGGATTGAGAGCGGCAGCAGGCGGTTGAGCGCCTTCTGTAATTGTGCAATCGGAATGTACGGACGTCCGGGAATCGCAAATGAAGCCGCGCTGCCGCAGGCGTGGACTCCGGCATCCGTCCGGCTGCTGCCGACCAGATGCACCGGCAGCCCCGCAAAAAGCTTAGTCAGGCGTGTTTGCAGCACTTCCTGCACGCTGATGCAATGCGGCTGATACTGCCAGCCGCTGTAGTCAGTGCCGTCAAAGCTTATTTCCAGCAGCAGTTTCCCTGCCGCCTCATATGCGGTATTCTCAATCTTGTCCATGTATTTCCCTGTATTTCTTTAGATAAGCTGATCAGTTTTCACTGCGTCCGGTAAAAATGAGTGAAACTGGATGACAACGAAGGAGTTTTCCGCCGTGCCGCATTACAATACGTTTGTTCAGCGGCTTTTCAACTTTATTCGGAAATATCGTTTTGAGAAAATGACCGCCTTATGGAAAATGAATCACTGGATGGAATGACGCCATTTGCATGGAGGCAGGCCGAAGCGCGCTTTAAACAATCGCGCGAAATATCTGGGGTCGGCATAGCCGGCACAATAAGCGGCATCTTTTACCGTTTCGCCCGACTCAATCAATTTGATGGAGAGGCGCAGCCGCTGCAGTTCAAGATATGCCGAAGGGGACATGCCGAGCTGTTGTTTGAATAATCTGGTAAAAACTGAACGGTTCATTTCCAGCCGCTCCGCCAGCGCATTGACATTCAAGTACGGATCGGAATATTCGGCGTCAATAATCGCCAGCGCCTGAGTGATGACAGCGTTATTTTGAGGAAACTTGAAATTATGGGTCATGGCGGCGCGGGTTAGCAGTTCATAAGCCAGTGTTTCCGCCTGATAGATGCTGTAAGGCAGAAGCACCCGCATTGCCTCCAGTAATTGATGGTGTGATTCCTTCGGGCATTTACCGGCGCGAAACGGTTCGAAGAACTTGATGCCAAGCAATTGCAGGGTCTGGCATGACAGCGGTCCGTCAAGCGTGAACCAGCGGAATTCACCCTCGGATGATTCTACAGCCGGCCCCATTTCACTATCGAACGGAAACGTCATCAGTTCGTCCGGCAGGGTTGTAAACAGTCTGCCGTTGACGGTGTATTTGATCACGCCGGCGATGCCCCAGTAGACATTGATCCGGTCAACTTGACCTGTGGCGTGACGCCATTGTTCGTCCGTGACCATCCAGCCGGCGGAGCGCACATTAAGCGGCAGGCGGGTTGCGGGTTCTGCTGTCGGCCGGGAATATCTTATTATTTTTACCATATATCCACCATCAATGTATCAAAAGTCCACTATTTATCACAAATATTTCTATTGTGAATATAAAAAAACACATTATAATAATAGTTATATATCTCAAAAATCCAAATATCCAAGGTGATAAAATGTTGAAGAAATATCTGGAAGATCTGGAAAGCCGGATTGAGCCGTCGGTTGAAGAAGATGTCATTGCGCAATGGCAACGATTCTGGAACAGGTCAGTCGAAGGTGAGTTTTTTGTGCCTGTCCGTACTCCGGCGCCATCAAAACTGGAGTGGCCGCAGATTAATATCAATGACGCGATTGAGGATAAAAGTTTTGAATTAATGCTGCTGCATCAGTTTGCAGGGGTAAACAATGTTCTGTCCAATTCATTGGGATACGCGCTGGCGATTCGCGCCAACTACGGTTCCAACATTATGCCGTCACTGTTCGGGGTGGAAGTGGTTATGATGGAGCGTGAACTTAATACCCTGCCGGGTTCGCGTCCGCTGCCCGGCGGACCGGAGAAGATTGAACGCCTGCTGGATAAAGGCGTTCCGCATCATCGTGCCGGTCAGGGCGCGACAGTTCTCGACTGTACGCAATTTTACCTTGAAACACTCAGGGACTATCCTAAACTGCAAAAATATTGCTGGATTTATCACCCGGATTTGCAAGGGCCTTTTGATATTTGCGAAGTGGTATGGGGCAGCGACATCTTTATTTCACTGTATGATACCCCGGAACTGGTTCAGCGATTCATGGAACTGATTACCGCTACATATATTTCATTTATTGATGAATGGTTTAAACTGGTTCCGCCGCGGGACGATTTCAATTCGCACTATGGCTGGGTACATCCCGGGAAAATCCGGCTGAGCCTGGATTCGTGCATGAATCTGTCCCCTGACAATTACCTGGAATTCGTAAAGAAATACGATGCCGCATTGTTAAACCGCTACGGCGGCGTGGTGCATTCCTGCGGCAAGGTTGACCACTTTGTCCCGCTTCTGTCTGATATCCGGGGATATTACGCCTTTAATCTCTCGCAGCCGTCATACAATAATATGGAGCAGATCTATCAAAATACTGTTGACAAAAATATTGCGATACTTGCTCTGGAACGAAAGACGGCGGAACTGGCTGTAAGGCAGGGACGTAGATTTCACCGGCTGGTGCAAACCACGCAGTAACTGCAAAAAGAACCGGAGATGATTTTCCGGGTCATCTCCGGGATGGTTTATGATGATGTTACGTGTATTTTCTTCGGAACGCTTTTAGCTTCCGCATTCTTAGGCATAACTACTTTCAAAACCCCGTTTTTAAACGAGGCTTCAATCTTATCCAGTTCAAGTCCTTCCGGAAGCGGGAACGACCTCAGAAAAGAACCGTAACGTCTTTCTGAAAGATGATAATCTTTTTTGTTTTCTTTGACTTCTTCCTTCTTTTCTCCTTTGACCGTTAAGACATTGCCGTCTACTGAAACGTCAAGGTCTTTTTCATTCACGCCTGCTAGTTCCGCCGTAATTTCGATGGACTTGTCACTTTCAGTCACATCAAATTTCGGCGAGAGCATCATCTTGTTCATTCCCGGATCATGCAGCAATGGCAATTCATCTCCGAAAAAATCTTCAAAAAGCCGGTTAATGTCGCGATGCAATCCTGCAAGCGGATGTATGTTGCTCTTTTTGAGCATGTCCTTTTTGTCCCATGGTATTAGATTGTCCAACATTTTAACCACCTCCTTCAGAACTTAGTATTGTTATTTACATTGTTCCAAATGAACTTCCTGACTTTTAAAATCAGCATAATATATGCCAGAACAGCATTGCGCAAATATTCCGCAGGGCAACCTGTTCTGACTGGAAATCGCCGCAGTAAAATGTGTTATTTTGTCACGCAGGCATTGACAAAAAGTCTCATTTCTATGAATAGAAATAGCATGATTCAGTTTGTTTACTATCCGGAATATGGACAAAAGCTAAACGGGAAAAATCGCAGCTAATCCATCCGGCTTGATATGGCGGAGGATGGCCTGGTATGCCCAGTTGTCCCATTCCGCCTGGACGCCGATACCCTTCAGGTCGCCGTAGTTTTTGAAGATAAGGCCGCCTTCGAAGTGTTTGAACATGTCTTCAACACCTTTTTCAATGATTTGCCGGTCGCCGGTAGGCATTATTTTCTGGATGTCAATCGGCGACCACAGGGCGGCTTTGTATTTTTTCAGCAGTTGCGCCAGGTCGGCCATATCGTAAACTGTCGGCTGATCGAACTGAAAGCAGTCAACTCCGGCTTGCAGCAGCGGTTCCAGTATCTGGCGGTTCTGTCCGCAGGAATGCATGAATACTTTCATGCCGCACTCGTGAGCCAAGCCGAAAAGCCTGCGGTACAAATCGCCGAAATATTCCTGCCACAATGCAGGCGAGAACAGCAGGCCGTTCTGGGTGCCCATATCTTCGCAAAAGAAAATACCCTCGGCTTGGGCCTCGCCTGCGGCCCGGATTACCAGTTCATAAACGCTTGCAACCTTATCGTGCAGTTGCTTGAGTTCTTCCGGATAGAGCAGCAGGTCCATCAGATATATTTCCATTTTCCGCAGATAGCGCGACGAGGCGAACACCCAGCCGGGCATCCCGGCCAGTCTGAATTTGTCTTTCCCCTTTGCGAATCCACCACGCATGGAATTGACAATTTCTGCAAAATCATATTGCGGGACTTGATAATCTTTCAACTGCGCCCAGTCTTCAATCGCCGGTTTGAAAATTTCCCCGGCGGCGCAGCCATCGGTCATGCGCGCCCAGATATTGCCCCATATATCATCATAGTATTCATATTGTCCTTCCACCCATCTTTTCTGAGTGTAGCCTCCGGGAGATCCGGGGCCGCCGCAGCACATATCGTCAATGCGGTTATTGTCAAATGTAAGGCCTGGGCGTACCGGATTGCGGTGTTCCAGGTTGGCATGGATTATTTCTCTGGAATTCATTAAAAAACCTCTCTATTTGTTGTATATTGTTTAGTATAGTGTCTATTTAAAGAAAGATAAATGTTCTATATTGATATAATTTTGTCAAATATTGATTATGAATGCTGAATTCGAATATTTTAGAACAGGGCAGGGTACGCCGGATCCGCAACTGCTGGGCGTCAGCAGCGCGGAAGGCTTTTTCTTTTTCCGGATTCAGACTTTTCATCTGTCGGAAGCGCACCGTTATGTTCCGCAGAGGATGCCCGGTTCTCATGCCCACAATGTATTTCATCTCGTATTTTATACCGCGGATAATGAACGGAACAGCATTTTACTGGATGGCGCGGAAACGGAAACGCTGCCGGGAACACTGGTGATGACTTCGCCCGGCGAACCGCATTCATTCCAGGCGCTGATGCCAGGCAAAACCGTGTATCATGAACTTACATTCAACCTGGAAAATGAGACAGGTATTTTCTGCGGTGACTGGAATCAACTGATGGCATATTACGCCGGTGAGGATAATGTGTGCATTCCGTCAGCAATACTGCTGGATGACTCCAGAATGGCGGTGCTGGATAAACATTTTCAGGATCTGGGCAGTCTGTTGAAAGACTTGTCGGGAAACATGCTGCCGGTGCTAAAAAACGTAACGAATATATTTGAGTTTTTATACAGCGAAGTATGTATGGAGAAAGATTCAATCCGGAAAGAGAATGCGCTGGACAAGGTAAAATATTTTATAGAAAAGCATTATAGCGAAGATTTAAGCCTTAAAGATCTGGGCCGCCGTTTTTTTATGTCGCCGGAACATCTCTGCCGGAAATTCAAAGCGGCGTATGGAGTTGCTCCATTGAAATATGCGTTGGAACTGAAGATTGCCGCGGCGAAGAACATGCTGCTGCATTCCGAACAGAGCATCAAAGAGATTTCTGGCCGGCTGGGGTTTTCCGATGTCTATGCATTTTCCAAATCATTCAGGAAAAACACCGGTATCCCGCCGGGCAAATACCGCGAATCCGGTAATTAATCGTAATGCTCTGCCCCTGAATCTTTAGAGCAGTGTGAAGAGCATTTAAATTTCTAAAAGCATGGCTTAACATATTTATTTCAAACGCTTTGCGCTTCTTTTTATTGACAAAATCACTATATATGTAAGACAAAGTGGTCAGAAAGTTCTAAAATTCTAAAGCGGGAGAGTTGAAAGCGAGGCAAGTTGAAAGTTGAGGAACAGGGAAACATTTTCATCACAGGCCCTGTTAAATAACTGGAATTCTCTCTGTGCAAATAGAAACGATTCTGCTCAACGACACTCTAACGGCTCGGAGTTGTTTATGAGTGCGCCAAGCAAAGCTGGCATCTACAAGCTGGACAATCCAGCACGGGTAAAGGTTAGCCGCCCGCCCGGAACGGAACTATGGGCATAGTGAGGTAACGAGCCATGTCAAGCCATAGGAAAGGCGATTTATCAGCCGCAACGCAAGTGAAGGTGTTGAGCCCCGAAATTTTCATCATTGCACGAGGTCAGGCGGTTCATAACGCTGAAACCAGCAACGGACGGCGCGAAAAAGGCAAGCACCGTTACGGCGTGCCGGGGTCTAAGTCCGCGGCGGGTAAATCAACTGTAATGTCGGAACTTGGGAGAACCGTCAGGTCTCGTGAGATCGAGTACCACAAAGAAGCCGAAAAAGCGACAGCGTGGAAAGCCGAAGCGGTAGTCGGACTAGCTCATATTAGAGGTGTAGTCACGCGAAAGTGTGGCGAGAGCGTTAAAACTCACTCGAAGGGGCTGGCGGAAGAACATTGGGTGGAAGATAGAACCATGCCGTGCTCTGAAACGGACAATACATGGATAAAACTGTCCCCCGTGACGGTGCATATGGAAACGTATGTAGCGGAAGTTCGACCGAAGAGCCGGATGCGAGAAATCCGCAAGTCCGGTTCTGTGAGGGGTTGTAGTTTATACTTCCCACGGTTAGATAATGTGGCACTCCGCGCATCGAAAGAGCGGAGAAACAGAGAAAACAAACTTAACCTAAAGGAGGTATAAACTATGCCTACTCGACAAAGCGAAAAGCATTGTGCTCAATGACACTCTAAAGTCTCCGGAATGGGAATTAGTTGCAGTACCCCGTCCGTGCCGGACGGGAAAACTGGAATCCTTTCTCGCAGAGCGAGATTACTGCGCCGGGACATGTGTTCAGGATGTCCAAATGGTTGTAAAACTGAAAGCTGTTATCCTGATCAATGTCTCCGGAATGGGACTGGAAAGTACGGGAGTTCTGAAGTGCGGCAGAACGAAAATCCAGAAAAATATCGATAATCCGCACTCCTGCATTTGTGGAGTTCATGGGGAAATGTATATTTAGGTAAATTAAAATATCTACGGATGAGGTCTGATTATGTCTGACGAACTGAAAAAACTGAGCCCCGGATTACTCTGGAATACTTTTAGTGATATTTGTTCGATCCCTCATCCTTCCGGCCATGAAGCGTCATTGCGGGATTTTCTGAAAAGCCGGGCTGAAGATGCAGGACTGAAAACTGTAGTTGACAAGGCCGGAAACATGCTAATCGAAAAACCGGCATTTCATGGAATGGAGAACCGCAGGACGGTCATTCTGCAATCTCATCTGGACATGGTTCCGCAGAAGAACAGCGATATCAAGTTTGATTTTATTAAAGACCCGGTTAAACCGTATATTGACGGCGATGTGGTCAAGGCCAAAGATACTACACTTGGCGCGGATAACGGCATTGGAGTGGCTGCGATGATGGCGCTGCTGCTGGATAAGGACATTCAGCACGGGCCGCTGAAAGCGGTGTTTACGGTTGAAGAGGAAACCGGGTTGAACGGGGCCAATAAACTTTCCCCGCATTTTATTGAAGGCGATATCCTGATAAATCTTGATTCCGAGGAAGAGCATCGGGTCTTTGTCGGCTGTGCCGGCGGTGTCCGCTCAAACCATGAATTTATCATTGAATATGATGCGGTGCCGCCGCGCAATACAGCAATGAACATCCGGGTTTCCGGGCTGAAAGGCGGTCATTCCGGCTGTGACATAAACAGCGGGCGCGCGAATTCGCTTAAATTGCTGGCGGAAATGTTGACTGCGGCGGAAGAGCGTTTCGGATTGAAGCTGGCCGATCTGCATGGCGGCAACCTGGATAACGCCATACCCCGCGAAGCATTTGCCACCGTGCTGATGCCGGTTTCCGATACAGACCAGTTCGCTGATTTCGCCGCCGGTTTTGAGGTGGAAAAAGTTCAATTGTTCGGGCGGTCCGAGCCAGGCCTGCATATTCAGTTGATCTGTGTCAGAATACCTGACCGGATATTTGAGGCGGGTTTTCAGAAACGCCTGCTGCTGGCTCTGAACGCTTGTCCGAATGGAGTTATTGCGATGTCGGAAGCGTTTCCCGGAGTAGTGGAAACTTCCACCAATCTGGCGGCTGTTAAAAATGAACACGGCAAAATCATTGTCAGGACTTCGCAAAGGAGTTCCAGTGCGGATTCGAAGAAACGACTTGCTGACAAGATTTGCGATATCTTCACTTCCGCAGGGGCTGTATGCACCAGGGACTGTGATTATCCGGGCTGGGAACCCCGGCGGGATTCAGCCATATTAAAGACCTTTTCCGAAGTTCATAAAGACGTATCCGGCAAAGAACCGGAGGTGGTGATTATTCATGCCGGTCTGGAATGCGGGATAATCCATTCCATAAATCCCGGTCTGGACATGATTTCTTTTGGCCCGGAAATCCGCAACGCGCACTCGCCGGATGAATGCGTAAGTATCCCTTCGGTAGCCCGTTTTTGGAATCTGCTGCTGAAATTGCTCAAAGCGGTTTAAAAGAAAAAACCGCTTCCCGCGGGTGGGAAAGTTGCAGAAAGCGGTCTGATGAATCGAGTTTGTTTAAATCAGGGATTTGCCGGTAAGCACCTTGTATGCTTCAAGATATTTTTCCGTGGTCTTCTTTACGACATCCTGAGGAAGTTCCGGGCCCGGAGCGGTCTTGTTCCAATCAAGCGTTTCCAGATAATCACGGACAAATTGTTTGTCCAGGCTGGGCGGATTGCACCCGGCTTTATACTGTTCAGCCGGCCAGAAACGGCTGGAATCCGGGGTCAGAACTTCGTCAATCAAAATAACTTTGCCGTCATAAATGCCGAACTCAAATTTAGTATCAGCCAGGATTATACCCCTGCTTTCAGCATAATCGGCCGCGGTTTTATAGATTTTCAGAGAGAGCGAGGAAACTTCACCGGCCACGTCTTTGCCAAGAAGTTTTTCCGCGCCTTCAAGCGAAATTGCTTCATCATGCATTCCCAGATCAGCTTTGGTCGAAGGAGTAAAGAGCGGCTGATCGAGCTTTTCCGCCTGCTTATAGCCGGTGCGCAGGGTAATGCCGGAAACGATTCCAGTCTGCTGGTAATCTTTCCAGCCGCTGCCGACCAGATAGCCGCGGACAATGCATTCCACCGGGAGCGGCTTGGCCTTCCGGACAATCATGGCTCTGTCTTGCAGATCTTTGACATACGGCGCCAGTTCCGGACGGTTCGAAATGTCGGCGGTAATCAGATGGTTCGGCATCCAGTGCATCAATTCGAACCAGAAAAGTGAAATCTGCGTAAGCACTTTGCCTTTAAGCGGAATACCGTTGGGCATGACTACGTCAAACGCGCTGATGCGGTCTGTTGCGATGAAGAGTAAACTGTCGCCCAGATCATAGATATCTCTGACCTTGCCGCGATTGAGCAGTTTTACGCCTTTGATGTCACTCTGGATCAAAGCATGATTGGAATCGTACAACATAACTGTCTCCTTGCCGATAGGAAAATGTTAAAATTAATTCAGTATAAAAAAAATGGTTCCGGCATTATACGCCAGAACCATTCTAACTTTCCATTCTTTACGCAGGCTCAGCCGGCGGTAATGGCGGAAATTTTTACTCTGGTAATTTCCTGGCGGTGTCCGACTTTCCGTTTGTATCCTTTACGGCGTTTCTTCTTAAACGCGATGAGCTTCTTGCCGCGGAACTGATCAACAATTTCCGCCGCGATGGAAGCACCCAGGATCAGCGGAGTGCCGACCTGAAGTTTTCCGCCTTCTTCGCCGATTCCGAGGATTTCGGAGAAGGTTACTTGAGTTCCTACTTCGCCTTCAAGTCTTTCGATGTCTACCAGATCATCGCTTTTGACTTTATACTGCTTGCCACCTGTTTTCAAAATTGCGTACATTATCTGCTCCTGAGATGTTATTTAAACAGTTTGTTCATTTTAAATTTTTATATCAAAAAGCCGTAATCTATACCATATTTGCCGATATTCAAATCATTACTCTCAAAAACCGCTGTTTTTCACTAAAAAATCACGGTTTTTGGATTAAATGAAGAAAATCCTTGGGATTGGCCTTTTCAGTTGCAGCGCTTGAACTGTTCTTGGTTGTCCAGGTATCCTCTTTCTTGGTAATTGACAATTGCCAGTTCATTGTGTCGGAAAGCAGCCTGCCGGTTGCGATAATTGTCACCTTTTTACTGGGCAGTTGCCAGGACATTGACATCCGTCCGGTTTTATATCCGGTATAATATTCTTTTATCTCCGGTTCATTTTTTGTGATCAATGCCCTGTCTTCCTCCGTCAGAATTTTCTTTGATTCATTTAATGCATACCTGGCAAAGTTCACCATGTCGACTCTTTCCTTATCAGAAATGGAGTTGGGATCAGAGATATTATCCCCGGTGCTGCAGGAACACAATATAAGCGGCATCAGCAGAGAGAAAACAATTGTCAAATGTGATAGTTTCATAATTTATCCCTTGATATAGTTACATTCCTGTCGGAATATCAATAAACTCGCAATCAATGTTGAATTTGCTTTTAATCTTTTCCATAACCGCCATTACGCCCGGTTTTTCCGAGCAGTAATGTCCAAGCACAATTACCGGAATGCCGGCTTCCTTGATATGATGATAGCAGGAATGCCCGATTTCCCCGGTTACCAGACAATCAAGTTTCTCCGCACTGGCGGATAATACGCCGTCCAGACCGCCGCCGCCGGAGATTATTCCGACTCTGGAAACCTTCCTGGCGTTATTGAAGATTGCTGCCTTGCAGTCTAATTCCTTTTCGAAAATCTCCGCCAAGGCGGTTGCGCTTTGAGGCGAGGGCAGGGTGCCTGAAACGCCGATCGGATTGCCGTCATATACAAAGAACATCTTTCTTTTTTTCAATCCGATCATGTCCGCCAGCCTGGCATTGTGTCCCAGTTCGGGATGCGCGTCCAGCGGCAGATGCGCCGCATAAAATGAAATCTGATTGCGGAAAAGTACGCTCAGCCGTTTGCCGACCAGCCCGTCAAGACGCTTCGGTTCGCCGCCCCAACTGATGCCGTGATGCACAAAAACAAAGTCCGCTTTCTTTTCGGCGGCTTTTTCAAATAATTCGAGCGAAGCATCAACGCTGAAAATGGCCTTTCTGACTTTGGCGCAGGCTTCGACCTGAAGACCGTTATTGGAATGGTCTCCGGCAAAAGTCTTCAAATCCAGCAAATCATTCAGGTATTCGGTTAATTCAGTTACGGATACTGCCATCGTAACAGTTCCTTTCGTAAAATTATATGGATGTCCCGCCGCTGTCGGCTGCGGTGTCATTTCCTTTTAATATAAACCGGTTGCAGATGACTTTCCAGCGCAGTTCCGAGGAAGTCCGCTCCTGTATGTAATCCATCAGCCCGGAGGCGTCGCGGTGCCTGCCGGCTATTGCTTTGATCTCCTGCCTGGTGCAGCGGAACAGGATCGGTTCCGGAATCGCACCGGGAATTGCGAGCAGGGATTTGCGGGCTTTGTAAAAGAAGTTTCTCGCAAGCTGGTTTCTCAGCAGCATGAACGCCGGACAGGCCAGCGCGATGATCCAGAATATCCATACCGGCATTCTGTAACTGGTAAACGTATCGACCAGTTGCACCGCCAGCAGCAGCATAACCGGCAGGACAAAAAGCAGCGCGTCAAGCTGTGTCCTGAAACAGTTGCCGAGATAGCGCCTTATTCTGCTGGGCGCTGTCTGGTAAGCGAAGAACTCTTCAAAGACAACATCTTTCAGCGGGCTCCTGGCGGCATGGCAGAGTTCATGCGCCAGCAACTCCTCGCGCCGGTAAATGAACCACCGTTTCCGGGTGGCGAAATTCTTCCTTATAAGGAACACCGTAAGATGTTCTTCCGGTATGTGAATCGCGCATCCGCCCCACAGCAGGCCGACGCTTTTGGACAGGAAAAAGCCGGGAACCCAGTTAATGGAAAAGTGGTACAGCTTTTCAGTTACCGCCGATGCTTCCTTAATTATTTCATCGCCGATGCGGTCTTTCTCGTGGAGCGTGAAATCTTCAAATAACGCGAACTCGCCGGTTTCGGCGATTGAACGGTTGAAATCGGCAAAGGACATCAAGTGCGAACAAAGACGGTTTTTAAACTCCGGGAAACTCTCGCCGGGTTTGGATATGATGCCGGCGGCATCCAGTTCCGACAGCGATTGCAGGTCATCCTCCTGAAGTCGGTCGATCATTTCCGGCGTTAAACACTGCATTTTATATAATCCCCGGCGGAGCCATATTTGAAGAGCTGCTGGCGAAAATCAGCTCAATCTTCGAGTTTCTTGATTGCTTCGTCGTTTTCATCCAGTTCCGGCTCGATGGCCATTTTTTTACCGATCTTGAATTTCTCAGGATAAACAACGCGCACTTCGCTGCGGTGACAGCAGAGAACGTTGCCGCTCTCCTCCATGTGGACTACCACCTGCTGCGTCAGGAGATTGCGGTCGCAGATTTTGCCGCGCCCTTCCTTGCATTCGCACATGTCGCCGCGCCGCGGCATGGTCTTTTCCAGTTCCAGATAACCTTCATGCTCGTATTTAAGACAGCATTTGAGTCGGCCGCAGGCCCCGGAAATGGTGCTGGGCGTCAGCGACAGGTCCTGGTCCTTGGCCATTCTCACGTTTATCGAGGCAAATTCTGTCAGGAAACGGTGACAGCACAACTCCTGGCCGCAGATGCCGAGGCCGCCGTGGATGGCGGTTTCATCTCTCACCCCGATCTGCCTCAGCTCGATACGGGTATTCAAGGTCTGCGACAATTCCTTGACCAGTTCCCGGAAGTCCACACGTCCTTCAGCCGTGAATTGCACCGTGATGAGTTTGCCGACAAAAGAATAATGCGCATTCAGCAGTTTCATCGGCAGCTTCAGGGTTTCAACATGCTTCTGCGCCGTGCGATACGCGGATTTTGACCGCATTTCGTTCTCGTGTGCAATGCTCTTGTCATGAACTGTGGCTTTCCGCATTATTTTAGGTGTATCTTTCTTGGCGGATTCGCTGGCTATTTCCCCTTTGACCCGGATGACCTTGCCGTAATCCTGATAAAAGTCTTTTCTGATGACGCACCAGTCATCAACCTTGAGTTTAAGGTTATCGGGGGACCGCGCCGCGTATTTGGCGCCGCAATCCAGTTGCACTATATATAGAGATTCCATATTGTTAAATGCCTTTCATTATTTTCATTCGCGTTAATATAGCAGTAAACCCCTCACAGGCAAATATATCTTCATATTATAACCCGATTAACACTCCCGGAAGAGTTCTATAAGTTCTATTAGTTCTAAAATTCTAAAGCTTTTTAATTCAGATCTAAATTCAAAGATTGTCCGGCACTCCGATACTTTGGAGTGTCGTTGAGCAGAATGTTTTTCAGTTTTGCAATCATTCCGGACATTCCGGCCCCTCGTTCTGCATTTCCAGCGTTCACAACTTTTCTTGCTTTTCTCTCCCGCATTCGCGGGCTTCCTCATTCCGACACT
>JBAYIO010000003.1:0-105720 GCA_041665605.1 Victivallaceae bacterium | reverse complement strand
CTTTTTAATTTCATAGGATCAGTATAAATGTATTGGTGTTATGTAATCTACAGTTCAGTCCGCCGGCAATACTATATCGGCGTCACAGATGATGTCACTCGCAGAGTGCAGGATCATAATAACAGGATTTCAAAGTGGACAAAAGATAAAGGTCCGGGCAGCTTGAGTGGTCCAGCAGTCCGCCATGGCGTTCTTTCGTTTTGATTTCTCCGGAGACTCCGGACTGTCCACCCGGACATTCCATCAAGGCAGCATGACGCTCCAGAGTCCTGCATTTCCGTTTACATCATCCACCTGCCGTCTTGTGCTTAATCTGCACTGTTCCAGCGTATAATGCCTCAACAATTGTCAGTTTATGATGATGAGTTTTCTTCAGGTTTGATTAGGAACATTGGTTTGTTGTTAGCATTGGATTAGGGCTATTGCAGATATCTCCATCATGCTGTAAACTAACAGGTATAAACAGGGAATAATCAAAAGATCATAACCGAAGAAAGGAAGGAGAAACAAAAAAAAATGATGATGACAGATCAAAAAAATGGAACGGAAGTGAAAAAGATGACAGTAAAATTAAGACCGGAGTCGGAAATGGAAAAAGAAATGAAAATTGAAATGGAAACAAAAAAAGGAAGGGAAAAAGAAATGATGAATCGGAAAGGTAATTTTACACTCATTGAATTGCTGGTGGTCATAGCTATCATAGCAATTCTTGCCGGCATGTTGCTGCCCGCGCTGAACTCTGCTCGTGAAAAAGGCCGCGCCTCGCTGTGCCTGAGCAACGAAAAGCAGCAGGGAATCGGACTGATGATGTACAAAGATGACTACAAAGGGATGTTCCCGATGGCTTACTACTATCCCAACAATACATCGAAGCCGTATACGCACTGGAGCGGTCTGATCCGCGGTTACGTCAAAGCTAACAAAGCGTTCGTCTGCCCGTCCATGGCCAATGGCGGCTGGGGTCCGACTTGTTACGATGGCGGCGTGAATGCGTATGGTGAAACGGTTGGCACTGTGGATCAGCAGGTCAGCGCCGGCGGCGGGGTTGACTTTCAGGTTCCGCGTATCAGTTATACTGTTAACGAACTGATTATGCCGCGCTTGAAAATGAGCAGCCTCAACGACCGGATGAGATGTGTAAAAGACACTGACCTGAAAAAACCGGCCGGCGAAATTCTGATGGCTGAGTTTACTCAAGTCTATGACCGCCTGATGGGAGTGTCCTCCGGCGGCGGCGCCGCGCTCAAGTCGCATCGCCCTGTTTCCGGCGTAGGCAACGGCAGTTCCAGCACTCAATATGATGCTGAAAACGATCCGGCGCATCCCAAACTGGTTGCAGTTACGGTTGCCGATGCTCAAGCGGCCGCCGCGGCGCCTACAGCATCTTCCGTACACATCAACTATGTGCAGTGGGACAGACACAGCGACCGCGCCAACTACATGTTCGCTGACGGGCATTCTGAACCGAAGACTCTGGCGGAAACGCTTGACACGAACAACTTCCTCTGGGGCAAGAATGCATATTCAGCAGACAGACAGCCTGTAACAATTGACGGAACAAAACCTGTGCAATAATATGTGACTGCACGTTCCCCTGATCTTATGGCTGCATCTCCGGATGCAGCCTTTTTCTTTGCGGGTTAAAGCATTATGGCGGCGAAAACATGGGCGTCAGTATCAATTCTGCCGTTAACGACTTTGCCGATGATCCGGTTTTGCGGAACCGGGCCGAAATCGCGGCTGTCAATTGAAACCATCCCGCCGTCGCCGAGCAGATATACGAAATCCGGTTCAACTTCAATTCTTATAATCCGCAGAGCGGTCGGCTTTTCGATAAAAGACCGGATCGCTTTCTCAATCATGTACGGCCGGATAATCATATCGCCGGAGCGGTCGCTGTCGCAATGCAACTGGATTACCTGTTCGCCGGGCAGCGCATAAACCCTTTTAACGAGAGTTCTGCCATTAACGCTGAAAGAGATTATATCGCCGCGCTGAACCGGATGGTGTTTGTAGTAATTGCGGTCGATCAGCAGCAACTGTCCGTTCTGCAGTGTCGGGGTCATTGATTCTCCGGTCACCATTCCCAGCCGGTACGGCTGAAAGTATACGGCGAGTGCAAACAGGGCCAATAAAATTATTCCCGCCCGGCTTTTTGTCAGCATTTTTCCTTTAATCATGACAGCACCTGTATTGGCGATTGCTTTGTCTGATATAGATTTTATGCCGGGATTGAATATAAAGCAAACAATCTTAACACGATTTGAATAATTCTAATCAAATCCTAACATTCCGGCAGAGTTTAACATAAATCGCAGACCTTACCCGATATCATCCCTGAATTGTACTGCTTGATCATATCTTCGGCATTAAAAGTCGGCTGAATTATAACTATTGGGGTTAGCCATAATCGGTTCGTCACTTGATTACGAACTACAGAGGCTCTCCGTTAATTCTTTGATCAGCATGGACAAGTCTTTTTTTGCCGTTGCGGACTTCAGCTTCTATATTATTCATAATACCATAGACATATTCAAGCGGTCCTGTCATCGGCTTGAACTGAATATGCTTGAAACCGAATGCCGTTGGTCTGAGACCTAAAATTGATGCATAGTAGTGATAAAGGATATGAGAACTCCAGGCATGACAGTCAGAGCGCGGCCCTTCAAACTCTTCCGGCATTGTTTTAAGACCTTCTTTTTCCAAAGCATACCACTTTTCAAGCCGCTTGAAAAACAACTTTTTCAGATCGTATTGATAACATGCCTCCAGATAATAATGTGAAAAATAGATACCGCACGGGGTTAAATCTGCGGATTGGAATTTACTTGCCAATACAAGATTCGGACTTGCAAGCATTGCAATAATTTGAGCGTGTTCTGAAAAGTACGCCTGCTGTTTGTCTTCGGCAAATAGACCGCGTTCTGAATTGAAATAAGTTTGCTTGACCGCCAGTTCAATCTCTTCTGCGGTTTTAAAATATTTCTGTACAAGAGCAGTTTCGCCAAAATGTTTTTCCAGCTCTCCGGCTTTTTTCAGAGTCATAACCATAAGATAATTTAAAGTGCAGTTTGTACCACTTTCTGTTCCCGGAGGAACTCCGCGTTCCCATTCAGCCACCCAGTCGATAAAGTTCCAGCCCGGCAGATAAAGCAGCCCATCTTCTTTCATATATCCGCATAAATAATCAATAACACGACGACATACAGGTAAAAGCTCTTTAACCAATTCCTGCTTATCACGCCAGAGGGCAAAATCATGGACTGCCAGAATATAGATCATGGAGAACGACGGAATCATATACTCAAATCTTGAGGGATAACGGCACAGAAGAGCGCCATCCGGCTGTTGAGAATGCGCCAGTGTTCTAAGGGATTTTTCTGCAAGCCGTGTGTCGGAAGTAATAACATAACTGATGAGCGACTCTATCCGCACATCTCCAATATACATCAACTGTTCGAAGTACGGGCAATCCATATAGGTTTCGTGCGAACACATCTGCAAGGTGCGATAGGACATCTTTAAGACTTCAGTTAACTGCGTGGAAGAACATTGCGCCTGCGATTCAAGTTTATAAGGATAACAGCTAAGGTAAAATTCCGCGGATTTCAGTGTCGCGCTGTCCGAAAATATTAGCTCGCAATAACGTCCGGCACGCCAGTTATAATCTACCGATCTGCAACTTCTATTCCCTGGCAAAGTAATTTTATCGAAGTTCCCGACAAAAAAGCTGCCATCGCGATTGCCTTTGTGTCCCTTAAGCTTGTGCGGATTCCACCATTCATCCGCATAAGGAGTCTCCGTCCAGCGTATTTGCACGGTTCCAGCGCCTTCAAAAACGAATTCAGGCCAGACGCAGACATAATCATCAAAGGCGATTAATATCCGATTTTTTTCATGTTGAATCTTATATTTAGTTTCGGGCTCATGAAGCATCAGCGGCAATACAGGTTCATGCAAAATCCTGTCGTCCGAGAAATACTCAACATTCAGCCATTCCCCGCCATTGCCGGAAAGTATATCCCAGTTGCAATTTTCTGAGGAGAAACGGGGATAAGCGCCCCAATCAGGATATGGAATAACATATTCCATACCTCCGGCAAGCTGCCAAAACCAATTTTCACTCAATAAGCCGCTGTTGTCACGAATAAAGAAACCATGGCGGATTGAAGTCTGTGCTTGAGAGGAAAACTCCTTGCCAAAACAAATCACCCTTGATGTCAGGGTATATTCTCCGGGCTCCAGTCTGGCAGAATAATGCTGGCAGTACCAGCACGACGGATCTCCGCGTTCCGGCCCATCAATAATCCTTTCAGAATTAAGGAATAATTGACAATGTTCATCCGCGCTAAATGTAAAATTTAGTTCAGCCGCCCTGGTCAAGATAAAAGTATTAAGATAAACTACTACATAAGGCGGTTCAATCACAACAGAAGGCTGCATCCACAACATTTTTTAACCCTTTATAAATGCATTCAGATGTCGTTCTCCGGGATAATCACTTCTGTTCGTTCTTCTGATATGGCATCAGATGAAGATTATTGTAAAGGCTGTTTAGTTCTTGAATTTTGGACCAACTGACATGTCCATCCATATATGAAATATTGGCGCCGGATGGATAGAAAGCATTGTTCCCAGTATGATTGGACAGTTCATCAGCAACCGAGCCGTTAGTGGCAACATCCATCAACATACGCCAATGAGGCTTGGCTTCTTTCATTGTACAAGCCGAATTAACCCGGGAAGACGACATACGCCAATATGCATGGTAATTTGTATACGGCCTACTGGTGCCATTGCCAGATGCCTGCTTGGCTGTAGTCATTTTAGGATAACCCGAGGGACAATGCGTCAAAGACCAGTTGGGGACATATTTCGGGTAAAGTACCAGCCCAATTTGCATGGTATTACTATTGACAAACGCAGTTCCCCCGGGATATGAAACAGCGGCGCATTTCCACCAAAAATCCGGATAAGTCGAACTGCGGGGCGGCGGTGGCAATTCTTCTCTATTATCATTTGCATAGAATAGTACAGCCATGGAGAGTTGTTTAAGGTTCGACGAACATCCGGCGATTCTAGCTTTTTCTCTGGCTTTGCCGAGCGCGGGAAGCAACATTGAGGCCAAAATTGCGATGATCGCGATCACAACCAGGAGTTCGATGAGTGTAAAAATCTTCATAATAAAGTACTTGTGTTTATTCATGGTATATTGTCCTCCTTTTAAAATTGAGCTTCTTGCATAATAATTTATATTCTCATGTTAATAGTTTTCGACCGTAAAACTCATTTTCATAAACCCTAATCTATTAAACAATAGCAAACCTGTCATCTTTTTTGTAGTCCTCCTCCTTTCTGCGTTTTACCAAGTTTACTGTATTCTCTTTAATAATTCGAGATAAATTTCTTCAGTTTATAATAATCTCAATTACGAATCTTTTGATCCATTAATTCAAAGTATTTATCGGACGCTTTACGAATATCCGCAACATTATTCCCACTGATCCAGAGAATGGATTGTTTTGGAAAAACTTTGATAAAGCCGACATGTTTTTGACATAAATTATTTTGTTCTGCGCTCGTTAATAACGCTACGAGTTCCGGAAATTGTCCAGGAGTTCCGATGGCAATCTGCTTTCCGGAAGTCAACATTTTTTGAAGGGGTAAACGCCAGCAACTGTCATATTTTGGATTTAACATGCCTGGTTCACGAGTAAAAGCCTTGCCATGGCGGTCAAGACAAGCCTGAACATACGGATAATAGCGATCCAGGTAATCATAGATAACCTTGGCATCCGTATCCGGAGCGACCACGGTCACAGTTGCGGATTTAGCATCAGCCATGCTGAAAAAACCGGTAATTTGATCAGCCGGGGAAAGCAGATCGGCAGTCATAGGCGGATGCCAGTTACAGTTCCGAAGTACCATAATTTCCTTAGGCTGAAGTTTTACGGCAAATTCAGAGGTTATTCCTTTTAACTGAGGTTCTATCTGTTGTCCGGTAATTGCTTTCGGTATATATTGCACATCTCCGAGATAAGAATTGATAAGTTGAGCCTTGGTTTCGACCGGTTCATTGGTGGGATTGGTGATCGTGAAAATGGTATCGGCCCCGGAACCGAACCGACCGTACCATAGTTCAACATCCGGGTAAAATTTGATAGCCGGTACTACCTGCCAGCCAGCTTTTTTCAGGTCGATGATGGTTGACAACCATGGTCTGAAAAAGTTTCCGTCCTGATATGCTGCAGCCCAATTCATGGGTGAGATTCCGTAGCGGAGACAGTTAAAAAGCAGATATTGAGCCAATCCTTGAGTTATATGATTACGAATTTCCGGTTGCTGGGCCATATTCCAATTAATTGCGTTATTCTTTCCGGTCATTGCAATAGAGTTCCAGAAAGTCATCGGTTTTTGTCCGCTCATTAATCGAAGAGCCTTGAAATTATCAATTTGCATTTCAGGGTTGCCTTCAAACATTACTGCATCGGAGTAAAAGATCGGCAGCGCCGGCTGAGCCTCCAAGGCATGGTTCATATAAACACCCATGGTCTTTTCGCCTTTTTTCAAGGTATGAATATATTTGGCGAATGGAATCGGCAGGATGGAATCGGCGGTATAAATATGCCCCTGCTCATCAAAACTGCGTCCGATCGCGTAATTCATCTGAGCATCGCAATATTCATCGCCGCCCCAATTGGCCATGTCCAGAGCAAAACCACTGATCTGATAGTTTTCAACCGCCTCCCTCAGTTCTTTTTCCAGATATGAGGCCAGTCCTGTCCCATAGGCAAATGAGAGATATGTCTTATTTTTGTTGTCTGGCAAAGAAAAAAGGAAAGAGTTTTCATCGCTGGTATTGTTATGATCTTTGCGGCGTGATTCTGGATAACGATTAACCAATTCTTTGCCGATATCTTTGACTAGAATATAAAAAAACATAGCTGCCTGCCGGTTGCCTGACTCAAAACGTTTGGTTTCTGCTCTTTGATATTCTTCAAAAGTACAGGGATAGCGTTTCCAGTAAGTTGCCCAATGCATATAACCATCCCCATTTTTCCAGTCATTGCGGTCAACATACCAGTTGCCTGCCATCACCCACGGGCAATAGGTCCATTCCCATCCCATATTAAGTTGGCGGCCGCTGTGAATTTCCAGATCACGGGTTATATGCGTTGATATAAAGTAGCCGCCAATTCCATAAATCCGTTCGTCAATTCCAGGAGTTGGCTTGAAGTATTTTGCATATTCACTATAATAATCATCAACAGCATTGCGCCAGCCGAATTCCGGCTTAAACGGATAAGCACAAAAAGTGATTTCCTGTTCACGCCTGGCATCAGCTACTACACGAGTAATATAAAATAGTTCTTCCGCCAATTTAGTACGACGCAGTCCGTTGTGCATATAGCTGACCATTGAATCAGGACTTAATCCCAATGCCATTCCGGATGTATGGTTCCAAGCTGCCGCCAATGGAAATGTTTCCATGATTGTATTGCGTTCCAGAACACTCTGACTATTCCAAGTCCGTTCTTCGAATCCGTCAAAGAAATACTTTGTTCCTTTGACCTGACTTATCGCTTCTACGGTCAAGCGATGAAGACTTCGAGAATCAGATGGAACGGAGAAAATTACTTTACAAAACATTTTTTCCATCTTTTGAGACGGCTCAATTTTAATTTTCAATCCGGTTTTCGTTTCCCATTCTCCGGTTGCAATTAATTGTCCGTCCAGAATGCTTCCTGTCATTCCATCCCTTATTGTCAAATCAAGTTGCCTATCAAACAATTGAATTTGGACCGGAGCTCCTTGCAGAAGCCATCCCATGCATAATATTCCGACTATCAGATAGAAGCTCTTCATAAAAATCTCCGTTGGGTTGTACCGGTACGATCGGTAATTTCAACAAAATACCGAATCATCCGGGAGTTTAAAGTGACATCAGCTTGGTTTTCATTCTGTTCCGGATCAAGATTAAATGTATTTATTACCGAACCGTCAGAATGATAAATTTTTAACTTGACTAAATTCTTACCGGTCAAAGTCAATTGAAGTTTTTGCCTGGATAAAGAGAAAACAGGGTCCTTAATCTCAAGCCAGCCAATTTTGCCGCCATAAGCGCCGATTCTAAATTCATAATTGGTAATTCCATGGTTTTGCGGCACGGTGAATTCCGACGCACAACGGTTCCATTGAGTAGAACTGATCGGCAAAAGGTAATCCGGGTTAATAAAATATCTTAATTCAGCCACAAGACGTTCACCCTGATCCGGGTTGGCTATAGAATAAATCGTCGTTGAGCTCTTAGGCTCTTGGAATGCTCCAAGTTTATCATCGTATTGTGTCGTCGTGATCCAAAGTAATGCTCGACTGTTCAGCTTTACTTTTACTTCAGCATAATATTTTTCTCCCTCACGAACAGGAACTTGCGCCTGAATCAGATAGCCGTAAAGTCCTCCAGTGGTTTCCAAATGAAATATTCCGTGATTAGTCTCATAGGTAAATTTTGGTTTTTGGGAGAAATCCTTAAAAAACCATTGATCGGGAACTTTCTGATTATTGGCAATTGTAAATACTGCATTCTTTAATAAATTTGGTTCCGGTATTTTCTTTACCGTCATCTGGAATATTTCTGTCGCAAATGTGCAACATGACAAAAACAATAGAATTAACGCCAGTTTCATTTTTCTCCCCTGCCAATTTAGTTTGATTTTAGCCTGTTTAACTGCTTTGCTAATATTAAATACCTTGCGGCAAAAAATATTACCGGGTTTACCGATGTACCTGCTGTTTGCTAATAAATTCAAAATTACTTCACCATTTTTATATTTCGACGGATTCAGTTCCTTTGTTTTGTCGTTATTACAAAGTACTTTGAATCCGTCTCCTTTCAAATTCTTAGTTTCCTATGGGATGACTGTAACCAGATAGGCTTTATTACCACGTTTAATCTCAACATTGTCTAATACATTTCCAGATACCACTATATTAGTTACAGCCGATAAATCAGACCAATTAAAATAAAAAGCGTAACAAGTTAAACCTGTACCAGCACTTAAAGATATGGAATTATTTTTAATGAAAATATTTTGAGCATCATATGCAGATTTTAGAGGAATTGTTGAACTTCCCAAGATATCCAATCCTAAAGCATTATGTTCATATAGTGACGTATTAATTCCGAAGTCTGTAATAACATTGTATTCAACGACTACATTATCCATTCCATAAGGACAGCCTCGTAAAACTACGGCAGAACCTGTCATGTTATCAAAAGTATTATTTGTAATGTCAGTATTGAAAACAGAACTTAATACAATACCATGGGCTGTTGCATGATCTGGGGTAGTATAAAAATCTTCAGTAAATGCATTTCCATCTATAAGGCAATGATTAACCTTTAGGCTATAGTCAAATATTCCATTATCGTCTCTAGGTAATAGTATTCCTGAGGCAACAGGCACTATCATATTTGGGTTTAAATAGAGATTTATGTCATTTCTTGATATTGTTATATCATCAAAATCTCCTACTCCAAAGAAATAAATACCCCTATTACATTTAATAAAAGTATTATCAGAAACATCTATATTGTCCAAATAATCACCAGCAAAATCGGCTCCAATATAAACACCTGGGTGGCAATATTCAAGTTGATTATTATTACATACAGTATTGTCGTTGTGTATTTCTATTCCACCTGAATTTCTAAAAGGGTATCTAGAGTGTGTTATTCGATTGCCTGTTATAACGGAATTAGTATAGTCTACATAAATGGCTGAATAATCATCTTGATAATCATTCCCAATTATACTGGTTCCACCATTGACAATTAGATTGTCAGTGACTATGCCATTATTACCAAATAGACCAACAGTTGTTCTACCTCCTAATAAAATAGTATTTCTACCATAGGAGTCGAATATCCTATTGTCATCTACAATAACATCATCGCAAAGCCAAAAATTAATGACGTATCCAACCATATATAAATAACTCTCAGGCATTAAATTATCACTTCCGTTCATATCTATTTTTAAATTATGAACACCAACGTTTTCTTTTTCATTGGCTAATATTAAACCCGCCCCAGCACCAGCTGTCGTCTTTAGGTGCATATTCTGGCCAAAATATAAAACCGCGTCACCCTCACCAACCCCAACCATATGCATATTATCAGATAAGATAAATGCATATTCTGCATTCCTAAACTGAGTTGCACTTCCTGCTAAACTGTTTATGAGATAAGTTCCCACTGGTATCTTTATTATGCCGCCAGTTGAGCTAATGGAGCTAATTGCGCTTCTAATTGCCGGCGCGTCATCAACCATTCCAAGTCCTGTAGCTCCAAAATCCGTCACATCTACCACTACATCATCATAATTGTCCTTGACTTCCGTGGCGGTTAATGCGTGGTTGTATATGCGGACTTCGTCCATTGGACCAGACATTTCACGATTACCCGTTGGTCCCCATGCTCCTATGGTTAGGTCGGTTGAATTTGGTCTTACAGCCCTAGTCTCACTCACCTCGGTAGTATCTTTAACCCCATTTATATAACATTTAATTTTACTTTGATCATAAGTTAAAACAATATGAGACCAAACACCCGGAGTCACACTAGCGCTCGAAGTATAAGTAACTTTTTCTGTGGGATAAACCCATAAACCTATCTCAGCAAATACTTTTCCATTGTATAGGGACATATTATATCCATAAACATGTGCGTCTTTAAACACTATTGTATTATAACCAGTCAAAGTACTCGGCTTTACCCATGCTTCAATCGTAAACGAACCAGTGATATCCAAACTAGATGCATCAGCAACCGTAACATAACCAGTGTTGGGATAAAGCGCTGATCCGTATATTCCGTTTGGTCCGAGCTTGGCGTCGGCTACTATGGTTCCATCGTTGTTATATGTAGTAGTATCATCGGCATTGCCATCAAATTTCCAATGTCCTACTAGAACCGCCTGTGCCTGACTAAAAGAAAATACAAATACAACCATTACCAGCAACATACGTATAAAATATTTCATTTTCTTCTCGCTCCTTTGTAAATAGTTATTAGTCTGTTGAAATTTCTTTTCATGGTTGCCCCTATTGTTTTTAATTTACTGTGATCAATCTTTTCTTGACGATCTTCTTATTTTCAGCTCTCAATAAAACCTCCTTATGTTTTTTTATATCAGACATTCTTGCTTCTGTCCATGTTAAACCAAACCTGCCGCAATTTTCCGGATTAAAGCGTTCCAGATTCAGCCGGTGTCTCGGCTGCACCCGCGGCGCCGGCCAAATGTCAAGCGTCGGCTCCGCTCCCAGTTTACCACTTTTGCGAATGATTTGTAAATAACAATCGCCAGGTATTTTCAGCAGCGTGATTTCCGCCCGCCATCCATGACTGTCTTTCTTTATCCGGCACACGGATGACTGCCGGTTGTCAGTATAATCATGCTCGCTGTTGCAGGAAATCCGCCAGGGATGTTCCGTCAAATCGCGGTCAAGCAGAGCCAGATAAATCATATCACATTCAGCATTCCTGAGATTAGTACATTCAAACTCGAAAACCACTTTTTCGTCCCGCCGCATAGCCTGCCACCGGAAATTGCCGACTTCATTCCAGCCATCACCAATCAGATATAGCTGTCTGTCCGCCGCAAAGATTTCGAGTTTTCCACCATTCTCCAACTGCTGCCGGACTTCCACGAATTCCGTGTCCAGCAATTTTCGCAACTGTTCAATGCGCCATAACAGGCGCGCCGGATAGTATAGATGACTTTCCGCTTCAGAGTGGAATCCCAGCCGGGAATCCTGTTCGCAGAGCGCTATCAGACGTTCGCCGCGGACCATTTCGGCCTGTACGATTTTTCCCATCTCTTCGAGTGTTTCCACACTATTCTTCTCCCCGTACAGGCGTTTGCGCAGATGGTAGAATTTTAAGATACTATAACCGCTCTCAAACTGAATGCCGAGAGCCTCCGCCAGTCCGAGATCAAGCAGGCGGTCATGGTTTCCGTCAAATTCAGGTTTCAGTGAATTCAACAGCGCAACCCCCTTGTTCCATATTTCCGATAATTGCCGACATAGAATCATGGCTTCTTCCAGCGTGTGATTTTCCAGACACTCCCCGATCGTGTCGCCGCTCGGCGGGAAATCCGGTTTCCAGGTGGGCGCTAAAGGCTTCAATGCCGGTTTCAAGTATAAAGGCCACACCGGGCCAGCGTGCATCGGTCCATAATATTGAAATTGATTGGAAAGCGGATAATGGCTATAGCCTTCGGCAAAATACTGCCATGCTTTTACCACTGTTACCGCTGATGCTCCCCATTCAGGCCGGGCCAGCTTCAGCAGAAAATCCTCTTCAGAGGTTTCAAAACTTTCGCCGGCAAGCATTCCGGCTGCCCGGTTCATTATTCCCGGATAGTTGCCGAAATACCAGCATTGCATCACATTGGACACCCCCAGCCGCCGCATTTTCTTATATTTGCGGTAGAGCAGGCCAGGCACTGGTACAAATGGAACAGAGGCAACTTCGTGTGAACATCCTACCTGAATTTTAGCGCTGAGTTCGGCCGCGCTGCCGGCCGTCCCGGCAGCAATGCACCCGAAGTGATCACTGGGGCCAACGTATGACAGCCAGTAGTCACCGCCGCAGCGCGGATGTCCCAACTGGTTTTTACAGCCGCCGGATTCAAAATTGAATTGCAGAATCACCCCTTCCGGCGTGTGCCGCGGCAGTTCATAAACCCAGTCCGCCAGCGGCGCCGGCTGAGGCATATAAAGCCAACTGATCAATTCCGCTGAAGGCGAGGCGTCGCGCATTCCCTGCCGCATTGCGCTCAAGCTCCGGTACAGAATTTTCCAATGCGGCAATGTGCCGCAACGCGGACAAGGTATTGCGCTATTATCAGTCGCGCTGACCCGGCTCAAGCAGGTGGTTTCCCGTTCGCCGTGACTGATGTTCAGAATACCGCCCAGCCCGGGAACTTGTTTGAACAGCCAATTTGTGGATTCATACAAATACTGTATTGCTGTATCTGAACTTGGGCAGAAACAATATTTATCCCAGCCCCAGGGACCCTGTAATTCCGGATATTTTTCCAGCAGCGGATCGCCGGGCAGCCAGCCGGCCGGTTCGATGCAGAAAGCCCAGGTTTTGATCCCGTAACGGAGACACTTAGTCACTGTTCGACGCAGTTTTTCAAGCCGTTTTTCCGCATCCGGCTTTAGTCCGGTGATCGAAGTTTTGCACAAGTCGCGGAAAACAATTGTCAGCCAGAGGCCGTTCACGCCTTCGTGTGCCAGACGGTTTAAATATTCATCCGGATAGTAGTCAATCTCATCCATAAGCTCGTCCCGATTGAACGGAGGCCGTTTAATCGGGCCGAAAAAGCAACGTGAAATCCGGTTGCGCAACCATGGTTTATGTTCGGTAACGCCAAGCGGCAGGGCAGGCGCTTTCGCGCCAAGCAGCATTTCTTCAAAACAATAGATCCCGCGGCGAATACCTTCAGTGCCGCCGGACAGAATATTTATTCTATTTTTTGTAACTTCCAGTCTGAAATTTTCTGATTCCGGCATATCGGCATGGCGGCAGACGATAGGGATACCGCCGCAACGGTAAATGTTGCCCGTCTTGAGGAATTTAACTAAATCAGCATTAACGGTTTCCAGGACACCTGCCGGGTCGGGAAATTCAAAACCAAGCTCTGTTCCTTTACTTAAATCAAGACTGCCGGCATCTGGTGAAAATGGTGAAGTCCAGTGAATATGGGAATCAGAAGGCTTGTGCAAGTCGTTTACAAATCCCCAATTCTCGCGATTCGGCGGCAACGGCATTTTATCCTCAAAGCACATATTCAACCATATTGATTATATTGTTTAATTCGCTAATTAATATACTTTATGCTAAACATTATATATCAGGAAAGCAATATTGTCAATACAATTATGAATATATTCTTAATTATTAATATATATTCATTCAATATGAATATATAATAGTGAAATGCTTTTCTCCTTTTGGGATATTATACTAAGATACTGCAAAATCAGCAACAATCAGAGGCATTCAGGTTTAAGCGTGTCGCGCACAATCAATTCTGAATGGATTTTAATGGAATACAGGCCGCGATAAGCTTTCAGCCAGGAGGTGTCGCAAACCATCTGTCCGAATAACTGTCCGATCTTTTTTCTTGGTACGGCCATAGTTGTTAGATTATATGAACGGTACATCGGATGGTCATCAAAGGAAATCATCCGGTAATCTTTGCCGGCATGTATTTTTTTTACCCTGGCATAATCGATAAACTGCGCGGCAACAAGATTATTGACCGCAACTACCACCGATTCCGGACCGTGCCGAGTGACAAAATCTAGAATTAGCTGCTCGTCCTTTGTTGTAAAGTTGGACGGACAGGGAAAATCTCTATCGCCTCTGGTCAAAGCCTGCTTAAGTCCTTCGTATCGCTGTTCAGACCAGAATGTGGGCATATCCACATTGAGCATAATAATGTTCCGGTAATTGTTTTTCTTCAACAATTTTCCAACAAATAAACCATCACCAAACGTGTCCATCGCAATATACGAAACCATATCCATCAGCAAAGGTTCCCCGCTGCGATTCAGCATAAATACCGGAATAGATAAATTTTGCAGCAAGTCGCTGTTGTCATTCATAAAATAGAAATCTTCCTGGTCGGGAAAAATTACCAGGGCGCACATGTCCTGAAGCTCAATTTCACGCAGCAAATCAGCATACGCCTCCCGTCCCTCGCTGCTGGTGGGAAGATTTTTATAAACAATAGAGTAACCTTTTGGTTCAATCACTTCGGCAAGTCCGTCAAATGAATTTTGATCCCAGTGTATCCAATGCGGCGTCATTGAATACAACACGCAAACCTGTCTGCTGGTTTCATTAAGCAGCCGTCTCACCAGATTCAAGTCCAGGCTGGGATTCACTAATGTGCCGAAACGCTTTTTCCGGATTACCAAGCCGTGTTTTTCCAGTGCACTTACCGCCCGGTGCGCGTTATTGAGATCAGTTCCAAAATCCTCAGCCAGTTGCTTTTCAAATGGTAATAAGTCCCCTTGCTTGAAGGTTCCGTCAGCCATCTTTTTCAATAGATAGTTAAAGATATTTTCAATTTGCTTATTCATGTGTTAAACCATATAATTGATTTGATTAACCATCAACATGTAAATATGACTGAAAAAGTAAAGCCCAGTGCCCCCGGGCTTTAATCATGAGGTTCTTATCTTTATGGAGTGTTGCCGGAAACTGAATCAGCGACGAAGCGGCGGAAATCAGGCGACACCTGAGCATAAGCCCTGGTCAGCGCTCTCAGATAGCCGGTGAAGTAATACAGCCAACTGTTCTGGCTTTCAGTGGCGGAGAACGTTCTGCTGGCAACAGGTCTTCCCTGTGCGTCAAACACGTCCGCCGAGAATTTCAGGTAAGCAAATCCATATTCATCCGGAGCGCCGAAAACCTGAGGCACATATCCAATGACACTGACCCCGTACATGGTGAATTTCTTCTGCCAGTCCAGGCGGTTCAGGCGAAGTTTGATGATATAGTCCGGCGGATTTTTACCGGTGATCAGGGCAGGAATCTGCGTGGTCTCCGGCGAAGCCACCACATCAACCGCGATGCCGGAAGCGCGCAAATCCATGGCGACCAGTTCGGTAAAGTCCATTTCGTAGTCGAAGCGATAACCGTTCCAGTCGTAGGTAAACGCTTCAGGTTCGCGAATCTCCCGCACATACGGATAAAACGGGATGAACGCTTTCATGCCCGGAGTTGTTCCGGCGTGGCCGCGGATATCCAGCGGTTTCATAATGACAATTTTCCGCACGGGAGGATTATTTCCCGCGAGTTTTCCGCCCGGCGTGAAATCATAGGTCAGGGATGGATTGGCGATGGTACACCCCTGCAATGCAATCATCAGTACGGCGGCAAAGATGCTGATTACTCTTAACATAAACTCCTCCTGCGCGGTTTAGCGCTCTAGAACCTTGCGTATTTCCTGTTCATCACTCCATTCGAGAATTCCGGTCTTCAAGTTCTTCAGACTCATGGTGACTTTATAATAAACATCCACTACATCGTCGTTCTTCTGTTTGATTTCCGATAAGTTGGAAACCAGCAGGAATTCAGCCGAATACTGCTGGCCGAACTGAGTGGCGGAATTCTGGTCGTTGAGTCCGCTTTCCTGCTGAGCTTTGATTTCCTCGATAGTTTGAGCGTCGGAGCTCCGATCGGTGAAGCGGAACTTGCCGGAACGGAGCAGCCGGGTGCGGATGGAATCAGTAATCGACTGGGTATCAATATGCTGCATGGTTTTGTTGTTGACCGCGGCAACTTCAATTATCGGCCTGCGGCTTTTAGTGAGTTCCACGATTGGCGGAAAGACCAGCATGGAATTGACCATGGTGTTTACCGTCTGCTGCAGATCATTCGAACCGAAATCCGTTGAGACTGGTTTGGCGGAAGTGGCATCGCCGTACTTAACGGTCGGCGAAGAACACGAGGTCAGAACAGCAACAAGGCCGCAGGACACCAGACCTAAAATCATAGCGCGGTTGTTAATCATAATTTTCAATCTCCACTTTAGAGTCTTTGTTTAAAGTTTAATTTTGCGTTTTGAAACCAGTTTTCAAGCCTCATTCTTCCCAAATTCAGCAAATTCACTAAAAATCACCTTTATGTAATCTCTTTGACCGGCTTAACCCTAGTGCCGGTCCGCTTCGCGGAATTTAATTTTGAATGCTTTGGCGGACGGGTTCGGCGCCAGCCCCTGGATGGTTTTTGTTTCGCGTCCGTTCAGGTAGAACGGTATCCAGGCGGAGCGGGCGGGCTCAACTTCCATTCCGGCGGAGTCATACCAGGAGAACTTATACTCGAGACGGTAAGGGTTGCTGTAGCCGGATTCCAGTTCCGTATTGACCATCAGCAGTCCGTTGACAAAACGGCTTCTGGTGTCAAGGATTTTGACATCCACCGGGCTGTTTTTAAAGTTTACGGTCGTGGTGCCGTCAGCCGCGCCGTCCACGTCCATCACTGAAGTCCAGCAGCCCTGAATGAACAATAAAGACAGGGCGGACAACGCGGCAATAATAGTTTTTTTCATATTTTACTTATCCTTATTTTTTAGGTGTGGCGGAGGCTTGTGGCGGCGGCGTTTGAGGCGCGGCGTTTTTTACGGCGGCGGCAGGCGGAACCGGCACTGTCGCATCAGTATCGAACTGAAGAGGTTTGTCGGAGGAACCGGGAGTAGTGTCGGCCGGCTGGGCCGGAACGCGTCTGGGTTCTTCCGGGAACGAGCCGCCGGGCGCGGAAACCGGAACGCCAGGCCTGACTGTTCTGGCCTTTATCAATTTGACGATGCACCCCTTGGCGACGCCCAGATTATTGCCTTCTATCATCGCGTAAGACTGTTTCGGATCAGTGCGGACGACGCTGCCTTTGCCGACGGGAACTTCGTTGCGGAAGGTTTCTCCGGAATCTTCGTCCTTTATCTCTTCAAATGCGAAAAATTCAACCGGCATTCCTTCCTTGAATCCGGCAGGAGTGCCGCGGTTGATAAGCACCTGCTGGCCGGTGACGGCCAGGACTTTAGCGGGACGAAGCAGCGCGATGGCATCCTGACACAGGCTGTTCGCCACTTTTTTAGCCAGTTCGACTACCGCAATGTCACTGCCTTGAAGACCTGTTTTATTCTGGCTGTTCTCGACGATCTCCTCCTGAGTCATTTGAACATTGGCCACTCCCGGCAGCATGCGTCCTGTTGTCGTATCGACAATGGAGACGGTCGCGGATAGAAAGAGGCGGCGGCGCATGGATGTCCGTCCGATGGCTTTGTATTCCTGAGTATCCACCAGATCCTCAAACCCGTCGATTTGCGGGAGAAACGCATATTTCGCGCCTGCCATTTTTCCGGTCTGGGCGGCATCCTTGTCATTGACGTCAACCGCAGTCGCGGCAAAGCCCTGTTCCTGTTCAACGTCCGCTTTGCGTTTGCGTTCCATCACCTGAAAGACTCTCGCCGAACTGAGCGCGGAGATGAATTGCGTGTCCAGCGATTGCGCGGCCAGCTTGATTGAAAGCAGTTTCCCGTTTTTCTGGGCCGACTCGACCACCGCCGGCTGGACTTTTAATTCGCCGATGTAGATGCCCGCCTGTTCTCCTTTGGGCAGCGGGTCCTGCGCCTGCGCTGCCGCGCTGAATAGGCCGACAGCCGCTGCGATAGCGGCGTAACCGGTGTTCCGAAATCTTTTTCTCATAATAATTATCTCCTGAATTTGTTGATGAATGCCGGATATGGTCAATAGCCGTGAATGACTCGCGTAAGCTGCTGGGCGAAGCCGTCCGAGCGGATATAGCTGTTTTTCAGGAATACTTCACGGCCTGACGAAACTTTTTCCTTGACATCGGCATCCGCCTTGCTCTGTTCCCTGGCGATGTCAACCCGCGCGACCTTTTCGAGTTTCTCCAGTTCCTGGGCCTGCTTGAACGCGGTAATATCCTTGTACTTGGCCAGGCCGGTTTCGGAAAGCTCAAGGGAAATACTCAGCTTCTGATTCGGAAAAATGTTGACTGTTCTTTCCCATGTCTGGAAATATTCACGGGAAACGCGGAGCTGATGGAGGCCCGGCCTGACGATGAACTTGCCCGGCGGAGAACCGATTGCCGCGCCATCCAGTTCCACCGTCGCTCCGGTTACATTGCAGTCAATGGTGAATTCGGCGGCGGTCGCGGCCTTGAGTCCGGCATTCCGGATGCGCTCGACCTTGCTGATGATGTTATCCGCCAGTTTGGCGGTGCCGATGTCGATGAGATTGTCAGCGATGTTATCCTGCTTTATCTCCAGACTGGCATTCTGCGCCACGCGGTATGACGCGGTCAGCGTGTCGCCGTAGATGGACTGGCCGGTGTTGCCGTCCAGCACTTTGATCGTGAGCGGCATGGTATAGATGTCCGCAGTATTGTTGGTCTGATAAATGGTGCCTTCGCCTTTGAATGTGCGTTTCTCATGTCCGAGCTGTCCCATGGATGCGACGATAATGTAGTCGGCGTCAATCATTTGAGCAATCCGCAGTGACGAGGCCTGCGCGGTTCCTCCATCCCTGCCCTGCGCCGCTAAAACGGTTTCATCCGGCTCTCTGTCCTTGGTCGCCATCTTTGTAAGGCTTTGATTGGTTTCGGTGGTCGTACTGACGGCCATAAAAGTCTTCACGTCCTTGAAGATTTGATCTTCGGTTTCGCTGGACTCCCGGAACTTCTGGATGACATCCTTCCAGTCCATCGTGGAGAAACCTTTTTCGGTCAGGCGGGCGGAGAGCCTGTCGTTGAACGTATCTATTTTATCCCTAAGTTCTCTTCCGCCTGAATTGCGCACAAAGACGGCGGTTTTTAACGGAGTTTTCGCATCCGCGGCATCGCTTTTAGCTTCCGCCGCGAATAGCGCCGGAGCGGTGATTATGGCGGCTAATGCCGCCATCGTCCGGAATCGCTGTAAATTTAACTTCATGATTTGTTGACCTCCTGTGATTTATTTGATTGCGTTTCCGCGTGATCAGATGTTGATTTCTTTTCCGGTTCCGCAGGCCATAACCGCTGACAAATGAGGCGCGGACCGACTTGAACGACCCGTATTATGGTAGTCTTTCCCGCAATCACGGGAACGGATTCTTCCAAATGTAACTGAGTTCCCTTGGGGGCGAACGCAATTTTGTGAGTTCCGGCAGGAATGTCGGCCACGAGAATCTGAACGTTCTCAGGCAGGGTCATAAAGCAGCGCAGATCAGCTTTCTCGCTGACGTTGTTGTAAATGGCCGATGCCGCCATGATGCCGACACCTGCGAGCTGGACGCCGGTATTGTTACTGGCAAACGCCATCGTGGTTCCGGCGGCGAACACGCCGCCTTTAATGGCCACGCGGGCGGACTGCCTGATGATGCGCCACTTTGCCTCTTCCTTGAGCGCCCGGAGCGCAAGCGCGTTCATGTAGCATATCGGCGAGGTGGGGCCGATCTCGCCCAGTTCGGATGATACCAGCATGGGTGATGCTTCACACCATTTGAATTGATAAACAGGATAGGCCACGGCGACCGCCGCCAGAGTGATGAAAACTTCTTTTTTCCGCGGAGCCCAGCCGTACTCATACAGCACCACCAGACGTCCGTCTTTGCCGGATGAAACATTGGATTCAAACTGCTTCCATAGCACCGGATAGGATGTTTTAAGCTTGTCAAAATCATTAGTTTTATTCAGCTTGCGGGCAAGCCGGACGACATCCCGCTGCAAATATGGATTTGACGGCATGACTTCCAGCCCCTGCTTGTAGGAAATATAGGCGTCATCGAGTTCCCTGTTCATTTCATGGATAATCCCGCTTACGTACAGGACATACGGATTTAAGACGGAACTTTTCGCTTTGGCAAGAACTTCGGCCATTTCAGCAAAACTTTTTTCATACTCCTCTTTGCTCTTATTTTCGTATTCGGCCCTCTTCGCGGCTTCTTCGGATTTCTTTTTGGCTTCTTCCGGAGAAAGCTTGGCGGCAGGCGCAGTGGCTGTCGTTGTCGTTGTCGTAGTCGTCGTAGTAGTAGTGGCGGTTGCCGCCGCAAGTGTAGCAGGTGCTGCCGCCGTAGTAGTTATAGTGGTGGTTGTTGCAGATGTTGTTGCCGCAGCCGGCGTTGTCGCGGCTGCCGGCGCCGTCGTTGTTGTAATAGTAGTTGTCGCTGCTGTTGGTGTCGTTGTTGTAATAGTAGTTGTTGCGGCTGCCGGCGTCGTTGCAGTAACAGCTTGCGATTTTGCCTGGATGGCTTTCTGGTTTTCAAACAACTTCTTTTGAATGCCTGACTCTGAATTACGGATGCCTTCTTCTTTGAAATCTTTGCCGGCGCGCACTTTTTCCGCCTCATTCAACAGAAAATCAGCATTGCGTATCTCCACGACCGCTCCCTCCAGGTCGCCTTTCGCCAGATAATTGAAAGACTGGGAAAGATAAATCATCTCTACCTCAAAAAGCCGGGCTTTGTAAGGCAGCATATTGTCGTTGACCAGAACGGAACCGGTATTGATTTCCGCGCCCGGCAGGGTATTGTCATCCAGTTCCCGATGCTTCAGTATCTCAACCTGTTCGTCAAAACTTTTGCGGCTGGCATTGAAATCGCCCTGAAGCTGGGTAATGCGCCCTTTCTCCATAAGGCACAATTCCATGTCGCGGCCCTTCTTCGTGAGATCTTCTTTGTACAGGGAATCCGCATCCAGATGCCTGTTCTGCTCGATTGCCCCGATATAACCCAGAGTCGGGTTCGAAGTTGAGCAGCCGGTGATGCCGGACAGGACAGCAAGCGCCGCGATTGAACAGTAAATGCGGTTAAGCCAGTGCATTTTCATTTCCTTAGAAGATATTATTTACTTTATTTCTCATTAAAAAATAGCGGGATGCAGCAGTGAAGTCAAGAGCCGGAGTAAAAAAAACCGCAGGCTGAACTTTTTCAACCTGCGGATGAAGGATAGGCAAAACGCAATTATTTTTTGCGCATTTGCGGGAAAAGCACGACATCGCGAATGGATTCGGCGCCGGTAAGCATCATGACCAGACGGTCAATGCCGATACCCATGCCGCCGGCCGGAGGCATGCCGTGTTCAAGCGCGACCAGAAAATCCTCGTCAACCTTGTCGGAAACTTCATCGCCCGGCTTGCGTTCGCGTTCGAACTGATCCATAAACCGTTTGCGCTGTTCAATCGGATCATTGAGTTCGGAATAGCCGGGAGCCACTTCCTGTCCGTTGATTTCAAGTTCGAAGACATCCACGAATTCCGGATTGTCGCCGCATGCTTTTGCCAGCGGAACCAGTTGCGCCGGCAGCCTGGTGACAAAAGTCGGCTGAATCAGGGTATGTTCGATCTTCTTCTCATAGACTTCATTGGTGACTTTGAAATCCGGCAGGCCGGGTTCCAGTTCAACGCCCATTGCTTTGGCGCGGACTACTCTTTCTTCGGGAGTGATATCGAACCAGTCGGCGCCGATGCGTTCCTTGATCAAGTCTGAATAGGAGATTCTTTTCCAGGGACGTTCAAGGCTGATGACCTTGCCGTTGCCGTGGTCTATCGCCATCTTCCCGAAGACCTTCTGCGCTATCTGCGTAACCATTTCCTCAATCAGGTCCATCATGGTGCGGCAGTCGCCGTAAGCCTGATAAATTTCAATCATGGTAAATTCCGGATTGTGGCGGCGGTCCATGCCTTCATTGCGGAAATTGCGGTTCAGTTCGAACACTTTTTCAAATCCGCCGACCAGCAGCCGTTTCAAATAAAGCTCCGGCGCGATGCGCATGAACATTTCGCTGCTCAAGGCTTCATAATAGGTCTTGAACGGGTTGGCGATGGCGCCGCCCGCAAGGGGTTGCAGCATCGGGGTTTCAACTTCAATGAACCCCTGATCTTCAAGATATCTGCGGATTTCGCGGATAATGACGAAACGCTTCTTGAACAGTTCCCGGCTTTCTTCATTCATAATCAGATCAAGATAGCGCTGGCGGTAGCGCTGTTCAATATTGGTCAGCCCGTGAAATTTCTCGGGCAGCGGGCGCAGTGATTTGCACAGGAGGGCGCAGGACCTGACCTTGATGGTCAGTTCGCCCATTTTAGTTACAAACAGCAAGCCGCGAATGCCGATCAGATCACCGATATCCAGCTTCTTGAACAGTTTGAATTCCTCTTCGCCAAGCTCTTTTTTATTGACAAACAACTGAATTTTGGCGGAGCTGTCCTTGACGTCGGCAAAAATTGAACCGCCCATTACGCGCATGCCCATCAGGCGTCCGGCAATAACGGCCGGCTGTTCGGTACTTTCCGCCAATTCAAGTTTGAATCCTTCGCGCACAGTATTGATTAACTGGCTGCCGTCAAAACGTTCGCCGAAAGGTGCGATGCCGGCAGCTTTCAGTTCTTCCACTTTATTGATCCGCTGGCTGAAAACATCGTCATGACTTACATTTTCAACATCCGCCGCGGCATTTTCATGAATCTCACTCATTTGGGTCTCCGTTCTCGATTAAATCGTAATTCTATATGTATAAACAAGTAAATTAAAAATACAAAGGAGTCATAATTTAACATTAAATAATGAACTTGCAACAATTTCCGGCGAAAGAAATAATCGTTTTCAGATAAAAATCAAAAGGCTTAAGCGCCGGTTGACGCTTAAGCCTCGATATTTCTGCAAACAGATAATTATTTTTTATCTGTCGGAATTCTCATTCCGTAGAAGGAACGATGAACAAAGAACAGAGCAACCGCAAAGAATACTCCGGAAATGATCATCTTGACGAGAGAATCGGTCATGGTCACCGAGATTTCAACAGCCAGCAGGCCGAAGAGAGTGGTGAACTTGATAACCGGGTTCATCGCCACGGAAGAAGTATCTTTGAAGGGGTCGCCGACAGTGTCGCCGACAACGCTGGCTTCATGCAGCGGAGTGTTCTTCATCTTCATGTCAACTTCAACGACTTTCTTGGCATTGTCCCAGGCGCCGCCGGCGTTAGCCATGAAGATCGCCTGATAAAGACCGAAGAAAGCGATGCCGATCAGGTAGCCGATGAACAGATAGGCATTGAAGAACGGCAGCGCCAGCGCGAAACAGAAAATCGCGATGAAGATATTCCACATACCCTTCTGGGCATACTGGGTGCAGATCTTGACAACTTCCTTGCTGTCTTTGATCGAGGCGGTGGCGGCATCAAGCTTGATGTTTTCCTTGATATACACAACCGCTCTGTAGGAACCGGTCACAACCGCCTGGGTTGAAGCCCCGGTGAACCAGTAAATTACCGCGCCGCCCATCAGGAAGCCGAGGATGATTTCCGGCTGGACAACACTCAATTTTTCAATGACTTTGCCCTGGGCAATGGTTCTGTCGAGCAACAGGATGATACCGAAGATCATGGTGAGGGCGCCGACTACGGCGGTACCGATCAGCACCGGCTTGGCAGTCGCTTTGAAGGTATTGCCGGCACCGTCGTTTTTCTCGAGGTTGTGCTTGGCGCATTCAAAGTCAGGTTCGAAACCGAAATCTTTTTTGATTTCAGCTTTAACATTCGGAATGGCTTCGATCTGGCTCAGTTCGTAAACAGACTGGGCATTGTCGGAAACCGGGCCGAAACTGTCAACCGCGATGGTGACAGGACCCATGCCGAGGAAACCGAACGCAACGAGGCCGAACGCGAAAATCGGAGCGGCAAACTGCATGGTTTCGGGGAACAGCGCCAGCAGGAACACATCATCTGAAAGGTTGTAGCTGATGTACATCAGAACAATGATCAGCAAGCCTTCCCAGAAAGCGGAGAAGTTACCGGCAACGAAACCGGACAGGATATTCAGAGAAGCGCCGCCCTGTTCCGAGGACGTTACGACTTCTTTAACATGCTTTGAGTGGGTGCTGGTGAAAACCTTGGTGAATTCCGGGATCAGCGCGCCCGCCAGGGTTCCGCAACTGATAATGGTGGAGAGAACCCACCACAGATTGCCGAAAACCGGATTGCTGGGCGGCAGCAGCAGATAGCTGGCCGCAAAAGTGACGGCAACAGAAATGATTGAGGTCAGCCATACCAACTGGGTCATCGGCATTTCCGCATCAAATTCTTTTGCATCTTTAAATTTGGCAGTGCAAAGCTTGTCGTTGAGAGTGTATGAGAACAGCGAGGTCAGGATCATCAGGATACGCATCGTGAAAATCCAGATGATGAGCTGTCCGCAAAGTTCCGGCTTGCCCAGCAGCGCCAGCGCGAGGAACGCGACCAGCGCGACGCCGGTTACGCCGTAGGTTTCAAAACCGTCGGCGGTCGGTCCGACGCTGTCGCCGGCATTGTCACCGGTACAGTCGGCGATAACACCGGGGTTTTTGGGATCGTCTTCGGGCAGCTTGAAAACAATCTTCATCAGGTCGGAACCGATGTCCGCGATCTTAGTGAAGATGCCGCCGCAGATTCTGAGTACGCTGGCGCCGAGGGATTCGCCGATGGCGAAACCGATAAAGCAGGGGCCGACCAGATCTGTCGGCAGGAAGGAGAGAATGCAGATCATGAAGAAGAGTTCAACGCTGACCAGCAGCAGCCCGACGCTCATCCCGGATTTCAGCGGGATTGCGAGAGCCTGCCAGGGAGTTCCGCGCAGAGCGGCAAAGGCGGAACGGGAATTGGCCTTGGTGTTGATTCTGATACCGAACCATGCCACACCGTAGGAACCGAGAATCCCGAGCACTGAAGCCAGGAGAATAATACAAACATTACCGGGAGTGCCATGATTAAGGAATCCGAAGTAGTAAACCATGCAGAGGGCGATCAGAGCCCAGAGAATAGCCAGGAATTTACCCTGCTGCCAAAGATAGGTCTTACAGGTTTCCCAGATGACCTGAGAGACATTGGCCATTGATTTGTGAACCGGCATCGCGTCAGTCTGCTTGTACTGAATCCAGCCGAAAATCAGTCCGATTACGCACACCACCAGCCCGGCATACATCAGGTGAAGCCCTGCTACGCCGTGACCGAGGACGTTAAACGAAATCTTGCTCAAGTCCGGGATCTTGATGTCCGCTTCACTGGCGAACGTTGACGTTGCCCCCAAGGCAATCGTCATAAACGCTGCCCCCTTTAGAATCGATTTACTGATACTCATCTTTTTACCTTTGACTCCTGTCGTTGTTAAGGTTGTTTATAATGAACTAAAAACTTATCATCTTCCGTTTTCATAAAAATAAACGCGTTTAATCTAATGGGTGGAAATGATTTTTCAACGGATGGTTTGAAAAAAATGAGAAAAATAACAAGACTAATTTACTTAAGCCGTAAAAATCTTCAGTTTTCCGCTTTATCATCTTAATTATAATAAGGCCGTTAAGAAATGGCGCTATTCCAAGTATAGTAAATAGACATTCAGCGAAATATATTATGGATTCAGAGCGCCGGCCTCTTGTCACCGGAAAACGTGAAAGAGAATATATATGAACGGATTAATCTTCGAAAAACAGTGGCTGCATGCTTTACTGCTGGCGGTTCTTCTGGCGGGGCTGTTCTCTGTCAGCGGCACAGACTGCATCCGGGCCGGCAGTTTTTGGGGATTATCCAGCACGGCCTGGTTCTGGCTGGCGGCGGCAACCGCGGCGGCACATCAGATATTTGTCTGGTTCTGCTGGCGGACTCAACTTCATTTGTCGCTGTTGACCGGAATATTCGGGAAGCGCGGCTTTGCCGTCTATGCCTCAGTTTTTGCGGCGCTGGGCATTTTGCGGGTGATTTTTGTATTCATGCTCGCATTTTCGAACCGGAATACGCTTCATCTGAATGAAACCGCGCTGCGGTCCGGCGCGGTGGTTATGCTGATTCCGGCGATTTATTTGCTGTATTCGGTCAAACGCTACTTCACGTTCAAACGCGCGCTGGGGATAGATCACTTCGATGCATCTTACCGTTCCATGCCGTTCGTCAGAGAGGGCATTTTCCGGTTTACAGGCAACGGGATGTACACCTTCGGCTTCTTTCTGCTGTGGGTTCCCGGCTTATGGTATGCTTCGGCTGCCGCGCTTGTCCTTGCGCTGTTCAATCACATTTATATCTGGGTGCACTACTATTCAACTGAGCTTCCGGATATCAGGCGGATCTATGGCGCGGATAAAACCGGCGCCTGATCTTGTTTCGCGGCTGTCCGGCAATATAAGGCGCCGTTAATGTTGCGTGTCAAATATCGTCTGCTTCGGATGGATTGTCCGCAATGAACAGATTGTTTGTCCATGCCCGCCGCCCTTCCCGATCCTCAATCTCCAGGTAAGCATATTGCCACTCGGGCATTAAGGGCAGGCTGAAACTGGTGATGAGCTGCCCGCCAAAACAACCCTTTCTGTCGCCGCGGAAACCGGGTCCGACAAGTCTTGCAAACCGGACTGGCGATGTTGTCACATGCAATTCGGTTCCGTCACATGCAATGGATTGTATTTCCGGGCCGCAGCTTGAATAAAAATTGCCGCGGCGGATTGCGCTGATGACGGCCGGCCTGGTGCATTCCCCGGCGTTAACCATGATCCAGCCGCCGTTCCAGCCGGGATGCTCCGGCCGGAGATGGGCGTCATCCACCGCAAACGCCAGCACGTCCGGATTGTGATTCAATGCCGCATCCCAGTGGACCAGCCCGCTGCTTTTGCCGTTCAGCCAGTGACAGACATGGTTGTACACTTCCACCCCGTCAAACGGCCACCGGATGCAGTCTTCCAGCGAGTTGCCGCACCAGTGCGGATGGGCCAGGATGGTGATTGCCCCCTGCCGCCGCGCTGATCGCAACCCGTTCTCAAAGCCGTCTTCACTGCGTATCCCGGTGATCCGCCCGAGGCATATCACATGGAAATATGACCCCGTATGGTCCTTCCCGTCGAGTTCCACTCCGTCAAACCACAGCAGCGGATAGTTCTCCGCATCTTTTTCCACATCTGAATTCACCCAGTGATCGGTGCGAAAAAGAAAATCATAGCCAGCCGACTTATATAATTCCGCCAGCTCCTTGAAACTCTTGCCGCCGTCAGATGCCGTGCTGTGCAGATGCGTGTTGCCTTTGTACCAGTTTCCGGAAATGTCATAACGAAATTTTTTCATGATCTCCTCCCGTTCTATTTTCTATAAGGATATAAACCGCATTCCTAAGATAGCCATTAAATAAATTTTTCCCAGTCAAAATGAATTTTGTCTTCACTGGCCGGCCGGGTCCGGCCGTTTGGCGTAAATCCTGAATTTCTCCGGAGACATGCCGGTCCACTTGCTGAAAACTTTGGAAAAATAGAGCGGGTCCTTAAAACCGGACAGTTCGGCTATTTCATAGATCTTGCGGCTGCCGGGTTCGCGCCGCAGCAGTTCCTTGGCTTTTTCGATCCTTAATTTCTGCATGAAACGGATTGGCGGATACCCGTATTTCTCTTTGAAAATCCTGACCAGATGAAATTGCGAAACGCCGGTGATTTCCGCCAGGCGCGGCAGCTCCAGTTCCCGGTCCAGATTGTCGGCAATATATTCATAAGCCTTGACCAGCGGTTCATAGCCGGACTGATTGTTGCGGTAATTTGAATGCAGGCAGGTCAGCAGTTCGAGCAGCACGGCATTTCTCAGAATTTCACCGGGCATGGTGACGTCATTCGCGCTGGCCACCAGCCGGCTCAACAGCTCCTTAGCCTCATTTCCGGACTGCCCGAACCCGAGATTCTCGCGTTTAAAAAATGACAGCCCGTTAATCACCTGATCCGCCGTGCCGCCATGAAAATGCACATACAAAAAAGACCATGGAGTGACATCCCGGTATGAATGCACAATTCCGGGACGCAGCAGGAACCAGGAGCCTTTCCCGAGCAGTTTTTTCCGCTTCCCCTCCCTGACCCATGCTTTGCCGTCAAGCGTCAGCAGCAGCAGATAATCATTTCTGACCCGGTCGCGGCAGTAATAGCCGGTTTTGTCCAGAAGACGCCCCAGCGACACAACCACGACTCCCATCCGGGCGGAAACCGGGCTGTTGTCAAAGAGCCTGGCATAATCTTTATTGTCAGCAATATTATCCATATAAATCAGCAATTTATTACATTTTAATTAAGCTATTTGCGTTATATAATATAATGTAACAAGCAAAATAATCAATATTGAGGGTTGCACCATGACACCATGTGATAAAGTTATGATTTCGCTGCGCGGAGGACATTCAGATTCGGTTCCGTTCACCATATACGAGGGGAAAATTCCGCAATGCCGGGCTGAACGTGAAATGCGGAACCGCGGATTGTGCATTGTCAACCGCCTGGCGCCGATATATAAGGTTTGCACGCCGAATGTCAAAATTAAAAGCGAAGTATATGCGGAAGACGGCAAAACCCTGACCAGAACATGGTATGAAACGCCTTGCGGCAGTTTGACCAGCCTGCAGGAAGCCGCGGGTTTTACATCCTGGGTCCACGAACGGTTATTTAAAACACCGGATGATTACAAAGCGCTGCTCTTTCTGTTTCAGGATGAAACTTATGTCCCGTGCTATGATGCTTTTATCACTGCGGAAAAAGCCCACGGCGGCGATGCGATATTCCGTGCCGGTTTCGGACTGGAGCCGTTACAGACATTGATCTCAAGTCTTTACATCGGCATGCAGGATTTCTGCATGGAGTGGATGGATAACCGGGATGAAATACTTAAACTTTATGACGCGGTGGTGGCAAACCGCCGGAAAATCTATCCGGTTGTCGCGCAATCACCGGCTTCTCATGCCAATTACGGCGGCAATGTGGTCCCCTCCATCATCGGCCTCGAAACATTTGAAAAATACTATGTCCAGCATTACAACGAAGCAGCGGAAATCATGCATAAGCACGGCAAATTGATCGGCACGCACCTGGATGCCGACTGCGGACCGATTGCCGGGGCGGTTGCCGGCACCGCCCTGGATTACATTGAAGCGTTCACTCCCGCGCCTGACACCGATATGACTTTGAAAGAAGCCCGTGCCGCCTGGCCGGATAAAGTCATCTGGATGAATTTCCCTTCCTCCGTCCACCTGAAACCGGATGCCGAAGTCAAGCAGAAGACGCTTGAACTTCTGGATGAACTGGATTCGATGGACGGCATCATCATGGGCATTACCGAAGACATTCCGGAATCGCGCTGGCGCGATAGTTGCCGCGCCATCATGGACGGCCTGGACGACCACGCCGCGAAAAATCCCGGCCTGTATGCCTGACCGGTAAACCGCAACTTATCCGGCAATTGCAATGGAAACTTTGCCTGCTTTCGGTAACATGAAATTAATCATTCCGTACTGGTCGCTTTTTAAGGTAAGTGACTTATTGTCCATGGAGACCTGGTAGTCGGTGTCGGGGCGGAGGATAATTGTGCAGCCCGCGCCGGGTTGGGTGGATACGGTGATTTCCGCGGAACCTAGATCCCCGGCGACAGCAATTTTATGCGGCGTTGCAAAAAAGCCGAAACTTACGGTGCCGGGTTTCCGGTAGGCGGCCCATAAATTGACGATGATGGAGCCGAGTCCGCTGAAATGAAAATTGCCCCAGCCGCGGCCTGACTCTAGCTCGAACAGCTCATAACAGATGGGGGCCTCCCGGTAATTTGCCGCATAGGTGTTCAGGATTGAATTCGCAAGCACCGCCGCTTCGTCAAGTTTGCCGCAGTCAAGAAGGCTTTTCCAGAAAGTCCAGTGAAAAGCCAGCCAGATTGTTCCGCAGTAGTAACCCGTCCTGAAAAACGGCGCGTTTCGGTCAAGCGTAGTCAAGCCGTGTCCGGTCATGTATACGCCTGACAGTTTTTCCAGCATAATATTCTTTTGTTCTTCATCCGCATAGGAGCCGGAAGTCAGGGGGCAAAGGCCGCTGAGGTCATAATACGGCACGGGTTCTTTGGTGGCGTTCTCAACCCAGTGAAAATGCCCGGTTTGCGGCTGCCATGAATATTTTTGCAGCGCGGACTCGGATTTGCCGATGATTTCATCATAAACCGGCGGGACTTCCTGCTCCAGTACGCCGCAAATCTGTTTAAGGAGTTTGGCTGAAAGAATAACAAACGCGGTCATGTTGGAGGAAGCAGTGCTGATCAGTTTGCCGGAGTGGTTGACCGCTATATGTTTCTGCCAGTAGCAGTTTTGTCTGGCCCAATCAACTTCGTATCCCCTGGTCCACACCTGCGACGGCGAATCGTCAAGTCCGCTGCCGCCCCCGGGCGGCGTCATGATCCCGTCGAAATCAAGCTGCAAGTCCGGATTTTCCGGCCACGGTTTCCTGCCTGATGCATATAACAGCACTTCGTGCAGCCCCGGATACAATCTGGCAAGAATCTGCTTGTCAACCGTCTGCTGATAAAGTTCCCATGCGGCAAGCACCTGAATTAAAACCTTTGCGCCTTCAACGTGCGGAAAGATGGTATTCTCCTGCAGCGGCAGATATTGTGCGATGCATTCCTCCGCCAGTTCCGGTGAAAAAACCGCCAGTCCGGCCGCCGTGAAGCCTGCATCCCAGAAATATTCCATATCCATGGTCGGCGTCGGTGTAAAAATGGCGGCCGGCATGCCCCGGTACTTTACGGAAGGCGGATAACAGCGATTGACCTTGAGCTGGTTGGCCAGATGAATTATTCCAGCCTTGAACGGGTCGTTTGCCTGAGGGCTTAGCGGCGGCGAATATCTTCGCTTCTTGTTGTCAAAATATTCCTTCAGTACGGCTGTATTACTGGTCACGAAGTCATTTTCCACGTCGCCCAGCGCGACCCAGCGCGACTCTGTCCGGCCCGGCGGAACAACCCACTCATCAAAGAAATTGATAAATTCCCGGCTGCCCTGGCGTAAAGGACCCCAGTCAAAAAGCATGCCGCCCGGACCGGACGAGGTGCTGAGCGGCGGGGAGTTAAACCATTCCTTGTCACCGGCAAACCCGAATTTTATATTTTCCGGCAGGAGGAGCTGTCTGCTGTTCAGTTTTACCGCTTCAAGCAACCGGTTCGGCGCGATCAGGAATGAAAACATCCATTTTGCGGTCTCGTCGGTTTGATTGCAGGCGGTCAGCTTGACCAGCATCTTTCGCATGGAAAACTGGATAAATTCCGCAGCGATATAATTATCTCTGCGCATGTCAAAAAGAAACTCAATTCTCCAGTAGTTTAAATTCCCGTCATATTCCATTTCATTGACCAGGATGCGCCTGAACAGGTAATGATCCAGGCGCTGCGTTCCTTGGCCGGGTATTTCAGCGTAAACCTCGCCGGTCTTTAACTTGTCGCCCAGCCGGCATCCGCATACGGGAATGACTTCGACGCATGCGCCATTTTCGTCATCGACAACCGCTTGCGCGGCGGCGCGGGCATGTTGAACAAACGGATTCCATTTCCAGTTTTTTTTCATAATACAGCTTCTATTCAAAAATTAAACGTCCGAAGAATTCTGTGGTATGGAAAGAATTGCCGTACGTGGGCGACCAGCAGGACATTTCACCTTCGGTGGCATAGGAACGGCAGAAATTGGCGCGCCATATAGTTCCTTTGCCGACAGGCGTCTCGATCACCGGGACCATTGATCTGAACGGGATTTTAACCTCGGCGGTCCAGACTCCTTTATCCTTGTCAACGGCCACATCCCAATCCGGATTCCAGGCAAGCCCCAGGGATTGAACTCTGGTTTCGTCAAAGAGGTTTTTCTCGTGGTCGAATGAAAGATGTCCATAGCCGCCGGTTTTTTCTCCTTCCAGGAAAATCTCACAGGCGTCGGAATTCGCATATACCGGCCCGTCGTGTCCGTCAATTACAGGTTTCTTCAGCGGACTGGCATGTTCAAAACGGAATGCAAGATAAAGGTTTTTTCCGTCATGGCATACCTTGCCCGAACCCGGATTCACGGACTTGCCCTTCTCCCAGGCGGTAAACTTAAAGTCATCCGCCTCCGCCCAGCAGGTATCATCCAGCTTACCGTCAAGCACCGGCGGCATTTTAACTTTTTTGACTTTTAAGCTCGGAACAACCGCCGTGAATTTAGCCCGCAGCTTGTCAAATCCTTTTTCAATGGGCAGAGTATTCATCTTCAGTTTTTTCATTTCCCTTACCGCATTTTCAAGGTCTTTGAAATTTGCATTTTTGTCCCCTGAATTTATAGCCTGATAAACCTCAATATACTGCTTGACGGGTTTATAGCTGCCCCTGCCGTAAAGTTTCTCAACGATATCCTGGTGAGAGGCGACAGCGTTATATCCCCGCGGATTCCAAAGATAATCATTAGTCCCCAGCGCAAAAGGCGTAAGCCAGGGCCAACTGAAGACGAAAGTGTTTATGAAAATTATCCCGTCACTGTCCTTTTCAAAGCCGTCATAAAGTTTGGTCTCCCAGCGCGGCACCGGCATGGGGCCGCCTGAATTATCCCACAGGTATGACTTCTGCCCGGCCATATATTTCTTTACATAAAGATCATAATCCTCTTTGTTTACATGATTGGAACGGATATCCGGCCCGGTACAGACCACATAAATATCATCCGGCAGTTCTTTTGCCATATCCATCAAATACTGCTGATGCGAAACCCGCCCGGGAACGTCATGCTCATAGAGCGAATACGGCGCCGGACAGAACGCCAATTTCAAACTGGGGTATTTAGGCTTGAGCGCCTCGTAAATCCTCTTCATCAGATAGCCGTGAGCGCGGCCGACGGAGTTATCGAACCGTTCTTTTTCGGATTTATTCGGACACACATAATCGCCTTTCTGAGTTGGCGTCCAGTCGTCCGCCAGCACCATAATATGATTAAAGCCAAGCGCCGCGGCGTAACTGCAGCGCTCAATGAAATCATTGACGTCTTTTTCCTTCGTAATATCAAGGATAGGGAATTCGCGCGGCGCGGCGGCATAAATATGTATCAAAAACATATAGTCAAGCAGATCATAGCGGTCATTGAACTCTTTCAGCGGTGCAAAGGCTTGCTTCCAGGTGTTCTTTTTGTTGTACAAAAGCTCTTCAGGCTTGAAATCCCGCCATTCCCGTCTGTACTGACAAGCATAACCGTCCACTTTATTTCTGGCAAGATAAGTAATCAACTGCTCCTGGGCTGGTATTACATAGTCGCCAAAATAACGCTCCCGCCAGACGGGCCAGTCATTAATATCGGCGCAGTGAAGAATTAAATGTCCGTCTTCAAGCCCGATGGACTGGAGAATGGTCATGGCTGCATAAAAAGCTCCGCGATGCCCGGTCCCGGCGGCGATGATCACATTTTTTTCGCCAGCCTTGACCACTCGGATAAAATATCCCTGCTTATTGCCTTCCGGAATTATAGATTTATCCAGTTTTACATTATATTTATCAAGCGCGTTCCGGATGTTTTCATCTTTCAATTCTCCAAGGACAACCGTTACTGCCCCGGCGCTTTTTGAGCCGTCTTCCGCTTTAAAACTTTTCACCCGCTCGATCAGCAGATTTTTTCCAAGCGTTACCGCATTGTGCGCATTCGCCGCCACAATAACTTCAAAGTTGCCTCCGGAAACGGGCAGAGACTCCCATTGGCTGATAACCTGCTGCGGAGCAGGAGTAACTTTTCCGGTATAGTTCAACTGCTGAGCATATGCCCCCGCAGCAGAACCCATCAGCAATAACGCCAGCAAACGACGGATAAATTTTCTACTCATCGATAAACTCCTTTCAAAATATAATTATTCTGTTGTAGTGACATTCCAGTTATCAACACAGTGATCTCCGTTAACCCATTGATTGCACTGGATGCTAAAAAATCCCTCTGCATTTCTGGACGGATTTTCTGTCGTATCAGTAATATCCAGCGCCAATGTTTCGCCAATATAGATTTTTATATTACTGCCTTTTGTAGCTATGCATATATGTCCGCCAAGTTGTCCGGTGTAGATTTCTGTGGATTCCTTTGCAAGACCATAGTTGCTGAGCAGTTTTATTTTCATTCCATCTTTGGACAGCGGCATGATTTGCAAGGCATAACCGTCCGGCTTGCCGCCATCGGAAACCGCCGCCGTCACTTTGGACATTCGAAAATTGACAGTAATGCCTTGAGAAGAAGGTTCTCCGGTACGGAAGTAGTCAAATTCCAGCTTGAAATCTTTAACTTTCTTATCAAGGTAAATAATATCTGTCGTTCTGCAGGGACACTTCCAGACAAGTCCTTTATTGCCTTTTGTATATTCAAGGATGCCGGGCAGATGAACATCAGGCCCGTTCCTGTCTAAATCCCTCCGCCCCCACTTATATCCTTCCCGGGTGGTTCCAAGGTTCCCATAACTTTTAAGCGCGGCATCAGAGCTGTTATATTCCCGTTCAAAATCATCCGACATCAATACAGCGGCAGTCGCATTGAAGCTCCAGGTTAACGCCACAGCAGAAAATAACGCGGAGATTCTTTTTCCCGTTTTCTGCGTGTTTGCGGCAACGCCCCATCTCTTTACCGCGGATAATCCTGATAATATCATTTTGTGCATGTCTTGATGTCCTTTTTAATAATTACACACGCCAGGCAGGATTGGCTGTGCTGTCATAACTCCGGATTATGTAATCATTATTATCGCCGACGTATGAATGCATCACCATGCCGATAGTTTTAAGATTATTCATGCAAGTGGCGGCACGTCCACGCTCCCGCGCTTTATTTAAGGCGGACAGCAGCATCGAAGCTAATATCGCGATGATAGCAATGGTTATTAAAAGTTCAATAATAGTAAATCTAACGCTCTTCATTACTGTTTTCTCCTCTCTTGCGTTGTTCTTTCACTTCTGGCGGAACCTGCACTGACAATAAAATTGGCGTCTCAAACATTTCTGGCTTGCAGCCATCTGTCCGCATTGACCGCCCCCGGATAGCCGTGCCATATACTTGACTGCAAACTGCATTGAGCGGATATCTACACCAAAATGCTAGTTCCAGCGAGTTGTTATTTTTGAATTCATCTATGTTTTATTATATATCGAACCGGTTCGAATGTCAAGAGATGAATCCCGCTTTTTAAAGATTTTATTCCTGGCGCAGTAATGAAATTGCGGAAAGAATGATCGATTTCTCTGGACTAAATGGAATCAACAGGCGGCATCATCATGGGCATTGCCGGGGATATGCCGGAATCGCGCCAGCGCGACAGTTGGCATGCGATAATGGACGGCATGGCAATCCATGCCGTTCCAGCAGAAATCGCACGCCGCCGCAGTCAGTAAAAGAAGGTCCGATTTCAGGCTCTGGCGTAAAGACATTTCAGGTAACTTGATTCCTTGAATTTGGCGGGATGATCGACCGCATGGCTGGTCCGCATGAATTCGTCCAGCGGGCGGCCGGCGGACGCGGCAGTCTGGTGAACAACTTCAAACAGCTCATCGGCGCATATTCGGCTGGAGCACGAGGCGAAAACCAGAATCCCGTTCTTCCGGATCAGTTTCACCGCCGACCGCGCCAGCCTGGCATAAGACTTCATTGCCGTGTCTTTTTCCGCCGCCGACTTGGCAAATGAAGGGGGGTCCACTACTACTATATCAAACAGGTTTTTGTTTTTGTCCAGATCATCCATGACCGCAAAGGCATCCCCGGAGATCCCGCAGTGCCTGCATGCGGCGATATTGCGGTCATTGGCATTCAACGCAAAATTGCGGCAGGCCGCGGCGATCGCGTGTTTACTGAAATCAACGCTGTAAACTTCCGCCGCCCCGGCCCGTGCGGCATAAAGTGAGAAGCCGCCGGAATATGAAAATAAATTAAGGACCTTGCCGGTGCCTTGCGCGAGTTCGCCGACCGCGGCGCGATTGTCGCGCTGATCAAGGAAAAAACCGGTTTTCTGCCCGGATTTAACATCGGCTTCAAAAATAATCCCGTTCTCAAGAAACTGCACCGCGCCATCCCATGCGGGCGAACCGTCCGCGATCAGAGTTCCGTCGGGCAATCCGAATCTGACCTCATCGGGCATCCGCTGAACTTCGCGCGAAAAACGTACCGCCATCCGCCGCAGCTCCGGATAAAGCTCAAACAAACAGTCCGCAATGTCGCCCAGCCACGGAATGAATGCCGGCGAGTAAACCTTCAGCACCAGCACATCCGCATATTTATCGGCGATCACCCCCGGAAACGCATCCGACTCGCCGTTGATCAGCCGCCACGCATTGGTCCCGGCGGGAAGTTTGCCGTCGCGCAACTGTTTGGACTCAAGGCAGAGCCTGCGAAAAAGCTCCGGCCCGACCGGCAGCTTTGAAGGTCCGAAGGAGAGCACTTTGACGCGAACCGGGGAGGACGGGTCATACAGCCCTGCCCCGAGCACAGATTTATCCTGATCGAAAACGACAGCGACGTCACCCGGTTTGCCGTCGCGGGATATTTTTTCAATGGAATCTTCAAAAAGCCACGGGTGCCCCTGGCGCAAAGCCCTGGCCCCTTTGTCCTTAACCCTGACGGCAATTCTATTCTGAGAATTGCCGCGCGGCAGATTATGCGGCAGCATCATTAAATTATCATCCGTCAGCTATTTGTTGTCCATTTTATACTCTGCACGGCTGAAAATTTAACAATAGATTGCGAAGATTTTGAGATTTGGTTCGTATTCTGAGAGGCTGCCGATACCAGGGTATCGAAGGCCTCGAAGAGTGCGAATCCAAAATCAAAAGGTCGCAATCCCGCAGCCGCGCGGAGTATATGTGAAAAATAAAATAGCCGGCAGAATTTTCCTGCCGGCTATGAAAACGCTCAGGCGTTACTGAAACTTAGTAGCTTCTGCGGTCGCCGCCGCCACTGCGGCCGCCACCGAATCCGCCGCCGCCACTGCGACGTTCGCCGCCACCGAATCCACCGCCACTGCGACGTTCGCCGCCTTCGGGTTTCGGACGGGCTTCATTCACATTGATGCTTCTGCCGTCGAGATCAGTGCCATTGAGTGCATTGATTGCAGCCGTGGCTTCTTCGCTGTTGGACATTTCGACAAAGCCGAAGCCCTTGGAGCGTCCGGAATCGCGGTCCATGACAACGCGGGCAGATTCGACTTTTCCGTGCGCCTGGAATACTTCCTGGAGTGATGCGTCTGTGGTCTTGAACGAGAGGTTGCCTACATAGAGATTCATTTTTCTTCTTCCTGCATGCCATGATTATTATTATAGGATCGAAAATCTTTCCATGGCCAGAAACATATTCCGATATTACTCTTTAACTCCGGCAGGTAACTCTCCGGTTTGCGTCAGCCTAAAACAAGGCAGACAAAAAAGCCATTTCCGGACAGGACTAACTACCGTCCGGTAAATTGTGACAACCCCTCATAAATTTAACATCTACAAAAAATTATCTAAAAAGCTATAACTATAAGAATAGCAACTGAAACCATAAATACAAGCATTTATTGTGCGTTGAGTGAGATGCATTTGCCTGAAAGTTCAGTCTTAGCCTCAAATACACTGTAAAAACCATGACGGATTTATTTCAATCCGGCAGGTTTAGCTGCTGTAACCATGTCTTCGGAACAGTTGTCTTTTATAATAGTCTTCGTTTGGGGCTGCAGTCATTTCAGCCATGTTCAAGCGAGAATATAAAATGGCGCCAATGCTATATGGAACATCACATAATGCTATTTTGACATCAAGCAACGGGTCTTTATGCGGCATAAATGACGCGTCCTGCCGGGATTTTTCAACTTGGCGAGAAGTGCCAGACATTTTTCGTCAGAGCCTTCAAAAATAACGACCCCGTTTTTGATGATTCGGCATTCACGAATAGATTTTGATGGTTTCATGTTTTGCCCCCAGCAGCTTCAGCTAATTTCCAGCAAAAAAACCGGCGGGAAAAAGACTGAAATCAACTGCCTAAGGCATGGATCGCTAAGGCACTTGATTCCAGTCCCCAAAGCTCTCCTCTTCACTATACCCCTCGCTCAACCCCTCTAAATCTATCGCCCGCAGGCGCCTGATGATCAGGAAGTCTGTTGCATCTACTGCAAATCCGGCACAAATTTACTTGCAGAGAATTTCACTGCATCCGAATAAAGGCCTGAAATCAACTGCCAGACCGGATAAACCGCTCTGACAGCTGATTCCAGCTCTCCCCTTCATTTACTCCCCACTCAACCCCTCGTATCTATCGCCCGCAGGCGCCTAATGGTCGTCCATATAAGAATCTTACTGCGTTACTCAAGCGACCTTCAGTCTATTGATACTTTGAATTTATCAATAAGGGAGATTGTATATAGAAAGTTCCATGCCAACTTTATATTAATAATTTAAGTAGCTATACACAAAACACTTATAACTATTAATCGTGCGCCGCATTAAAATTGTATGTTATAAATAAAAATTGATTAAGAACAATCAAATAATCAATTAAGTGGTTAATAATAAACATATTATCCTGATTAGAAAAAAGTCTTTAAATATCAACTTATATTGATGCCATTAAAATCAATACAATGCAATAAATCTGCCGGAGCGATAACCGGCGACGCCATTTGCGGAATAACCCATACGCCCGTTCACCCAGACCGAGCGGATACCCTGCGCCGGACGGTGGGGATCGGCGAAATCAGCAGGGGAATTATAATGGACGGGATCAAAGAGTACAAGATCGGCATATGCGCCGGGAACGATTCTGCCGCGCTCCTTCAAGCCGAATAAGGTTGCAGGCAGCAAGGTGCATTTCCGGATAATTTCCTCCAATGGCAGAATATTTTTCAGCAGTTCAAAGAATACCGGAAACGCGCCGAAGCCGCGGGGATGGCTCCGTCCGAACAAATAATCCGCCGGCCGGGCGCTTTCATCCGTTCCGCAGGCGGTGAAAGGTTGCAAAGCGATGCGCCTCACGTTTTCCGGAGACATGCCCTGAAAAGCCGCCATCGCCCCGGCAGCGTCGGCTTTCAGAATCTCCGCGCAAATTATTTCCGGACGGGTTTGCCGGGATGCAGCGATCTGTTCAAAAGTCTTTCCGGCAAAAGCATTCATGCCGTCAGCGGCGGAGCTTACCAGCCGGACGGTCTGCCAGCGCCGCAGCGGATACTCCGCCAGCCGTTCGCATACCGCGGTAAAATTCTGTTCGGCGGCGATGAATTTACGGAGCGCGACATCATCCATATTGTCGTATGGCTCCGGCAGGATCATGCTGAGCTGAGTCATTGATTCAATATAGGGGTAGCAGTCGGCGGTCACGCTGATTCCGCCGGCGGATGCCCGGGCGATTGCAGCCAGCGCCGCATCAAGTTTACTCCAGTTTTTCTCCCCGGCAGTCTTCAAATGGCTGATATGCAGTTGCCGCTGTCCGGCGCCGGAGCAGGCCGACACCGCTTCATCAATGGCCTCAAGCAGCAGATTGCCTTCACTGCGCAGATGCGTCGTATAAGGCCGCTCAAAGCCGGCCAGCGTTCCCAGCATCCGGCACAACTCTTCAGTATCCGAAAACTTGCCGGGCACATAGAGCAGACCGGAGGAAAGCCCCGCCGCCCCCTGCACCAGCGAATCGCTTAAAAGCGCCAGAATATCCGACTGCTGACGGACGGACAACACTTTCTGCTCATATCCGGCGGCGGCGGCCCGCAGCGTATTATGTCCGCACAGCGCCAGAATGTTTACGGCGGGCTTGCGCCGGTTGATTTCCGCGCCGTATTCCCGCAAGGAGCTCCATGATATTTCCACGCCGTAATTGCGGTATAATTCCTGCAAGTGCTCCCGGTTGTTCCGGTTGACCGGAAATACCGAAAGTCCGCAGTTGCCGACGATTTCAGTCGTCACCCCCTGCGAGATTTTGCCGTAAGCTTCCGGCGCAGCGAGGATTGAAATGTCGGAATGGGAATGAGCATCTATAAAACCGGGACATAGCGTTAACCCTTCTCCGTCAACAATCTCCGAATCTGAATCCGCATGCAGGCGCCGCCCGGCGGCTTTTATCCGTTCGCCTTCAACCAGCACCTCGCCGGCCTTGCCCGGCGTTCCCGTCCCGTCAATTATAAAAACGTTTTTAATCAGAAATGACATTACCACAGCCTGCAATAATTATTTTACAACACTATTCCGGTAAAAGAATTTTCAAATAAAATAGCATCTTCCGGCAAACTCTTTTTGAAAAAAGCATAAAAAAAATGTAAATTTATGAACTTTTTTTAACATCAAATGTCTAATGCGGCGTAGGTATGTGTGAATTTGGAAACAAAAACTGACGGAGAACTGATCGCTGAGTTCAAAAACGGCAACACCTCCGTGTTTGATTTGCTGATTGCGCGTCATGCCTCAAAGCTTTACAGCACGGCATACGCACTGATCTCGAATCATCATGATGCCGAAGAAGTTGTTCAGGACACGTTTGTCCGTGCCTACCGCGGCCTGAACAACTTCCGGGGTGATTCCAATCTGGATACCTGGCTGCACCGGATTGTCAGCAATCTGGCCAGAAACAAATACCATTGGAACCGCCGCCGCGGCGCCGGTTTGAATATCAGCATCCATGATACCGGCAATGATCCGGAAAAGGATAAAAGCGAAGAAGATATGCCGCTCCCGGATTGTTCCAGAGTGCCGGACCGGCAGCTTGAAAACTCGGAAGTGGAAAAATGTCTCGCGGAAGGACTGGCGCATCTGCCGGAAGCGCTTCGCGAAACCATGATTTTAAGGCATGTTCACGATATGTCTTATGAACAAATAGCAGAGGTTCTGCAATGTAAGGTTGGAACGGTAAAATCCAGAATCGCCCGCGGACGTGAAATCCTCCGGGAGATCATGAACAAATTCGGAGTCTGTTGAAAAGTAAAATGCTAAAGGGATTGAAAAATGGCCGGCAATAATATAAAAAATGGAAAATGTCCGCTTCCGGAAGTCATCAGCGCCTATTTTGACGGAACGCTGGAATCCGGATCGCCGGAGTCGCGCCATATCAAATCCTGTCCGGAATGCAATAAAGTACTCAACTCCTATGCGGCAATCGCCAGGGCGCTGAAATCCATGCGCCAGGATAAAGACACCGCCGCGCTGGTAAACTCCATCACCGCCGGGGTTCACCGCAAACTCCAGGCCCCTGCCCCCCGCGGCATCCCTTTTACGAAATATATCCTGCGCATCGCCGCGACAGCGGCGATTGCCGGGGTTGCATTATACTTTGCGGCAAACAGCATGATTGATACGAAGCCGGCCAAAACTGTTGCTCCCGCTTCTCCGGCAAATCTTGTCCCTGCTCAAGCCGACAAACAGGACAAACAGGAGTTGTATCCGTACTACACCGGTTCGGACAGCGGCGTATTAAGCGGCGCAATTGCCGAAAATGCAGTACCGCTGCAAAATCTGGTCAACGTTGATTACGGCAATTCGTTCAATCCGGTGTTTAAAATAGACAGCACTGCGGACGGCAAATCCGGTAAACCGGCGCCGATCGGCGGCAGTGTTCATCAGGTATGGGTCGTTCCGGATATTAAGGACTCGGCGGTAACCTTCAAAAAGCTGCTTGACCGCTACGGAGTGCCGCAGAAGGACATCAGCACCGCAGTCAACGGCAACTCTTTCAAAGCCCAGACCTTAATGACCAAAGGGCAACTGGTGAATCTAGTCAAATCCTGCAAAGGCGCCGGTTTTGAACTGATCACCCCGCAGGCTCCCCAGCCCGAACAGAATACGTTCCTGGGCCGGGCTTCCGACCCGGTGTTCTTCTCAGTGGAACTTCTGCAGAACGAACAGCCCCGGCAATAGATCAATTTTTAATATCAATTACTTGCCTTCCATGCCCAGCCGGCTGTTCAGCATCACGCCGGTTTCAGTCCTGACATTTTCCAGCAATTCCCTTTCCTGCGGCGCTGTCGCTGTCATCAGCTTGCGCGTAGCGTCCTGACGGACAGCCTTGACGACAGATCTGAATTGGGCAACCGTGCCGTCCTGACTGCCGCCGATAGTGCGGATCTGCCGCCCCAGTCCCTTGCACTGTTCCTCTTTTTCTTCGTCGGACAGCTTTGCGTCGCACAGCGCAATTACTTTTTCAGTCAATGCGGTGCAATATGGCGGAGTTTTCATATTGTCCTTTGATTTAGCATAGTACCAGCTAATTTGCGTCAGTTCTTTTTCGAGTTCATTGATTAACGGATCGAGCCGGGGATTAATCCGTTTTTGCTCCTCAAGCATTTTTACCATTTTAAGCTGCCAGGCGGCATAATCTTCAATGCGCCCGCGAATGGCCTGGACAAACAGATTCATTTGGACAAATGCATCCTGAATCTGTTTCTTTTCTCCGGCAGACTCGCTGCGGTAAAAAATCTTTTCCACTTTTTCGGTAGTGCCGCAGGTGGCAGGGTAGTGGTTCCTGGGGGAGTTCATCGCTTCAAGACGGTTGTTCAGCGCCTGGGGCAACAGTTTCCGCAAGGCATTTTTAGGCATGGTGATGCCGGCCGGGGTTTTGCCGGTGCCGGTCAGGGCGTAGATCAGTGCCGGTGCGGCATTGAAGACAGAGTTTTTTCCCAGTTGAAGCATGGGGTATTTGGCGAAAGCCTTATTGTCCTGAAGATAGCACGGGTAAACGAATCCGCCTAAATCGGAAGACCAGGCCTGCCAGGCGGAAAGATTGATGAAACCGACGCCGTTGCCAATATGTCCGCTAGTGCCTTTCGGGATCAGAAGCCAGGATTCACAAGTGGGAGTGTCAACATGAAAGCCCTTGTCCAGAAATGTTGCCAGTTTCCATTCAGCCGGAAACGGCGGAGTCCAGTTCAGTGCGGTAAAACTGCCTGAATTAAGTTTTTCAACGGCCTTGTACCAGATCCCCTTGACGGCGAGTACGCCGATCCAGAACCTGGTTTTAGCCCCGGCGGACAGCGCTGCCGATTCGAACAGATTACCTTTTTTAGTTTCAGTAATGCTCATTTTAGGCGAATCCCATAACAGTGCCAGCATGGCGCCGCCATTGTCAATCAGGTTTACCAGTAAATGATTATCGGCGGGGATGTTCATTGCTGCCGCCGGTGCTGATTCCGGATAGAAGACCATGGAATCGGCCAGAAAGTCCGGCAATACCAGCACTTCGCTTTTCATGGCGGTCAGGATCGCCGCTTTGCCTTGAGCAAAATCCGACTCCGCCTCCACATATTCAAAACCGTTTTTGACGGAATAAGTCACAGTTACATCCTGGCCGGCGGCAAAACTATAAACGACTTCCACTACAGCCAGTTCCGGCGTGTCTTTGACGACTTTAAATGAACTGGCGGATGCGGCATTGCCCTGCTGAAACGCATTCAGCGAAACCGCATTGCACAAACGATCTCCCTGCATATACGACAGCACGGTGCCCGGATTGCCTTTGGCAATATTCAAGGCAATTCTGCTGTTTTGGATTTCGAGATTTTGTTCTGACTGTTTTATCCTGACGGCAGCCGGTTTTTCCTGCAATGTCTTACCTGACGGAACTATCTCAACATCGTCCAGCCACAGCTTCCCTGGTTTAGTCAGGCCGATCTGGATGGAGGCTGGAAACTCCTCCGTGACATCCACGTCTACTTCAAACTTGCTCCATTCCCTGCTGTTCGCGCGACATTCCTTGGTCAGGATGCCTTTACCCTCCAATTGCAAGGCGGCAGGTTTATTCTGCGACCATGCGCGGCTGTCGTATATTTGCATCTGGAATGACTGTTCCGGCTCCGCCTTCGCCCATACCCGCAATATATAGCAGCCCGGTTTCAGGGTGGCGTTCAGGCTGGGGTGCAGATACCCGGAAGCGCTTGTCATATTGACCAGAACACTCTGTTTCCCGGAATGTGACTGGCTGTTGTCAATTGCGACAGTTCCCGCGGCGCCGTTCTCTTTCTCGATGCCGCAGCCAGCCGGAAGCGCCCCCTGGACGCCATCCTCAAAGCCGCCGTTCTTAACCAGGCCGCCGGCACTGCCCTGCGCCATTGTTGCATTTCCAGCCGTCAGCGCCAGTATCAACGCAAAAATCAACACCATTGTCTTCATTTTCCAGCCCCTTTGTATTGTTTGTAAATATATTTCACTTTTTGACTGAACATAATACTGCTCCCTGATTAATATTATTATCTAAAAATGATGTTTTCAGCAAATTATCGGCAATAACATCGTATCCTTTATCCAGCGGATGGCTGGCGTCGGCATACATTTCCGACGGCAGATCCGGCACCAGCATATATTCGACATTCTGCTTACTCAGCCATGCGCAGATATCCTGCTGAAGCTTCCGGAATTTGACCAGACTGGCGGGAGTCAGCATGTACGGATTGAGCGGCCCGACCATTACGCAGACCCGGTTGCCGCGTTCCCGGAGCAGTTTAACGACATTGGTGAAGGCCTGCCATTGGTATGATTTATCCAGCGGCACCCATTCCCACTCCTGCGCGGTAATTCCTTTCTGCTTCCAGTTTTCGCTGCTGTTTGTCTTCTCTTTTTCGCACGGATCGACCGTCATGGAAATTTGTGAAAACGGAGTTTTGTAAGGATTGTCGATCATCCACTGGTTCAACTCCTCGTTGTTGAAAAAGGCCAGCCGGATGTGATTGAGCAGACTGAAAAACGGGATATTCCGTTCCCGGCAGATATTAAGTCTGCCGCTGAAACTTTCGGTATAGCATTTATATTTCGGAGAGAATTGCGGAATCAGGCGCGGATGGTGCACCTGCATTTCCTCGTCATCGCTCAAATCGTATTTCCGGCTGTTCATCCACAGCGGATTGTAATGCAGGATGACCGTCTTGTTTTTAATCGCGCCGCCGTAGTATTTCAACAGCCCCTCCAGCGCGACGCTGTGCATTCCGTCAATCGCCAGATTGGCGACGGCCTGACGGTTCAGTTTGCGGTTGAGCTTGGCCGACAGGGTGCTGCCGCTGTCAACATACATGCCCCAGACGACGGAGTCTCCGAGAAAGATTACCGGATACTCTTCCGCGGCCTTGTCCGCCCATTTTTTGTAAACCCAGTAATCATCGCGGGAATCGTAGGCGATGCGGAATTCATTGCCGGTCCGGATTTTCTCGATTCCGCCCCAGATGTACGGCAGCAGGAACAGAACTCCGATGATAATAATGGCTCCGGTAACCGCCAGCTCCTTGAAACTCAGGCGAAAGGTGTTGGAACCGAAAACTCTTCTTTTTCTCATGCCATGTCACTCCAGACTTAAAATTGAAAATAGATAAACTGTTTATTGGCGGCAGTGGAAAAAATCAGGAACAGAACCAGCGCCGTCACCATTCCGCCGACCCGGACGAAAGAGTTTTCCAGCAGCCATTTGTATTTGGAACTGAAGATGAGCTGATATACCCAGATCAGCCCGACCGCGCCAAACAGAAATACCGGGATTTCCGGACTGGCATTAGTGAACTGGCATATTTTCCGGAGAATCAGCATGGCGTCGGGCAGACTGGCCGCACGGAAAAAGATCCAGGTCAGACAGATAAAATGAAACACCAGCAACTGCTTGATGATTTTCGGGGTTTTCAGATAGAATTGAGTTTTTTCCAAGTCTATGGTCAGCACCCGGCCGAGACCGTTCAATGCGCCCCAGATGATGAATGTCCAGGCCGCGCCGTGCCAGAAACCGGAAATCACCATGGTCAGCAGCACGTTCCAGTAAACCTTGTATTTGAAGCCGCGGTTGCCGCCGAGCGGCACATACACATAATCTTTGAACCATGAGGAAAGACTGATATGCCAGCGCCGCCAGAAATCGCCGATATCGACCGCGGTGTATGGATTGTTGAAGTTCAGCATCAGCCGGATGCCCATGGCTTTGGCCACCCCCCGCGCCATGTCGGTATAGCCGCTGAAGTCGAAGTATATCTGCCAGGCGAACGCGTAGGTCGCGAAAATCAGCGTCGTGCTGTCGTAAAAGGAAGGATTATTATAGACTTTGTCCACATAAATCGCCAGAAAATCCGCCAGCACCACTTTTTTCACCAGCCCGATCAGGAACAGCGACAGACCGTCGGAAACATCAAGTTTGCGGATGACCGGAATATGCCGGAGCTGCGGCAGGATATTGCGGCCGCGCTCGATCGGACCGGCCACCATCTGCGGAAACATCGCGACAAACGCCGCATAGCGGATAAAGAACCTTTCCACTTTCACTTTTTTGTAATAAACATCAATGATGTAGCTCATGGACTGGAAGGTGAAGAACGAAATCCCGACCGGCAGCAGGATATTCGCGACCGGCACGTCCAGCGGAACGTGCAGGATAATAAACAGCGTCCGCAGATTCTCCGTGAAAAATCCGGCGTACTTGAAAAATCCCAGCATGAAGACGCTGTTCAGCAGACAGACGGCCAGCCAGGTCTTTTTATATCTGGTGTCGGCGATCATCAGCCCGGCCAGATACTCCAGCGAGGTGGAATAAAAAATCAGGATCAGGAACAGCGGATTCCACCAGCCGTAAAACACATAAGACGCGATCAGCAGCCACAGCAGACGCCAGGCGGCGTGCCGCCGCAGCAGCAGATAAACCGCCATCGTGATGGTGAAAAAAATGACGAAAGTCCACGTATGAAACAACATGATCTGTTTCCTTAAATATTAATTTTTTAAGAATTATCAAGGATCTGGAACAAAATAAACTGTTGAATTTTTAACGAATATCCTGATTTGATTTTCGGGTTGCCTGCGAGGCGCATACCGGCTGGTATGTAACGAACAGGCGGCACGAAAAGCATTCAGGAGAACGGTACAAAAACACAGGTCATTTTGCGACAGTTCCTATATACTGTTTAACGGCAGCTTTCCGCACGCAGCGGAAGCCGTAGGTGTCATAGCCCTGACAGATATCGGCCGTCACCGGGTTGTCGGCAAAACGCCGGAAACTTTTGCAGTCTTTCGGACGGCTGGACCAGTTGCCGCCGCGCAACACGCGCTTGTCGCCGGTTTTCGGGCCCGCCGGGTTCAGTTCCGGACTGACGGCATAATAATCCTTGTCGTAAAAATCATTGCACCACTCCGAAACATTGCCGTACATATCAAACAGTCCGAACGCATTCGGACGTTTGGCGCCGGCAGCGTGGACTTTCTCCGCCGAATTATTGCGGTACCAGGCATGGGAATCCAGTTGCGACTCGCCGCCGCTGAAATAATGTTCGCCGGTTGAACCGGCCCGGCAGGCATATTCCCATTCCGCCTCGGTCGGCAGCCGGTAGCCGTCGGCGCTGAAATCGCATGCCCAGGTGTCGGTATTGTAACACGGCTTCAACCCTTCTTTCAGTGAACGGGCGTTGCAGTACTTTACGGCGTCAGTCCAGCGGGTACGTTCCACCGGGCCTTTTTTATCGCGGAATTTTGAGGGATTGGTTCCGGCAAGCGCTTCAAATGATTCCTGGGTCACTTCGCAGACATCCATGTAAAAACTGTCCACGGTCACCTTGTGAACCGTCTTTTCCTCTTCTTTGCCCGCTGCGTCGCCCATATTGAAGGAACCGCCCGGAATCAGCGCCATCCGGATTCCGGTGGAGGTGGTTACTTCTTTGGGAACGTCCGCCGCAGTCAGCCAGTTTCCGCACAGAATGCCGGCCGCTCCCAGCAGCATGGTCATTTTCATGCATTTGTTCATTTGCCTTTGCTCCTTAAGTTTAAAAAAAATGTCTGATTACTGTTTAAGCCGGATTTCGGCGGATTGACCCGGTTTCAGATCAAAACTCACCCCTTTGTCCTCTTTCAGATAGATGCAGCCGGAGTCTGTCCGGGCTCCGTCAGTATAAACTTCAGCGTCCCATGCGGACTTGGGCAGCGGGACCTGCACGGTCAACGATACCGCGTCGCCGGACGGCGCGATGGTTACCAGATGCCGGGATTCGTCTTTGCTGACGACTTCGACTTTCAGTTTTTTCCGCAATTCCGCGTAGCGCCGGATCTCGCCCGGACTGGACACCCACAGGACGCAATCAAGCTTTTTCAGCCATTCGACATGCCCGGCGGAAATCTGCTGCAAAGCCTGCTGATCCGGATAAACTTCATTAATCCAGCGCTGCCCGGCAATGGCGTCTTCGATTTCCTGCCGGAGCGCGCTGTCGCTTTTTCCGGCAACCGTTACATTTACCGCATCCGGCGAATTTACCGGCGCGGCGGAGGCGGACCAGGCGGCAGCTTTCCGTCCGCGCCATTTGGCGATATATTCGGCCGGCATTTCCGGCGCAACGCTTTTAATCCCGGCAATTCTTCTGCCAACTTTATTTCCCAGTTGAATCCGTCCGGGGTTGTCCGGCATGATGCCGCCTTCGAACAGCATGAACCAGTTCTTTGCGTTATTGTTTTCGCCTCTGACTGAAAACGTCTGCGGCTGTCCGTAATTAAGATATGCCGGGGCGATTTCCAGGTACATTATCCCGATCAGGTCATCGTTTCCATCCACAAGCAGCGCATGGAAAGTAACTGTGCAGTCGTGATCCCGCCAGACGAGTTTCTCCCCGTACGGAGTATTGAAGCGCAGGATTTTTTTGCCGTTCACGGAGAGTTCATGCCAGCCGTCGGCACCCTTGCTGGCGCCGAGCCCCGCCTCGATGGCGAACATCACCGGTTTGCCGCGGAGACCGTCAGGAACGGGCTGCGAAGTCCAGGTTAAGGTAAGCGTGCCGTCAAGCGGATATTCCCACAGGCTTGGCGTCTGCTTTTTTTCATAATTTGTGTATTTGTCGATGAAAGGCGCGGCTTTGGGCGCGGCCGGATCGAATCCTTCCAGGCAGGCTGACTTTTCTTCAGCGCGGGAGGCCGGGCTCAATGCGGAAAGCAGCAGCGCGGCCACGACAAGAAAGTGCGTTTTCTTCATTAACTACTCCTCAAGATCACATTTATAAAGAGATATTTCTTTTTCTGACAATTTCTCTCAAACAGATATCCGCTTTTTTCTTCCTGGACAACTGCAGCAGCAGTTCCTCGATATCCCGGCTCTGCAGCGTCAGCCGGCTCTTATATTCGCTGATGACCGCGGCGGAATCAGCCGTGCCGGCGGCGAGGCCGGTACCGGTCCCGTAAATAACTTTGGACTGTCCGGCGTCAATGACTGACAGCGAACCGTTTTCACCCTTGAACCGGACACTCCCCTCTTTCACTTCCATAAAGCATAGCTCCGGCGTTTCGACCAGGACAAAACTGGATTTCTGTGTCATGAACACGCCCTGGGCGGTCGCCACAGTAAACGCGTCGCCGTCCTTCAGCCCGGAAATATCCGCCTGAATTACGCCGTCTTTCAGCGTGATGCCGGTGCCGGACAGCTTCTGCCGCTTATCCCCGGCGGCAACCGCATGTATATCATTAAACTGAATAACGCTGCCCGATCCGATTTCCATTGACGCCCGCCACGAGAATTGAACGAAGGCGGATTTGGCTTTGAAGATGTGTACGGTATCATCCACTTTCAGGTTCATGCCGTTGACAATCGCCGCTTCTTTACTGCCGGATTTAATCAGCCCGCCGGGCGAACAGACCAGAATGCACGGCATTTTGTCTTTATCCTCAACGGTCCCGGTAAATATTCTGTCATGGAACATGAAGATTGCCGCGGAGACGACGGCCAGCGCCGCCGCCAGCGAAGCGACAATGCGGAACATGGTGAAAAAGTGATGATGATGCACCGGCGGGACGTCATCGCCCTTGCGGACCGCCGCCATGACTTCGCGCAGGAAATCATTGTCATTCCCGGTTCCGTTGCGTCCCATTTCCAGCAGCAGGCCGTCAACCGCCTGCAATCCCGGCTCGGGTCTTTCTTCGTTCTCATTCATATTGCTGTATTTTTCTTCCATATTTTCCTCGCTGTCTTACTGTGCCGCCGCCAGATTCCTGTCAATGCAAGCCTTGAGCATGGAACGGACCCGTTCCAGCCGCTTGCGGACAGTGGCTTCATTCAAATTTTCCGCCTTGGCGATTTCCCCGGTTTTCTGTCGCTGATAATAAAATTTCTCCATCACCGTTCTCTGCTCATCGTTAAGTTTGCCGACGCATTCATTTAAAACCTGAAATAAAGTTTCACCCGCCTGCGCATGTTCTTCCGCGGCATCCCACCGCGCGTAACTGGAATCTATCAGTTCAATGAGCTCTTCGCTCATCGGGATTTCGCGGTTGTGCCTGAAATGCTCCAGGTACTTCATCCGGACAATTCCGCGAAGCCATTTCCCGAAATCCCGTGATTCGTCGTATTCCTCCAGCTTTTTAAAGGCGGTGATCATCGCTTCCTGCGCGATATCCCTGGCTTTGTGAACATCTGAAACCAAAGAAAAAGAAAAAGCCAGGATCTTTTTGTGATCGCGATTAAGCAGCACCTCAAATTTTGTCAGCTTTGCTTCTTGGTCATTCATTAAATATTCTTCTTTATGCATAGTATTGACAGAAGTTAATTAAATGTGACACCGTTTTTGATAAAAGAAAGCAGAATATTTCAAAAATAACCCAGTCTGAGGGATAACTCTTGAATTTCAATGAAAAGCAACTATTTATAATAAATAAAATAAAGGATTTTTACTATGAGAAAAGATGGGAATACTGAGAATACTGGGAGCTCTGGGAGTCAGGAGAAAACTTTTTCAAATAATTCATCCCAGTCTTCCCAGTCTTCCCAGTCTTCCCAGTCTTCACAGTTTTCTGATCGCATAATCCGGCCTCGCGGAGATTACCAGACCCTGCTGTCCTACCAGAAATCCGATGTGATCTACCAGATCACCTGGCGTTTCTGCGAAAAATACCTGACCAAAGGCGACCGCACGATTGACCAGATGGTTCAGGCCGCCCGCTCCGGCAAGCAGAACATCATCGAGGGCAGTAAAGCCGCCCCAACATCAAAAGAAATGGAAATAAAACTCACCAATGTCGCCCGTGCGAGCCTGGAGGAACTGCTGGAGGACTACCGGGATTTTCTGCGGGTTCGCGACCTTGCCGTCTGGAACAAGCAAGGCAGCGAGGCCCGGTACGTCCGGAAACTGGGCATGACCGCTCCGCTGACTTTTGAGATTTTCCGTGAATTTGTGGAGACGAGGTCCGCCGAAGTCGTGGCCAATATCGCCATCTGCCTGATCCACCAGGCAACCTATTTGCTCGACCACCAGCTCGACGGCCTGGAGAAGGTCTTTGTCCAGAACGGCGGACTCCGCGAACGCATGACCCGAGTCCGCATTCAAACGAGAGATCAACAAGAAAACAGGCAATGAGTCATCGCCAAAGAACTGTGCGATAGAGGACAATTATCGTTGTGTTATTGCGCTACAATAAAATTTTCCACATCTCTTGTCAACATTTATTTCAACGCATTTTAAAAATCATTTAATATCTATTCCTGTATAATTGAATAAGTCATCTTTCTCGTTATCCGTTTCCAACGAAATAACATTTGAGAATTTTATTCTTGGTCTTTTCTCCTTAAACCCACCATATTGATCTTTTCTATCTATTATTCCAATAATTTTCACAGGAGGATAAATATGATTATCAGAATGAGAAATTATTTTATCTTTGAATTTTTGGATATTTCTCCCAATTGGAATACATGTTAAAACATGATTTTGATACTCGAATCCGATAGAGTTACTTTTTTCATTACTTCTCGTGATTTTTCCCGCGAGAATTACTTTCATCCCATGCTCAAGTTCGGGAAAAAGAACATCATTGCAGTCTTCTTCCTCAGAACAAAAAATATCCTTTTCCTGATTTGTGATAGTTTCTGAATATGTCTTCCCGTTTTCACAATAGCCGATTTCCATTTCTAGTGTTTCATCAATAATACTAGTACTCTGGCTAAGTATTTCAGATGGACATTCTTGAAATGCCTTATAATATTTGAACGGTATAACCAAATGTTCTTTCTCTTCTATCATTAAAACTATCATGTCTTCATTTTCTATCTTTTCCAATTTAGCTTTGATTGATTCGACATCCTTCCCTAGCCCTTTCCTATATTTCGCGATTTTTACGAAATATGCAATGCTTTTCATCGCTTGCCGAGCAGCCTTATTGATATCCTTAATAGGACCTGTTTCAAACATCCCATCTTTCGCGGCCTTGGTTGCTAATGAAACAAGATATGTCGTAAGGGCAACATTGCCTGCAACTGTTAGTCCATTAATCTTAATGAATTCAGATATATTGTTTACCAGTTCTATTACCCAAGATCCTTCTTTAATTTTTACTGGCAAATCAAAATCAACTCCTTTTAATTCGGGAAACTCTTCAGATATAAAATAACGAAAGGCGCAATCAAACCCCAATAATGCCTTGGCAGACTTTCTTGCGTCAAATATACCATCTGTTACAGCAGAACCACAATATCTAACATATCCAATCGGCAAGGAGTCGTTACATTCCATTTCTTAATCCCTTTCTATTCTGGTGATTGTAATTTATTGCTACGCGAGACAAGAAATTGAGTATAGACTGTTGTAGCCATATGCCGATAAAAAACTCGGCTTCTATGAAGATATAGAATAGCAAGCAACAAAAGTATTATGATGACAATGCAGTTTGAATAAAGAAAGAAGCAGGCAATAGCATTGAAAAGGAAAATTGTAAAAAGATTACGGTAAAAACCATATTTCCCTAAAAATGAATCAAATTGCCCAGTATCGCCATTTTTTAAAATCCAATTTTTTGTATATTGATAAACACTTTGGTAAAGATCTTTATCAATAAACTCCTTTGATTTATTTTCTAGATTCTTAATCTGGTTATCCCATTCTTTAAATTCAAATTCCTTCAAGCCTCTTTTAAAAACCGATGGTAATTTAAATATCAAGTTTGCAATTGGCTCAAGTAATAAACCTACCAGTAAAATGGCAAGTAGAGCCAGCACGACCCAGATAGGCGCAATGATTTTCTCAAAAAGAATATCGACTGGCACGCACTTAACCAACATACAATGAATTATTACTGACAATAGCACTGCGGTTCCTGACAAAATGTATGTAAAGAAATCCCATAACCCCAACTTTACTTTTTCAACCATAATTATTCCCTTTCAAATTTTAAAAAGAGGGCGAGAAAGGTGACGATTCAGTAAAATACCCAAAGCTCCCTTGAGCAGGGCCTAAACGATTGGATAACCAATGCTAATTACATGTGCTTTTTTGTTCCGCAACATAAAGCCCCTACGAAAGTAGACCACCTTTCTCACCCAAAACATAATTTATGATATTTCTTTGATGTCCATGTCCAAACTCTTCACACGTGCAGTAATTGTCTTAACGAAAATATCGTTAATCTCTTTTTGGGAATACCTTTTTTTATCTGCCAAAAGACCACGAAAACGTAAAAATTGTCTTTGTCTACGGAAATCAAAGTTGTTATAATTCGGAATATATTCAGAATTAAAGTCTTTATTTATTCGCATCTGATGAATTTCTCGGAAAGTTTTTACAAAGGACTTAACTTTTATTGGCTTTTTTTTGTCAAGCGTAATACAACGCATGCATAATTTTCCCACAATTCTATCCAATTTATGAAGCAAAGCCAAGTCCGTAATTTGTGAAAAATAAAAAAGCCATCCATACAGTCTTTTGTCACTAACAGCACCAGTTATTCTTTCATTCAGGTCCTCCATAAGGACGGTTTTATACGCATTAGGCTTAAGACGTGTATGTAACTCTAAGAAATTATCTCTATGATGGTCGGCATAAACCAATTTGCGGGCAATGGATTTAATCAAACGCTGGATAGAAGATTCTCTAACGCTGATATAGCTATCTTTTGAAATTCTATATCCGAGAAAGTCGAAGGCATCACTGCCAATACACCCTATCTCTGTTTTGTCGGCATTAAATTCAAGTCCAAGTTTGGCAATCTCAATATGTAGACAATGTAAAACTTTAGATATTGATGATTTAGGGCATATGACTATTATATCATCAACGTATCTCTGATACTTTGTACTCAATACTTCTCCAAGTTTGTCAAAATCTTGCATATATATATTCGCAAGAATGTTTGATATTGCCAGTCCTTGCGGAACTCCTTTAGATGTGAGATAACGATAACGTTGATGTTTGGCACTATCTCTGGGGATAGTTGGATTTGTAATTGACCGATAGATCAGTTTTAATGCTTGAGGATTACTGATATCCCTTCGAACAAAATTCATTAATTTTTCTCTATCGAGATTGTCATAAAAACCAGTTATATCAGTCTTGATAAAAGAATAATGTTCTTCGGAGCAATTTAATTCTGCAATAATCTTGTTTAATTCAAAAATATACGAATTAGGCAATTTCCTGTTTACTGATTTCTCAAAATTTGCATGAAGATATTCTTTTAAACATGAAAGAGTCAACTGGTCACGTAAGGTTGGCAATGCAAGAATCCGCGGAGGCTTGCCTCGCCCCTTTGATAATTGCACTTCAGAGTATGGAGTAAAGGCATATGTCCCTTTATCGATTTTTCTGCAAACAGTTGCAAAAATAGTATCCTTGTTTTTTTCAAAGAGCTCACAATCAATACCATCTAATCCTGCACTTTTTTTTTCAAAAATTTTATCATTATAGATTTGTCGAAGTGTTGCTTCTGAAAAACAATTAACAAACTCTTTTATTATTAATTGCCTCGCCTGTACTGTTTTCATAACTCAAACTCTCCGGAAATTAACTTCCGCAAAAACCGATTACAAAATATTTGTACGGTCATCATTGCCACAACAACAGCATGCCGAAATTGGTCGCAATGTTTTTTCTTTGGTGTTAAGCTTTTCAGATGGCTTAAATCTCTGCTATCTGTAAATTTGTTATTTATTTTCTCCATTTCACAATGTACTGCTGACTCTTTAAGGTTCAAACTTTAATTAACAGTATTTTTCGTCTTTATCATAAAAAATAATTTAAATGGCTTTTCAGGAAAGTACATCTTTTATGTATATATTTATGCGTAAAACCAATATAAGAACGATAATAAACCATATCTTAACGCTATTTAAGGCGATTGATTTAAGCGCTTAACATTCGCTTTTCTTCATTCCTTTCAAGAATTGAAATTTTCTTAATGGTGTCGACACTATTCATAACCTTCAGTTACCACTAAAACATCCTGGGGCAAAGTTTATAATTGCGGGCATCCCCGCAAGTCAGACCGCTTGCATAATTATAAACGATCTAATATAAGCTGTATCAACAGAGGCATAGCAACCGCGCATACCTTTGCGGTTAAATTGACATTCAATAACCACCAAACAGATTTTTGCCGCCGAGAACATGAGTTTTGAAATCCATTTAAATGCATTATTTGAACTTAATTTTCCCATTTATGTTGACAAAACCACTATATATAGAAAGACAAGCAATAATTGAAAGTTGAAAATGGAAACTCATTAAAAATAATCAAGGCTTGCGAAAACGAGAAATAGTAGTATCTTTTTAGTGAAAACAATTATGATTTTGGTTTGGAGGAATTATGGAGCAAAATAACGAAAACACTAATACCATAGAAATGGTGGCAGATAATTCGACAAAAAAGGCCGAAGAAAAAAGTGCAAAAAGGGTAGCTTATTTCAGTTCTTTAAGAGATGCGTTTCACGAAAATACGCACTCCGCGACTAAATCGATGCTCAATCTTTCTGCTGGCGGAATTGGCGTATTGGTTACAATGAGCAATGTATTTTCCTTGTCAATATGGCAGATCGCCTTTTTTAGTCTCAGTACTATCTTTTTTCTATTTACAATTATCCTTGCTTTTGTTACATGGAATGCAAATGCCAGCTATCTTGATATTCTTATAAGAAAATGCAACAATGACGACCCTGACCAAAGAAAAGAGTTAGACTGCAAAGCGTGCAAAAAGGAATTTAATTTAGAAATTTGGGATAGACTTTCTGAAATATCATTTGCCCTTGCGGTTGCATTTGCAATTACATTTGCCGGAATTTCTATTTACGAAAAATACAATTCTCAACAAAAAGGAGAAAATTATGCCGGACGAAAAGAAACAACAGCAACAACAACAACAACAACAACAACAACAACAACAACAGCAGCAGCAGCGCGATGAACGAGTCATCGCCAATCGCGAAAACTTTTCTAATGTTAAAGATCACTCTTCTAAAATAGAAAAAAGCGAAAAGGGCACCAAGGGTCACGATCCAGGGGATTGATTATAAACAATGATAGTGCGATTTTTGTATATACTCAATAGCTACAAGGATACAAGCAATGGCAAGCGACAAAAGACTCTCTGTAAACAAACTCGGGGAGTATATGACTGCAACTCCTTCTCGCCGCAGGCAAATAATTAAAGATCAAAAAACACCAAGCACTTTCAAAGTAGCAAGGTATAATGATGCGCGTGATGTAATTGTTGATTATCTCACATCAGGCATGAGCAGTGATACAGAAGCAATGGAACGAGCTGAAGAGCTATTGTCCAATAGTGGCAGAAGTGAATTCACAGAACAAGACAGGGCACTTTCAGCCGAAGCTATTGAGAGTTTCTTGAAAGTTAGTGATGAGATAGACATACATGGACTGCAAATTGAAAGTGCCGATAGTTTCTCCGATCAATCTTTGGAAATTGGAGATGTTTCAGTAACCATGCGTCCTGATGCCATCCTAAGAGACGAAATTACTGGGAAAATCGTAGGAGGTGTCAAGTTGCATTTCCCCAAAACATACCCTCTCAACGACAAGGGGTGTGAATATGTTGCAACAGCTTTACGCTTTCATCTTGAAGGGCAGGACAGCCCCAAGAGTGTCGACCCGAAAAAGTGCTATGTTGTTGATGTCCATACCCAAAAAGTAAGAATGGCGCCTAAAGCTTACAAACGTTGCTTAAGTGACATTGTGGCTGCATGTGAAGAAATCAGCGCAAGGTGGGACAGTATTTAATCAGTTCATGCCAATATCACATTTAAAATACGGAGCTACTCTACCCCAATCTTTACATTGTTGTTCCCACTTCCAGTTCCTATTTACTGGACTACAATGAGATACGGGAAAAATATATTTCTTATCAACACATATTGGCGGCTCTTTTGCAACCCACTCTTCAAGCTTGAACGTTCTTGGAATGTTTATGGCCTCAGGATAAATATATGCTAAACACAGAAACGAGACTTTCCCCATAGCAATTATTATCTTGGGTTGAACTATGCTTAGCAGAGGCTCAATAAAATCTAATGCACTTCTTCTAATCCACTCTTCTTTAATCTTATCTTTTGTTTGGGCTTTCCCATCAGCATCAACAATGCCAACAATAGCATTAGTTAAAAAAACCGGTGCACTAGTATTGGGCGAATTAGAACTCCCTAAGTCAATGCCCGCATCAATTTGTTTAAAAAGCAACATTAATTTCTTGTTGGTATAACTACTTGGCTTATTATCACCTTTATTTTCAACAAAGAATTTACTTCCACCAAAATCCTGTCCTATCAAAAAGATTTCTGCATCAAGGTTTCCTTGCCATCTTGCAAATGGCTCCACATGATCACAGTCATATTCCCCCCCAAGAATTTCAGATGGATTAAGTAATCCTTTGGGGAATTTATATTTCTTCCGATCCTGAACAAGCTCCAAATATTGCTCTTGCTTTGTCATCGAACACTCCTCCTGATAATGAATGTGCTATAGAAAAAATTCCCCAAACATCATAGTATATTTCATAATTGAAATGAATTCAACTTAACAGGAAGTTACTTGGGCTGCTTTTCGTATCTTTGCGATAAAAATAAATCTACATTTTAATGGCTTAAATTTCTGCTGATAAATACTTTGCCGATTTTTTCATTGACAAAACTACTATATATGTAAGGACTATCACAATTGAAAGTTGAAAATTATAAAGCAGGAAAGCAAATATTCAGAAGAAAACTCCGGCGCAGGGATGTCTCCCGCGACTGCGGGACGGACGGCGGGACGGTTTATTCTGCTGGCGCAGGGATGTCTCCCGCGACTGCGGGACGGACGGCGGGACGGTTTATTCTGCTGGCGCAGGGATGTCCAAAATGTGCAGATGTGGTGTCCGAAATGTTTAACCGTTGTGCTCAACGACACTCTAAAGTATCGGAATTGGTTGTCCAAAATGGTTTTGTTGTAGTGCCGTCCGTGCCGGACGTGGGATCGGAACCTCTCTCGCAGAGCGAGAGCGCGACACCGGAAATGTTCTGCACAGGAGTGTCCAGATTGTCCAAAATGTTTGTTAACATTGAAAATCATTATGCTCGACGACACTCCAAAGTGTCGGAGTGAGGAAGCCCGCGAATGCGGGAGCGAGAAAAGCGAGAAAAGTGGAAAGCGAGAAAAGTGGAAAGCGAGAAAAGTGGAAAGCGAGAAAAGTGGAAAGCGAGAAAGTCGAAAAGCATTGTGCTCAACAGGTCTCCAAAGTGTCGGAGTGAGGAAGCCCGCGAATGCGGGGGTGTGCCCCGTTTGCGGGTCCCGCGAATGCGGGAGAGAAAAGCGAGAAAAGCGAGAAAGTCGAAAAGCATTGTGCTCAACGACACTCCAAAGTGTCGGAGTTGGCGAAAGACAATTGAAAGTGGAAAATGGGAAATTAAGAAACAGGAAATCAGATGGCAGAATGAAAACCGGCAATTCAGAATACAGCTCCAGAGGAGCGACATATTAATAGCAGGAGTCGGCTGTCCAGAATGGTTTTGTTGTAGTGCCGTCCGTACCGGACGGCTGTCCAGAATGAGGTTATTGGCTGTCCAAAATGTCCAAAATGGGAAAGTCAGAATGAAAACCGGAAATTCAGAATTCAGCTCCAGAGGAGCAACATATTAATAGCAGGCGTCGGCTGTCCAGAATGAGGTTATTGGCTGTCCAAAATGTCCAAAATGGGAAAGTCAGAATGAAAACCGGCAATTCAGAATACAGCTCCAGAGGAGCGACATATTAATAGCAGGAATGGTTGTTCTAAAATGAAAAAAAATGCTTTCTCCGTGGCGCTGTGCCTCTGTGGTTAAGCCTGACTGGAAATTTACAATTGAAAGCGGGGAAACGGGAAATGCGGAACCGGGATTCGGGGCAGGATTGAAAATTTAATTTTCTCGTGATTGTCTTAACACATTTCATTTGAACTGTTAATAAAACGAGATTAAAGTATTGATTACATATTTTTACAAAAAATCAAAAATGAGGTAGATATGTCAGGACATAGTAAGTGGGCAAACATAAAGCATAAGAAGGCCGCGACCGACAAGAAAAAGGGCAAGATTTTCTCGCGTATCGGCAAGGAAATCATGGTTGCCGCCAAACTCGGCGGCGGCGACGCCAACGCCAATCCGCGGTTGCGCGCCGCGTTGCTGGCCGCCAAAGCCTCCAATATGCCGAATGTCAATATTGACCGCGCCATCAAAAAAGGCTGCGGCGAACTCGGCGACGTCAATTACGAAGAACTGGTATACGAAGGCTACGGCCCGGGCGGCGTCGCATTCAAAGTCGAATGCCTGACCGACAACCGGAACCGTTCCGCCAGCGAAGTGCGCATGGTTTTCGACCGCTGCAACGGCAATATGGCCGGCTCCGGCGCGGTTAGCTGGATGTTCCACCGCAAAGCTCATTTTGTCATCACCGGGCCCGACGCCGATGAAAACAAACTGATGGATATTGTGCTCGACGCCGGCGCCGAAGACATTGAAGTGGACGAAGATGTCGCCGAAATCTGGGGCCCGACCGACTGTTTCGAAGCCGTGACCAAAGCCCTCGCCGACGTCGGCATCAAGACCGAAGAAGCCGAGCTCATGCAGAAGCCGGAAAACGTCGTCGAAATCAAAGACATCAACGTAGCCCGTCAGGTGCTCAGGATGATTGACAAGCTGGAAGACCTGGATGACGTTCAGAACGTCACCTATAACAGCGAAATTGACCCGGATATCCTCGAACAGCTCGACGCCGAAGGCAATTAGAGCTTTTCATATTCCTGGAACTGGACAATGCAAGTTGTTTAATACAAACAACTTAACATACAATTTCCGCATGACTGCGGAAGTCAGGACTGGCTGAACTGATGATAATTCTCGGCATAGACCCCGCCATCCGATGCACCGGCTACGGCGTCATCAGCATGACTTCCGCCGACAAGGCGTCGATCATTGATTGCGGGGTCATCCGGAACAGCCCGAAACTGACTCATTGCGAATGCCTGCTCCGCCTGGCGGGCGGCATTCGCGAACTGGTTTCCACCTTCAAACCCGAGGTCGCCTCCATCGAACAGCCGTTCTACGGCAAGAACGTCAACACCCTGATCATCCTGGGCATGGCCCGCGGGGCGATCCTGACCGTGCTCGCCGAAAACGGGATTCCAGTCTATGCCTACTCCCCGAAAAACGCCAAACGCGCCGCGGTCGGCAACGGTTCGGCGTCAAAAGAGCAGGTCGCCGCAATGATGGCGGCGTCATTCCGGCTGAATGTCGCCGACATCCCGCTGGATTCGACCGATGCGCTTTCGCTGGCGCTGTGCCACGGCCAGGTCGCAATCCGTCCCGAACTCTCCATGCTGCTGCCGAAGCCGCTTTAACCGGTCAACGCATATTTTTTGAACATAAAATCCCGTATTGCGCATTGGCGCTATTGAAAAAGCTTTATGTAATGATATTCATAATTGCAGTGGAGAACATATTAAAGCAAGGAGTCCGGCTATGAGCTTTTTTGCCAAGCTTAAGAATACCCTGACGGGCGGATGGGCCAAAATTGTAATCGAATGCGACGGCGGTCCGCGGGGCGATGAAATCCAGGTTGTCATCCGGGCGTTTGTCGGCGCTGAACCGATAAACATAGACCGGGTTTATCTGAAAGTCAGGTCTTTTGAAGAAGTTGAAATCCCGAATTATGAGTTTCAGAACATGACCTCGCAGCAACTGGACTGCATTAATATTGAGCACACCCATGACAATTATGTGAAAGACTATACCGTTGACGGTCCGCAGCGGCTTGACGCCAATGAGGAATACGAATGGGAGTATTCCTTTACAATCCCGGAAGAATGCCAGCCTTCTTTCAACGGCAATTTCGCCCGGCATTTGTGGGAAGTTTACGCCGGCCTGGAGATGCCGGGCCGGGACCCCGAAAGCAGTTGGCAGGTCGTCAATATCAGTTGAGCTAACCTAGTACCAATTTCAAAATACCGCCATCGGATGCAGCCTGGCTCGTCCCTGCGGGAAACGGTGCATGGTCATGATGCTTTTTATGCGTCACATTCCGGCTGCTTTTCCGGATACTTTCTGGCTTCAAGCCTCTCTTCCTTATCCCTTGAAATAGCTTAGAAATTTGTCATGAATCAGGCCGTTGGATGCAACGATGCCCTGTTCCGGAAAACTCTTTCCGCCGGACATGTCGGAGACTGTGCCGCCCGCTTCCTCCACCAGCAGCACTCCGGCGGCGACGTCATAAATGTTCAGGCTCATTTCCCAGAAGCCGTCATATCTGCCGCAGGCGACGTAAGCCAGATCCACCGCCGCCGAACCGCAGCGGCGGATGTCGCGGATGTCCGGCATGATCCGGGTAAAATACTTGAGGTTGTTCTCTTTCAAGCCGGCGCGGATGCAGGCAAAACCGGTGGCCACCAGCGACTGTCCGAGAACATTCCGCGGCGACACTCTGATCCGTTCGCCGTTCAGGAACGCCCCCCTGCCCTTTTCCGCCCAGAACAATTCCCCGAGTTTCGGCGCGTAAACCGCTCCGGCAATATTTTCGCCGTTCCGCTGCAAGCCGATAGAAATTGAAAAATACGGGGTCTGGTGAATATATGAAGTGGTTCCGTCGATCGGGTCAATGATCCAGCAGAATTCACTGCCGCTGCCGCTCCGTCCGGTTTCCTCCCCGTAAATGTCATGTTCCGGAAACCTGCTATGGATCGCGGCGATCAGTTGATCTTCAATCATCCGGTCGACTTCCGTGACCATATCCTTATCGGTGCCCTTGGCGTGAACCCTGGACGCGTCCAGCCTTTTCATTTCCTCCAGCGCCGTAGCGCCAGCCTGCCGTGCGATTTCTTTGATAAATTCAATCATTATTCCCTGCCGGTATATTGGCTCAGCCCATGGCGTAAGCCGTTTTTTTTGCAAAATCAGTATCAATATAGACTTTTGGTCGCCGAATGCAATGAATAGTCCGATAACTGTTTTGCTTCTTTAATATGACGGAATAAGTTCATTTTTTATCAATTAATATTAAAATATCAATATTTTAATATTTATGCCTCTTGACATTTATTGCAGATAGATTATAATTAATACTATTCAATTAATATAAAAGTATTAATTAGTGATTTATAATTAATATAAAAGTATTAATTGAGCAAATATTACAATAAACTGTTACGAATCAATTGGCGGGGTTGGCGGTGAAAAGCAATTATCCAATTTATACAATTGAGGCGGAATGCCAGGACTGTTACAAATGTGTCCGCCACTGCCCGGTAAAGGCGATCAAAGTTGAAAGAGGCCATGCGACGGTCATGTCTGAACTTTGTGTCGGCTGCGGCGGTTGCGTTGCGATTTGTCCGGTGCACGCCAAACGGGTCCGCGATGATCTTGAGAACGTCCGGGATCTGGTGGCGTGGACGGCTGACGTCTACGTTTCGCTGGCGCCGTCGTGGGTGAATGAATTTGCCGGAGTCAGTCCGCGCCAGATGATTGCCGGGCTGCGCCGGCTAGGCTTTGCCGGAGTCAGCGAAACCGCGCTGGGCGCACAGGCGGTATCGGAGGCGGTTGCCGGTGATTTGCGGCGGCTCAAGCATGGGCTGGCGATATCTTCGGCCTGTCCGGCGGCAGTGGATTATCTATGCCGGTATCAGCCGCATACGGCAGCCGCGATCACCAGGATGCTGTCGCCGGCGCTGACCCATTGCAAAATGCTGAAAGGGTGGTTCGGCGATTCGGCGCAAGTTGTTTTTATCGGCCCGTGCGTCGCCAAAAAGAATGAGGCCGACCGCAATCCGCAACTGATGCGGCTGGCGATGACCTTTGCTGAATTGAAACGCTGGCTGGCGATGGAGAAAATTGTGCTGCCGCTGCTGACCGGCGATGATAATGATCATTTTGTGCCGCATCCGGCGGAGGAAGGCGCGATTTACCCGGTTGAAGGCGGCATGATCGAAACAATCAAAGCGCACCGGCTTCCGGACGCAGTCAGGTTCATCACCCTGGCCGGAATCGCCAATATCAGGCAGGAACTGGAACAGGTGCGGCTGGAGGATATCACCATGCCGGTTTTCATTGAAACCCTGACCTGTCACGGCGGCTGCATCCAGGGGCCGTGCACCGAGCATGCCGCATCCGGGCTGACGGCAAGACTGCGGATACTCGAAAATGTAAAAATACCGGCCAATATACACCGGCCGGCCGCATGCGGCATTGACGCGGAATTTCCCGTCAGCGCGGTGATTGACGCGCCTGCCGGAATGCATGAAATAACGCTGGCGCTGAAGAGCATCGGCAAAAACTGCCGGGAGGACGAACTGAACTGCGGCGGCTGCGGTTATGAAACATGCAGAAATTTTGCCCTCGCTTTGCTTAATGCGAAAGCGGAGGCGCCGATGTGTGTTTCGTATCTGCGTAAACAGGCGCAGAAGAAAGCGAACGCCCTGCTGCGCACGATCCCGTCGGGGGTGGTGATTGTTGACCGGGATTTGCGGATAATTGAATGCAACCGGCGTTTCGCGGAAATCTTCGGCGAATCCAATCTGCTGGCGTTTGACGCGGTGCCCGGGATGGCCGGCGCGGATGTCAGGCGCATCGTGCCGTTCTCCAATTATTTCTCGACCTGTCTGAGCAACGGCGAGGACATCCGGCTTGAATCGCTGCATTTTGAAGACCGGCTGCTTGGCGTGACCGTGTTCAGCATTGAAGCGGAAGAGGCCGCCGGCGCGATAATCACCGATGTCACGGGCACGGAACTCCGCCGCGAAGAGATTGCGGAACGCGCCCGCGAAGTGATCACCAAAAATCTCGCCGCTGTCCAGGACATTGCCTGCAAACTCGGCGAAAATATGGCGGAAACCGAGATTCTGCTGCGTTCCATCAGCGAAAATTATGCGGCGACAAAATTAGCGCCGGGAGGAAAAATCGCACGATGAACGAAACCGCAATATTATTTGCCGACATCGGCTGCAGCCAGTGCAATAAGCACGGGCAGAAAATCTGCGGGGACGTATTCAAGTTCCGCAGAATTTCTGAAGAAAACCGGGTTATTGCGGCGCTGTCGGACGGGCTCGGCAGCGGAATCAAGGCCAATATCCTGGCGAATATGACGGTGTCGATGGCGTTGAAATTCATGAGCGCCAATATGGAAATGACCCGTTCCGCCGAGATCATGATGGAAGCGCTGCCGCTCTGCCGCGACCTGGAAATCGGCTATGCCACTTTCTCGCTGATTGATATAATGCTGGATGGAACGGTGAAGATGGTGGAGATGGGCAATCCGGAATTTATCGCATTCCGCGCCGGGGAGAATTTCACTCCGGCAAATGCGAATAACGCGGCGGTTAAGTGCGGCGGACAGACTTTGCGGATTTGCGAATTCGCGGTTAAACAGCATGACCGGCTGGTGCTGCTGTCGGACGGCATCAGCCAGACCGGCGCCGGCGCCGATCAAACACCCGCCGGCTGGGGCGTCAGCGGCTGCCGTCAGTTTCTGACCGGCATCGTCAGCGCCAACCCGGAAGTGACCGCGCTGGAACTGGCGGAACAGATGATCCGCGAGGCGCTGCGGCGCGAACCGGCGTATCGCGCCGGCGACGACATGACCTGCGCGGTGATTCATTTCCGCCAGCCGCGCCGGCTGATGCTGGTCACCGGGCCGCCGTTCGACCCGGCCAAAGATGCGGTCATCGCCCGGAATGTCGCGGAATTTGCGGGCGGAAAAGTCATTTGCGGCGGAACCACTGCCGGAATCATCGCACGGGAACTGGAGCGGGAACTCAGCATTCCGGCGAACGGCGCCAAAGACGGTCTGCCGCCGTGCTCGGCGCTGCCGGGCATCGACCTGGTGACCGAGGGTATCTACACGCTGACCAGAGCCGCGCAATATCTGGAAGGCAATTTTGACGAAATCAGGAATAATGCCGCGGGCCAACTGGCAAAATTGCTGATTTGCAATGACATCATTGAATTTCACGTCGGCACGCGCATAAACCAGGCGCACCAGGACCCGAATCTGCCGATTGAGCTGGAGATCAGAAGAAGCATTATCAAGCGGATTGCCGCGACCCTGCAAAAAAAGTATTACAAGAATGTAATCATCAAATATTTTTAAAAATGAGGTGTCAGCATGAACGGAACAATTGAAGAAAAACAGGATATGGCGGCGGTTGACCGCATCCTGGCGGAGAACCGCCACAGCAAGGCCAGACTGATCGCCATCCTGCAGGCGATACAGGAGGAATACCGCTATTTGTCGGAAGGCGTCATCGGCTATGTCGCCGGCATGCTGAAACTGCCGCCGGCCCAGGTGTACGGCGTGGCGACCTTTTACGCGCACTTTTCACTGGAGCCCAAGGGCAGACACATTTTCCGCCTCTGCGACGGCACCGCCTGCCATGTAAAAAAATCCCACGGCATTCTCAATGCGCTTTATCAGCGGCTGGGCCTGTCGCCGGAAAAGAAAACCACGGACGACATGATGTTCACCGTTGAAACCGTCAGTTGTCTCGGGGCCTGCGGACTCGCGCCGGTAATGATCGTTGACGGCGAAGTTTACGGTCAGGTCCGCCCGGAACAGGCGGTGGAAATCATCGAGACCATCATCGCCGCCGAAAAAAATAATCAGGCACAGGCATAGGAGAAAACAGCCATGAATAATAAAATTGAAACCATTGATCTTGAAAAGACTTCCGGCGAATATGCCGCCGCGGCTGCCGCGGTTAAATGCCGTCTCATTCTCTGCGCCGGCACCGGCTGCGTGGCCAACGGCGCGCTGGCGGTGCGCGAGGCGCTGGCAAAGGAGCTAGAAACCGCCGGGCTGAATGTCAAACTGGAGCTTTCCGCTCATGACGACACTCAGGACATTCACTATATTTCCCGGAGCGGCTGCCAGGGGTTCTGCCAGATGGGGCCCCTGCTGCATATCGAACCGGCGGGCATCCTTTACACCAGAGTCAAAGTCAGCGACGTCACGGAAATCGTCAACACCACGCTGCTCAGCGGAGAGCTTATTGAACGCCTGCTCTATCTTGACCCGGTCACCGGCAAACGCTGCAAAGGCGATGAGGAGATCTCGTTCTACAACCGGCAGCGCCGGGTGGTGCTTAAAAATTGCATGATCGAACCGGACAGCATCGCGGAATACATTCATCGCGGCGGCTACTTCGGGGCGCGTACCGCAATCACCGCCATGACCAGCCAGGACGTCTGTCAGAAAATCCTTGACGCCGGACTGCGCGGACGCGGCGGCGGCGGCTTCCCCACCGGCAGAAAATGGCAGATTACGCTGGCCGCGGAGAACAATAAAAAATACATTGTCTGCAACGGCGACGAGGGCGATCCCGGCGCGTTTATGGACCGTTCCGTCATGGAAGGCAATCCCCACGGCGTGATTGAAGGCATGCTCATCGCCGGCAAAGCCGTCGGCGCCGATGAAGGCTACGTCTACGTCAGGGCGGAATATCCGCTGGCCGTGAAGCGCATCCGCGGCGCGGTCGATGCCGCGGCGGCCGCCGGCCTGCTCGGCAATAATCTTTTCGGGACTGAATTCAATTTCAAACTGCACGTGATGGAGGGGGCCGGAGCGTTTGTCTGCGGCGAAGAGACCGCCCTGCTGGCGTCGATTGAAGGCAAGCGCGGCATGCCCATGCCCAAACCGCCCTACCCCGCGCATAAAGGCCTGTGGGGCAAACCCACGGTCATCAACAACGTTGAAACCCTGGCGTCGGTTCCGACCATCATCCGGGAAGGCGCGGAAAAATACCGCTCCGTCGGCACGCCGAACTCGCCCGGCACTAAAACTTTCGCGCTCACCGGCCACGTCGCCAATACCGGACTTATCGAAGTGCCGTTCGGGGCGACCCTCCGGGAAATTGTCAATAATATCGGCGGCGGGGTCATCGACAACGACGGCAAAGTAACCGGCGAAGGCTTCAAGTCCGTCCAGATCGGCGGCCCGTCCGGCGGCTGCCTGACCCCGGCCATGCTGGATATGCCGCTGGATTTTGATTCGCTAAAAAACGTCGGCGCCATGGTCGGCTCCGGCGGACTGGTGGTGATGAACAACCAGACCTGCATGGTCCGGATCGCCAGATTTTTCATGCAGTTCACGCAGAACGAATCCTGCGGCAAATGCGTCCCCTGCCGCGAAGGCACCCGCCAGATGCTGGCCCTGCTGGACGACATCATTGACGGCAAGGCCGACGCGCAGACGCTGGAACTGCTGGAGCAGACCGCCAGGGCCGTTAAAATCGGCTCGCTGTGCGGCCTCGGCAAGACCGCGCCGAACCCGGTGCTGTCCACAATGAACTATTTCCGCAAAGAATACGAGGAACATGTTTTCAACAAGTGCTGCCCGACCGGGGAATGCACCGCACTGACCCCGCTGAAGATCGTCGCGGATAAATGCAAAGGCTGCACGGCATGCGTCAGAATATGCCCCGTCGGCGCGATTGCCGGAGAGAAGAAACAGCCGCACCGGATTGACGCCAGTATCTGCATAAAATGCGGTGCATGCAAAAGTGTCTGCAAATTTAAAGCGATAGCGTAAAACAGGGGAGCCAGGAGCCAGAAGTCAGGAGTCAGGAGCCAGAAGTCAGGAGTCAGGAGTCAGAATGGAAAAACAGGGAAGCCAGGAGCCAGAAGTCAGGAGTCAGGAGTCAGGAGTCAGAATGGAAAAACAGGGAAGCAAAAATACAGCGTCAGAGGCGCGACATATTAATAGCTTAAAAAAGCATAAAATAGTTTTCAGCTCCAGCGGAGCGACATATTAATAGCAGGAGTCAGAATGGAAAACAGGGAAGCAAAAGTACAGCGCCAGAGGCGCGACATATTAATAGCAGAAGACAGAATGGAAAACAGGGAAGCAAAAATTCAGCGCCAGAGGCGCGACATATTAATAGCTTAAAAAAGCATAAAATAGTTTTCAGCTCCAGCGGAGCGACATATTAATAGCAGAAGTCAGAATGGAGACCGGAAATTCAAAAACCGGAGAACGGATGTCATGGAGGACAACCCTCCCAAATTAAAAATTACATAAACTGAAAATAAATTATATTTTTAAAATAACAGGAGGAAACCAGTATGGAAACTGAAAATAAATTCATTACCGTAAACGGGATCGAAGTAAAAATCAGCGGCGAACGCAATCTGCTGGAACTGATCCGCAAAGCCGGCATCGAAATCCCGACATTCTGCTACCATTCCGAACTGAGCATCTACGGCGCGTGCCGGCTGTGCCTGGTGGATATTGAAGGCCGCGGCGTCGTCGCCTCCTGTTCGGCCCCCCCGGAACCCGGCATGGTCATCCGCACCGATACTAAAGAAATACGGGAAATGCGCAAAATCAATATTGAACTGCTGCTGGCGAACCATAACCGGGAATGCCCCTCCTGCGTCCGCAGTTCGAGCTGCGCCCTACAAGACATCGCCCGGCGGCTCGGCGTCGGCGACATCCGCTATAAACAGCGCACTAAAATGCAGAAAATCGATAAATCCTCGCCGTCGCTGGAACGCGACCCGAACAAGTGCATTCTGTGCGGCGACTGCGTCCGGGTCTGCAAAGAGGTGCAGGGAATCGGCGCGATTGATTTCGCCTTTCGCGGCGCCAACGCCTGCGTGGTCCCGGCCTTCAAACGCGATCTGGGCGACGTGGAATGCGTCAACTGCGGCCAGTGCGCGGCGGTATGCCCCACCGGCGCGCTGATTCCGCGCCAGCATCAGGACAAAGTCTGGGACGCTATCTACGATCCCGACAAGATCGTCATCGCGCAGATCGCCCCGGCGGTCAGAGTCGCGCTGGGCGAGTATTTCGGCTTCAAACCCGGGGAAAATGTTTCCGGCAAACTGGTCAAAGCGCTGAAAATGATGGGCTTTGATTATGTCTATGACACCTGTTTCGCCGCGGATATGACCATCTGGGAGGAGGCCACCGAGTTCATCGGCCGCCTGACTGATCAGACAAATCTGCCCATGTTCACCAGTTGCTGCCCCGCATGGGTCAAATACGCCGAAATCTATTTCCCGGAACTGCTCGGCAATCTCTCCACCTGCCGTTCCCCACAGCAGATATTCGGCGCGGTTGCCGGAAAAGTCCTGCCGGAACTGCTCGGCGTGAAACCGCGGAATATCACCGTCGTTTCGATCATGCCATGCTCCGCTAAAAAATATGAGGCGCAACTGCCCAAGTTCGCTCGCGACGGCAAGCCGGATGTTGACTATGTCCTCACCACGGTTGAAGCCGGGCGCATGATTAATTCCATGGGCATAAAATTTGAAGAGCTTGAACCTGAAGCCTTCGATATGCCGTTCGGTTTCGCCACCGGGGCCGGAGTGATTTTCGGAGCTTCCGGCGGCGTGATGGAAGCCGCCTTGCGCTACGTCAGCGAAAAGCTCAACGGCGCACCCGTGCATAACCTGAATTTCAAGGCGGTGCGCGGCAGCGGCACCAGGCGCGAAGCGACCCTGACCATCGCCGGCAGACAGGTCAGCGTGGCCATTGTTCACGGCCTGGAGAACGCCAGAAAATTAATCATGGAGCAGAAAGCGGGCAAATGCAAATTTGACTTCATCGAAGTAATGGCCTGCCCCGGCGGCTGCATTGCCGGCGCCGGACAGCCCATCACCCATTCGAAGAAAGTCCGGGAGCAGCGCACTTCCGGCATTTACAACGCCGACAAAACGATGCAGTTGCAGAAGTCCCAGGACAACTATATGGTCGGACAGTGCTACCAGCAGCATCTCGGCGGCGGCTGCGGTTCCGAGACCGCTCACCATACGCTGCACACGGAATATTCCGACCGCAGCGATATCTTTAGGGTATAGAGAAACCGGAAGTCAGGAGCCGGGAATCAGGACCGGTTCACGCGGAGGCGCGGAGACGCGGAGTAAATACATATTTCCCATGCTCCGCAATCTGCCTTCCACCTCTGTTCTCCGCGCCTCCGCGCCTCCGCGTGAGCAAAGGATATTTCACTTTTTGCAGGGTCACCGTTTTGGGCAATCAGGTAGCAGGCATAGCGGTGTCATCAACCTCGCGCTGACCGCCTTTCCCTGTCTCGATCATTTTGTTGACATCAACAAAATGATCTGACGCCTTGACGGCGGCATAACCCAATATCTCCTGAAATTTCGTCCAATAAACATCTTCATTTCTGTTCAGTCCGGGCGAATCCGGGAATCAGAACCGGTTCACGCGGAGGCGCGGTGACGCGGAGGGGGCATGATTATTTACAATCCGGTGCAAACCTTCCTTCAGGGTCTCTCCGCCAAAATTAATCAGCAGGCCGACTTCAAGGTCAAGCAATCTTAAATATGTCAAAAGTTGTTTCGAATGAACCGGCGCCAGGTTCTCCACAGACTTTAATTCAATGACAACTTTGTTCTCAACCAGCAGGTCAGCACGGAATCCTTCATTAAAGACAATTCCTTCATATTCAAAATCAACGGCACGTTGACGCTCCACTCTTAAACCCTCTTTTTCAATCAGCTTAAAAAGAACCGCTTCATAAACCGATTCCAGCAGCCCGGGCCCGAGGTTTTTATGAATCCCCATCGCTTTATTGATTACGATTCCTGTGATGTCATCAATTTCCATTATCCCCCCTCAATAATATAGTTTCACGCGGAGACGCGGAGTAAATACATATTTCCCATGTTCCGCAATCTTCCACCCCTGTTCTCCGCGCCTCCGCGTGAGACTATTCTTCCACAATCTTAATCTCTTCCTCCGTCAAGCCGTATAATTCATACACCATTTGATCTATGGCTTTATCGGTGGCGTCGATGGTTGCTTTCAATTCCTGTGCGCGTTTCGATTCCTGCACTCCCATCTATTTTCCTCAAAACCAAAAACACAAAAGCTCAGGTTTGACACAAATAATCTTTGAAACTTAGTTTATGTGTTTCCAAAATATCGTAGGCTAAACTATCTAATCCTGGATAAATGAATGATTTTGTAATGCCAATTCTCCTTAATTTCCATCTGATAATTTGTTTAACTTTTTTATTAATAATAAATTTTTTTGAGATGTTAGAATAATCTGGTATCGAGGGGCTTTTGTGTAATGTGAATAAACTTTCTTGATTACGGTATCTAATATTGGTAAAATTTGGAATAATTGGTGCAAACTTTTCTTTACCGAAAATCGCATCTAAGCTTGTTATATTAGTTAATCCATTTGATAAAAATGACTCGTATACGCAACTATCGACATCATGATTATTCTCAACGGCAAAGAATAATGCAACCATTGGATTAAATGACCAATCCATAAGTCGCGTGGGAATCCCATGATGCTGAGCTAGTATCAACCATTCAAGATCATTTATCGGTGTTTTTTCATTATAAATCGGCGCTTTCCTTTTAAAATCATTAAACAAAGTCCGCTCAAACTGTTTTTGAACCTTTTCATCCTTAATGCCAAATCTACCTGCTGAAGGGATTAATTCGTAACTAATATTGCTAAGACCTCTATAGAATAGTACATCTGAAAAGCCTACAATTCCGTCTATGTATTCTTCTAATGATTTGATTTCAATTATTTTGCACATTTATGATTTCTTTCTGATACCATCAATTTTTAAGCACTGTTTTATAGCGTTATATCTATCTAAGAAACGAATTGCTGGTGATTCTTTCAAACATTTACCCCCCATTCAACGCGCCACTACATAGTTTGCGGCTTATATCTACCATCGCGGAGTTAACTAATTCAATGTCAAGAGCTTTGATAATGACTGCAGTACAGATGAAAAGATGGGAAACCCCTTGTTTTTCACTATCTAATTCATTGGTTCCGTTCTCATCAACGAAAACATGTAAACGTGGCGCACTGTCGCTTTTTCCGATACTTAGATTTAATTCGTTCCCCATACTGTTACATCCGCTCCACTATCTTAATTTCCGCTTCCGTCAAACCATACAACTCATATACCATCTGGTCGATGGTGCGGTCGGTGGTATCGATGGCCGCTTTCAACTCCTGCGCTTTCTGCGATTCCTGCACAAAATACTCTTCCCATTCGGCTTCCTGCGCCAGCGTCAGCTTTATTTTCTTTTTGCCCAGTTCTCTGATAAAACCGGCATAGGACAATAAATACCAGTCTTGCAGTTTGCCCGGCAGTTCCGCCAGCTCGAATTTACGTTGCAGCGTTCTCTGGAATCGCTGTGTAACTTCCTGCAATTCTTTGTTCAGCGAAAGCATTTTATCGGCAAGTACTGCCAGCCCCGAATCATCCGCGGCGGGTATTGGGATTTGCCCGAAGTATCGCCATATAAGTTGAAAACCGTTTTGTATTTGTGTGCAATATTTTGTAATAAGCCACCAGCCCATCTTTGAATTCAATATCCCTATCAAGGCCCTGTCGTCTGTGGGGATAATCCACATTGAATCATTGCAGTATAACCCTGTTTCATCATAGACAAAACACGGCTTGACCTGAAACTTTTGGTACATGATTTTAGGCTTGCGGAATTCAGCATAATAATCGCAGGCCCTCAGTTCCCACCAAAAATCCCCTTTGTCAGTCCGTTTTTTTGCTTTTTCTTCGTAAGGGGTCAGCCATGCCGCAATTGAAGGAAACGCATTTTCCAGCCATTGCCAGCCTTCTGTTTCCGTGCAGGCCGTCGAAAGTGCGTTCTTTGTGTATCCTTTTTCAAACAGCAGCAAGCAATTGGCGGTTTGTGCGGCAGTGTACGGGGTTACGTCCCGCCCTTGCAAAAACGGTTTTATCACTTCTGCCGCCCGATTATCTTCGGCAATAATGCGGTCCCTGGTTTCTGCGGATATTAAAAATGCTTCTGTAAAGCCAGTTTTTATCCCGTAATATGCTTCACCGTTAATGACATCTGCCAACTTTTTGCATTCTCGTTTTAGCCGTGCAAGCAGATTTTGTTCCTTGCCAGAAGATATTACCCAGGCATCACTGCCGAGGGTGCATGTTTCAAACGTTTCGGCTATCTGCTGTACAATGTAGTTGAAGTCCTGTTCTGTCCCAAGCGCTTTAATTGTTGACGCCGTGAATCTGCCTTGCGGGGCAGCATTTCGTGCAGTCAGAATACACGGGTAAGTTGTCGCGCCGTTGAAAATTTGCAGATCGCCGAAATCCACGATTTGGATTAAGTGCTTGTTCAGTATGAATTCGCGCAATGGCTGACCATACCCGGCCTGCAACCACTTGTTCGGCATGATATACGCAAAGAAACCACCCGACTTCAGCAGTTTAAAGCCCTGTTCGACGAAATATACATATAAGTCTGTTGCGCCGCTGAACGTCGAAAACGACTTTTTCAGTGCCGTCTTTTGCGTTTCTCCAAGTAATTCCTGTCTGACATACGGCGGATTGCCGATGACGACATCAAAGCCGCCTTTTTCAAAAACTTGGGGGAATTCCTTTTGCCAGTTGAAGGCTTTTTCTCCGGCGACTGCGGGATCGTCAATCAGCGAGTTGCCGCATTTGATGTTATTGTTCAAATCATTCAGCTTCCGGTTGGGCCGGGCGGTGCGCAGCCACAGGGAGAGTTTGGCGATTTCGACGCTTTCCTCGTTCAAATCCACGCCGAACAGATTGTTTTCCAGGATGCTTTTATCCACGTCGCTCAGGATCATGGTGTCGCCGAACAGCTTGGCGTGCAGTTCGTCAATATACTGATGTTCGTTGATTAAGAAGTCCAGGGCCTGATTGAGAAACGCGCCGGAGCCGCAGGCGGGGTCGCAGATGGTGAGCCGCAGCAGCCAGTTCCGGTAGGCGGCCAGTTTATCGTTCAATGCCTGTCTGGCCTGTTTATTTTTCCGTTTATCGCCGGTGTAGTCGTCTTCATTGAGCTGGAGTTCCGCTTTTTTCTCCAGGCACAGTTTGCCGACGGTGTTTTCGACGATGTACTTGGTAATGTATTTCGGGGTGTAGAAAACGCCGTCTTTCTTGCGTTTGGTGCTGGTTTTGTCAACGGCCTGCCCGGCCAGTCGCGCCTTGATTTCGTCCAGCTCATTCAGGGAATTTTCAAAAATATGGCCGAGGATGTTTACATCCACCTCGCTGGCAAAGTCATAGTCGGACAGCTTTGCCGTGTGCCGGAAAAGCAGTTCGCTGTCAATTTTCACCGCGTCCAGAATTGCATCGGGCTTGAACAGTCCGCCGTTGTAAGCAAATACGTCGTATCTTTTGCCCTTATAGCCGGTGTTCAGATACTCGAAATACTTTTTGAACCGGTCGTAGAGCGGAATATCCACGTCGCGGTCCTGCAATTCCCGCCAGTCGTTCAAGACCAGTCTTACGGAGTTGGGGGGCAGCAGCAGGCGGTCTTCGGCAAAGAACAGAAACAAAAACCGGTCCAGCAGTTTTTGCGATTTTTTAAAGAGTTCCAGCGGATCGTGATCCGGGTTCAGCGCGACCAGATTCTGGTGCAGTTCTCTTTTGAACAGGGAATAATCGTTATACAGCTTTTTGGTGATTGCGCCTTCCTGGCTGAGCGATTCATCCTTGATCTGTTTGGGGATGCCCAGCCTGATATTGTCATACGCCAGGCAGAGATAGAGCAGTTCAAACTCCGCCGCGGTGAGGGTGAACAGGTTGAACTCGATATATTCGATGGCATTGTCGATGTAAAACCGGAGCTTTTCGAAATTGGCAATAATGACATAAGTGCAGTCGGGCTGATTGTTTTTATAGCCGAACGCCTGATTTTCAATTTTGCTCAAATCGGTGGTATCGGTTCCTTTAAGTTCGATCACCGCTTTTACCGCATCATTGATAATGACGGCGCCGTCGGCCTTTCTGCTGTCCTTGACGTTTTTGTATTCGGTGGTGAGATTATATTGCGGCGTCGGATTTTTGGTGTAGCCGAGGATGTTGACGAAGAGATCAATCAGGAACTCCCCCTGATACTGCTCCTCTTTGCTGTTCCGGATATTTTCCTGTCTGACGGGATCATGGAAAAATTTGTCGAATCTGGCATAAGCGGCATTGATCTTCTGCCGGTCCAGGCTTTGCAGATATTTACTGATTACCGAATTTTGAAAGAGAGCCATGTTACGCATATCCCCGAAAGTTGGTTTACTTACATAATTATAAACGGTTTCTAATGTAAGCTGTAAAAACAATAAATCAACAGATGTACGTAAAACTGTCATTCGCCGGCGCATGTCTCCCTTTTCGTGGTTAAAACTCCATAGCCCCGGGTTTTTATCCGGTTAATCCTGTCCATCCCTGTTAAATTTTTTAATAATACATGATTTAACATCCTTATTCTAAATCCTTTGCATATTATTTGATTGACAAATCTCCTATATATGTAGACTTTGATATAAATTTTAAAATGGAGAACTATGGAAACAGAGTTAACAAAATAGTGGAAAGCGAGAAAAGCGAGAAAAGTGGAAAGCGAGAAAAGTGGAAAACCGGAAAGCGTTATGCTCAACGATACTCCAAAGTATCGGAATGGACTGTCCAAAATGGTTCTGGTGTAGTGCCGTCCGTGCCGGACGGGGGGCCAAAATGTGGGAGGATGGGTGTCCAGAATGGGAACCGGAAATTAAGAAACAGCACCAGCGGAGCGGCATATTAATAGCTTATAAAATCCATAAAATAGTTTCAAGCTCCAGCGGAGCGGCATATTAATAACAGGGACAGAATGAGAACCGGAAGACCGGAATGTGTGTAAAATTGAAAAGCATTGTGCTCAACGACACTCCAAAGTGTCGGAGTGTGGGAAGCGAGAAAAGTGGAAAGCGAGAAAAGCGAGAAAAGCGAGAAAAGCAAGAAAAGTGGAAAACCGGAAAGCGTTATGCTCAACGATACTCCAAAGTATCGGAATGCGGGAAGGGCATGGCGTTGTAAGGGCATCCCTAGTGGATGCCTCCGGACTATGCGCATGGCGTTGTAAGGGCATCCCTGGTGGATGCCATACGGGCCATGCGCATGGCGTTGTAAGGGCATCCCTAGTGGATGCCTCCGGACTATGCGCATGGCGTTGTAAGGGCATCCCTGGTGGATGCCATACGGGCCATGCGCATGGCGTTGTAAGGGCATCCCTGGTGGATGCCTCCATACGGGCTTGTGCATGGCGTTGTAAGGGCATCCCTGGTGGATGCCTCCATACGGGCTATGCGCATGGCGTTGTAAGGGCATCCCTGGTGGATGCCTCCATACGGGCTATGCGCATGGCGTTGTAAGGGCATCCCTGGTGGATGCCTCCATACAGGGCTATGCGCATGGCGTTGTAAGGGCATCCCTGGTGGATGCCTCCATACGGGCTATGCGCATGGCGTTGTAAGGGCATCCCTGGTGGATGCCTCAAATGTCATGCTCAACGACACTCCAAAGTGTCGGAGTGCGGCTGTCCAAAATGTCCAGAATGTCCGGAATGCGGACGGTTGCAGGACGTTAATATCCGGAACATACCAGGGGTATGGCTGGAAAGTTCTTTGAAAACTATATATGGGATGGGTCAGGCTGAGGATTACTTACTGGCTGCTGTCCGGTTCATCATTAGTTCTTCTTAAAGCCAGTTTATTGCATCTGGTCAATACTAATGTATTCTTGTCTTCAATCAACCATTCGAAATCCTCGCCTTTTTCCATCTTTATGGCTTCCGCGATAGCGGTAGGCATAACCACTTTGAATGCGCGATTAGTCGGCCTCTGGCCCTTCTGTATCTTTACCTTGTATCCCACTGAATTACCCCTCTTCTTCATTAATACGCAAATACGCAATTTTCTAATTCTATTTCTGAAACAGGCAGGCAGAATGCATTACAGCGGCAGCGTTATCTGCTGCTCGAATGCATCATTGACAAAAGCATCGCCGCCAAGGGCGGCAGTCAACGGGTTGTCGTCCGGGCCGCAGAAGCCGACGCCGTTATGGCGGATCCAGCCTTCGGCGAATTCGTAGCGCTTCGACATGGTTCCGTAATAGCGGCCTTTATCCGCCATGTCGATCAGATAGGCGTTGCTGCCCTGGCTGGAATCCAGCCATTCCTTCTGGCTCCTGTGACATGACAGCATCTGCTTCTTCCGTTCGACGGTGCTGCCGATATTGACGTAAAGCCCGGGAACGACCGGACGGCGGAGCTGATCGCGCAGGCTGTGCGGCATCGAATGATATACCGCCACATTCCCGTCAATGGCCGGATGCGGCGGGTTGCATTTGAAGTTGGTCATCCCCCGGCAGAACGCGGCGGAAACCGCCAGCCGGCCGGTGTTGACATGGTCTTCCATGTAGTCGTAGGGGCCGTGGGTCAGGATGATTTCCGGCGCGACTTCGCGGATCACCGGGACCAGGCGTTCCAGCGTGGCGCGTTCATAATAGACTTCAAGGTCATCGACGAGGCTCTCGTGGTACACCGCGCCGATGACTTCTGCCGCATTGCGGGCTTCCTCCCGCCGCATTGCCACGATCGTTTTATAGTCGAACTGATTGGTGCCGAGGCTGCCGTTGGCGACATTCATATAATGAATTTCGTAGCCGGCTTCCTGCAGCCTGATCAGGGTTCCCGCCATCATGAACTCGATGTCATCGGGATGACAGGCAATGGCGAATGCAGTTTTTTTCATTTTACATCCTTAATCAATGCATTTCGATTTCGCAGGCGCCGATGCCGCCGCGCAGATAGTTGAACTGGACATTCCTGTGATCGGACAGCAGCGACATCGGCACGGATGAGTCCGGAATCTTTTTGGAGATCATCAGCGCGCTCAGTCTCATGCCGAACGGATTGTCGTGGTGGCCGGGATGCCAGATCGAGATCTTTTCCGCTTTCCAGGTCTGGAGCGGGCCGACGGTGACCGCCTGGCTGGGAACGTTCTGGACTACGCCGCCGCCGGAGGTGCGGGCATTCTGGATGAGCGTAATCGGATGCAGATCAACCACGCGGGTGGACAGTTTGCGGTATTCAGCCGGGGTCGGCGGGTTGTTTTTATATTTGCCTTCGCGCTTGACGGGATCGTTGAACGCCCAGTGTTTGGTTTCACCCTGGCCGCCCTGCATGACCACGCAGCGGGCTTTGTCCCAGGATTTGACGTATTCAGCGGCATCCATCGCCGGGAAATGCATATTCTGCTTCGGCATCCGCAGTTTCGGTTTGATGCGATTGAAGCACAATTCCATGTCCGCCTTGGCAAATCCGAGCGGGAACTTGATATCGGCGGTCTTGCCGTTGACGACCCATTCGTCCATGCCCCAGAAATGGCAATGCTTAAGGTTCAGTTCCAGTTCGTTGACCAGTTGCGCGACCAGCGGGAGCTGTTCGGTCGGGCCGATGGGGCCGCAAAGGCCGGCGGGATTGTCCTCGGTGGACTGCATCCAGGCGTTGATGTATTCCAGCGCTTCCGCCAGGTAAAATTCCTGGACGGTATCATAGAACTTTACAGTGAAACCGGGGCGGCTCAACTGTTCAATGTCTTTCGGAGTGAGCCTGGCGGCGTCATCCAGGATTTCGCGGTCCAGGGTCGTGTAATCCCACCAGTCGGGGGAAATCTTGCTTAATGCTCTCATTTTCATAATCTCCTGTTATTTACAGATCAGTAAAGAAATCGCTTTTCATACTTAATGGAAAATTACCACAAATTCAGGAATTTAAAACATTGAATACTTTAATTATTTAAGATTTTTCAGTGTTTGCTTCAACAGCAGGTCCGCGGTGCATTCTTCCGGCCCGCCGCCGACGACCGGCAGGATTTCATATCCGCCTCGGGAGAAACACCCGGCCAGCGGAACGTAGCCGCATTCCCCCATGCCCAGCGTTACCGGCCAGGTTTTCCTGAACGGCGACTGCTTTTTAATGTCCAGCCCGATCTCGGTAAACACTTCACCGGGCAGCGAGGTCAGCGCCAGTTTATCATCAAACTTGATGCTGAGCAAAGTGAATTTGCGGGATTTTCCGGAACACGTTTTCTTAAATTCGATGAGCTGTTCTGCGAAGAATCTGGCGACCGGGCCGTCGCCCGTGGCGAGCCCTTCGCTGGTCATATTGCCGTCAGAGGACGTTGCGCCGACCCGGGCGAGAATTTCCTTCGCCTTCCTGACTTCGGCGGGGGCAATCACCCGGAAGGGAATGTCAATCTCGCTGGAGGTTATTTGCAGCTTTTTCACCGGCATCTTTTTGAGCTTGTTCAGCATTCCGGCAATAATCGCGGCGTAGCCGGCGCCGATGCGGCAGGCTTCGGCATAGCTGGACTGATCTCTCTTCGTGGAGACGTCGAAATGGTTGATGTTACCGGAACAGCCGATCAAAGTCAGCACCGGCACGTCATAGCCGAGAGAGTTCTGGATGCCTTTCTCCATGCGTCCCGGCCAGTCGGCGGAAACAAAATCGCCGCTGACAGTATCAGTGTGATTGACGATATTGCTGATGATCGCGCTGATCCGGCCATCCTGCTTGACCGCAATCACGCCGATCTCGGTATCAACCGGGCCTTCCGGTCTGACAATATCCGGATTAAGTTTGCCGGGGTTGGTCAAGACCCTGCCGTTTTTCATCCAGTAGCGGCGGTTGAATGCCAGCGGGTTGTTTTTCACGCTGCCGGTCAGCAGTTCGGCCGGAGCCAGGCTGAGGTACGCGTGGCGTATCGCGGCAACCGCTTTGTTCTTCAGCATTTCCAGATATGCGGCATCGGCCTTTACGCCAAAAAAGTCGTCGATGTACGGTCCGGTGTGGGTATGGGTGGCGCTGAACATCAAATTGTTCCCGAATTTAATCCCGGCAGCCTTGATTCCGGCTTTGATTCCCTTAATCAGAGCAACGCTCAGAAAGCATAAATCAAACACGACAATGCCGCTGGTCACGCCGTCATTTTCGAAGATCACGGCCCGGATAAACAGATCATCCAGGATTCCGGTATTTGGCCGCGGATTGAAGTACCCGCACAGCGGAATCCCCCTGGGCGGGGTGATTACTTCTCTGCTCAAGCCGGCTAGCAGCATGATTTCACCTCGATGATTTTGCCGCAGTTGCGGGCTGATTCATGCGCGGCCGCGATCAGCTTCAAGTTATGAACCGCGTCGCATCCGTCAAGCGGGGCCTGGTCAAGTACGGAAGCGGCGTGCCTGATGATGACCGACTGGTAAATGTTCTGAATTTTTTCCGGACGGATATCCTCCTGTGACTTGAACCTGTCGAGTTCCAGCCTGATCTTGACCGGTTCATCCGGATGTCCTGAAAGCTGGAACAGCGTGGCATAGCCGCGCAGTACCGCATCAGGTCCGTAAATTTCATATCCCAGATTGGAAAGCGTGCCGCCGAGACCGCCGCGCGGTTCGTTGAAGCCGACTTTCACCGACCCGGTCAGTCCGTTTTCCATGGTATATTTGATATAAGCGCCGTCTTCGACCTTGATTATCATGGTTTTAGGATAATATACGCAAGCCAGCGATTTGATTTCGCTGTCAAAAATAAACTCCGCGATATACATGGCATGACTTGCCACGTCGCCGATCGGGCCGCCCAGTTCCTCCCAACTGGAACAGCGCCAGGTGGCGGCTTCCGCCGGGTCCGCGCCATAACAGAACTCCATGTGGAAACAGGCATCGTTGACCGTGCCGAGCGCGCCGCCTTCGATCAGCGCTTTAGCCTTGATATTGAACGCGTTTTCCGTCATCATGTGGTCGACCGTCAAACTCAAATGTTTCGACCTGGCAAGGACGGCCAGTTCAGTCGCGTCTTCGACCGTGGTGGCAACCGGCTTTTCGACGATGCAATGCTTGCCGGCATTCAACGCCGCCTTGGCAATGGCGGCATGGGTCCGGTTATTGGTCGCAATGAACACCGCCTGGATTGCCGGGTCGGCAAAAATAGCGTCAGCCGAGTCATACCATTTCAGGCCAAGCGCCTCGGCGGCGCTTTTTCTGGCAGGATTGACATCGGTTGCACCAATTAATTCCGCATTTTTCAGAGGTTCGAATCTGGATTTATCACACGCAAAACCTTCTTTGGCAATACGGTTTTCGGCTATTCCGCCGAACCCGATTATGGCATACTTGACTTTTTGCATTTTTTGCTCCGTTTAATCTTAAGATTTATTCAGGAATATATCGCCTGCTGGTATAACTTACAAAAACGACATTCCCCGGCAAGCCGGGGAAATGTCGTGATTATCAATAGTTTTCTCTGTCCGATGATGATTATTTCATATAGGCGGCAGCAACTTTTTTGAAAGCGTCAATACAGGCCTGCATATGTTCTTCGGTGTAAACCGGGTGGGTGAAGAACGACATGGTCCGGTCCGTCATCCAGTTTGCCTTCTTGCAGTTGAACGTGCTATAGTCAATCTTCCGGGCGTTCGGATCGTCAAACGGATAATTAAGCGAACCGAAACCGTTTCTTTCGATATAGGCCCGTTCCTTATACATTTCCGGCCACAGTACGCTGTAAACCGGAACGCCTTCAGCGCCGACCGCTTTGATGAACTTTTTGATGTCGCAGGTCAACTTGTCGATATCCAGCACAAACGGGGCCCACCAGAAAGAGTTCTGGCGTTCCGGAGTATCGACCGGAGCGGAAAGTACCAGCGGATGGTCTTTCAATGCGGCAATCAGCATCTTGCCGTTGCGCACCCGGTTTGCCAGGTTCCAGGAATCAAATCTGGCCAGTTCGCACAAACCGATCTGTGATTGCATTTCAGTCATGCGGAAATTGAACCCGACACGCTTGTGGATATACATCAGTTTACCTTCCATTTCCAGCAGGTTCAGACGCTCTTTCACGTCATAACCATGATCGCGGAACGAGCGGCATTCCCAGGCCAGATCATCGTCGTCAGTCACAACCATGCCGCCTTCGCCGCCGGTGGTGAAATGTTTACTCTGGCAGAAGCTGAAGCAGCCGGCGTCGCCGATGGTGCCCGCTTTTTTACCTTTATATACTCCGCCGAAACACTGCGCGCAGTCTTCAACCACTTTCAGATTGTGTTTTTTCGCAATCGCCAGGATCGGGTCCATGTCCGCCACGATGCCGTACAAATGAACTACGATGATTGCTTTGGTGTGTTTGTTGATTAACGGTTCTATCGCCGCCGCGTCAATGGTGTGCTCTTCGGTAACGTCAGCGAAGACCGGCAGCGCGCCGGCCTGAATGATACAGAAAGACGACGCGATAAAAGAATAGCTCGGGCAAATCACTTCATCGCCTGGGCCGATGTCCAGCGCCGCCAGTGCCGTATGCAGTGCTTCAGTGCCGTTGCCTACGCTGATCGCATTCCGGGAGCCAATCCACTTGGCCCATGCCTTTTCAAACTCCTGCCCGACTTTGCCGGTCCAGTAGTTGACCAGGCCGCTGCGCAGCGGTTCCATCGCTTTTTGAATTGTGGACTCTTCGAATGAAGGCCACATCGGAAATTTTCCGCCGAATACTTTCTGCCCGCCGTCGATTGCCAGTTCCGCCATTTTTCCATCCTCCGATGCTGGTGTTATCGTCTTAAATCAGTCCATTAATAGAAATCTTCCATTATGTCATAACATATATAATAATAGAAGTTTTCCATTATTCCACCAGTTTTTACAAAAAAGACGAAAAAAAGTTTTGATATCAGCAATGATTTGTTCAAAATATAAATTACCTAAATACCGGAAAATGTAATTTATTTCACCTAAAGCTCTTTTCCCGCTCTTGATAAAGCATCTATGCAATATTATACTATTCCTGTTGTTTACTATTTAATCTGTATGCGAAAGTTGTGTAATCATTAAGTTAATGCAATAAACAAAGCAGTTTGGCTGTTTTCACGGCTTTACGGGAGTATAAAGTTATGGGTTCTAACGATATCACGGTCGCGTCCAATATTCAGGAAAAGTCGATTTCAATTGCAGCGCCGCCAGTCGCGTCCCTGGTTGCAACCTCGGCAGATGTTCCGCAATCTCAGTCTCCGGTTCAGCCGCCTCAGCAACTGATTTACGGCAAAGTGCCGGAAGAACCGACCCAGGACGCGGTTGAAGGCATCAAATTCGACTTCAACGACGGCATCCGCATCAAATTCCCGAACGACGGCTACCGGGTCTGCTTCTCCGATCTGGACACCGGGATTATCCTGTATAATGCCGACGTTGCGGCCGGCGCCATGGTCACCAGCGTCAAGAAATTTTTCATCCGGTTCCGTCTCCAGATCTACCGCAGAGGCGAGGATAAACCGATATTTGAACATGATTACAATGCGGAAAACAAGCAGGTGATGATCCAGTTGCCGGTGGGAACTATCGGCGATTCTGTCGGCTGGTTTTCGTATGTGGAGCGTTTTCAGCAGAAACATAAATGCCAGGCGTTGTGCGTGATGACGCCGTGGATCGCCGATCTGTTCCGCGAAACCTATCCGCAACTGAAATTCATCACCAGCGAGGAAACGCTTAATTATTCGCCCTATGCCTGCTACTACCTGGGACTGTTTTTCAAAGGCAACGTGGACCATCAGCCTTCGGATTTCCGGTATGTCGGTCTGCACCGTACCGCCGGCTATATTCTGGGGGTGGAGCCTTCGGACATTCCGCCGCGGATCAAATTTGACTCCAAGCGCAAGATCAAGGAACCTTATGTCTGCATCGCAGTACAGAGCAGCAGCCAGGCCAAACACTGGAACAACCCCAACGGCTGGCGTGAAGTCGTCAAATTTCTGAAAGACAGCGGCTACCGGGTGTTGTGCATTGACAAATCTCCGGCTGGCGGTCAGGGCATTGTCTGGAACCAGATACCTAACGGCGCGGAAGATTTTACCGGGGACAAACCGTTGCAGGAACGTGCGGATCTGCTGCATCACGCCGACTTTTTCATCGGGCTGTCCAGCGGACTCGCCTGGCTGGCATGGTGCTGTCATGTTCCGGTGGTGCTGATCAGCGGGTTCACTCATCCGCTGAATGAGTTTGAGACTCCGTACCGGGTCATCAATTACCACACTTGCCACAGTTGCTGGAACGACATGCGGATTGATTTCGATCATTTTGATTTTCTCTGGTGTCCGCGGCACAAAAATACGGATCGTCATTTCGAATGCACGCGCTTGATTTCATCCGATCAGGTCATTAACACCATCAAGCGCATACCGAAGTTCCAGCAACACGTGAATCAGCCGAAATAAAAAGGTTAACCTAGCGCGAGGGATAAAAAAATGGCATTTACTCCAATCATATCATCCCAGACGGTGAGCGACGAAATTGTTAATTCAGGCTTCCAGTACGTCATCGCCGGGAGCACGTCAGAAAATACAACTTTCCCTGATGGCGGATATCAGGCGCTTCAATCTGCCGGAAATGCCGATGATGCGGCAGCCGATACGGATAGTAATTACAGCAGGCAGGACAAAACTTCAATCAGCGACATCGCTCCGGCGGCCGGGCAGCCGGAATGCGAAAATATCAATAGTACCGCCGCCACTCACGATGTGGTTGACTTGCCTGCCGATGCACCCTTGACGCTTCCGGCATTCAGCAGCGGTGCGGACGCTTCGCCGTCAGCTTCCAAAAATGCCGCGGGAGCCGGAGCTGAAAGCAATATTACCGTCACCGCAACAGAAGCGGTGTTCGCCGGAAACGCAAATATTTCGGTTGAAGTCACGCCTGGATACTCAACGGAATACAAAATTCTTACATCCTGCGGAGGCGTCAATGCAGAGCCGGCCGCCAATTCCGCCAATTATATCATTTCCGGCAGTAATGCTTCGACTAATTTAACAACTTCCGCGACTTTGAGCGGAACTGGAACCTACCGTGTCGACAACACCAGTCTCCGGGCGATTGATGCCGACAAGACTGGCGTTGACGACACAAATCTCTGCTGGGCCGGTACCGCGTCCAACATGCTTTACTGGGCGGGATGGGGAAAGGACACCGGCAGCCTGACAGTTTCGCGCGAAGATGATCTGCTGACCTATTTCCAGCAGAACTTTACCGATGAAGGAGGCTGGATCGAGTCCGGGATCGAATGGTTTTTAGATGGAACATACAATGACTACGGAGATAGCAGCGCCGCACAGTTAGAGAAAAGCGGCGGCGGCGGCTTTTTCCCCAGCATTACGGTTTCCGACTACCTTCGCGTTGATCGCGAATCAACGACAGTCATGACCAGCCTGGATACTTTTTTGAAAAGCGGAGATGTCTGCGGACTGAGTGTTTCGTGGCACGACGATTACGGTTACCGCATCGGCGGTCACGCCATCACCTGCTGGGGGTTTACATATAATACCAGCGTTTCCCAAAGTAATAAGAGCTATTATACCGGGGTTTGGATTTCGGATTCAGACGACAACTACGGAGGAGGCGTGAGCGCTCCGGACATTATCCGTTACTGTCCTGTCAGTTGGAGCAGTGCGGACCAGACCTACATATTGACTTATGAGCCCAACTATTACGGCACCATCGACGGCGTTATCGGGCTGGCTCCTGAAAGCGGCTACCAGCAGGAAGTATATACCGTAAGTGTTTATAACTCGATATCCGGAGAAACGGTGCATGACGGAACTCAGACGGTTTTTGCCGGCGGCGTGACGCTCGATAATATTATAATGAATGCCGGGGTCCAGATTGTATCTTCCGGCGGCGTAACTTCCGGCACCGTCATCAGCTCCGGCGGCAGTCAGATTGTGTCCGCCGCGGGCGCTGCGAATTCCACCGTCATCAACTCCGGAGGAAATCAGTATGTGTCTTCCGGCGGAACAGAGAATTCCACCGTCATCAACTCCGGAGGAAATGAGTTCGTTTTCGCTGCCGGAACGGGGAATTCCGCCACCGTTAACTCCGGCGGCAGCCAGATTGTCTCATCAGGCGGAACAGCGAATTCCACGACCATCAACTCCGGCGGCAGTCAGATTGTTTTCCTTGCCGGAAAGGCGAACTCGACCACCATCAATGCGGGCGGCAGTCAGATTGTGTCATCCAATGGCGCGGCAAGTTCTGCAGTCATAAACGGCGGTCAGTATATATGCTATGGCGGTGCGGCAACCGGCTCCATTATTAATAATGGCGGAGTGCAAAATATATCTTCCGGCGGGGTGGCGAATTTAACCACCATCAACTCCAACGGAAATCAGTCCGTCTCCTCCGGCGGGGCGGCAAATTCCACGACCGTCAACTCCGGCGGCAGTCAACTTGTCTCCTCCGGCGGAATGGCGACTTCCACAAACATCAACAGCAACGGTCTGCAATGGATTTACTCCGGCGGTTCCGCCAACGTGATTTTTCAGCAGGACGGGGCTGGAGTTGCGGCATATACCGGGGCGAAAATCACCAGCGGAATCAATTCCCGGGTTGATGGACATAGAGCATTTTCCATCGTTAGCGGCGTCGCCAGCAATTTTCTGCTGGAAAATGGCGGACGGTTATATGTATTATACGGTAATTCCGCGGTTGATACGATAATTGCTTCCCGCGGCAGCATGTACGTGTCTTCCGGCGGAATGGCGAATTTGACCACCGTCAACTCCGGCGGCAATCAGTTAATTTGCTCCAGCGGCACGGCAAACTCCACGACCGTCAATTCCGGCGGCAGTCAGATTGTCTCTTCCGGCGGAACGGCGAATCTAGCCACTATCAACTCCGGCGGCAAGCAATATGTCTCTCCCGGCGGCACAGTTCACAATATTGTTGTCAGCTCCGGCGGCAGCATGTATGTATCTTCCGGCGGGAATGCAACCGGAACGCTCACCATCGCGGGCGGCGATGTTATTCTGGCCAATGCGGCGTCATTCAGCAGCCTGACATCGGTCTCCTACATTCTGGCTGCGGCTAAAACCAATGATGTGCTGCTTACAGTTAACGGGGGGACTTTAGGTACTGTCGCAACCGCATATTCGCTGATCCTGGACAATGCGGCGGCAGGTTCATACATCCTGGCCGATAGTGCTGACCTGAACAGCATGAAAACTAAAACTTTCTCGGTGACCTATGACAGTCAGATATTAAATCTGACAGTTGGTTCCAGCTACACTTTTAGCAGCGGCGACAAACTGTCGCTGAATTTCACCAGTTCCACCCGCGACCAGATAACCGCAGTATTAGCCTCCATACCCAAGATCACGGTGACCACGGTCTCCGATGCCGGCGAGCCTGATAAGGACGGCACACTGCGTATCAGCCGAACGGGCAGTACCGCCAATGCGCTGACCGTTTATTTCAGTATCGACGGCACCGCAACCGACGGCAGCGATTATACTCTCAGGAACGGCACTGCCGTCCTGACCAATTCCGTGGTTATTGCCGCAGGGCAGTCATCTGCGGATATCACCGTCGGCATTATCGATGACGCCATTATTGAAGGCACCGAAACTGCGGTTATGACCTTGACTGCCAATGATGCCTATTCCTTCCTGGATGCGACGTCCAGCGCCACCGTCAATGTCGGCGACAATGACGATACCGTCGCGCCGACGCTTCCGGGCAATTTAAAACAGACGGTCACCGCCAGGGATGTGGCATTCGACTGGACGGACAGTTCTGACTCCGGCAGCGGCCTGAGTAATTATCTGCTGCAATATGCCCTGAACAATCAATTCACCGGGGCGGTTCAGCAGTCAGTTACCGTCAGCAACGCCGATCTTTCCAATCTGGCCGAAGGCGTTTACTACTGGCGGGTTCAGGCTGCGGATAACTCCGGCAATGTCAGCGACTGGGTTTCCGGCGGCAGTTTCGCGGTTGACACCACTGCGCCGTCTGTTCCAGTGACATTGACTCAAACCGCTAACGGCAAAAATATAACGTTTGACTGGGCTGACGGCTCCGATGCCACCAGCGGCGTCAAGCAGTATGAAGTACAAATCGACGACAACAGTGATTTCAGCAGTCTGGTCAGCACGCTGACCCCGGCTGAAAGCACTGTGACGGCAACCGGATTGCCGGACAGCTATTATTACTGGCGGGTCAGAACTCTGGATAATTCCGGCAATTACAGCGACTGGAGCAGTGTTTCAAGCTTTATGTTTGACTCCACGCCGCCGACAGTTCCAGGCGGACTGCTCAGGAGCGTTTCCAGAAATAACGTCGTTTTCGACTGGTCTGACAGCTCCGATGCCTACGGCGTGGCCAAATATAATTTGCAGATTGATAACAATAATGATTTCGGCAGTCCGGCAAGTGACACGCTGCTTAAAGCCAGCAACAGTTCAGTCAGCAGCATGGCCGACGGAATTTATTACTGGCGCGTCAAGGCTCAGGACAATAACGGCAACTGGAGCGCATGGACGGTCGGCGACAGCTTCGCGGTGGACACCACCAAACCAACCGTGCCGGCCGGCCTGACCAGGACGCTTAACGGCAAAAATGTGGCGTTGGACTGGAATGACGCTTCCGATGCCACCAGCGGGGTCAAACAGTATGAAGTTCAGGTAGACAACAGCAATAGCTTCACGACTCCGGAATACTTTAAACAAGTTGCCGCCAGTCAGGCGTATGTGGAGAACCTTGCGGCCGGATCATATTACTGGCGTGTCCGCACTCAGGACAACTCAAGCAATTGGAGCATCTGGAGCGAGGTGGCAAATTTCACCGTGGAGCTGACGCCGCCGACTGTCCCGGCCGGTTTGAAACAGACGGTCACCGGGAGCAGTGCGGCTCTGGACTGGAATGATTCGACCGACGCCAGCGGCATCAGCCTGTATGAGATACGGGAAGACAACAACAGCGACTTCAGCAGTCCGGAATACTCTAAGCAAGTTGCTGTCAGCGAGGCATCCGTGACAAATCTCGCACTCGGAACCTATTACTGGCAGGTACGCTCGCTGGATAATTCCGGCAATTACAGCGCCTGGAGTAAATCATCTTCATTCATTGTTACACCGGTTGATACTGTCTGCAATACTACATTCGATGCAAATGTCATTGGCGAACTTGCCGACGGAATCGCTGTCGAACGCAGTGAATGGGTTGGTTTCGGCGACGCGGCGGACTGCTATAAACTGACACTGACCAATGACGGAGCGCTGACTCTGAACTTGACTGGTTTGTTCGGCGACGCCAATCTGTCGCTGCTGGATAACAAGGGCAAGGTGCTGAAAACATCCGCTAACAAAAAAACTGCCGATGAAGCAATCGCCATGCCGCTGCTGGCCGGCGATTATTTCGTTAAGGTTGCGCCTGCCGACGGCGGCAAGAGTACCGTCAACAACACCACGTACACGCTGAGCAATAAAGTTGATTATTTCCCTGGCGATAACGCCGGCGATACTTCATCCGGAGCAAATGTTATTGGCGAACTTGCCGACGGAGTCGTCGTCACACGCAGTGAATGGGTTGGTTTCGGCGATCCGGCTGATTACTATAAACTGACGCTGACCAATGCAGGGGCACTGACGCTGAACTTGACCGGGTTGAGCAGCGACGCCAACCTGACGCTGCTGGACAGCAACGGCAAAGTGCTGAAAACATCCGCTAACAAAAAAACTGCCGATGAAGCAATCTCCACGGCTTTAGCCGCCGGTGATTATTTCGTCAAGGTTGCGCCTGCCGACGGCGGCAAGGGTATCGTTAACAACACCACGTACACGCTGAGCAATAAGGTTGATTATTTCCCTGGCGATAACGCCGGTGATACTTCATCCGGAGCAAATGTTATTGGCGAACTTGCCGACGGAGTCGTTGTCGAACGCAGTGAATGGGTTGGTTTCGGCGATCCGGCTGATTACTATAAACTGACGCTGACCAATGCAGGGGCACTGACGTTGAACTTGACCGGGTTGAGCAGCGACGCCAACCTGACGCTGCTGGACAGCAACGGCAAAGTGCTGAAAACATCCGCTAACAAAAAAAGTGCCGATGAAGCAATCTCCACGGCTTTAGCCGCCGGTGATTATTTCGTCAAGGTCGCGCCTGCCGACGGCGGCAAGGGTACCGTTAACAACACCAGTTACACGCTGAGCAATTATTTCCTGGCAGAAACCGCCGGCAATTCCTTTGCCGCCGCCGTCGGACTCGCTTCCGATGGAACGGTTCATGGCTGGGTGGGGACAGGCAACAAGGAAGACTATTACAAAATTGAGGTGCTGGCGAACGGTGCAACCATAACCGCCGGCTTGAGCGGATTTGCTTCAAACATCAACCTTTATGTATATGACTACAAGCATAAACTGGTTACGTCTTCCACCGAATCCGGGCTGGATCCCGAGTCAATAGACAGCGGCGCTGGAAAGATCAATGCCGGCACATATTATGTAAAGGTAATGCTGGCGGGAACCGCCGCAACCGAGTATGACCTGAATTTCAATCTTACCCAGCCCGGCGGCCTGAGTCTGTCCGGCTCGTTGACCGGCAGTGCGGATACCGGGCTGACTGGCGAACCGCTGAAGAAAGACCAGGGCATTTTAGCAAGTTGATGACGGAATAATTTGAAACATGTCAGTTCAGGGTTCATAATATTCCATAATCTCATGCTGCATGAATTCCGGTATGCCCGCGGACTGATATTTGCTCAAAAAAATATTCCGGGATGGAAAAACATGCATATGGATGGTATTTTCTACGAATATTAAAAAATATGCGAAAAAAGGAAAATTAGAATGAAGAGACGGATTTATACGGACGGGGTTGAGGCAATCAGCTTCAGTGAAGGCATGGTGAGAATTGACCTGTTCAATGTCCTGCAGGGCAAAAATAACGAACCCGGCAAGATACAGGAACGGGAAGTTACAGATGAACTGATAATGACTTCCCAGGGTTTTCTCCGCTCATATTCCGCGATGGAAAAGCTGGTGAAACAATTGATGGACGCCGGCGTGGTTCAACGCAACGATGCGGCGGAAAATAAGCCGGCGGCGGTTGCTCCGGAAAATTCATCTCCCAATTTTAAATAATATGTTACGGGCGGCTTTTTGATGGACAAATCTTCGGAGAAGCAGATCTTTACCGGCATCGAATGCTTGCGCGCGGTGGCGGTGAATTTCTGCCATGACATAAACTTTGCGGCGTTATTAACCCCGAAACTGTTCGAATTGTGCCAGAACTCGGAACAGGCGGGGATTCTGGAACTGGCGGGGATTCTGGAATTGGCGCCGGAACTTTGCACGGAGCCGGATTTCCCGGCAGCCGTCGGCGATTACCGCGGACCATTGCTGATCCTGCTTAAAAACGGCAACTGGGTGTGCGCCATCAATACCGACGAACTTAAATCCAATGCGGAAGACGTACTTGTCTGCGACCCGCTGGCGGTCGGGAAAAAATTCATTTCCGTCCAATACGACAAACTCACCGGCAATTACGGCGGGAAAGTTGTAAAATTCAAACATCTTCTTACCGGCAAGGAATCGGGCAATACCGCATTGTACTGCCTGACCGCGATTGGACGGCATCACGGACTGGATATTAATGTCCGCCGCCTGCTGCACGAATATGCCGTTGATACCAAAGAAATCTCCGAGCGGCTGATTTTCAAGATTGCGCATGATTACGGCATGAAGGGCAGGAAACAGCATCTGTCCTGGGAAAGATTGGCCGCGCTGGGCGAGGCGTTTCCGGTTATGGCCGAAAAAAATGACGGCGGATATGTCATTCTCTGCGGCTGCCGGGAAAAAGACGACGTGGTGCAGCTTGTGGCAGTCGATCCGTCAGTGCCGATGAAGCCCGGGGAAAGTTTTGTTTTCTGGAGCCGTGAGGAATACGCCGCAACATGCAACGGCAAAATTCTGCTGGTTAAACGGATTTATTCATTGCTGGATGAGAAGCAGCCGTTTGGAATGATGTGGTTTGTTCCGGAATTCATCAAGCTGAAAGGTATTTTCGGACAGATCGCGCTGGCGGTAGTGCTGATGAGCGGCGTGGCGCTGATCACGCCGCTGTTCTTCCAGATTGTGGTTGACAAGGTGCTGGTGCATGCGAGCTACACCACGCTGAATGTGCTTGGCATCGGCATCATCATCGCGCTCTGCTTCAATGCGTTCATTGAATTCCTGCGCGGCTATCTGCTGCTTCACGCAACCAACAAGATCGATATCCGGACGGCAACAAGGACGTTTGACCATCTGATGCAGCTCCCGGTTAATTTCTACGAAAAGATTTCCGCCGGGGTATTGATCAAACACATGCAGCAGACGGAAAAAATTCGCGGATTCCTTTCCGGAAATTTGTTCTTCACGATTCTTGAGTTGTCGTCACTGGTGGTATTTATCCCTTTCCTGCTGATTTACAGTGTCAAGCTGACGATTGTCGTGCTGGGCTTCTCATTGCTGATGGCGGGAATCATCGCCTTGATGATCAAGCCGTTCCAGACCAGGCTGCAGGAATTATATCAGGCGGAAGGCAAACGCCAGGGCATGCTGGTCGAGGCGATTCACGGCATCAACACCATAAAATCGCTGGCGCTGGAACCGGTGCAGAAGAAGAAATGGAGCGATTCGACGGCATTTGCAATCACCCGCTATTTCAGGGTTGGTAAAATTTCATTGACGGCCAAGAGCATCAGCCAGTTGCTTGAAGCATTGATGGCGGTAGCGATTATCTGGATTGGCGCACTCAGCGTGTTCGAGAAAGAAATCACCGTCGGCGCGCTGATTGCGTTTCAAATGCTCTCCGGCAGGGTGACCGGGCCGCTGGTCAAAGTGATCTCGCTGATTCACGAATACCAGCAGACCGCGCTGTCGGTCAAAATGCTGGGACAGGTGATGAATTCCCCCGGCGAACCGGCCGGCGGCGGAGTGCAGAATCCGCTGCAGGGCAATATCAGCTTTGACAGTGTTTCATTCCGCTACACGCCGGAAAGCAGATATGTGATAAATAACCTGACCTGCGAATTTAAAGCCGGCAGCGTTATCGGGATTGTCGGACGCAGCGGCTCCGGCAAGACCACGCTGACCAAACTGCTTCAGGGGCTGTATCAGATACAATCCGGAATCATCCGTTTCGACGGCATTGATCTCAAGGAGATCAGCAAGGCGCATCTGCGCAGCAGCATCGGGGTCGTGCTGCAGGATAATTTCTTTTTTCACGGCACCGTCCGGGAGAATATTTCCATTACCAAGCGCAATGCCACGCTGGAGGAGATAATTTACGCGGCAAAACTGGCGGGTGCGGATGAATTCATTCAGGAAATGCCCCGCGGGTACGATTCGCTGCTGGAGGAAAACGCCTCCAACCTGTCAGGCGGGCAGCGGCAGCGGCTGGCAATCGCCAGGGCATTGCTGACCAACCCCAAGATTCTGGTCTTCGATGAAGCGACCAGCGCCCTGGACCCGGAAAGCGAGAATGTTATTCAGAACAATTTGGCGGCGATGGCGCGCGGCAGAACTTTGATTATCGTTTCACACCGCCTTTCAATTATTCACGGCGCGGACAGAATCATGGTGCTGGACAGAGGCGACATGACCGCATTCGCACCTCACAGCGAACTGGTCAAGCAGCCGGGGATTTACCAGGATTTCTGGCAGCAGCAGATGGGGAGATTCTTATGAGCGACAAAACTGCAAAAACATTAACTCCGGAAATGCTGGATTATCAGCCTGACGCGATTGAACTTGAACATTCCGGACTGCCGTGGCTGGGACGTTACGGCATTCTTTCCGTGCTGGTGTTTTTCGTCCTTGCAATAATCTGGGCATCGGTCTGCCATGTGGACAAGATCGTAATCGCCAATGGTAAATTAATCGCATCCACCAACAATATTGTAATGAAACCGCTGGAACGCTCCGTCATTAAGAAAGTTAATGTTGAAGTCGGCCAGACGGTCAGCAAAGATCAAACATTGATTACTTTTGACCAGACGTTCAACCAGGCGGACGTTGATCAGCTCAAAGAACAATTGCGAAGCCTGAAGGCGCAGGCCAACCGGATGCGGGCGGAATTTATGGAAAAAGATTATTTGAAAATGATTGACCCTAATAACCGGGATGAAGTCTGGCAGGCGTCAATATTCGCCAAACGCACTAAATTCTACACCGAAAAAATGGCGTACTACGCCGAGAATATCAAACGCCTGAATGCAATGCAGGACACCACCCGGCAAAGCGTGGCAAAACAGCAGGAACGGCTGGAAACGCTGCTGCGCATTGAAAAGATGCTTGAAGGATTGCAGGAGCGGAAAACGGTGTCTCTCAAGCAACTGCTGGAAACCCAGATTTCGCGCCTGCAAATGGAAAGCGAAACGGATAATCTGCGGAATAAGCTGAATGAGTCGGACCACGAAATCCTGTCCGAAAAAGCCGGGCAGAATTCATTCGTCGCGGAATGGTACAAAAGCATTACGGAGGAAATGGTCAAAACCGAGCGGGAATTGAATACCGTCAAGAAGGATCTGGAAAAAGCCGAGCGGCTTAACTCGCTGATTTTTATGCGCTCTCCGATGGATGCGGTAGTGCTGGACATCGCACAGTTTTCCGAAGGCTCCGCCGTGCGCGAAGCCGAACCGCTGGTGACCCTGGTCCCGGTGGACGCTAAAATCGAAGCGGAAGTCAATGTCGAGCCGAAAGATATCGGCCAGGTCAAAATCAATGATGACGTCAGAATCAAACTCGACTCATTTCAGTTTCAAATCCACGGCACGCTTCTCGGCAAAGTCCGCATAATTTCCGAAGACACCTTTCAGGAACAGGGCGCGAGCGGAGCAAAACAGAATTTTTATCGCGCCAGAATCATTATTTCCGGCAAGCTGGACAATGTGCCAAAAAATTTCCGTCTGATTCCCGGCATGCAGGTCACCGCGGAAATCAAAGTCGGCAAACGGCGCATCATCACCTATCTGCTCCATCCCCTGGTCAAAGCCCTGGACGAAAGCATCCGCGAACCGTAACCGCCGGTTCGCTTATCCGCAATCCGGCTTCAGCCCGACTTCAAAACCGTGAACTGTTTGGGCCAGTTCCGGATTGAGGAGTTCCTGCAAAGTGTTGCGTTCTCCGGCAAAAGTCCAGCGCCAGTCATGGCTCAGCAGATTTTCCGGATCAGTGACGCTGCCGGTAACATTTAGAACTGTCGCGGGAACGAATCTGCCACGGCTGTTTTCAACTTCGAAATAAGTGAACCCCTGACCTCCGTATCCAAGCGTTTCGATTTTCAGCGCGGCAGGCGTTTTGTCTCTGTCGATCAGGAATAACTGGTTATAGAAACAGTCAAAAAACGTGTGTTCCTTGAAAACGCCTTCCCCGATCTTCTCCCAGGAATCCTTTCCGGCATATTTGATGAAGATTCTGGTGGTCTGCGCGGAATACTGGTCCGGCAGCATAAAGTGCACTGTCAGAGAACCGTGTTTCGTCGCCAGCGCAGGTACTTGCATCATATTCCGGAGATAATCTTCATAGACGGCTGCCATTTTACACGGAGCAATGCCCGGACGCACCCGCTGCCACATTGCGACGCGAGCTTCTCCGACGGTCTTAATCCTGGCAACAACTGAATTCAGTTTTCCGGACAGTTCAGGAATATCGGCATCGCTTTTGAAAAATTCCGGCAGCAATTCATTCAGTTCATGGCTGATTTGCTCACTGCGCAGCGAAAGCACGATTTCCTTCAGGATGTCGCGGGAAAGCGCCTTGACCTTGTCCAGATATCCCGGCAGTACGGTCAGCAGCACATCCGCCAGACGTGCTCTGCCATTATCGGCATTATTTTCGCGTTTGACCAGAAATGCACCCAGACTAATGCGGCGTTCCCGGTAAAGTCCATTGCTGTAAACTGCTTTTACAGCCTGAAAAAACAACTTGTCGTCCATGCCGAAGACACTGTTTATTACATCCTGCAGAATGAGATCATAGTCCCCGCTTATGCCGGATGCCCACAAGCGTCCGGCATAGGCGATTGCAGGCATGCTCTGCAATACGAATGATTCCGACTTTTCCCAGGTGGTCATCCAGCCGCCGAGAGGCTGATGTTTTGCACCATAGCCGGTAAAGCTTTCGACATTATGGATCATGTAGTCCGCCGGGCAGATCAGGTAATCGAACCCGAGCCGGTCGTAATGCGCCAGCGAGTCGGCCACCACCCGGTTGTTGAAGTGCCCCCTGGTCTTTTCCACATCGGTTTGATATTGCCAGCAGGCCATAATAATGTCACGGGGCAGAAGCTCCAGCGCTTCCGGATAATATTCGAACATATCGTCCCAGACGATCATCCGCCGCCCCTGCTTTTGAGTAACAATGCGGTGAATCTCCAATAGATGCTTTGCATAAATATCCGACTGTGATTCGCCGGTGCGCAGCCGTTCCCGGCAGAGATTGCAGCATCCGATGTCCCAGACCTCATCGCATCCGGCATGAAAATACTGTGACGGAAAGATTTCAGCGATTTCCGCAAGATATTTCTCAAGAAATTTATACATCTCAATCTGCGAAGGGCAGAATACATGTTTGAAATCCGAACCGAAGCGGCCTTTGAATTCCCCCCGGCTTTCCGCCAGTGGTTCCAGTTCCGGATATTTGAGAAACAGTTCGGCATGTCCCAGTGTCGAAATGACCGGGATGACATCAATGTTCTTTATTCCGGCATATTGGACAATATCTTTCATTTGTTCCGGCGTATAGCTTTCCGCCTCCGGCGGGAGCGGGAAAGTCCGTGTTCTGATCCGGCCCTCCAGATAAAGCGCCAGCGTGTTGCAGCCGTTGCCGGCAATGAAGTCGATAAAGCTCTTTATAAAATCTGTCGTTTCCATCTGCCGGGCCAGGTCAAGCTGGACGGCGCGAATCTTGAACGAAAATTTTTCCCGCATAATTAATTTACCACTGCTTTTTGTTTATCTAATTTTAAATCTGACTGCCGGATCATAACTTTTTCAGCAGGATGAGTTCCGGTTAATATTGAATAAACCGCCCGGTGTTGCAATGCAGCGCTCCTCCTTTAATCAGTCGTTCAATTCTCCGCTCCGGGGCAGCTCATTTATTCCATGACTGCCATTACGTTGACGGTTGTTCCGGCCTGAGCATAAGGGACGATATTTTTTTCCAGCGCTCTTCCGTCAACGGTCAGTTTTACCCTGCCGCAGCCGATTCCGGAATTCGTTACTGTGATCCGGTAAGTTGCGCCGCGAATCCGGCGTTCAACTTTAAACTCTTTCCATTCCGGCGGAATGCATGGAGCAATCATCAGTCCGTCAAGCGTCGGCCTGATGCCCAGAATATATTCCGTTCCGGCAATGTATATCCAGGCGGCGCCGCCGGTGAGCCATGTCAGTGCGGCATGACCGAACGCCTGATGATCAGGTCCGTAAACCCACGACGCGAAAGCATAAGGTTCCCGTCCGTAGTGTTCCGGATTTTGTGCGGAAAGATTATTCGGCAGTATCTGCGAGAAATATTTCCACGCGCGCCGGGGGTTGCCAAGCATTGCCTCGGCGATAACCGCCCAGGTGTTGGCGTGCAGGAACAGGCCGCCGTTTTCGCCCGCGCCCGGAGTGTTCGTGTGAAACCGGGTGACGCCATCCATCATTTTAGTAAACGGCGGAGTAAACAGCCTGATGCCGTAATCCGTATCCAGTGTCTCGCCAACCTTATCCATTGCGGTGCGAACCATTTCTTCCGGCAGGTTGCCGGCGATAGCCGCCCAGCTCTGAGTGTTCAGAAATATTTTGCCTTCCGGATTAGTATGGCTGCCAAGTTCCGCATCCGGATACAGCAGACGCTTGAACCAGAAGCCGTCCCAGCAGACGTCAGAAGCTAAAACCGCGGCGAAATCCCGGCTTTTCTGCTCGAAGAAAGAAATTGCTTCCGGTTTGCCGGCATGGCGGAGAATTTCGACCAGCAATGTGGTTGCGTAGATGAACTGCTCCGCCAGCATTACGCTTTCACCGCCACTTTTGGCATTGGAAAAAACTTGAAGCATATCATTCCAGTCGCAATCAAATATTTCCGGCAGTCCGCGGGAGCCGGTATTCTCCCCGACAAAACGCATGCCGCGGACCAGATGTTCCAGTACGCTGCCTTTATCGCCGTCATAATACGGCAGCACGGTTTCCAGTATCTCCTTGTCGCCGGTTTCGGCCAGATATTTGTAAAGCGTGAACACTCCCCAGACAATCGCATCGCTCCGCGTATGCGCCGGATTCGGGCATTTGAAAGAAGCCGGGTCGATGCTGGTTACTACCCGTCCGGAGGTCGTGATTGAGCGCATTAATAACAGAATAAGTTCGCGAATGCCGTCTTGAAATAAGATCGTTCCGGGCATAATATCCTGCATCGTATCACGGAAACGCATTGACGAGCCGCTGCCGGCATGCCGGTGCGAAATCGAACGGCCGTTACGCATGGTGCTGCGGATATTTTTCGGCAGCCAGGAATTAAGCATGACATCCATATTTTTATCAGGAGTGGCAACCTGACATTTCATCAATCGGCTTTCCCACCACTCATTGATTTGTTCAGAGGCCAGGTCGACTGCTTCGAAAGAATTATATTTCTCAGTAAGGCTGCGCACTTCATCAAGTTCCCTGCCAACGGCCAGCTTGATGATAATCCTGCGCGATTCCCCCGGTGCCAGCGTAACCGGCAGTTCAAATGTTCCGCAGGCATAGAACCCGCCGTCTTTAACTTCGGTGTTGTTCAAGCCGCGTTCCAGGCCAGCCGGATTCGCCTCGGTCCTGCCGCGACCGACGAAACGATTGCGGTCCATATCGAATTTTTCAAAACGTTCGCTGGCGGAGAAAATGGTTTTACCCATAAATGAAGCTTCAAAAGCGAAATAATCGCTCAACAGACCGCCGCTGGCTTCATCATGGCAATATCGCGCCTGATTGCCGCAGACCAGAAAATGCAAAGTATCTTTTTCGAAGTCGTGCAGTGAATAATCAATATAAGGATAAATCTTTAAGTTTTTGACTTCATTGGAATGATTTTCCAGCTTTAAATCCCATAATAAGATTTCATCTTTCAGCGGAATGAAATATTTTATTGCCGCTTTGACCCCGCCATTAACGGAATTGAAACAGGTATAACCCATGCCGTGACGGCATTCCCAATTCTCAAGAGGAGTCATCGTCGGGAAAAATGACGGATTCCAAAGGTCAGCTCCATCCTTGATATACAAATAGAATCCGGGTGCATCCATCGGCAGCCCGTTGAGCCGGTAACGCGTCAGCCGTCCGGTATGCGGCTGGTCATACCAGGCGGTACCGCCCGCGCCGTTGGAAATGAAAGCATTCAGCTTGCCGTTCCCGTCAAGATAATTGATCCACGGTTCCGGCGTCATCGGATCAGTAATCACATATTCCCGGTTTTGTTGATCGAAGTGTCCGTAATTCATTGTCATAATAGCTGATGTTTCCTTGATTTTCAATTTAATAAACACTGAACTGGCTGGCGCATGAGGTTTTATTGGCCTTTACCCGAACATGCTGGCTAAAACCAGCAATCTATGAGTGTGAATACTGGAACCCGGCAATGGTTTTTAAACCTGAACATTTCTGCTTGATAGCGATTCCCTCTTGTTATGGTATTTCTTACTTAAAAATGAAAATATTAGTTTTACGATTCTCTTTTAACCAGTTGCGGAGCAACCATAAATTTCTGTCCCTTCAGCTCGCAGGATATGCATTCCGCCGTGATCCTGGCGATTTCATCCTCATTTATTGAAATTGACGTCAGCGCCGGAGTAATGATTTCTGTCCACGGCGTATTGTACAGGCCGACCACCCCGATGTCGTCGTTAATCTTCAGGCGTATTTTTTTGGCGGCATGATAGACTTTTAGCGCCCGCCAGTCCCCGACAGCAAAAATTCCGCAGTCTCCGGGTTGAATGAATTCAAGAATCAGATCTTCCGATGTCTTATTATTTCCCATAGTATCATGAATAAGAGAAAAATTCCTGGCGGGATCCAGTCCGGCTTCGTTGAGCGCTTGCTTTATCCCGGTCGCAATCCTGCCATCATGGGTTTCTGCGCGGCTGCCATTACGCCGGATAATTGCCGCATCTTTTATATCAACCCCCAGCATGGCGATCCTCTTCCTGCCGGATTCCAATAAATACCGTGCGGCAATATAACCAACCTCAAAATTGTTGAATAAGATTTCGTTAGCCTCTGGAAACTCGATCGCCGATTCGTTGTTGACAATAAAATTAAGCTGACGGATTTTTTCTTTATATTTGTGCAAAAGTTTATACGGAAAATGCTGGCTGCCGTGAATCACAAACGCATCAAAATCGTCATCAACATATTTTGCGATGCGTTGCTCCAGTTCCGCGTTAGACATGTTATCAAAATCCGAAGTGGTCGCCAAAGGCGTAATATAATAATTCTTTGATTCAAGCCGGGCAATCAGCGCACTGGTTATATTTTGAAACACATCTTCTTTGGTCGGCATCAACAAACCGATCTGTTTATATTTCGGATTTTTAGATTTTCTGTTTACAGTTTCCCGCTTCAGCACGAACATGCCTTTGCCTTGCACCTTGCTGATATAGCCGTCATCTTCCAGTTGACGCATGGCGCTGGAAATCGTTACCACCGTGGTATTAAAATATTCCATCAGCTCCCGGCAGGTTGGAATCTTGCTGCCTGTGGAAAATTCTCCACAGGCAATCTTCTCTTTGATGCTATCGCAGATTTGATAGTATTTCGGCAGCGGACTGCTCTTGTCTATCTTTTTAAGCATTATATCCTTTCAAAGTGTCGCGGTGTACTAGTTCAATTTTACAGCTTTCCTAAATAAAAATCAATCATCTTTACAAAAAAAGACATAAAATTTTATCTCTCTCACTCTGTCTATTGAAGGCTGTTTTATTATTTCATGGATGACTGTTAAACTCGGCCGGCTAAAAACACCGAATCAATGTCGTAATATACTTATTTAAAAGCATTTAAACTATCTTGCAGTTGACAAATCCACTATATATGAGAGACAATGAGTCGGGAAGTTCTAAAATTCTAATTGAGGAAATTGAAAAAAATGAAAACCGCTTTGTTCAACGACTCTCTATCGGCTCGGAGTGGTTATGCGGAAGGATTGTCCAGATTGTCCCAAATGGAGCAGTTGGGAATAATGGGAGTAATGGAAAGTATGGAAAATGAAAACAAATACACTGAGGCTGTCCAAAATGTCCAGGATGAATTCGGTTGTATCACCGTCCGTTCCGGCGGGGTCTCCCGCGACTGCGGGCTGTGTGGCGGTTGTCCAAAATGTGCAGAGGCGGTGTCCAAAATGGTTTTGTTGTATTGCCGGCAATATCCCCAAAACACCCGGGATTCCCGGAGAGGACTGTCCAAAATGTTTATGAAATTGAAAAGCATTGTGCTCAACGGCACTCCAAAGTGTCGGAGTCGGCTGTCCAAAATGTAAGAAAAGGATTTCTCTGTGCCTTTGTGTCTCTGTGGTTAAACCTGTTCTGCATATGTCCAAAATCGGACGGCTGTCCGTTATATTATGCCGGCGACACGGGCCCAAACGGAGGTCAATCAAAAACCGCTGACGCATTGCAAAAAAGGCGGAGTTAATGGCAAAAAAATGAATTTATATATTTGTATTAATAGGTTTATGATGTTAGATTAATTCGATTTTTAGTGATTCTTTTCAAGGACTTTCAAGGAGGGACGAACGGTTGGTCACGATAACTAAATTGAGATATTGCAGTTCTGTTGTACTGACAGTTACGCTGCTGTTTTTTTCAATCTTGTTTCTATCCGCCTGTGATAAAGCCAATAACCATCTGACGCTTGGCAATGTGAGCGATCATTTTGCCCAGAGCGGACTTAAAGTGGAATCGGTCCAGCCGCTGGAACCCGGCGTCTTAAAAGCTTCCAGTGCGATGTCCGTGATGATTGAGGGCAAGGAGATCGCTATTTACAAATATGATACCGGCCTCGAAGTCCAGAAGAAAAGAATTTCCCGTATTGCCGATGACGGATTTATTTATATTGTGGGTTTGAAATACCCGGTCATGGTCAACGGTTCGTTTGTGATGATCGGCGCTCACAGTCACCCCAAGAAAACTGAAATTGTAAAAGCATTTAATAGTTTTAAGTAAAGGCGATGCCGCGGCGCGGCCTCTGGCTGCCGACCGGCGGAACCTGTGGAATTTGGTATATCAATACCAGAAGCAAAATAAAGAAAGGAAGAAGTTATGGCGTCATCTAAATGTGACAAGAAGTATGTTTATTTCTTCGGCGGAAAAGATTCCGAAGGAACAGCATCAATGAAGGAGCTGCTCGGCGGAAAAGGTGCGAACCTCGCTGAAATGGCGAAACTGAATCTGCCGGTACCGGCTGGTTTTACCATCACCACCGAATGCTGCGTGGATTACTTCAAAAACGGCTCGAAGAATCCCGCTTCTCTCGAAAAAGAAGTCATGGCTGCTCTGGCACGTGTTGAAAAAGCCATGGGCCTGAAGTTCGGCGATCCCACCAAACCCCTGCTGGTCTCCTGCCGTTCCGGCGCCCGCAGTTCGATGCCCGGTATGATGGAAACTGTTCTTAACGTCGGTCTCTCCAGCAAAACCATCCCCGGCCTGATCAAGAAAACCAAAAACGAACGTTTCGTTTATGATGCTTACCGCCGCCTGATCATGATGTATTCTGACGTTGTAATGGAAAAGGCCGAAGGCATCGAACCCGTCGGCAAAGGCATCCGCAAGCTCCTCGACGAGCAGATGGAAGTCCTGAAACACAAGAAGCACTACAAAACCGATACCGATATGTCGGTTGCCGACCTGAAAAAACTCTGCGAAGATTTCAAGGTCACCATCAAGAAGGTATTGAAGACTGAATTCCCGGATGACGCCATGAAGCAGCTCTGGGGCGGCGTCAGCGCCGTATTCAAAAGCTGGAACGGCAAGAAAGCCGTTTCCTACCGCCGCATCGAAGGCATTCCGGACGAATGGGGCACAGCCGTCAACGTCCAGAGCATGGTCTTCGGCAACATGGGCGACAGTTCCGCCACCGGCGTTGCGTTCACCCGCGACCCCGCCACCGGCGAAAACAAGTTCTACGGCGAATGGCTGGTCAACGCTCAGGGCGAAGACGTCGTCGCCGGCACCCGTACTCCGAGCCCGCTGAATGACGCAACCAAAAACGAGCAGAACAAGCACCTGAAATCCATGGAAGCGATTCTGCCGAAAACCTACAAAGAACTCTGGGCAATCCGCAATACTCTCGAAAACCACTACAAGGATATGCTTGATATCGAGTTCACCATTCAGGAAGGCGTACTCTACATGCTCCAGTGCCGCGTCGGTAAACGTACCGGCACCGCCGCGCTGAACATGGCGATGGACATGCTCAAAGAAAAGATGATCACCGAAGAAATGGCCGTGACCAGACTCTCTCCGGCGCAGCTCGACGAACTGCTGCACCCGATCCTGGACCCGGCGGCTGAAAAGAAAGCCAAGCTGATTGCCAAGGGGCTGCCTGCCGGACCCGGCGGCGCGGTCGGCAAGATCGTTTTCTCCTCCGAAAAAGCAGTTGCTTTTGCCAAGAAACACATTAAGACCATTCTGGTCCGCGAAGAAACCAACCCCGAAGACGTCGAAGGCATGCGCGCCGCAGAAGGCATCCTGACCGCCCGCGGCGGGATGACCAGCCATGCAGCACTCGTCTGCCGCGGCTGGGGCAAATGCTGCATCGTCGGTGCAGGCGCACTCGACATTGATGATCATGCCGGTTACTGCAAAGTTGACGGCAAGACCTACAAAGAAGGCGATGTCATCAGCATGAACGGTACCCGCGGTTATGCCTATGAAGGCCCGGTTGCCACAATGGATTCCAGCGAAAATCCGCGTTTCCAGAAATTCATGGCGATCGCCGACAAGTTCCGCAAGCTTGGCGTCCGCGCCAACGCCTACACCCCGGAAGACGCCGCTCTGGCGCGCAGCTTCGGCGCCGAAGGCATCGGCCTGTTCCGTACTGAACACATGTTCTACGGCAAGAACAGCGAAAAGCCGCTCTTCCACCTGCGCAAAATGATCCTGAGCAACACTACCGAAGAACGTGTCAAAGCGTTGAAAGAACTCTTCCCGTTCGTCAAGAAAGATATCAAGGCCACCCTCGAGGCAATGAAAGGCCTCCCGGTCACCTTCCGTCTGCTCGATCCGCCGCTGCATGAATTTGTGCCGACCAAGGTCGACGCTCAGAAAGATCTGGCTCTGGCCCTCGGCATTAAGCTTGCCGATGTTCAGAAGCGCGCCGACGCGCTGCATGAATCCAACCCGATGATGGGACACCGCGGCGTCCGCCTCGGCATCACCTATCCTGAAGTCAGCGAAATGCAGATCCGGGCAATCCTGGAAGCTGCCGCTGAAATCATCAATGACGGCATCAAGTGCAAACCGGAAATCATGATCCCCGTCACCTGCGACGTCGCCGAGCTCAAGGAGCAGAAGGCGATCATCGCCGCCGTGGCCGCGGAAGTCAAGAAGAAATTCAAACTGAAAACTCTTGAATACATGGTCGGCACCATGATCGAAATCCCGCGCGCCGCGCTGCTGGCTGACAAGATGGCTGAAGAAGCCGAGTTCTTCTCATTCGGCACCAACGACCTGACCCAGATGACGTTCGGCTTCAGCCGCGACGACATCGGCGGGTTCCTGGGCGACTACCTCGACAAGGGTATTCTGTCCAGCGATCCGTTCCAGACCATTGACCAGGATGGCGTCGGCCAGTTGATCAAGTGCTCTGTCAGCCTCGGACGTCAGACCAGACATAACCTGAAGATCGGTATCTGCGGCGAACAGGGCGGCGAAGCCAAGTCCGTTGAATTCTGCCACAATGCCGGACTCAACTATGTCTCCTGCAGCACATATCGTGTGCCGATTGCCAGACTTGCTGCCGCACAGGCCGCGATCAAGGAAGCGAAAGCTTCCAGGAAAGCTGCTGCTCCCGCAGTCAAGGCTGTTGCTAAGAAGGTTGCGAAGAAGAAGTAATTCTCTTCTGACATCCAGATAATTGAACGCTCCGGAATTTCGGTTCCGGAGCGTTTTTTTATATATAAATAGTTTATGACTAACGAATAAGCTGATTGGGATGAGGGTGCGCCTATAGAATAATGTGAATATATGCAAAACTTTTTTGTGTTTCTTAAAATTGCAACTATAATATGATGTAAAATATATTGTAATTCCTTTTTTAATAAATCAAAAATTAAGGAGAGTCTCAATGTCCGCAAAGATTATTCGTAAGCAAGGCAGCAAACTTGTAATAGAAGTGGAAATGGATCTGGACGCGGCAGATGCCATGCTGGATAAAGAAGGCATCATCCGTGCGGCGGTGAACGAAGCCGGAACCTTGGCGACCGCCGAAGCCTTGAAGTCTTTTGACGCGGATGGAAAGCCTGTTGCCATGGGAGGTAGGAAATATACCAGCAAGGGGGAGTTCCGCGAGAAATATGAATGTCCTTACGGCAGTATTGCCGTT
>JBAYIO010000002.1:0-121840 GCA_041665605.1 Victivallaceae bacterium | reverse complement strand
GAGACCCCGCTGCCGCATTTGAAAATATACTCAATGCAATACAGATGGGAAATAATACAAAATTGATTCCATTGCTGATGTAAACGCCTTTTCCTCTGTCACCGCTCTACTGAGCCATTACGTTTCTCCGTAATTAATTTTACTTTTTTTTTGATTGATGCTTTCATTTTTCTTCCTATAGCATTATTATATATACAATGTGCCCTTATTGTCTGGAGACGGGTGAGCATATGCCTTTCGCATATCATCCACTAAGTTTTCTGGAAAATAGTCCGGCAGCTTCTGGTTAGAACAAACTTAGAGGTAATTGAGATGTATAAGCTTGAAGAAAAAATCTTCTTTAGTGGAATGCAGCAGGCGCATGGCGCGGTTACGCATTTCAGCTTATGCACCGGTCAATCAACCGAGCTTGCCCTTATTGACACACTGGCGATGGATATAACTCCGGTTATTGCAGATTTTGACAAGCGCAGATTTGAATTTGTTAAAATCAACAGTGCGCATGGCGGCAACCATGTCGCCGACTATCTTGTTTTTCATTCCGAACTCAATGCGGTTCATGTTATTCCCTGTGACAATGCAGGGCATCTCCGGCTGGACGACAATGTGATTGCCGCCGCGTTCAGCGCCGACCGCGGCGAACTGTTTAAATCATGGAACAATGTACTGACAGAGAATACCCGCAGAATGAGCGGAACCGGCGCGGTTTCAATCAACTCGCATTCTTTATTCGCCGGGTCCGGCGGCAAAACTTTTTCATTTGCCGCGGTGAATGGTGACGGCTGTGCGTTTGAACTGGTACTGGACAGAACTGAGAATAATATTACCATCACGGTCAACGGGATGATGAGTAAAGGCTCGGCCAGCAGGCTTGATGCCGCAAACGCCGTCCGCCGTTTCTATGTTGATGCTGAAATTTCAGTCAACAAGCTTAATGTCAATTTACTTGACGGGCATGCCGGCACAGGTAACGACGGAAGAAATATTGCAGACAACTATGCATTTAATAACGCCATTGCCGGAAAACAATCCGCCGATGGCGTTTTTATTTATACGCAAAATAAAAATAACATATACGAAGATATAACATTGAGGTGTGCAAATGTATCAACTTGAAGAAAGAATTCTCTTTGACGGTGCGGCTGTCGCGGCCGTAGTGGTGGCAAATCAGCAGCATCAGGATGCCGGCAAAAATGATGCCGCGCATAATAACCAGAGTCAGAACCAGAACCAGAATCAGGACCAGCAGGCGCAACAGCATAATCCTCATACTCAAAGCACCAGCGATATAACAAAGCCGAATGCCGATGGCATCACGCAGCAGCACACTGGCGTGGATCATCTTCTCGCGCAGGCGCTCAGCATGGATTCAACTGCGGCCCCGACTCATCAAAGCAGCCAGGCGGAACAGCACGTAAATGTCATGGTCATTTCCACCACGCTGGACAATGCCGACGCTGTCGCTTCGATTGTCGATACCAATACCATTGTAGTCAAATACGACTCCCATAATACTACTTCGGCTCAACTGCTACAGCAGATCAATGACTCTCTTCATGGAAAGAAAGCCGACTCCATCGCCTTCATGTCTGAAGCCGGTGACGGACAGTTAAGCCTGTTCAAAGACGGTAAAACTACGATTACCTCGCTGAACGACAGCGTCCAGCAGCAGTTCTGGCACGGCGTTGAAGGAATGCTTGACTCTAACGGCAGAGTTGATTTCCTGGCATCCAAGCTCGCGGCGACCAATGCCGGCAAAGCGCTGGTGAACGAAATCGCGCATATCACTGGCCATGAAACCGCCGCCAGCACCGACCTGACCGGAAGCACCGCCAAGGGCGGCGACTGGAACCTGGAATACATTGCCGGCGGCAAGAATGCCCATCAAGTAGACCTTACTGAAACTTATCTCAACCGGAATATTCTTGATTCCTTCACTTCAGTCATTCCGGCCGACACGATCCAGCACGAAGTGGCGTTCATCAACTCAACGGTCAAAGATGCCGCGACTATCATAAAACAGTTGGGCGAAAATGTTGATGTCGTCATGCTTGACTCGACAAACGCGTTTGAAGAAATACAGGCTTATCTCAATACTCATTCAAACGTTGATTCCGTTCATATATTCACTCACGGCAATGACGGATCCTTTAAAATCGGTCAAACCGATGTTGACAATAACTACATTGACGCCAATAAGAATGTTTTTGCCGCCTGGGAAAAATCCCTGACCAAAAACGCCGATATCATGATTTACGGATGCGATGTCGCCGAAAGCGCCGCCGGCAAAACGCTCATTAACAAACTGGCGACGATTACCGGAGCGGATGTCGCGGCGTCAATTGACACTACCGGCCGTGACGGCAACTGGACGCTGGAATATCATGCCGGAATAATCGACACTTCGGAGTTTCTGATCGCAGGTTATAATTATAATCTTGCCAATATTACGCTGACGGTCAAGTCTTTGCTGGACAAAGACGTGAATCAGCCGATCGACCCTGCCACCCTGACCCTGCGCGAAGCTATCTTTGAAGCCAATAATGATCAGGCTAATGTTTATACCATCAATTTTGCGGATCAGGCTACCTTAAAGACTAACACCCCATTATCAGACGGCCGGACCATTACGATGAATTCGGTTCTGGGCGAATATGTGCTGAAAAACAATATTACGATTAACGCTTCAATCTTCGTGACAGGCACCACTTATACCTGGGCTATAATTGACGCCGGCGGCACGATGCGGCATTTTTCCGTGAATGCCGGTTTTAATACGGCTTTGGACAGCATGGAGCTTGTCAACGGACATGCGCCGAATTCCGGCGGCTCGCCCAATGACGGCGGCAGTATCTATAATGCCGGGACATTGCAGATAAATGATGTTAATATGTATAATAACCATGCTGACAACGCCGGCGGCGCGATTTTCAACACCGGCAATTTGACCATTACGGTTGATGATACTAACACCGCTTTTCATCAATGGAGCCCCCTGCAGGGATGGTCGATTCATGACAACACAGCCGGTTCCGCCGGCGGCGCCATCTACAATGCCAAGGAAGGTTCGTTGACCATCGAAGGTTCTGGTATTAACAGACAAGTGACATTTGATTCTAACTCTACTGCCAGCGGCTCCGGCGGCGCCATTTATACGTTCGGTACAATTGCGCTGACTAATGTTGACTTTACAAGCAATACCGCTAACGGCGGCGACGGCGGCGCCATTTTTATCAGTAACTTAGGTTCGCCAACCGATGAGGCTAAGGTTTATACTCACTTTTTCGGGGTGTCAATGGATCAAAACCATGCCGACGGCTCCGGAGGCGGCATCTATTTCACTTTGGGCGGCAATCTGCTGGTGGAATGGTCTTTTATTAATGACAATAGCGCCGGCGGGTTCGGCGGCGGCGTCTTTTTTGACCAGTCCGGCAGTTTGACTTTGACCACCGATTACTCCGGCTCCAGTATCATAGTTCAAAAAAATACCCCTTCAGAATTTTATTTAAATACTGCCGGCAAATCCGGCGGCGCGATTTATATGAACAACAGCGGTTCGCTGAACGTTGATTTTGTCCGTTTTGCAGGCAATATTGCCGGAAATACGGCGTTCGGCGGCTCCGGCGGCGCGATTTATGCCAATAACACCGACAACGTCACTCTGACCGATGTTGAAATCAGCAACAACACTGCGACTGCCGGCACTACCGATCCCGGCGATGGCGGCGGTATTTATTATGTAAATACCAATCCTGGCGGAACGCTGAATATTACCAGCAGCGGTATTTCCTCCAATACAGCGACCGACGGTGCCGGTATTTATTTTACCGCCGTTTCAGGCGCTACGCTGAATATCGTGTCTTCCACGCTGGCGTATAATCAAGCCGCCGACAACGGCGGCGCCGTCTGGATGGACAATGGTTCTTTAAACATCACTTTCGGCACGCTGGCGTATAATATGGCCGCCGCTGACGGCGCCGCCATTTATCTGAGCAATACGAGTGGTACTGCATCGGATATTTCTTTGCTCAATACGATTGTTTATAATCTTGATTCCTTATATACTCCCAATTCACAGATTTATCTGGGAACGGGGGTTTCAGTCACCGAGTCGGAATACAATATTTATTCTCACCTCTATACTGACATAATTGTTGAACCCGGCCAGTCACTGACTGACGGTGAGCTGAATCCTGTTACCCGGACGCTGCCCAACGGCACTGACCTGATTGTGGCTTACCGCGACGGTCTGAATAACTTTGTCGGATATGCCGACGCCATTGATCCTGTTGACGGCAAGACTTCCTCGCAGAAGATTCAAGCCTATCTGTATCTTGATACCACTTTGAACTTTGCCGCCAATTACCGCACCCGGACGCTGTCGCTGCTGTACAAGGAAAGCTTCGCCTACGGTGGTTTTACCTATAAAGACAAGGATAATAATTCTGTTCATGGCGGCGGCCTGACTGTTGACAGCGTCATCTATGACCAGCGCGGCAATCTCCGTAATGGTTTCGATGTTAACGGCAATGTCAATGCCAATCCCAGCATCGGCGCGTTCGAGCCGATTTTCTATCTTACTGTGACCGGCAAGGGTGATCACACCAGTTTGAATTTCACAAATGATAGAAATAATTATGGAAAGTATCTGACCCAGGCCATGCTTTCCGACCTGACGCTGCGCGAGGCGGTATACTGGCTTGACACTTATAATCCTGATCCGTCTGTTTTGCAGCCGCTCAATATCCTGACCGATACTGACCGCTATGTAAAATTCTCCGAGACTGTGTTTACCAAAGGCAGTTCCACAATTAATCTCACTCAGGGACAAATCCGGATCGGCGGTACGATCATGGGAATTGCGGATACTTCCAAGCAGATACGCATCAGCATCACGCCGGACGCCGTCTGGCAGGCGGACAATACTTATGTGGCCCAGAACGCGCAGGACCGGATCACTATTGACGCCGGCGGCAACTCCAGAATCTTTACCGTCACCAATACTTCCATCGCCATTATCAGCAACCTGACGCTCCAGAACGGCAAAGCGTCCAATACGACTGACACCATGATTGCGGTTGACGGGGTTCCCGGCTGGGGCGGCGCCATTTATAATAACGCCACCACAACGCTTAATAACGTAGTGGTTCAAAACAGTATTACCTCGAATGTGCTTACCCCCAGCGGCTACGCGGACGCCAGCCGCGGCGGCGGCATTTACAATGAGTCGGTTGACCTGGGTTCCGGCAGCAGATCGGCCGGAACAATGACGATCAGTGATTCCACCATCTCCGGGAATCAATCCATTTCCAACGCTGACACACTCCATCCGGGGAAAAATCTGGGACTCGGCGGCGGGATTTATAATGACGGAACAATGTTCATCCAGCGTTCCACCATTACCGGCAACAGCGTCAGCGGCAATGTCTCGCTGGTCGATAACTCGGTAAAAGGCGGCGGGATTTATAACGCCAGCGGCAGCCTGACTATTGTCAATACCACAATTTCCGCCAACACCACCAATTCCAGCGAAGGCCTGAAATTAGATCCGGCGACCGGCGTTGCCGCAGGCGCGGGGTCGGCGATTTTCGTGGCTTCCGGCGATTTGACGGTTTACTATTCCACGATTGTTTATAACCAGGAGCTGCTGAACTCCGCGGTGGCGGTTCCGCTCCCAACGTCTTCTGATCCCAAATCAATTCCGTCTTATTATGCCGCCATCAGCATGACCGGCAGCGGCACCTTTACGCTTTCCTACACGATTATGGGACAGAACAGCGCCAGAGCGAACTCCTCCCCGACTTATCTTACGCCGTGGGATATTTTTACCTTTTCCACGGCAACAGTGGACACTACCGGCAATTACAATGCCCGCTACAATATTATTCCATATTTTAACGGACCGGCTGATCCTTCCTCCCCCGGCTTTGACTGGGCACAATTTAACACTCCGGGTCAGACATTAAACTATACCGGCACCGCCGCCAATACCAATGTGCTTGATTTTCTGTCCAGCACCCTGGCTTATAACGGCGGCAAAACCATGAACTACCGGATCTATGACGGCAGTTTTGCGTTGACTCTCGGCAGTACAACTGATCATCCGGATTTTGCAGACCCGCTCTTCGCGACTGACCAGCGCGATAATTCCCGTTCGCAGATAGACCGCCTGAATGTAAGCAGGCCGACCATCGGCGCGTATGAAGCGCTGACTGAAGTTTATGTCACCTCCAGCGGCGATACCGGCGCGACTCCGGCTATTCAGGGGTTCGATTTTGAAAATGACCGCCCCGGCTTCGAGGCTGACACCGTAACCGTGCGCGATGCGTTCTACTGGGCTGACCCGGAAGCCAAAATCCAGATCCGCTATGTCGATAAAGTTCCTTCCAACTGGACTACGGATAAAATTATCCTTGAGTACGGTCAGATTATGGTCAGCAAGGGCGTGGATTTCTACGGGGACATCAATTTCTATAACAATGTCACCAGTGTCAGCGGGATTCCCGGAGATCCCGGTCAGAAAGTCCTTACCGATCCCGCCTCGCCCAACCGTTATTCCTATTATCTCGGGGATACCGGAGAAACCGTTTATTACGACAATAATCGCGCCCAGTATTATTACACGTCGCCGACGGGAACGCAAGTCTGGCTGGCGGCTACTGTAGTTGCTCCGTCTGATGTCACTACCACCCAGGTTACTTATACTGACGCCCAGGGAGTTTCTCATGTAAAATACGTTTTATATACCGATAATACCAACAACGCGCAGGTTTTTCAAAATGTCATAGACGGGAATTTTTATTACCTGTCCGATCCCACCGCAACAAAGCCACTGATTCCGATTGCCCGGGTGGGAACTGTCATGGCGTTTACCACCACTGATTTTTATGCCAATACAATCAATACCGGACGGGATGTCACAGTCTCCGCCAGCAAGGAGGCGGGCAAAGAATCCCGCGTGTTCAATGTTGACAACAAACTGACCGCCAATGTAGTCAGCGTGGCATTCAAAGATATGACGATATCTGACGGCAATGCCGTTGCCGCGCTGGGCGGCGGGATTTACTCATTTGAAACTCTTACTCTGGATAATGTGAATTTAATGGACAACACCGCCGGTTCCTTCGGCGGCGGCATATATATCCAGGCGGGCGATCTGACGATTTTAAACAGCACTGTTTCCGGGAACTCCAGTTCGTCAGACGGCGGCGGCGTGTTTTCCACCGGCGGTAAAATCAATATTGACACTTCGTCATTTTTACACAATACCGCTGGCGGAGTCGGCGGCGGGATGTTTGTTGCCGCCGCATCCAAGCCCCATCCGGACATCGCTTCAGTTGATTTTAATATTCAAAATTCCACTTTCGGATATAACATAGCCGGCACTCATGGCGGCGGGATTTATTCTGACTCATCCTATCTGGCAGTACTGAATTCCACCTTCAGCCAAAATGAAGCCGGACAGAACGGCGGCGGCATTGCATTCACCGGCGGCGGCGAGCTGTATCTGGCTTACGCCACGATCGCCAATAACAAATGCGGCACCAGCCTGGGAATTCTCCATTTCGGCGGCGGTGTTTATATTACGGCCGGCAATATGACGGTCATCGATTCCATACTGGCCAACAATATTACCGTGCTTTCCGCAACTACTACACAATACAATGACTTCTATGCTACCGGCGGGGTAATCAACAGCGCGACGTACAGCGCGGTCGGAGCCTTTGTCGGTTTTGATTTCTTCGGCAATAATAATATCGTCGGCGATAATGACGGGATCATTCAGGGCCTCGGACTGAGTACGATACTTGAATCCAACGGCGGCCCCGCTTTGACGCTGTATCTCTCCCAGTCCAGCGTGGCCGGCGAAGCCGGAACGGTATTTACCTATACTGATTACACTGGAGCTACAGTTACCGTCACCACTTCGGAGAACGGGGTGATGAGGAAGAGTCCGTCCGCTCCCGATTCCTACAACCGGACGGCTCCGTCGATGGGCGCATACGAAAGCCGGATCAGCCGGTATGTTTACCTGGGCGGCCTGATAAATGATACTGATGTAACCGCCTGGGGCTTCCAGGATTTCAATGGCAATGTAAATCCATTGCTCAACCCCCGGGATTTTAATATTCTGGACGCCACTTTTGTGTTTAACGGCACTGCGGTAGGCACATTGTCAACCACATGGGACATCAACAGCCGGTCGAATATTGAAGTTTCGGGGACTTTTCCCTTCAACGGTTCGTTTACCATTGACGCAAGCGGCCAGATCAAATCGACCAGGCTCAACGAAACGGTAACCATTAACGTGCTGGAAGACGGAATGCTGACGCTGGCGACTAACGTTCCCGGGGATATTGTCCTGGGCACGGTTGGCGACTTCACCACGGTCACCTATTCATATGCCGGCGATCAGACCATTCTGCAGGCGGCTTCCTACGGCTATCTGGAGCTGCTTGGCGGCGGCACCAAGCAGTATGCCGGCGATTTAAATGTGATGAGCAGTCTCACCCTTGACGGCGTTATCCTGGATATCGGCGGCGGTTTGACTGTCCTGGGCGGCGGTATTTCGATCAACCCCAGCACCATCCGGCTTACCGGGGATCTGTCGCTGTCCGGCGCTCCTGACTTCTCCACCACATCGCTCGAATTTGTCGGAACCCAGGCGGCGCAGAATGTGTTCCTCGATTCCGATCAGATATTTGCCGCGATCACTGTGGACAACTTCAACGGCGTCATAATGGACTCGGTGTCAACCAGTTCGGTCATCGCCACTGATTTCACTTTCGTCAACGGCGCATTTACGATTTATGACGGCAGCCTGGTGCTCACCAATGCTCCGACAGGCGCGGACGGCGCTGCCGGACGGTATTTCGTGACCGCCGGAGCCGGTTCGGTTGACCTGCCGCTGTCAGCGGATGGAACTCATTTCATTCTGGCGGTTGGAGACGCGGCCAATCCCGGAGAGTACAAATGGACTGATGTGATATTGTCGCAGGGAACCGCGACTCATGCGGCAATGCGGCTGATCGACGGTGTGGTGCCGGACAGCAACGGCGATCCGGTGGATTCATCCGGCAGCCTGACTGTAACCTGGGATGTGACAAACGCCGACGGAAACTTTGTTTTCGCCCTGACCAATTTTTCCGCCAATGCCGCAGGCAAATATTTTGACGTGGCTTTGAGCCAGTTGCATTACATGATTGATCCGTCAAGCACATGGGCAACTGTCAACTGGGCGGACCCCCAGGATGCCGGTTATTTTTATGTCGGCCATGATTTCCTGCTGGTGACAAATAACGAAGATTCCGGAACCGGGTCTCTGCGTGACGCAATTGATGCGGTGAATATTTCCCATGCCGGCGTAATCGTGTTTGACAATGCATCTTTCAGTACCGATGCCAATGTCGATCTCAGTTCCGGCTTGACTATTCTTGACGGGGTGCACGTCAAAATCGTGGGCCTGACCGATCCCGGCAGACTTACTTATGTCCGGGGTTATGACTTTGTAACCCTGACCATCGGCTCCAGCGCTCCGGCAACCATTTCCACGGTCAATTTGAGCTATCTTGATTTCCGCGGCGGCGGCACAAGCACAAACTATGTGCTGATAAATAACGCTGATCTGCAGGTGACGAACGTATCGGTTGGCGCAAATACCGAGCCTGCTCCCAATCAACCCCAGGTTCCCGTAACATGGCAGGTTGCCCCGATCCAGAACAACGGCACGCTTACTGTCCGCAACGGTTCCGAGAATACAGGATACATTGCGCTTGACGGCGGAGCTGAAGGCAATCCATTCATTTATGCGCGTGATTCCATATCTTCCTCAGTAACCTTGAGGTATTTCGGCAACTCATTAAGGCCGTCATCAGACACCGGCGCTGAATTTTCTTCATCCGTATGGGATGTTGAACTGGTTCAAAGCGCTACAGGCGTCGGCGCGGACATTACTATCACCAATACCTCCACTGATACTGTCGGCCGCAATCTTTCCGTGGACGATCTGTCTCAATTAACCATCAACACCGATCTTACGGTCAATGGCGATGTTACGGCAACTGGCGGAGTCAGTCTCGGAGCCGGCAACACTTTGACGCTTAAAGGCGCCAGCAACACGCTGGGCGCGTTCAATGCCGGCAGCGGATCGACGGTAAATTATGCCGCCGATATCGCGCAGACGGTTGATGCGGTAACTTACAGCAACCTGACCATCAGCGGACTCGGAGAAAAAACCGCAACCGGTGACTTTACCGTCGGGCAAAACCTGGTAATTGATCCCGGAAGCCAGCTTACCCTGGATTATGCCGCGTCCGATACCACTCTTCATGTCATTGGAGATACCGATGTGAATGGAACTCTGAAATTCACCGGCGCCGGCACTCTGGCGCTTGAAGGCGACAATAACAATCTGGGGAATTTCATTTACGGGCAGTCCACCGTGCAATATCTCGGCGGTTCCGACCAGAAAATTTCCAATGTGAATTACTACAATCTGGAAATCGGCGGCGGACTCCCCGGCAGCGAAGTCACCAAGCAGCCGGTTGACTTTAACCTCACAGTCATTAATGATTTCACCATTGACGCCTACACGACATTCCAGCTTGCGGCGAACACGATGCTGGTCAAGGGCAACTTCAGCATGGATTCGACCGGCGGATTCACGTTCACCGACAATGGCACGCTGCGCCTGGATGGGAATGTGTTCGCCACATTCAGTTTTGACACCAAAGGCACGGTGGTTTATCAGGGTTCCGCGACCCAGGAACTGGCGGGGGGAACTTATTTCAATCTGGATATCGACAACGGCGACAAGGTGCTTGCGAACGATGTAATTGTCAATGGCAATTTTACGTTTGACAGCGCCGCAGGCAGACTGCTTATCAGTACGAACAGCATCACGCTTAACGGACTGGTTGCCGGAGACGGCGCCGGGCGTTATTTCGCCAATACCACGACCGTCAACCCCGGCCAGGTTTTCTTCTCGCTCCTGCCGAACCAGGAATTCACCTTGACCGTCGGCACGCTGACTGAATGGAGTACGCTGCTGTTCACCGGAAGCAGCATGCCCCAGATTATCTCCATCTGGGCAAAAGACGGCATTAATCCGGGTGTCCCCAACCCGCAATATGCGGCGGACATGACCTTTGCCGTGGCAACAAATACGACAACGTCTTACAGTATGGCAATGCTTGCCACTTCGGCCGGCGGCAGCGCGTTCAAGCCCATTCTGGCGCAGCCTTACTATTTCGACGGTTCCGAATGGGTTATGCTGTCCAATCCGCTGACCGTGAGCGGCGATTTCTTTTTCGGCAACGGCATTCCGGCAGGCGGATTTGTCGTGGTCAACGCCAAAGACAGCGGCATCGGTTCCCTGCGCTGGGCGATTGAAGCGTCAAACCTTACCGCCGGCACCAATCTGATTACTTTCGATAAAGATTTCTTTTCACAGAACCGCACCATCTCGCTTAAAAGCGAATTGACGATCACGGACAGCGTAGTCATCAGGGGGCTGGGCACAGACTTGATCATTGTCGACGGCAGGGGCCTTAATCGGGTATTCAACGTGAATGACGGCCAGCAAAGCACAATCAGCGCCTATATTTCCGGCATGACCATCAGAAACGGTTATGCGTCTGTGGCCGGCAGTGACGGCGGGGCTATCACGAACAGTGAAATCCTGCGGCTGGAAAATGTTGAAATCAGCGGCTCCACGACAAACGGCGGACACGGCGGCGGCATTTACAATGCGCTGACCGGTACGCTGTATACCCTGAACGTGACAGTGGCTCAAAACATCGGTGAAGGCATTTATAACGATGGTAAAATGAGTCTGTTCAATACCACGGTTGCCTTCAACACCAGCGGCAACGGCCAGATCTACACCAGGACCGGCACCGGGTCCGAGCTGTTCAATGTCACGGTCTTTACTGCGGGCGGCGGACTGGCGATAACCAACGCCGACACTTCGGCTGCCGGAAAACTCGCGCTCAATGCGACACTGGTTTACGGTACGCTGAATGACAGCAGTTATTTTACTCAGAACAAGTCGCTGGTCACCTCCGACAGCACTATTTTTGTCAACGGCGGCGAACTCAGCGACAACGGCGGCTGGGTCAGAACCATCGCGATCAATAACAGCGCCAGCGTCGTGAATAAAGGGCTGGATTACAAGGACGGAGCTTACAATAACGACGCCCGCGGTTATCTGATCAACGGAACTCACGACATCGGGGCATTTGAATATAACGGTTATGTGGCGCGCAATACCACGACAGGAAACTATTATTCTTCGGTGCAGGCGGCGGTTAACGCGGCCACCGGCGGCAATACCATCGACCTGGTTGATACCCGGATCACGACCGGAGCCGGCTCGCTGGTAATTGACAAGAATATTATCATCGAAGGCAGCGGAGCCTGGAGCACGGTGCTGGCGGCGGACGGCAATTTAAACACGAGCGTGATTGTGGTCGGTTCGGCCCATGCTCCGGCGGTGTCGCTGTACAACTTCGGCATTCGCGGCGGACATGCGTCCGGTAACGGCGGCGCGATCACAAACAACGGCAATCTCCAGTTGCGCGAGATGGCTGTACTCAACAACACCGCCGTCAACGGCGGCGCGATCTACGTCAGCGCGGCGGCATTCCTGTCGCTCGACCGGAGTACGGTATCCGGCAACAGCGCGACCGGCAGCGGCGGCGCGGTTTACAATCTGGGAACAAGCTATTCAGTCGATTCCACCATTGCGAACAATACCGCTGACGTCAACGGCGGGGGGGGCTATAACGGGACGGCGGGTATCTTCCGCCTCAGCCGGAGCACGATCAACAACAATACCGCTGACGTCAACGGCGGCGGGATCTATTCGCTAGGTTCGTTCTTCGGTGAAAATTCCACAGTGTACGGCAACATCGCCATGACCGGCAACGGCGGCGGGATTTATGTCGGCGGCGGCACCGCCACTTCCACCAATATGACAATTGCCTATAACATTGCAGACTCCGCGACCGGCAGCGGCGGCGGGGTCTATGTGGTGTCCGGCAGCAGCTATACCGCCATCAATACGATCATTGCTTACAACTCCGTGCTTGGCGGCGAATGGAACGACCTTTATGCGGCGACCGGCGCGGTAATTAATATCAGCACCAGCAATGATCTGATCGGCTATTACAACCGCGTTTCCGGCGATTACAGTTTTAATTACGGCGTTGATTCCGATTTGTTTAACGGCGGCCTGGCCGACCATGGCGGCTGGACCAGAACGCTGGCGCTGACGAATGTTGATCGGTTGCTGTCCGGCTGGACGCTTTACGCGGTTGACGAATATGCCGCGCAAAATGATGGCATTGACTCAAAGCCCGTCTCGGTTTACCTCGTTATGGACAGCTCAACTTATAATCTCACCGAAGGCACGTTGGGATCGCTGTCAGCATTGCAATGGGCGTGGGACAGCGCAACCAGCCGCGTTGTTATCGGTCTGCCTTTTGATCCTGGAACTTGGTCAAATGTTACGATTCGCGCTGGTTACGGCAGCAACAAAGCCATCAACGGCGGCGACAGCAGTTTGTCCAGCGCCAGCGATCAGCGCGGTTATTTAACAAATGGTATCCGCGATATCGGAGCTTATGAATATAACGGTTATGTCGGCTGGTATACTGTTACATATAGCACCGGCACCTCGCAGTATTACGTTTCTTCGATTCAGGAAGGACTGGATGATATCAGAAGATTGGCACCCAAATACAATAATCTGACGCTGAATCTGGTAAATACCAGAATTCTGGAAAACGGCATTACCATCAACCTCTGTACTTACGATTCCACCGCCAAAGCATATGTTCCGGTGGTGATTAATGTCGCGGGCAGCGCCAGTGGCGATACGGTAATCAGCGGCGGCGGCGCCGACCGGATTTTCTATCTCACCAGCAATGAAATTGCCGGCGGCACCCTGTCATTAAGTCGTCTGACGCTGGCTGACGGCTCCGCGCTGGTCAAGCAGGCCCCGAATGTCATTTCGAACGCATCCGACGGTTTCGGCGGTGTTGCTTACGTTTTCGGCGCGGTCTTAAATATGAATAATGTTTCGGTCATTAATTCCTATTCGGACCTGTACGGCGGCGCGATTTATTCGGTGGACAATCCGAACGGCGGCACCGGCACGACGCCTGTGGACATTGTCGGCAAAGTCGATATCCAGAACAGCTTCCTGGGCTGGAACTTTTCCTCCTTCTCCGGCGGCGCGATTGCAAGTTTCGGGACTTCGGTGCTGACGGTCAATGATTCTACTTTCTACGCCAACACTTCCGGCGGCAACGGCGGCGCGGTCGCCCTTTTCGGCAAGGGCGCGTACACCATGACCAGCGATACCCTTGCTTACAATCAGGCGATCACTCCCAGCGGCGGCGGTATTTATGTCGGTTCGCAGGATGGCTCCGGCACTCTTACCTCCGGCAATAACCTGCTGGCCCATAATTACCAGACGCTTAATCCCGACCGCTATGCGGATGTCGTTACCCACGTCATTACAGGCACCGGTGTTCCGCCCGACACTTTCGGCAACGACGGCGATACTTATATCAATGTATTTGCCGATACGGCCGGCAAGATCGGCGACATGTATTCCAAGACTGCCGGCGTCTGGACGCTGGTCTCCAACCTGATTGACTCTTATCACATAACCTATTACACCGGCACCGGTTTCCCCGCGGACACTATCGGGCAGAAGGGCGACATTTACGTTGACACCTCAACCGGTGATTTCTATGTCCGGAATGCGAACGGCACAGGCGGCTGGGGCGACCCGGCCGACCCGGCTCCGTTCGAGAGGCTCGGCACCTCGATTACCGCGGGCAGCAGCGCCAATGGCCAGATCTTCCCGCCGGGAACTGCCTCGCTGGGAGCCTATTGTATCGACACCTTTACGGGAGTGGTTTACCAGGGACAACTGGACATGGGTACCGGCATTGCCGTCTGGGTGAAGCAGTCGGCGCTCTCCAACTCAACTACTCCGACGCACATTTATTCCGGAACGGATGCTCCGGGAAATATCCCCGGAGATGTTAACGGCGACTATTATGTCAATACCGCGACCGGTGAATTCTATGTGCTCATCGACGGCGGCTGGAACGTCACGAATACGATTTCCGGTTCCGGAACCTCCAACAAGGTGGGGATGGATTATTACTTGTTCTCCGGCAAACTGACCGACAGCGGCTACAATCTGGTGGAAAGCCAGAACGGGGTCTGGAATAAAGATACCTCGCCGAATTTCTTCGGCAGTTGGACTGCCAAGACCGCCACGGCGGCGGAAGTCTGGAGCCATGACCTGGTTACCGCAGGTCCCGGACCGCATCTGGTTACCTCAAGTGATATGGGGAACCTGTTCCTGACCGGCAAGGCTCAGGACAATGGCGGCTGGGGTTATACCCTGGCTTTGAAAGACACCAGCATCGCGGTAAATGCCGGTACCGTCAGGACTGCCGATCAGCGCGGCTATCTGAATTTCCAGGCCGCCGACATCGGCGCTTACGAAGTCAACGGGATTGTAGCCCAAATCGGCAGCAACAGCTACAGCAGCATTCAGGCAGCGGTCAACGCCGCCAGTTCCGGCGATACGATCACGCTGATCGGATCGCGGATCAGGGAAAATGATATTCAGAGCAGTACCTCGCTCACGATCACCGGGGTCGACGGCACCGTGCTCGATGCCGATCGTGTCGGCCGTATCATCATGGCGAAGAGTTCGGCGGTTACCACCACCATCAACGGGGTGATTCTGACCGGCGGCATGGCTCTCGATTCTTCGCTGAATACGATTCCGAATGCGGCCGGCAACGGCGGCGCCATCTTCAACAACGGCACGCTGACGCTGACTGACGTTCAGGTCTTTGATTCGTTTGCGCAGCGTTCCGGCGGCGGGGTTTACAGCAGCCTGAGCCTGACCATCAATACCGGCAGCCGCAACGCCATGGATTACGCAACGGTTTTCGCCGGTAACGAAGCAGGCGTTTCCGGCGGCGCGGTCGCGGCGCTGGGAACCATGAACGTTAAAGGTATCCGGATGAACGTGCGTACGTACGGTGATAATTATGACCGGCTTTATTTCATGGTTCAGTTTGTGGACAATACCGCCTGGTCCAACGGCGGGGCGGTTGTGCTGCAAGGCTCCAGCAGCATGCAGTATTTCTACATGACCGACAACAGTTCCGGCACCGGCGGCGCATTGATGCTGTCCGGCACGAGCGGCAGTTCCACCCTTCAGGACTTTATAATCGCCAACAATAACGCATATATTGCAGGCGGCGGCATTTATGCCGCGAATTATGGCGACTTGAATATTATCGGTCACGACAACCCCGACTATATCTACAACGCCAGTCATTTTCGTACATCCGTCAGCTTAAATTATTCGCTGGGCGGCGGCGGCGGGATTTACTTCACTAATTCCGGCAACCTCACGATTACCGGCATTGAAGGCGATATATATTCCGGGGTGCTGGTGGAAAGCAGCAAAGCCTTTGGCGACGGCGGCGGCATTTACTTCGTCAATTCCAATAACCTCCAACTGGGGCATTACATTTATGTTGAAAGCAATACTGCCGGCGGCAGCGGCGGCGGCATTTATTTCCAGAACGGCAACCAGTTGGCGCTGTTGTTCAATTGCTATGTTTCCAATAATAGCGCGGGAGAGAACGGCGGCGGCATTTATATGCAAAATGCGCAAATGCTGTCCACCAACTCCGCGTCCTATATCGAAAATAACAATGCCGGTTATAATTATGATTCCGGCGATTATAGCAATGCTCGGGGCGGCGGTCTGTATTTGGACAATGTCCAAACCGTATCGTTGAATTACACCACAATTTCCGACAATAAGGCTAAATATGTTGAGCTTGGCCAAAATCATGGCGCCGGGATTTATATGTACAACTGCGCCACGGTGAACTTGACGGATGTTGAAGTGCATAACTCGTATTATGCGGAAGGCATCTACATCGACAGCGACAGTACGGTCACGCCGGTGGTTACCATTAAAACCAGCAGCGTCAATAATTCCGGAAGTACCGGGATCTATATGACGAAGGGCACGTTGTCCCTGGAAAACGTAACTGTGGCCCAAAACGGATACTTTTTTGATAATAGTGGAGATTTTCATTCGGCCCAAGTCGGCGGCATTTATCTCGCGCAGGGTACATTGAGCATTAATTTCTGTACGCTGGTGAACAATTACGGCAGTTCGGCTGCGACGCTGCAGATGGGCAGCGATGCGCCTGGGGCGCCGGTTTCTAAACTGTCGATCAAAAACAGTATTGTTGATGGCTATTTTGACGGGGTCAATCATGATATTATTCTGGCAAACGTGAGCATGGCATCCGGCGCCAGCAGCTACAATATCCTGGCCAATTACTATAATTACGTCAATGCGTCATGGCTGGCCGGCAGTAACAAAGGCGATATTTATAACAAAGATGACAACGGCATCATTGTAGTGGCCGGGGCGATTGACGGCAATCATAATATTGTCGGTTATGATTCCTCTTATGCCTATGCCATCAGCACTCATCTCTATCTGGATTCGCTCCAGTATCAGGCTAACTACCGCACCAGGACGTATGCGCTGCTGAGCAGCGCAAGCATAGCTTACGGCTATTACACCGGAGTGAAAAATGGAGTTGGCACCGGTTTCACGCGTACCGGTCAGGCCGACCCCAATGTCGGCTACGACCAGCGCGGCAATCTGCGCACCGGCATCACGATAAGCCTGGATAAAAACGGCCAGACAATTTATACTTATTACCAGTACGACACCACCGCCAAAACCTGGCAGCAGGTCGTTGTCGATGAATCCGGGAAGAAAACGGTTACGAACGGGGTCACTCCGCCCGCGCCGAGCGTCGGCGCTTTTGAGCCGCTGTTCTACATGACGGTAACCAGCAAGGCTGACGATTCCGGCCGGATGTTCAACGTGGTTTATTCCGATCCGAATGTGGCGAATACCAGATTTGACGCGGCGCTGCTGAACGGCGGCATAAATCTGCGCGAAGCCACCTATTGGATTGACAGTTATAATCCGGATGACGTGTCATTGAGCATGGTTGACGTCAACCGCTATGTTAAGTTCTCGGGCACAGTCTTTACGGCGGGCGGGGATAATACGATACATCTGGTATCTGGTGATATTATCCTGAAAAAAGATATTCTGATCAGCATCACCCCCGAAGCGTGGAATAATTACACTGTGGATACGGTCGCTTATCTGGCCCAGGACAATGCGTCCCGGATCACCGTCAGCGGCGATGGTGCGTCCCGCATCTTCCGGACCAGCGAAGATTTGAATCAGGTTACGGCGGTAATCAGCAACTTGACGCTGATCAACGGCAAAGCCTACGGCGTTCTCACCGCTTACGATGCCGGCACCGGCGGGGCGGGCGGAGCCATTTACAACGCCGGCACATTGACGCTTAACAACATATTGATCAAGAATTCCGAAGCGAACGCTGACGGCATAATCGGCGGCAGTTACGCCGGTCTGGGCGGGGCGATTTATAACAGCACCGGCGCCGTATTGACGATCAATGATTCCACTCTGACCAGTAACCTGGCGGTAATCCATACACATTATGACGGTGCGAATTATGACGCCCTGGGCGGTGCGCTCTATAATGACGGCGGCACGGTGACAATCAACCGTTCGCTGATAAACAACAATACAGCGCAGGGATTTGCTTATGATCCTGATCTTGGCGGTACGGCTTTGGGGCTCGGCGGAGCGATTTACAACGCCAGCGGCACCATCACGCTTACCAATAATACGATTACCGGCAATACGCTGAACGGTACATCCAGCAGCTCCGGCGCGGCGATTTATATTGCCGGCGGCAATCTCTATGCGTACAACAACACCATTGTCCGCAATACTGTTCCCGCCGATGTCGCGCCCGGCGAAAAGATTCCTGATTCTTTGACTAATCGCGGCAGCGCGGTCTATATCACCGGCAGCGGCAGCATAACGCTGGTCAATAATATCATTGCCCAGAACCAGATCACCGGCAGCTTCCAGCAGTATCATGACGTCTATACGGAAAACAGCGTAAAAAATAATATTACCGCAAACAATAATATTGTGGGCAATTTCCGCGGCGCTTATACTTTCCTGGAGACCGCGCCTTACAATAATATTATCGGCGATACGAGCGGCAATGTCACCAATCTGAATTTGTCCAACACGCTGGCGTATCTGGGCGGCAAGACCATGAGCTTCCGCGTCGATGCCGGCAGCGTGGCTATCGGCAGCGGGACCGAATCAGGAGCTCCCGCCGATGACCAGCGCGCCGCGACCGATCTCTACTGGGATCACCGCACGACCATCGGTTCCTATGAACTGATCACCAAGGTCACGGTCACGACGACTGCCGACCCGATCGCGGTCACCAGCGACGTCAAATACGACTTTACTAAAAATCAGTACGGCTGGCTGGCAAGCCTTCGCGCCGCCGCGTTCCTGGCTGACGCCGGAACGGTCACGATTCATCCTGCCGTTTATTCCGGTGATGTCAGCCCGACCACCGTGGTTGATGGAAAAGTTGTCGGCGATGTATACAGCACCGGGAACTATTATCTCAATACCGCTGACGGCAAGCTCTACCAGAAAACCAGTACCGGCGCCTGGGTTTTGATTGAAACCCTGATCAGCGCAAAAACGCAGACCGTTTATAGCGGTAAGACCGCGCCGCAAGGCATTGATGGCAAAAATGGCGATGTTTACGTCACGGTTGCCGACGGCAGTATCAACACCACCGGCGGCGATGTTTACAATAATGTTTCCGGAACGTGGGTTCTGAGCACCAACGTCATTGGCTCCACCGCAGTCTATGCCGGCAGCGGCGTTCCGTCCGGCAGCGCCTATAACGTCGGGAACTATTATGTCAATACCGTTGACGGCAAGCTCTATCAGAAGAGCAATCCGGTCACCTGGGTCGTGGTTGAAACCCTGACCAGCGCAAAAACGCAGACCGTTTACAGCGGCACGGGTGTGCCGCAAGCCAGTATCGGCAAGAACGGCGATATTTACGTTACGGTTGCCGATGCCGACAGCCATACCAGCGGCGGAACTCTTTACAATAAAGTTTCCGGGAAGTGGGTTCTGAGCGCCAGCGGCATTGGTTCCACCTCCGGAACCGCCAGCAGCGTCAATCTGGTTTACGGCGCAATCCGTATCGGCACCGGGATCACGATCACGACCGCGGCCGGTATTTCCCCGATCACGGTAGACGGCAGCAACAGCGACCGCGTATTCATGATTGATTCGTTCAGCACCGCCCTGGTGGATGTCACCCTCCGGGATCTGACGCTGCAGAACGCTTACGCCGGAACCCTGAAAAATGATTATTATATCGACGTCAGCACCGGCAATCTCTATCTGAGATCCCAGACCGGCTGGATTCAGGTCGGCAATGTCGGCGTGACCGGCAGTCTTGCCCAGGGCGTCGGCGCACCGACGTCGGCGACCACCGTCTCCGGCAGTAATTATGTCGATGTCTCGACCGGAAAAATCTATACTTTCGACACTACGGCCAACAAATGGTCGCAGGTCAATTCGAGCCTCACCATAGAACAAACTTATAACTCCAATGTGTACGCCGGCAGCGGCGCTCCGGTCTCCGGCGCGGATAAGAGCGGCGACTATTATGTCAATACCGATGACGGGAAACTCTATCAGAGAGACTTTGCCGGCAATTGGAACCTCATTGAAACCCTGGTCAGCGTAAATACGCAAAAGGTTTACAGCGGCACGACCTCGCCGTCAGTGGCTGAAAAGAGCCTGCCGAAAGGCACTTTCTGGAACAACGGCGATATTTATGTAATGACCGCCGATGCCACCGGCAGGACTCCAACCAGCGGCGGGGACGTCTACCAGAAAGTCGGGGGACAGTGGGTGCTGAGCGAAAATGTCATCGGCTCCACCGGTGATCAGCATATCCTCAACGGCACCGGCGCTCCGTCCGGGCTGGGCAGCGGTCAGGGCGGCGCGGTTTTCTCCAATGAAAATGTCCGGCTGTCCGGCGTAACGGTCAGGACCAGCATGGCCGCGACCGACGGCGGCGGCGTGTATGTGACCGGCGCCACGCTTGCTCTGGACCGCGGAACAACGATTTACGACAATACGGCAATGGGTAACGGCGGCGGTATTTTCATCAATGCCGGCACGCTGAATGCAACCGGTGATATCGTTGCCGGCAATTATCGTTTTATCGAGATATCGAACAACACCGCGATGGTCGGCGGCGGCATCTACGGCAACAACTCGGTAATCAATCTGGGCCAGAAAATGGTCTGGGACGGTACCGGTACCTCTCCGGCAATCGTGGTCGGCGCTGATATTCACGACAACACCGCTTCATTCGGCGGCGGCGTCGGTCTGGTCGGCAGCCAGTTGAACATGTATTTCTCCACGGTAGACAGCAATGCGGCGACGTCCGGCGACGGCGGCGGCCTGTATCTGAATAACGCGGCAGTCAACGACATCGAAAACAGCACCATCTCCAACAATACGGCAAGCCGTTACGGCGGCGGCATTTACGGCAGCGTCCAGGAACTGGATCTGGTCAATTCCACCGTCTCCGGCAACTCTGCCGGTTCCTATGGCGGCGGGGTATACTTCATCGGTACCGATTCGCTGTCGCTGGTGTATACGACGATTGCCAACAACCAGTCGCTGGCAAGCGGCGTCAGCAACGGCGCCGGGGTTTATCAGTTCACCGGAAAGCTCAATATGATTGATTCAATTATAGCGCAGAACTATTCGCTGTATAACCAAGTCTTATCCCGCGATGATTACTATGCGAACAACAGGGTTTCCGCAGGCGCGATTACCTACAGCATCATCGGCGCGAACAATAAGCCGGACTTCTTTGCAGACCCCAGTGTGCACCAGTTGGGCGATCCCAATAATCCTTACAGCGCACTGGGGCTGAGCACGACGCTTGAAAACAACGGCGGCCCGACTCAGACGCTGTGGATCAGCAACACCAGTCTGGCGATCGGACAGGGCGTGGTTGTCAGCGGCATCGTCATCGACCAGCGCGGAATTATCCGCAGTACCGGAACCTTGCCGGACGGCCCGACCATCGGAGCCTACGAAAAGAGTTTTCAGCATATTTATTTCAATGCGAGCATCAGCGATGATGTTACTAAGACCTATAATTGGACATGGTCAGGTTCCGCACAGGGCTTTGATATTGCCGATGCGATTTATACTATAGGTCAATCGGCCCTGAGCCTGGACGGACAGGTGCTTGCAGGCACTACCTGGACCGTCGGAACAAAATCTTCCGTTGAAGTCAATTTTAACAATAAACTGACTGTGAATTCCGGAGCGACATTTGTTGTTCAGGACGTTGTGGTCAAAGACAGCGCATTCATGGTCATTGCCGGCATCGTGACCTCCGCCACGACACAGAACACCTCACTGGCTGTTTCCGGCAACGGCACCCTTGACATTGCAACGGCAGACAGTTCGATCAGCAACGTATCCATTGCCTTGCAGCCGGTAAATAATACCACCGTGAGATACAGCTACAATGGTAATCAGACTGTCCGCAGTCTGGATTATTACAATCTGGAGCTTGCAGGCGGCGGCATCAAGACCAGCGCCGCTATATTAACTGTCGGGAATAATCTCTCGATAGACAACTCCACGCTGAATCTGTCCGCGAAATCCGGCGGTGATCTGGTCGCCAGCAACGTAAACCTTAATTCCGGAGCAATCACCGGCGGCGGCAATGATGTAACTATCAATGGCAGCCTGACTGCGGCCGGCGGCAGCATTACCAGCAAAAACATCTCATTGTCCGGTTCCGCGAATCTGGCCGTCAGCACTCTGACAGCTTCAGGCAATCTGAATTTGTTCTCCGCGGCTGCCGAACTTGATACATCAGTCATTAATGCCGGAACATTCACTGCGACCGGCTCCACGATCACCACGGTTAACACCGGCATCGGTGACGGGGTCAGTACGATAAATTCCGGTTCCGTTACGATCGATTTTGCCGCCGGCGTTAATGTCGTAACCGTAAATGACAACTCGACACTAGTATTCAATACCCAGAACCAGAACGTTTTGCTTGACAATCTTGCCGGAAATACCGCGAATCACTTTATGATTAGTGATTTGAATGTGCATCCGGCCGGCGTGATTGAATTCAGCACCAGCGGCACTGTCACCGCGCAGAATATCGCGCTTGGCGATGATGCCGGCATACAAGGCACCATGTGGCTGTCCGGCGCGAAGCAGGTAATCTTCGATAATACGATTTTTGACAATGCGTATTTAGTGGCCAACGGCCCGGTTACCCTGAACGCCGATACCCAGACAAGTCATTCGTTCCAGATCAGGCACGATATCAAATTTATTAAAGCGGTAACCCTGGACGGCGCCGCCGGTTCCACGGTAACGGTTATTTCCACCGAAGGATCGATAACATTCGGCAGTACGGTAACCAGCAAGCCCGGCGGTCAGAACTTTATCATCGATGCGTTTAACAACGCCAGTGTAAATAATATTGCCAACATCAATGATCTGGATATTTATGCCGCCAACGGCAGTATTCAGCCGGCCGGAACAATTACCGCGGCGGGAACCGTCATGATGCATAATCAGGTTACGGTGGCTGCCGGAGCAAATGCTTCGATAACCGCGGAGTCAATGTATTTTAATAACGGGATCTATGGCGACGGCCGCTTGAATCTGTCTTCGCAAACAGATGTTGCGCTCAATCAGGTTAATATGGGTTCCGGCAGTTTCCTGAATCTCGCTGCCGGTAACTATAACACCAACGACAATGATATGACCGCCGGTTCTCTGACGGTTGGCAAACTTGCCTCGCTCGTTTATCGCACCATGAATCTTTACGGAAATCTGACTGTGGCCGGCGGGCTGAGCACCGGGTCCTTAAACCTGCTGGACGGCAGCGGCACCCGTCAGGTGCTGTCACTCACCGGAACCCAGTCATTCATTGACGTCGATCTGCGGAATGCCGCGGGCGCTCAACTGTCCTCCGGCAACATGACGGTGTTTGGCGATTTTAAATTCACCGACGGCAAGTTCGCGCTCAACAACAATACCGTCCAGTTATGGGCCGGCGTGGTTAACGCCGGATTCGATCATTACTTCGTCACCAACGGCACCGGTTTCCTGAGGCAGCATGTTGATACGGGTGTCCAGACCGACTTCTGGGTGGGCAGCGAACAATATGTCAGCGAAGTGTCGATCACCGGAAACAGTGGCGCCACCTGGTTCGCCGTAAGCTGCATGAACAAAGTAACCGGCCTCGGAACGCCGTCTTCTCCGACTATTTTCGGAAATGAAAACACCGTCAAATACACCTGGATCATCAGGCCCGATGCAGCCACTAATTATCAATTGGCCCTGGCCTGGGATCCTGCCGGCCAAGGTACCGGATTTGCCAGTCTGGATAACGCCAATGTCTTCAATTACAAGGGACAATGGAGTTCAATCCAGAGCGCGGTGCCGATTGACAAATCCGGAGTAATGCACAGCATTAATGAGTTTACAACGAACAGCTCCGGCTCGTTCACGGTTGCAGCTCCGAATACGGACTTCCATTTCCCCGGAGAATTCAGAGGGTTGAATGACGATAATGCCAACAGTTCCGGGTTCAACTATCCGTCAATTGCGGTTAATGTTCCTCCGTCTCAAGGGGAATATTCATTCGATATGATGCAGTTGCGACTTTCGGAAAGTCCGCTGGGCAATCCGCTGGATGTATCCATTCCCGCCACCGGCACCGACATGGGCGGCGACGTGGCCAACGACTTCCTGACAGTAACCACCGGTGAATCTGTTTACGGCTCTCCGAACGGCGAAAACGGGGTCAATACGGAATGGATGCCGCAGGAGGAAAGAGAAATCAATCCGGTCAGTGACGAAATCGACAGACAACTTGACGATTTCTTTACGGAACTCGCTGACGGCAGCAAGCATGAAAAGCATCCGGCATTCAAATCTGAAATCGAGATTATGCTCGATAAACTGCTGGCAAGCTGATAAAAAAATCCTAAACGGCAGGCTTTGCGGTCTGCCGCCTTTTAATCTTTAACGGCAGGCTTTGCGGGTCTGCCGCCTTTTAATCTTTAACGGCAGGCTTTGCGGTCTGCCGCCTTTTAATCTTTAACGGCAGCCGCCTTTTATTAACAAAATGCACTGCAGGATGTTGACAAAACTGTGTTTTCTTGTTATAGTGATAAGTAGACGTATATATAGATGTATAATAGTTTGTGAAAAACTGGTTTAGCATTATGTATAAGCTTTTGATATTTTGTTATTGAAATTCTAAAGGCAGTCAAGGAGTGGCGTCAGTATGAAAAAAACATTATGCAGAATGACAGTATTGTTGATGGCTGTGTGCCTTGCCGCAACGTCGGCGCTGGCAATGCCGTCTTACAATGACGTATTACTGGTGGTAAATTCCAATTCATCCGAATCCCAGGATATCGGCGCGTACTTCAAAGCGGCGCGCAATCTGCCGGATACGAACGTCTGCAGCATTAACGTCAAGGCCGGGGTTGACAGCGCCAGAATGAGTCATGACGAAGAGTTGTCGGCGCTGTCCACCATCAAAAATCATCTGATCAAGAATGGTCTGACCGACAAGATCAATTATATCGTAGTGACCCGCGGCATTCCGTATTGGTCCTACACCGGAATCAAAGGTCCTTTTCAATGGGGCGGCGCCGAGATTGACGGATATCATCTGTTCGACGTTTTCCTGATGTATCAGTTGTCGAATGCCGCCAGCGATTCGAAGCTTGACAACATTTTCAACAACAATCCCTATTTCTATTATAATAACGACGCTGACAAACTGAACAAAAAATTTTCCAAAACAAAATTCGGCTACTATATTGTCGGTCGTCTGGACGGTCCCGGTGCGATTACAATCAAAAATATGATTGACAGCACCGGTGCGCTCGCTTACGAGTCATACAAGAAACAGGCCAACGGCAAAATGAAGCTGCTGACCCTTGCCCCGTATTACGATCAGACTTTCGCGGATGAGATCAACAGCCGCGGTAATATCGAAGTAGTTTCACCGAATCCGCTTCCGCCTGACGTGTGGAATCCTGATACTAAAACAACCACGCTGGTGGATATTGCCACCCCTGCCGCGGGCCAGATTAAGACAACTTTTGATAAAGTCGGCAAGGATGTGATGTTTTCCTATCTGAATGACGTTGCCTGGAGTTCGTTTTTTCCGTGGCCCAAGGGTAACAGCTATTACGCGGATGCCGACTTTGTTGATGAATATCCGTTCATATACCGCGGTGCAACTTTTCTGCCCGGCTCGATCATGATGGTTTACCGTTCATTTCCGGCGGCTTATATGTCCCACACCGGAGTCGGCGGCCTGTATAAAATGAATATCTCCACAAAAGCGAAAATCGATTACCGTAAAACCGACGGCAGTGACATTGATTTCCGGCATACGACCTGCGCCGCTTATGATCCGGTCAACAGCCAGGTATGGTGCGGCACCGGCGCCAATCAGTTTGATGTCGGCATTAATTTCGATACGCGCTGCACGGACGATGCGCATCGTGAAACCATGCGCAATTACGGCGGGGGGATTGCCATTTACGCCGCCGCCACCGGCAATATCATCAGTTATATCAATGCCAACGATGCCGGCAGTCCGCTGAAAAATAATGCGGTAATGAAAATGGTCTACGACAAGAACTCCAGATACATGTGGGTGGCGCATTATAAAGGTATTCAGTATTATGACTTTACGGCTAAGACCTGGAACGATATTCCGGCGTTGCAGAATGATTATGCGGCGATGGCCGATATCTGCCTTGACCCGTTTGACAGCGACAAAGTATATTTTGCATTTTACTACAATGGCGCGAATGGCAATACCAGGAAAGTGTCTTCGCAGATTGCCGGCGCCGACACCAGTATTTTTGAGTACAGCAAAAGCGCCAAAACTGTAACGCCTTATGTGATTGACGCCGTTAATAACAAAGGGATTCTGCCCAAAATGGCCAAAACTTCAGCGAATACGATCTGGGTCAGCAAAGGCACCACGCTCTACCGTTATGATCTGTCAGCCAAGTCGGTTGTTGAAACAATAGATCTGGCTACAGTTATTCCGGAAATGGTGACTCTGCCGGTAAATGGCAGCACTGTTACTCTCGACACCCCGCGCCATCTTGTTTCGCCGGCCGCCGGAATTGCCATTGCCAGCGTCGGCTGCAATCTGACTTATACCAAAGATCTGCTGGATACAATGCCGGGTTCGACATACCAGAAGAAGAATTATCTGGTACGCATTGTCGAAACCACACCTCCAAGTACGGTCACCACAATTAATACTAATACGATGAATGCGGTTTCAACCGCTGCTCCCAACTATAAAGTCAGGGACATTGTGGCCGATCCGGCTTCGAACGGCAAAACCCTGTATATGGCCGTGTCGGAGCCGGGGAGAATCTTGAGCTCAACCGATGGCGCAGGGGCGGTTTGGAAAGACTTTTCAAACGACTACAGCGCATTCAGCCAGGTAAAAGGATTAACCTTGGATGGCAATGGCTATCTATATGCAGTGGGCGGCTATAGAATGTCCCAGAATAATGCCGCAGACTTCCAGGCATTCGGACTGTGTGCCTGGGGCGGCGGCATGAGCCACGACGCGATGGAATACCTGGCCCCTCAGCCATATGCATATTTCTCAGGCTCCGGACATCCTTATTATACGGGCGAAGGTTCCTGGAGCAGCAGCATGGGATACCGCGGCTCCTCGCAGATGGAACCGATGATGTTCATGCTGCTCGACGGGTTTTACATGGGAGAAGCGCGTTTGAGCGTGTTTAAAGGTTATCCTGCGGAAGGCAGCGGCGGCCATACCGGCCACATGCTGGTGTTTGAGCCGAAGTGTGCGCCGTTCGCACCCAGAGTCAATGAAGCGATGCTGCCTGCCAATCCGCAGGTTGCAAATAAAGCAACGCTCGACATTCCGATATTGAGTCCCGGACTGCCGTGGCACATGAATGATTTGACGATGGAAAGCGTCAATAAGGATACTGTAAAAATTACCGATGAGACCGGCGCTGTATTTACGCCGTCGAAGTATGAATTCATTAAGCCGGCCGGTCCGGACGAAGCCGGCAAGGTTACCGGAACGGGTACATTGCGTATCTCCGGTAATTTTGACAGCGGTATTGTCTATAGCGTCAAGCTGATTTGCGGCGTCAACGGCATTAAAAACATCAAAGGCGCCAGCCTGACCAATACGCGGACTACTGAATTTAAAGACGATATAACTTTATATTTCGGTAATGGCGTGGATATCAGCAAGGGAACATACGTTCCGCCGGATGCAGTCACCGGTCCGCAGAAAATGCCGCTGAGCAACTCCAAAATAGACCTGGTGGTGAACAAGGTGTGGCTGGCTGCCGCTCCGGTGACCGGCAAACCGCTGACCGTAAAATTCCAGATCAGGAATGTCGGCACGGTCAAAACCAATGGCGGAACTATTGTGGCGAATGTTTACTGGAACAATATACTGGTTGGCTCGGTCACCCACGGCGACCTTGCGGCAGGCGCTGTGAGTGCGGATCTCAGTTTCCTGCTGGATGCGCAATATGTAATTGTCGGACGCACTAATACCATTATGGTAATGGCGGACGGTACCGGCAAAGTTTCGGAAATGCGTGAAACCAATAATACTGGCTCCACCACTTTCCTGATCGACAACAAGCCTGACCTGTCGGTAAAAGAAATCACGCTGTCGTCGACCAAACCCGGAAACACAACCGTGAACTTCAAAATTGCCAATGTCGGTTTCGGGCCCACTGCTGCAGGTGCGGGCGCTCAGACTGCGGCGGTCTATGTCAATAACAGTCAAGTCGGCACTGTACACTACGATGATCTGGCAAAGGGTGCGGTTGTCGCGTTGAAATTAGACAACGTCACCGTAACTGCCGGCGCATGCAGAGTAAAAGTGACTGCTGACAGCGGGGGCATAGTCACAGAAGTTAACGAAAAGAACAACAGTCTGGAGAGAGCTTTTATCATCAAAAAATGACTGTTGTGAATGAAATCGGAAAGCCTCCCGCGGAATTATGTTTTGCGGGAGGTTTTTTATTTTTATACTGGAAACATCGCTGATTCCGGTGTCTGTTAATAGCACATAACGAACAGTTGGGAAAATATATGGATATGGAAAAATACTCCGGCAAATCGAAACATGAACTTGATACGCCATGCCTGACGCTGGATATAGACATTTTTGAAGATAATCTGGCGCTGATGCGCGATTTCGTCACGGCCGCGGGGAAAAAGCTGCGTCCGCATGTGAAAACACATAAATGCTCGGAGATCGCGAAGCGGCAACTGGCGGCCGGCGGTTGCGCCGGGCTGTGTGTTGCCAAGGTTTCGGAGGCGGCAGGGCTTGTTGACGCCGGCCTTACTGACATCCTGATTACGTCGCCGGTGGTGACTGAACAGAAGATATCCGCATTGCTGGAATGTGCGGAAGCTGCCAGAGTCATGACCGTGATTGATAACCGGGACAATGCTGATGCGCTTAACCGGGCTGCCGGCGAAAGCTGCCTGAAACTTAAAGTGCTGGCGGACATCAACCCCGCAATGGGGCGGACCGGGGTTGACTGCGAAGAGGCATTGGAACTGGGAAAATATATTGCATCGCTGCCGAATCTGGAATTGACGGGGATTCAATGTTATGCCGGAAATCTCCAGCATATCGGGAGTTTTAAGCAGCGGCAGGAAAGTTCGCTGCTGGTAATGCGGCGGGCGGCTGAAGTTTTCCGCCAGTTCAGGCAGGCCGGACTGAACTGTGAGATTTTCACCGGCACCGGCACCGGCACGTTTAATATCGACAGCGAAATCCCGGAAATGACTGATTTTCAGGTTGGTTCGTATTGTGTCATGGATGCGGAATATCTGCAGACCGGCGGCAGCGCAAATCCGGAACGGTTCGATCTGTTCAAGCCGGCGTTATCGCTGCTGGCTTCGGTAATCAGCGTCAATCAGCCGGACTTTGTCACGGTGGATGCCGGGCTTAAAGCCTTGTATTATACCCCGCATGCGCCGCCGATGGTGCTGAACCAGGCCTGCCGCGGCTGGAAATATGAATGGTTCGGCGACGAACACGGCCGGGTGTATTTTCCGGAGCCCGGCATGAAGCCGGCGCTGGGCGGCAGAATCGAACTGAGCGCGTCGCATTGCGATCCGACAATCAATTTATTCGACTGTATGTGGATTATTAAAGACGGCATTGTCATAGACTGCTGGGAAATAGATCTGCGCGGCTGCTGCCGCTAATCATAACTTCCAGATTGTGAAAACCGTTGAGTGAAGGTGTCCCGGTTGTCCGGAATGCCTGCCGCAACGGCAGGCACGCTCAGTGTTTTCCGGTACTTCCGAAGCCTCCGGCCCCCCTGCCGGATTCAGAGAGTTCATCGGATTCGATGAAATCCACTTCCGGCAGTTCGCAGATCACCATCTGGGCGATGCGTTCGCCGCGTTTGATATGGAACGGTTCGCTGCCGGCGTTGTACATGATGATGCCGACTTCGCCGCGATATCCGGCATCAATGGTGCCCGGGGAATTGGTCAGCGTGATGTCGTGTTTCAGCGCCAGTCCGCTGCGGGGCCTCACCTGCGCCTCAAAACCGACAGGCAGTTCGATAAAAAGACCGGTGGCCACGAGCTGGCTGCGTCCGGTGACCAGTTCCATATCCACTCTTGATCTGAGGTCGAAGGCGGCGTCGTCATGGTGCGCCCGCTGCGGTTTTAGGTCGTCACACCCTTCCATCATTTTGAACCTGACCGTAACTTTAGTTCCCATTTTCACTCCGTTGCGATTATTGGCGTTGAGTTTGAATTCTTGATTACATGGTTTACTGTATACTGAGAGGGACATATTTCAACCGCCAGTATTCGGAGACAGGTAAAGCAATCATGCGAATTATCGAATTACTAAATGCCGCCGCGCAGTCCGAAGCGTCCGACTTGTTCATCTCGGCAGGCAAGCCGCCGTACGTCCGGCAGCTTGGCAAAGTCCTGCCGGTTGAGAGTACACCCGTCACGGCAGAGGAAATCGAAGCTTTCCGCCGGAAAGTGCTGCTGCCGGGGGCGGAAGAGAAATTCAACAGTTGCGGCAGTTACGATACCGGATTTTCGCTGGAGCAGGGATTCCGTTTCCGGATCAATTTTCTGATTCAGCAGGGCCTGCCGGGAATGGTTGCGCGTCCGGTGCAGCTCGGCAGCAACTTGTCGTTTGAAAAACTCCAGTTGCCGGGGATTATCCGGGAACTGTCCGATCTTCCCCGCGGGCTGGTTCTGATTGCCGGTTCCGCCGGCAGCGGCAAGTCAACGACGATGGCCGCCATGATCAACCATATCAATAATCACTATGAAAAGCATATTGTCACCATTGAAGATCCGATCGAATATATCCATCAGGATATAAAAAGTCTGATCACCCAGCGCGAAATCGGCGCCGATACCACCTCCTTTTCCGAAGCTTTGACCAATGTCGTCCGCGAAAGCCCGAATGTCATCGTTATCGGTGAAATGCGCGACCTGGTCACCATGCAGACGGCAGTCACCGCCGCGCTGACCGGGCATCTGGTCATTTCCACAGTGCACACGGCGGATACCGTGCAGGCGCTGGAGCGGATCATCAACCATTTCCCGGAGCATCTGCGGCGGCAGGCCGCCGACGATCTGTCCCTGGCGCTGGAAGGAGTCATCGCCCAGCGGCTGGTTCCCCGTGAAGATCAGCCCGGCATGATTCCGGCGGTGGAAATCCTGCGCGCCACCCCGGTAGTCCGTTCGCTGATCGCGGACCGCAATTTTAAAGACCTGGAAACCGCGATCCGCCGCGGCCATGAAGACGGCATGGTCACCTTTGACCGGGCGTTGTGCGAAATGCAGAAATCCGGCAAGATATCGCTTGAGACCGGACGCCTTGCGGCATCCAATCCGGATGAATTTCTGCTGCTGTCAAAAGGCATGGAAAGCGGCATCGAGACTTTCCGCGATCTTTCCAGCAAGGAGGAATCCGATACCGATAAGATCAATATCAAGCGGCTGCTGCATTCCGCCGTCGCCAACAACGCCAGTGATCTGCTGATCAGCGCCGGCTGCCGTCCGACGGTCCGGGTTAATGGCGAACTGGTGCCGATGGACACTGACACCATGACTTCCGCCGACACCAAACGGCTGCTGTTCAGCATTCTTTCGCCAAGACAGCGGGCTGATTTTGAGGAGAACCGGGAAATAGATTTTGCCTTGACCGTGCATCTTAAGCGCAGCGATGCGCCGGAGGATGCCCCGCCAGACCAGTGCCGTTTCCGCGTAAACGGTTTTTACCAGCGCGGCAATGTCGGCACGGCAATCCGCGTTATTCCCCAGACCATTCCGACCCCGGAAGACTTGAAGATTCCGGCGGCAGTCGTCGCCCTCACGGATAAAAAACATGGTCTGATTCTGGTCACCGGCCCGACCGGACACGGCAAAAGCACCACCCAGGCCAGTCTGATTGACCGGATCAACTCTAAACATGGATGTCATATCATTACGGTGGAAGACCCGATCGAGTATGTCCACCAGAACCGTAAAGCGGTGATTGAACAGCGCGAAGTTCACGCCGATACTTTGAGTTTTGCCAATGCCTTGAAATATGTCCTGCGCCAGGACCCCGACGTGATACTCGTCGGGGAAATGCGCGATACTGAAACCATTGCGGCGGCGCTGACCGCGGCGGAGACCGGGCATCTGGTCATGGCCACGCTGCACACGAACAACGCCCCCCAGAGCATTGACCGCATTATCGATTCATTTCCCGCTCATCAGCAGAACCAGATACGGCTGCAACTTTCCGGGACGCTGCTGGGAATCATTGCCCAGCGGCTCATTCCGCACAAGGACGGGCGGGGCAGGGTGGCGGCGTTCGAGGTCATGCTCGGCACTCCGGCGGTGCAGTCGCTGATCCGGGAAGGCAAGACCAGTCAACTGCAGTCCGTCATTGAAACCAGCTTCAAGGACGGCATGATCACGATGGAAAAGGCGATGATGGAATTATATAATAAGAATTTGATTTCAAGGGAAAGCGTCAACAGCATGCTGAAGAACTTCAAGCAGGACAAGGCGTATTAAACTGCGGTTCATTTTCTTTAATAACATAAATACTACTGGAGAAAATTATGTACAGAATAGGACAGGGATTTGACGTTCACCGGTTTGTCGCGGACAGGCCGCTGGTCCTCTGCGGGGTGACAATTCCGCATCATGTCGGGCTGCTCGGACACAGCGACGCCGATGTCGCGGTTCATGCGGTAATGGATGCCATGCTGGGGGCGCTGGCCCTGGGGGATATCGGGGAATGGTTCCCGGACAACGATCCGGCATTCAAAAACGCCAACAGCATGGATTTGCTGGTGCAGATCATTTCCGACGAGCATTTTTCCACTTATGAGATCATGAACATGGATATCACGATTATCGCCCAGCGCCCTAAAATCAAACCGTATGTTGATCAGATGAGAACCAATCTCGCCGGAGTGCTGGACTGCGCCCCCGACAGGATTTCCGTCAAAGCCACCACCACCGAAGGCATGGGATTCTGCGGCCGCGAAGAAGGCGTCGCCGCCATGGCCGTAGTCCTCCTGGGAAAATAACAGACGCTCATGGTTTCAATAATGAAAAAACTGTTTTTATTACTCTTGTGTTGCAGTTTTACGGCCGTCGCGGTCGAAATTGAGAATGAGGCTTTAATCAAAGAAGCCATTGCCGTCATCGGAGAGTACAAACCGGCTAAAACCGGCGAACGCGTGGAACTGTACCTGAGCGACTATGATGACGATGATAAAGTTGCCGGCAGACTCCGCAGATTAGACTCGAACAGGATTGTCCTGGATTTGGACGACGGCACAACCGCCGGATATAAGCAGGATGACGTCTCGTTAAAGTCCAGATGGATCTTTTTTAAAGAGGCATATTATAAACGGCTGGCTGACACCATCTATAAGCTGGCCGAAGATAAAAGACGGCTCGAAGAAGCCAAACTTCAGACAACCGGAGAGGCCGGAACCGCAAACAGCAGAAACATTCCGAGCTGGCGTCAGGTAAATTACAAATATGACGCGGTTGCGCCTTATTTTGAGGTTGTCAATTTCCCCGACAAGCGCTCTGCCGCTGCTCAGAAAGAAGCGAATAACGGAGTCTCCAATATCGACGCCGTTGTTACCAGGGAAAGCGGCGTTTTCAGGGTCAAGGCAAAAGGGCAGGGCGATAATATTGATGACGCCCTTAAGCAGGCCTTTAAAGACGCAATCAGGAAGGTGGTCGGGGTATATGTTGACAGCGTCGAAATTGTAAAAAACGAAGAAGTCATCGAAGACAGGATCATCACCCACAGCAACGCTTTCATCAAGGACTATTTGAAAACGACCCCGTTCTCCGGCGGCATAATTGAAATAGAGGCAGTCGTTGTCATCGACGATTTTGAGTCGGCCCTGAAAGACAACCGGATCACTTTCAAAGCCAATGTCAGCGGTTATGCCCTTTTTGCTGAAACCTCGACCAAACTGGACGGCCTGAAAGACGCGACAAGCGTTTTTCAGAACATCTTCCATAATTTTCCGCGTAAAATAACGAAAATATCAGCTTCGGAAGTCAAACTTTACAATGAGGAAAAAGGTCTTTACGTCACAAACATTAAAATCGAAACCGACCCGAGGAAATATCAGGCGTTTGTAAAGGAAACGGAAAAAGCGCTTGATTCAATCTGCAAAGGGAAATGTGTTTTTAAAGTTTACTTCAAGGAGGTGACCTACGCCGATGAAAAAGATAAAGTCAAGCAGCGGGAGCTTCAGAAATTAGGCTTCTCTCCAAGATACAGCGCGTTCAGCGGAACCAGATATCATTCCGAGTTAAATTCTCTGCCGGAACTGAAACTCGCCGCAAAACGGGACCCGGCCGCCGCCGCAAGGCTGGACGAATGCAGAAAAAAGCTTCGCGCATACTGGCCGTATTATTGCAATACGCTTATTTTTCAGAAGATCCAGGATTTCTGGAAATCCTATGATTTTGACTGTTCCCCGTTCCGGATAGTCAGAGATATTGATTATGACAAAGGCATTATGACGTTTGTCCTTTATGCGATTCCGGGGACTGTATGTAAAAGCGTTGAGACGATCAACAGACAGGAACTGCCCGCCGGGGACAGACAGAAAATAGACGCGAGTTTATTCAGGCCGGCCGCTCCTTATTACTGGAATGATTTGGTTTTAATGGTGGACCTGAAAAACGGCATTGATACCGTCTGGAGTAAAAGGCAGCTCATAAAAAGAGATTATTTTGACGAGTCTTTTGATTATAATAAATTTCCGTCGCTCTTTTCACAGAAGAACAAAATCAGTTACAACTCCCCTTTTCCCGCGGATTTCAATTATAATTTTCTGAAAAACGGCTCTTTTGAAGGAACCAGTCTTTACTCCTCGCCTTCGCCGTCGTATGAAATTTCCCCTTACTTCTGCGGGAGTTCCTTCCTGGCGGCTGGAAATGAAAACATCTTCTCCGAAATCTGCGACTTCATGCCGTTCCTCTATTTCCCGTTTTATATGGAAATTCCGCTGGATAAACTGAAAGACACCAACCGGATAGAATGTGAGCTGGCCAACATGCGGGAATATCTGGACAGGCTTCAGAATAAGAAATAAAAACTTAAAATAAAAGGCTCAGTCAGGCTGGACAAATTATTGAAACCGGGTAAACTTATAATAATAAATCCAAGGAGTATTGTTATGAAAAATCTGTCGTTGGTAAAAGTCGTTTTAGTGTCGGCGGTCATGGCGTGCGGCTTGATCGGAACCGGTCAGGAACAGGACAAAGCCAGTACCCAGGACCAGGAATTAAAGAAAATCAAGGAAATGGGCATTGGAATATATAAAATCAAATATGATTCCAAAGGCGCGATTGAATCCTTTCTGGTTGTCGGCCAGGCCGAAATATCAACTGTCCTGGGACCGGTTAAAGCTCAGCTTATGGCCAGAAAAGCGGCGGAACAGTCGGCCAAGGCAGCGCTGGTTCAGTTCATGAAAGAAACAGTCACCGTCGTGGAAACCAGCGATAATCAAACCGTGCTGACGACGGAAGGCAATGGCGGCAGCCTGCTTCAAAAGGGTAAATCCGTTGATAAGCAAAGCGCAAAATTTAAATCAGTTTCATCAGAGGTGCTGAGCGGGCTGACGCTCATACATTATGATCTGGATGCGGACAAAAAATCCATGACCGCAATTTATGGCTGGAAACCCAAATTCAGCGAAATAGGCCGCGAGCTCAGGGAAAAGATGAACAACGACAAGACCGCCGGTTCCGGCGAAGACGGCCTTGCCGCCGCTCCGGTATCGCAGGACCAGGCAGGACTGAAGTCGAAAAAGGTGACTTCAGATATCGCCAATGATTTCCTGTAAGCTCTCTTTATTCTGCTCCAAAGCGCCGGTCTGTATGGCGCTGACAATGCTGTGCCTGCGCGTTTACGCTCTGGAGCAGATCAGTTTTGACAAAGACCCGTACAATGCCAGTGTGCAGTTTGCGGCGGATGCGGATGCATATTCTTTGACGGTGGCCTTTTCTCCGGTAAAGTTGTTTTCCGGAATAAAGAATGAACAGATAAATTTAAGCAAAGCTAAAATATACGCATTGACCGCGCTCAGCCGGAAGCTGAAAGTTGATAAAAATTCAGCACTGGTGATTTCCGGTATGAAAGCGGAAAATTGTCAGACTGCGGAAAATCGCTACTCGTGTTCATTGGTCATCCCGGTAAAGGATGTGCGGATTGCCGCCCGCGTCAATGTTCCGGGCGGGAGTTCCAACCCTGATGATTTGCTGTTAAACTATAAAGAATCAGTCAGAAAACTTTTTATAGAAAACTGGAGAGAATGGAAAGATAGGATTGAGCGGGTTGCGCTTGACCGGGAAACCGCGGATAATTTGTCGAAGATTGAGGACGAGATCAATGCCGAGTTAGACCAGGGCCGTTTGCGGCAGAAGCTGGAGTCGGACGTCATGTTATATGCGGAAGACGTCAGGGAACTGCAAAATCTTTCGGAAAAAGTGAAAACCGATCTGCTGACCCGTTGCGAAATAAGATTAATGGAATTTAATTTAAAGAGCAATATGGTGGAAGATAAAGCCAGGTATCAGCAGGATATTAAAGTAAAACAAAGGAGTTGTAAAGAAATAAACTTTACAAGTTTTGCGAAATATCCCGAGATGATTTTGGGAATTGCCGGTGAGGCGCATACCTGAAGGTATGTAACGAACCGGCAAACCCGAAGGCATCCGGGAGAATCGCGAAGATGTAAAGGTTATTTTTGAACGGCCCCTTAAAGTCAAACCATTGACGCGGGAACTATATGAAGATCAAAATTTTATGTTTTGCGGCCATGATTGCGTTATTCTCGTCAATGCTTTGTATTGCCGATGATGCCGCAATCGCCAAATGTAAAAATCTTGCCATCAGCGAGGCCGGATTTAAAGCGCCGTTCGCCCGGCTTGAACCTTTTGTCATTGAGAACGGCGGCGTCAGAATAGTCGAGTGCGACGGCGGTAAATATCTCTTCGCGATAGGCATGACTGACCTGCGGGATGATTCCCCCAGGGAGAAATTGCGCCGTTTGACCGTGGCGCGGACCAAAGCGGTCAGGGAATTGATCCGGATGATCGAGAAAACCAGAATTGAAGTCAAGGAGGAATCCAAAGGCGAGGTTAAAATTGTCCAGGACGCCAGTTCCGTGCCTAAGGTTCAGCACGAGGAAACAAGCATTGAACAGTACCGCGAGGAAATCGATTCTTTCATTAAAGTCCCCGAAGTGGTCGCCACCTGGCAGTCCGAAAACGACCAGTTTTTCTACGTAGCCATCGGCAAAAAACTATCCGCCGCAAAATGATAGGCGTTGATGAAATTAAGAGTACCGCAAGCATCCCTGCTTGTGACCACTCCGCTTAAGCCGTTCAAGCTGGAAGTTTATCCGCCGGAGGTGTTATATGGTAATATTATTCCAGTTAATCTGAATAATTTGTTGTAAAGCCGTGATTTTTCTTGGCCCGTTTTAACCCGCCCCGTGACATCCAGCTTTGGCAATGATTCCTTTGGATTTTGTTTTTTCCATCCACTGTTTTACTGAAAGAATAAAACGGTTCAGTCCTGCCTGATTTTTAAATCCCTCGAATTCGGGGTAATTAAAATCCGGATTATCTCTCTCTTCCAAATACCTAAGAATCCGATGGTGTTAAAACTTGAATTGTTCAATGCACTTCGTGCTATAACCGTTTGATGCCTCCGGCATCAGGTTTGCCACCAATTCTACTATTTCACGTTCCATTATTTTCAATTACACGCCCTGCAATCTTCGCCGCATTAAAAGCACCGCCGGCACGGCATATCATATTAATAGACCTCAATTTCATAAAATATTCAGCGCCGCCGGAGCGGCATAGCTCCCAGTATTCAAGCAGCGAAAACACGGAAACTCATGTTAGACCCCGATGCCTCATAAAACACTGAAACTCATGTTTGACCCCGATGCCCCCACCAAAATATTATTTTATCACGGGAAATTCTTGAGCTTTCAACACCGGGAGTCATTAGAAGAAAAGGGCCAAAACAAGCTAAAAACAACCCTTAACTTAGCGCCATTCGGGTCTGTCCACTTTATTTTTATTTTTTGTGCATATATTCATTAATTTACTTCTACTTATTGCTTCTTATTGTCACGGGGCGGGTTAAAACTGGCCACTCAAAGGATGCGGACAATGGCAAATCAAGCTGGAGCGGACAGTAAAACAAACTGTTCTTAACTGATAAACTTGGTAAGTTGTTTATCCACAGCATTAACCAACAAATTAAACCACTTCTTTCTGCATTTTTCGATGATGATTTGAAGCATACTTCTGCATTTTTCGATGATGATTTGCAAATAATAGTTGCATTTTTCGATGATAATGACTAATTTATGCCAAATCAATGTTCAGGAGGCCCGGAATAATGAAAATAGAACGCCAGTTAATGAATTCCCTGATCAAGTGGAAAGATTCCCCTGTCCGCAAACCGCTTATTCTACGCGGCGTCCGTCAGTGCGGCAAGACATGGTTATTGCAGGAATTCGGGCAGCGTCATTTTGAATCGGTTGCCTATTTCAATTTTGAAAATCAGGAAGAACTCTCCGTCTTTTTTGAACGGGAGATTGATCCGGAACGAATCCTTCTCAATCTTGGAGTAATGGCCGGTATCCGTCTTGAGCCGCAAAAAATGCTGATCATTTTCGACGAAATTCAAAATTGTCCAAAGGCGCTGAATTCGCTTAAGTATTTCTGCGAGCAGAAGCGCGAATATGCCATTGTTGCCGCCGGTTCACTGCTGGGCGTCGCGCTTTCCGCACACACCGGATTCCCGGTAGGGAAAGTCAATTTTCTGGATATCACCCCGTGTTCCTTTGCGGAATATCTTGCCGCCGCCGCGCCGCAACTGGCGGAATACTGCCATTCCATAAATGAGCTGAAACCATTGCCGCAGCCTTTCTGCACCAGGCTGGAGACACACCTGCGGGACTATATTGCTCTGGGCGGCATGCCGGAAGTGATCGGCAGTTACCTTGACAATCACGACTTTGTCGCCGCCGGGCAGATCCTCGCGGAAATCGTCAACGCCTATGAACTGGACTTCTCCAAGCATGCGCCGGTAAAAGATATTCCTAAACTGCTGTTGTTATGGCACGCCATTCCCGAATGTCTTGCCCGTGAAAACGCCAAGTTCATTTACGGAGAAGTCCGACATGGAGCCCGCGCCAAAGACCTGGAAGACGCGCTTCGCTGGCTTCAGGAGTCCGGACTGGTTAATAAGATCAACCATGTGAAGCTGCCGCAACTGCCTCTTTCCGCATACGAAGAACGCCGCAGTTTTAAACTTTATCTCAGCGATACCGGGGTATTGCGCAGACTGGCGAAGCTTCCTGTATCGGTGATAATTGCCAATAAAGATATCTTTGGCGAATTCAAAGGACGGCTGATAGAAAATTTTGTCCAGCAGGAATTCAAAACGCTGGGGATTGATCCGGTTTGCTACTGGACCAGCGCCGCCGCCGCTGAGGTGGATTTCGTAATCCAGCATGGAGAAGCGATTGTCCCGGTGGAAGTAAAATCAGGATTGAATCTTTCCAGCCGCAGTTTGCGGGTTTACCGCGAACGTTATAACCCGGCGTTAAGCATTCGGTGTTCCTTGCAAAATTTGAAGTTTGACAACGGGCTTTTAAACGTTCCGCTCTACCTTATCGGCGAATTACCCCGCTTAATGGCGTTACGGTAAAACCGCCCCGCTTAAATGAACGGGGAATATCCTGAATGAACTCATATTCCGTTACTGGTGTATTTTCCGGTAGGTTTTGCTTTAACTTGATCGTATAGGAATTTGTATTTTTCCCTGCGGGGCCTGACCCCATAAACTAATATTTTTAAGTATAAAACTGATAAATAATCTGTCAGAAACCATGCTTAAAGCTATTTTTTTAAGGCGATTATCTTGATTTAAGCTTTTTATCTTCATGAGCTTCATGGTAAAATATATTTCCCGCTTTTCCTTCTCCGTGCCTCCGCGTCTCCGTGTGAGACCTGTTTTTGTTCTGCCGCCATCGGCAAAAAACTATCCGCCGCAAAATAACCGGGTTTATCCCCGATCATCGCGATTCCCGCCTTCGTCAAGCTGTGTGGCCGCGGAACTGTCAGGTTTTTCACGCAACTGCTTTGCTTTTTTCGCCGGCGGAAGATAATTTTCCGGGGTTATGACCGGTTTGCCGGTCTTCTGCTCCAGTTCCAGCCGGGCATGTTTCGCTATTTTTCCGCCTTTTTTACCGGCTTCCGCGTTTTCAATTATGCCGGTGGCCTCCACGCTCTCGGCAATCTGCCTGGTGGAGAGTTCCGCCAGCGCGGTAAAGATCAACTCCGCCTCGCTCATGTGATCGCGCAGATTCTGCGCTTCAAGGCCTTTGATCGCCTTATGTTTTTTGACCGAAACCCCGCTCCATTCCTGATGGATGAGGTTGGTGAGGATCGCATATTCGTCTTCTTTGGTTACTTCGTGGTCTTTCCAGTAATCCGTAAGTTTATTGCGGGTTTCCTGTCCCGTCATCCGCTGCTGTATCCACTTTTCGCTTCGTCCGAGCTGCTGCCAGTATTCGCGGGCGCGGTCCAGCGAACGCGCCGGATCGCTCATATCCCGCAGCCGCTCATAGCCAACTTTCGCCAGCCATTGCTTGAAAGGTTCCGCCTTCGGCGAGGGGATGGATTGGATTATACGCAATAATCCTTTGGTATTCGCACAATCCGTTGCATATTTTTTCCCGTCAGCAGACTCCAGTTTCAGTTGTCGACAAATTGTCGACAACTCAAGCCCGTCTTCGCTTTTTACCCGGACTTTCATTTTAAACCAGTAATCTCGCGGATTTACGCTGTCGGTCAATGCCCCGACAACATCTATCACCGAAAAATACCAGGTTTCGGTCGCTTCGTCGTAATGACGCCGGATTTTATAACTTTCAAAAACAGCTAATGACTTTTCATTCATGTTTATCAGTCCTCTCCTTGATTCCTGTTGCCCTTAGGAGTCGTTCAAAAATAACTGGTACTTTCTACTGGTGTCTCGGGGGTACTTTCGGCTTTGCCGGTTCGTTACAAAGCTACGGCTTTGCTCCTCACCGGCAACCCCAAAATTTCTCCCCGATACCCTCAGTATAAAAATACCACTTATTTCTTTACAACTCCTTAATATGTCTTAATAACTTTATTTTTCACATGGTTTTCTTCAATCAGGCGGCGTTCACGGTCAAGCTGCCGGCCCGACCAGTTTAGGGAAAGTTCGGTCAGAATCGCTTTGCCGTATTCGGCTCTGGCTTTGCCATTATGCTCCTCTTCGACAATCAGCCGCCCGATTTGCCGGATAATTCTTTAACCCCGGCCTTATTCAACCGGAACAATTTTATATCGCTCATATTGCATCCTCTCTTGCTGAACCTGAATTCATAATGGGAATAATTTAACATGTTTCAGTCAACAGTAAAATTTCAGAACCGGTTTTATCGCAGTTTTTTGCCGTAATGTCGGTAAAAATAATGTGCCAGAAAAACGCGTTATTTCAGCTTATAAATTGCGTTTCAGTTGACAAATTTGCTATATATGTAGACTTTGATATAAATTTAAAATGGGGAACTATGGAAACATAGTTAACAGGATTTCACTCTATATGGTAAAATGGTTGTGTTCAACGGTGCTCCAATGTCTCGGAATGGGGAAGCCCGCGAGTGCGGGAGTGGAAAGTTGGCCCAGCTTGCTGGTCCCGCGACTGCGGGAGAGAAAAGTGAAAACCCAAAAGCATTATGCTCAACAGGACTCCAAAGTATCGGATTGGGGCAAGAGAGAAGTCAGATATCATGAATAGAATGAAACAAAAACGGAGGAATAATTTGAAAAGCGTTCTGCGGAACTGGTGTCCAAAATTAGCGTAGCGGCTGTCCAAAATGGGTTTTATTGCAGCGCCGTCCGTGTCGGACGGGGATCGGAACCCGAGAGCACTACACCGGCCATTCTGCACAATGGTGTCCAGATTGTCCAAAATGCTTGTAAAACTGAAAATGGTTGTGCTCAATGACACTCCAATGTCTCGGAATGGGGAAGCCCGCGAGTGCGGGAGTGGAAAGTTGGCCCAGCTTGCTGGTCCCGCGACTGCGGGAGAGAAAAGTGAAAACCCAAAAGCATTATGTTCAATGACACTCCAATGTCTCGGAATGGGGAAGCCCGCGAGTGCGGGAGTGGAAAGTTGGCCCAGCTTGCTGGTCCCGCGACTGCGGGAGAGAAAGCGTGGAAAGTTTGGAACCGGGAAATCAGAAAGCGAAAGCTAAACGCATTGTGCTCAATGCATGTCCAGGATGTCCAAAATGATTCCGCAGGCACGGGATAAGTAGTTAACGAAAACCTTAACCGGTGGTCGTTGAAGTTGTTTGAAATCTTAAAAAGCTGAAACACGTTGTGCTCAACGGCACTCCAAAGCCTCGGAATGCGGAAGCCCGCAAATGCGGGAGTGAAAAGTGGAAAGCGAGAAAAGCGAGAAAAGTGAGAAATAAAAACCGTTGTGCTCAACGGCACTCCAAAGCCTCGGAGTGGGTGGCAGGCATGGAGTACCCGCAGCCTCCCAGTCCGCCCAGTCCGCCCAGTTCTCCCAGTCCTCCCAGTCTTAAAGGCTCCGGCTCCATCCGCGTAAAATAAAAAAGCCGCGGTTTTTATGCCGCGGCTTGATATATGCTGTACGGAACTACTTTGCGTAATCCACGGAACGGGTTTCACGAATGATCGTGACCTTAATCTGTCCCGGATAGTTCATTTCTCTTTCGATCCGCTGACACATATCGCGCGCCAGCACCTGGGCTTCACCTTCGGTAATCTTCTCCGGATTGATCACGACGCGGACTTCACGTCCGGCCTGGAGGGCGAAACAGCTTTCAACGCCGGCGAATTCGTGGGCGATGCTTTCCAGTTGTTCGAGTCTCTTCAGGTACAATTCGGTAGTTTCACTTCTGGCGCCGGGCCGGGAAGCGCTGAGCGTGTCACAGGCGTTGATGAGCACATCATAGACGCTGGTGACTTCGATTTCGCCGTGGTGGGCGGCGACGGCGGCAACGACATCCTTGGCTTCATTATGCTTTCTCAGGATATCAGCGCCGATGGCCGCGTGTGAACCTTCAACTTCATGGTCCACCGCCTTGCCGATATCGTGGAACAGGCCGATGCGCTTGGCTTTCTGCTCATCCAGTCCGAGTTCGCTGGCGATAATGCCCATGAAATAGGCGCATTCCAGTGAATGCTGGAGTACATTCTGAGAGAAGCTGTAGCGGTATTTAAGGCGGCCCAGCAGTTTGATGACCTGCGGCGCAACACCCTGAATCCCGGTTTCCAGTACGGCGGCTTCCCCGGCGGAATAGACGTCTTCCTCTATTTCTTTCTGGATCTTCTTAGTCAGTTCTTCGATGCGGGTCGGATGGATGCGTCCGTCGGCAATCAGCCGTTCCATCAACTGGCGGGCGACTTCCTTGCGCACCGGGTCAAAACAGGAGATCACAACCGCTTCCGGCGTATCGTCGATCAGGATGCTGACCCCGGTGGCTGCTTCCAGCGCCCGGATATTGCGTCCTTCACGTCCGATGATCCTGCCTTTCATTTCATCGTTCGGCAGCGGGATCGTCGCGGTGGTGCGCTCATAAGTGCAATCTGACGAGTAACGCTGAATCGCGTAGGTCAGGATGCGGCGCGCCTCCTTTTCCGATTTCTGCTTGGCTTCCTCCAACTGATCGCGAATGACGACTCCTGCTTCATTTTTGACTTCGTTCTTCAATTTCTCGAGCAGCATCTGCTTGGCGCTTTCGCGGTCCAGCAGCGAAATTCTTTCGAGTTCGTCAATCTGTTTGGAGATCTTCTGCTGCAAGTCCTGTTCGCGATTGGACATGCGTTCACGCAGAACATCCAGTTCTTTCTCCTTGCGTTCAAGGCCTTTCATCTTGGTTTCCAGCACGTCATTTTTCTTTTCCAGATTTTCTTCGCGCTGGCTCAGCCGTTTTTCCGTGACCATCTGTTCCCGGCGGCGTTCCTTGAGTTCATCTTCGAACTCCTCTTTCATCTTCAGCAGTTCGCTTTTGGCGGTTACTTTTGCTTCGCGCTGGATGTGCTCCGCTTCTTTTTCGGCATCCGCACGAATTTTTGACGCCAGGGTTGAAGCCGAGTTCTTCTGCATCTTCTGCATAATCAAACTGACAATAAACCCGGCCGCAATGCCGATAACACCGCCGATGATTCCAAAAATTATTCCATTCATAGAGTTCTCCTCTTTAGTATCATTTGAATCTGCTCACCCCGTTCTCAGTCACAATCATGTCCAGCGGACAGTCATGTGCTTCGGCGGGGATTGCCGTATTCTCCTGACATTGGTAAAAAATACCTATTCTAATCCCGCTGCTATTACTCAGCAACCGGTCATAGACACCTTTACCGCGGCCAAGCCGCGATCCTTTCGAGTCGAAAACGACGCCTGGAACCAGCCATGTCAAAGTCTCCAGGACATCCTCCGATGCCGCTTGCAAACTTTGTCCCGGTTCCATGATCCCGTGTTTTCCGGGGACCAGGTCGTTCCGCATATCTTTAATTTCAACCATCTCATATCTGTGTCCGGCATTGAAGCGGGGCAGATATATTTTAATGCCGGACTGCATGGCATGTTCGATGAACATGCTCAGATCCGGCTCGGTACCGTCTGTGACAAACGCGCCTAAAGCTTCAGCGGCGGCGATTTCAGGTACCTTCATCAGTCCGGCGCAAATCGCCTGATCGGCTTGTTTGCGGTAATCCGGGTCGAGCGAACTGCGGCGCCGCAGAAATTCTTTCCTGAGTCCCTGCTTGGCGGAAAGCTTATCCATTGACCGCTTTCTCCTCAACCTGCTTGCACTGTTTCCAGTAATTAATCCTTTCTTTGATTTTTTCCTCATAGCCGATACCGGCCGGGAGGTAATAACTTTTAGGAACTCCGAGATAATCCTGGACGACAAAACCGCCAAAACTATGGGGGTATTTGTAATCCTTCCCGTTTTTGTCTTGCTTGGCTCCGGTGGAATGAGGGTCTCTCAAATGTGCCGGAACCGGTTGTATTCTTTCTTTCCGCACATCTTCCAGTGCGGCGTCAACGGCGGCATAAGACGCGTTGCTCTTGGGGGCGGTGGCGCAGTACGTCACCGCCTGGGCCAGGATAATCCTGGCTTCCGGCATCCCGATCATTTCAACCGCCTGCATGGCGCTTACCGCCAAAGGCAGTGCTCTGGGATCGGCATTCCCGATATCTTCGGACGCGAAAATAACTATCCGGCGCGCTATGAACCGGATATCTTCTCCGGCATGGACCATTTTGGCCAGCCAGTAAACCGCCGCGTCTGCATCGCTGCCGCGCATGCTTTTGATGAATGCGCTGGCCGAGTCATAATGACCGTCATCATCGTAATTGATGAATTTCCGCTGGATTGATTCCTCCGCTTCGGGCACTCCGATATGGATGCCGCCCTGCGGACCGGGTTCAGTCGTAAGCACTGCGATCTCAAGGGCGTTCAATGCCTTTCTGGCGTCGCCTTCGCAGATTTCCGCCAGGAATGACATTGCCTCATCGCAAATCGTTACGGGTTTGTCTTTGAAACCGCGACTGTCGGTCAATGCCCTTTTCATCAGGCTGATGACCGCCGGTCTTGGCAGCGGCTCCAGGACAAATACCAGCGAACGTGACAGTAATGCGCCGATAACATAAAACTGCGGATTGTGAGTTGTCGCTCCAATTAACCGGATATTGCCGTTTTCGACATCAGGGAGCAGCGAATCCTGCTGGGCGCGGTTAAACCGGTGGATCTCGTCTATGAACAGAATGGTTTTCCGGGCGCTGGCTTCTTTGCGGAGCCTGGCAAGATTGATCTCCTTGCGGATGTCGGCAACAGTGGATGAGACGCCGGACAGGCGAATAAATTCGGAATCCGTCGTCAGGGCGATCAGTTCCGCTAAACTGGTCTTCCCGGTACCCGGCGGGCCTGATAAGATGATGGAGGTGAAACGGTCGGCATCGATGGCACGGCGCAAAAGCTTACCCGGAGCCAGGAGATGTTCCTGTCCCGCGTATTCTTCAAGGGTTCGCGGACGCATTCTGGCGGCAAGAGGCTGTCCTGCCGTTGAAAGCGCCGTCACGCCTGTTTTTTCCGTGACCCCAATGTCAAAGTTCAACTGTTCCATCCTGAATCCCAGGCCGCGGAAAAGTCAGACAGCAGTCAAAATATGTAGAGTTGTACTGTAATAGAAGGAGTTATGAAAAAATCCTGTATTCAAGACCGTAGCCTGAAATATGTCCGCCGGGTCCTGTATTGGCAGATATATTATGTCTTTTATTCATATTTTAATACCTCTATTAAAGCCGGCAGTCCAGTTGACTGCCCCGGCAAGTACCGCACATACATAATTGACTAACAATGCTGACTTTTCTTGAGTCGTTAATGCTATGTCATTTATAATATATGTAAAAGCGTTCTGCTTCCCCCATGGACGCAGGCGCTGCTTTAACAGAATATAATGCTTAAATCTATTTCATGAAAGTGAGAATTGATGAAAAAACTCTTTTTTAATTGAATTTTATCAGGGTTAATGATCAGGAGATGATTTTAACGCTATTATAAATCAGTTTTGCCGCAGTGTTTATTTCGATATTTTTAGGATGTTATTATTGACGGCATATTGAATTTGACGGATACCGCGCAAATATTTATAGCTGTTTGTTTTTCGAACATAATAACAAGGTATCATAAAGAAGATGAAAAATCAGGTGATTTTGTTTCAGGGCGATTCCATTACGGATTGCGGACGGTCGCGCGACGCGAATGTACCTAATGCCGGACTCGGCACCGGTTATCCGCTGTTGACGGCGGCGCATCTGCTTTGCGCTAAAGCGGAAGACGGACTTAAGATTTTCAACCGCGGCATCAGCGGCAACCGGATTGTGGATCTCTATGCACGCTGGAAAGTTGACGGTCTCAATTTAAACCCCGATGTTATCAGCATCCTGATCGGGGTAAATGACACCTGGCATGAATTCGGCAGTAATAACGGCGTCGAAATTCCGCGCTTCGAACAGTTTTACCGGATGCTGCTGGAATGGACCGTCCAGGCCCGTCCGGGAGTGAAACTGGTGCTTTGCGAACCTTTCGTTTATGTCTGCGGTGCTGTTGGCCGGGACTGGGTGCCGGAAATCAACCAGCGCCGTGAAATTGTCCGCAAAATGGCAAAAGAGTTTGACACCATCTTCATCCCGTACCAGGAAATCTTTGACGCCGCTTTGAAACGGGCGCCGGCGGAATACTGGCTGGGCGACGGCGTTCATCCGACTTACGCCGGACATCAGCTTATGTCCGCTGCCTGGTTGAAAGCCGCGGACAAGATTATCTGATTCCCTATTTAGGAAAGCCGACAGGCTGGGTCAGGATTACCTTGAAACCTCCGGGCAGCCCCATAACTTTTTCCAGTTGCGGATAGTTGACCCAGCCGCAGACCACAGTTGAAAGACCCTCGGACGCGCAGAACAGATAAACATTCTGGCTGATAAAGCCAATATGATTCCACGCGAGATTTATGTTTTGCGGCTTGTCGCCGTTGAACTTTTTAGTGTCCGAGACATAGATCAGATCGAGCGGAACGGTTTTGTGGAATTCCTGTTCGCCGCATTCCGCCCGGATATCTTTTGCCAGAACCAGTTGCAGGACATAGCCTTTGGGTTCATAAAGATAAAGTCCGTCTTTCATTGCCACATAGATCAATGGGTCCTGGACGTTCATGGCGGTCGGCGCGGTGCGTCTGCCGTCGAGGCGGTTGATGCCGAACGCCGCCCACAGCAGATTCGACAGTTGCTGCGGTGATAGTTCTTTATCGCTGAATTCGCGGCTGGTTTTTCTAAGGGCCAGACACTCCATCAGCGGTTTGCCGCCTTTCATGTCCGGCGAGGGCAGCTTGATCTCTTTCGGCGGAACAGCGGCAATGGCTGCTCCATTATCCGCGAAACATGCGGCGGTAAAAAGAACCATGACAGCGGCTAACAGCAATTGTTTTTTCATAATGAAACCTCCTTTGGCAATATTTGAATAAAATACCGCTAGATTTTTTAAAAACAATCTCTATTTCAGTTCTTTGGCTTTGCCTGATTTTCGGAACCGGACAAGTTGTTCAGTTTTTTGAATACCTGGCAAAGATACCGGCCGGAAGTAGATTGCAGTCATTTTCAGGAACGGTCATTTCGCCGGATTCAGTAAGCCCGCCGGCGCCGAAGACATCGGTCAGGATGCGGCCGAGAACCAGCGGCGAGAAACCCGGAGAATGGCAGCTTAACACAATGAAATACGGTCGTGATTCATCAATGAGCGTCCTGCATGATTCCAGCAGTTCGGAAATCTGATCTTCCATTTTCCAGACCTGGCCTTGAGGTCCGCGTCCGAAAGACGGCGGATCAAGCGCGATGCCGTTGTATTTGCTGCCGCGGCGAACTTCGCGGGCAATGAATTTGAGGACATCGTCGGCAATCCAGCGGATGCGGTCCGGCACCTGCGGGTTCAGGCCCAGGTTCTGCCGGCCCCAGTCAATCATGCCTTTGGAAGCGTCGAGGTGACATACCTCCGCGCCGGCTTCGGCCATCGCCATGGAGCCGACACCGGAATAGGCGAAAAGATTGAGTGTTTTCGGAGTATCTTTGTAAGACTTGATCGTCTTTCTGATCCATTGCCAGTTGTCGTATTGTTCTGCAAAAAAACCCAGATGTCCGAAGTTGGTCGGTTTCACTGTCAGCTTGAAGCCGCCCCATTCGGTGATCCAGCTCTCCGGTACGCCGCCGTTCTGCCATGTCCATTTGCCGCTGCCGCTGGAATTGCGTTCATAAACGCCATGAGCCTTTTCCCATTCGTGAACTGGCTGCGATGGTTTCCAGAAGGCGTTTAATGCGGGACGGATGAGGCGGAAACTGCCGACCTGTTCCAATTTCCTCTTATTGCCGGAGTCGAGTAGAATATATTTCATGTTTATTGTGGTTGTTGCTCGTTGTTTTCTGATTCTTTAAAACGGTTGTCGGCATCATATACGATCTTACCGCGGCGCACGGTCAGCAGCGGGCGGTTGGTGTGTCTTTCGAAGAACGCCAGATCGGCCCGCTTGCCCGGCTGAAGGAGCCCGCGGTCATTAAGTCGGAGCGAATTTGCCGGATTCAAGGTGACGCACGCGGCGGCTTTAGTTTCCTCCATGTCGGAGAAGGTCATCAGGCTGTGCCATCCGGTATCGAGCAGGGTGGTTGTTCCCGCGAGCAAGCCGGTATTGGTTCTGGAAATCCCGTCTTTGACGTAGATTTCCGAATTGCCGATATGGTATTTGCCGTCTTTGAGGCCGGCAGCCTGTGTGGAGTCGCTGATTCCGATAACCTTATCACTGAGTTTGCAGCGGCAGGCCAGATCAATAATTCTCGGGTGCAGATGCATGCCGTCAAGGATCAGTTCAATGGCTACTCGCTCATCGGTGAGCGCGACCGCAGTAAGGGCGATGTCGCGCTGATGCAACGGCGGCATGCCGTTGAAAAGATGTGTGCAGCAGGTGGCTCCGGCGTCAATCGCCCTTAAAGTTGCCTGTTCGTCGGCATTGCTGTGCCCCATTGAGGGCAGAATCCGGTTTTCCCGCAGCAGTTCAATCAACCGGATTGAATCATGCAGTTCAGGCGCGAAAGTCATTTTCTTGACAAACCCTTTGCCGGCGGCAATCAGTTCCCTGGCTAATCCCAGGTCAATGTCTCTGATGTCGTTCTGGATTTGCGAGCCGCATTTTTCGCGGTTGAGGAAAGGTCCTTCGAGGGAAATGCCGATCTGGTCAGCGCCTTCGAGCTCCCATTTCATCATATCGCCCAGAATTGACAGATTGTACAGCATTCTGTCAACCGGGGCGGAAACCACCGTACAGACAAAGGAGGTTATGCCGTGCTCCGCCAGCGTCCTGCTCATGCTGTTGATGGAAGATCCCTGGTCGTCTGCGGTGGAAGAGTCAAATCCGCCAGCTCCGTGAATATGGGTATCAAGGAAGCCGGGAGTGGCATAAGCATTTTCAATCTCAAGAATTTCCAGTTCAGCGTCACGGGAAAACGCGGAAGCCCCGCCGACCGCCAGGATTTTCTCATTTTCGCAGAGAATACCGCATCTGTCGATTTTCTTGACCGGTGTCAGACAGTAGTCGGTCAAATATAATCTTCGCTGTCTTTTCATATATGGGTTCCGCTTATATTTATTTACAAAGCAAATAATTGCCTGTGATTAATATAACGCATTGCTTTTTCAAAACAATTCTTTTCATTATCAATCAGTTATAATTTATATTCGAAAATCTTTTGAATTGCACTTGTTTTCCTGCGGATTTCTGATAAAATTTAAATATGCTTTATTCAATATGCCGGACGATAATTTTTTTGAAAAAACTTGTTTTATTTGTTTGAATATTGTTTAAAACTGATTAGATTGAGTAACGTTGCCCGCGGGGGTTGGATTTAGCGACTGTTAATAACCTGTTAATAAGTTATTGACGTGTCTTGAAAATATTTTGTAAGTTTCTGGTTTTGTAAAGCCTTATGATAACTTGCGAAAAACTTTCATAAACGCTGCTTTTGTAATCCCCGTTTTGACTTCATAAGAGTGTGTATTACGCTCAAATATTGTCCGAGGCAAGGATTGCGGCAGTGTCGCGCCTGATGTTGAATGTTGGTTTTGAACGGCTTATTATTGCCTGATGATGTTTTCTACTGGGGCTTCAGGCAATTATAGATATATTTGTGTTAATAACTTTGGGGAATTAAGGGGATATTCATGAGGCAGCATGATAAATGCGGGTTACTGCTCACGTGGACAAAAACCTGCGAATTATTGAAAAAACGCCTTCACCAGGCGACTTACGAACAATGGTTTGGCAGCATTGTTCCAGTCCGCCTGGACGGCGAGCAAATAGTGCTTGGAGTTTCCGATGATTTCTTTGCCGACTGGCTTAAAGAAAATTTCGGCGATATTCTGACTGACGCCTTGAGCGAATCCGCCGGTCACAAGATTGCTTTTACTCTGGAAACCGGGCATGTGAATGTTGATGAGATCAAGGCATCCGCCGAGATCGACGCTGAAGCCGAAGCAGCCAGTCCGGCTGAAGATTTCAGCAAGAACCGTGCTAAATCTTCAGGACTGGCCAAGCATACTTTCGGAAACTTTGTTGTCGGGGAGGAAAACCGCTATGCGTATGCCGCCGCCAAGACTGCGGCCGACACTCCCGGCGTATATAATCCGCTGTACATCTATGGCGGTACCGGTATCGGCAAAACCCATCTGCTGCAGGCAGTGGCCAATCAGGTGCTGGAAAAAAACAGCAAGGCCGTGGTTAAATACGTCACCTGCGAAGAATTCCTGAACAACTATGTTGATTCCCTGCGCAGCAAACGCCATTCCGAGTTCCGCAGCTCAGTCCGTAAAGTTGATGTGATCCTGGTGGACGACGTCCATATGCTGGCTAACAAGACGCAATTGCAGGAAGAATTTTTCAATACCTTCAACTCCCTCTATAATGAAAATAAACAGATTATTCTCACCTCAGATAAACAGCCCTGCGAGATTGTAGGGCTTGAGGACCGGCTGGTCTCCCGTTTTGAATCCGGAGTGACTACCGAGATCAGCGCGCCGGTGTTTGAAACACGGCTGGCGATTCTGAGAATGATGCAGGAAAGTCATCTTATTAAGATCGAGGACGAAGTGCTGGTTTTTCTGGCGAACAGGATTTCGTCAAGCGTGCGCCGTCTTAAAGGCGCCTTGCTGCGCCTGGTGGCATTCGCGTCCGCCATGTCCAACCGCAGGATTACGATTGAAGACGCGGAATCACTGCTGCATAAAGTGATCGAAGAAGAGAGCGCGTCAAAAATTATTTCAATATATTCTATTCAAAAAGCTGTGGCGGATCATTTTGATATCCGGGTGAACGACATTCTCAGCGAAAAGCGCCCTAAGAATATTGCCGAGCCGCGCATGGTGGCCATGTATCTCTGCCGGAAAATGACCAATCACTCCTTCCCTGAAATCGGAGCGGCGTTCGGCAAAAACCACGCCACGATCATGAATGCGAACAAGAAAATTCCCGAGCTCTGCGAAAGGAATGAAAGCATGAAGCGTTCGTTATCCCTTATCCAGCGCCAGTTGCAGCAGTCCTGATATCTTCCCGCGGAAATGTTATAATTTAACCTGAAGCGGTTCATACACTAAAAAGGCTGAACAGACATCCTTCGAGGAGTCCGTTCAGCCTGTTTTTTCAGAGTCCGGGATGACTATTTTTTTCTCGATGCTTCCAGCTCGTAGGCCGGGAGTTTCTTGTCGGCAAATATCGGCTTGATCCTGGCGAAACGCTGGATGCCGTTGATCACCGGAACGCTTACCCAGTCTTCCCCGATCAGCGGACGGGCGTAGGCTACGAAATCGTCGGTCACGTCGGTCTTGCAGGGAGTGAGCCAGTTGGTCGGGAAGAAACGTTCGGAGTTGGCCACTTCCTCCAGCGGGACTTTGTCATAGCGGACCTGATAAATCAGGCCCGGCTCGCGCAGCAGCGTGGACATATAACCGCCCTGGCCGGCGACTGCCAGCATGACTGCCTTCTGACCGGCGCGGTAGGCTTCATCCAGGTCAACGGTTGAAGCGTAGATTGCGGTTGAGCGCTGATCGGTGCCGAAAGTCTGTCCGCGGGCGCTGCCGCTGGCCTTGATGCCGTGCTGGTTCAAGTAGTTGACCAGCGCCTGCTGAACCGTGGTCTGACTGGCGCCGAACTGGGCGTGTCCGAAGCTGTCCTTGGAGAAGCCGAGATCGCCGACATCGCAGCCTTCGCTGACCACGACTACCGCACGACCGCATTCTTTCACTTTGTCATTGATCTTTTCCGCCATCTGCTCCATGGTCAGGCCGCCTTCATAGAGGAAAATCAGCAGCGGCATTTCGCGTTTGGGGTCGGCCAGTCTGGCGGCGGCGGGAATGAACCCGATTCTGCGGCCCATCGCCTGCAGCACCAGCACGGGATCGGCCGGGCATGAACCGCGGTTTTCCTCATTGGCGTTCTGCACGATATGACTCCAGTATTTGGCGACCGAGCCGAATCCGGGAGTATGGTCAATCAGCTTGAATTCAGCATCGCCGACGTCATTGTCAATGGTCTTCGGAACTCCGATGCCGATAGTGTCAAGGCCGCGTTCCTGGGCCAGTTTCGCCACCTTGTTGGCGGTGTCCATGGAATCATTGCCGCCGTTGTACAGGAAATAGCCGATGTCATGGGCTTTCAGAACCGCGATTACGCGCTCGAAATCTTCTTTCTGATTGGATTTGATCTTGTAGCGGCAGGTGCCGATGGCGCCGGCCGCCGGAGTGGTGCGCAGCAGCGATATTTCGTCTTCATCCTGTGCCGAAAGGTCGAGCAGCTCTTCTTTCAGCACCCCTTCGATGCCGTGCCAGCCTGCATATATTTTACCGATTTTGTCCGGGAACGACCTGGCGGCTTCCACCACGCCGCGAAGCGAACTGTTGATTACCGGGGACGGGCCGCCGGACTGCGCGATCAGCAGATTCTTTGCCATGCTTAATTCTCCTGTGTTGTAATAAATGTAATTAAAATCCAACTTTGTTAAATAGTCTTACAAAGTATTAATATAGACCAAAACCAATGATTGTTCAATAGCTGTTCTCTTCTCCCGCCCGATATTATTTTGCCTCCGGCGCGATAATCATGGGTTTGTGCTTGCCTTTGAGCAGTGAACTCGGGTCGTCATTCAGATAATTCACCAGTTCAGTCAGGGAGTCCAGCGTCTGGTCAAGTTTAAGCAGGGTGCTGAGCAGCGCCTGCCTGGCATCGGTTACGGAATAGGCGGCTTCCCTGAAGGACTGCGCGGTCTCGATGAATTTCGCCCCCTCGATGCTGCCGCGGGCGCTGATGGTCAGGTTGTTGAGGGATTTCAGGTTGGTGTCAAGCCCGTCCACGATTTCGCGCAGCTTGCTTTCGGTCAGAACCTTGCTGACATTGGACGAACTCTTCTCCATGTTGTCGCTCATTTTCTCCATCTTGTCAATCATCGTTTTAAGCTTGGGATCGTCCAGCAGCCGCTGCATGGATTTGAGCGTTCCGGTCATCTCGTCGGAAATCTTGTCGAAATGAACTCTGGATATTTTTTCCAGAGAAGTATTTATCAGATTAAGAATGTCCTTGAATTGCGAAGGTATCGACGGCACATAAAAGAAATTTTCCGGAATATAAGCGGGACGTTCAATGACGGGCGCTTGCGGAAACTGATCAAAGTAATTCAGTTCAACGTATTTGAGCCCGGTGATGCCGGCATATTCCAGGCGGCAGCGCAGACCCATTTTGCTTTCATTCTGGAAAAATTCATTGAATGAGGAAACCGCCTTTGCGCCGCTCTGATGGTCAGTGACAAATGCTTTCATATCAATATCCATATCAACTCTTATCAGCTTGTCGTTCACCTGGATGGATATTTTGGAGACGGTGCCGATGGGAACGCCTTTGTATTTCACCGGCGAGCCGACCGCGACGCCCTGTACTGACTCGTTGAAGAGCGAGACGAATTTGCCCTTGCGGACAAAAATATCGGACAGCCCGAAGACGAAAAGAACAATGAAAAATAAAATTAATCCGATAATAACGAACAATCCGAGACGGAATTTATTAGCTTCAATCATAATTATGCCAGGCTCCTCTGTTTTATCACATTTCCCGTTTCAATTTTGAACGGCTCAAAAATTCTCTAACCCACAAATTCGGCGAACTGTCCCGCAAATCTCTCGGTTTGCCGGTGGCCACGATGCCTTTGGTTTCCTTATCCAGCAGTATGGCCCGGTCGGCTACCGCAAAAATACTGTCCAGTTCATGGCTTACGATGACAATGGTTGTCCCCAGTTCCTGGCGCAGCCGCAGAATCAGCCGGTCCAGTTCGGCGGAAGTGATCGGGTCCAGGCCGGCGGACGGCTCATCAAAGAACAGCAGGGTCGGGTCGAGCGCCATGGCCCTGGCCAGCCCGGCGCGCTTGCGCATGCCGCCGCTCAGTTCGGACGGCATATAATTGCCGAATCCATCCAGGTTGACCAGCGCCAGTTTCTGCTGAACTACTTCATTGATTTCTTCCGGCGTTTTGGCGGTGTACTCCTCCAGCGGCAGCGCGATATTCTCCGCCACCGTGAGCGAACCGAACAGCGCACCCCCCTGATAGGTGACGCCGAAGCGGCGCATCAGGCCGCGTTTTTCATCTTCCGAGGAATTGACCATGCTCTCGCCGAAAATCAGCACGTCGCCCCGGAACGGCGTATACAGTCCGATCATGTGCTTGAGCAGGGTGCTTTTGCCGCAGCCCGAACCGCCCAGAATGACAAATATCTCGCCTGAAGCAACCGAAAAGCTGATATTCTGCAGCACGACGATATCGCCATAACCGACCGTCAGATTTTTTACCTCGACAACTGCTTCATTACTCATAAATCAGTACCCCATCAGTGAGAAGATGATCGTCAGCACCGCGTCGGCAATGACGATCAGGAAGATTGAAGTTACAACTGCGGAGGTGGTGGCGCGCCCGACGCCCTGGGCATTGCATTCCGCCTGAAAACCGCGCAGACAGCCGATAACCGCGATGATCAGGGCAAACACTATGCTCTTGACCATGCCCAGTATGAACACCATCGGATAGAGCACTTCCACGGTGCGGTTGTAATACGCCATCAGCGGCAGGCCCAGCATGGTCGTGCCCACCACGAACCCGCCGACAATGCCGATCACGTCGCCGAATACCGTCAGCACCGGCGCGACAAGCACCATTGCCAGCATTTTCGGAATGACCAGAAAACGGCTGGGGGCGAACCCCATGGTTTCCAGCGCGCTGATTTCATCGTTCACCTTCATGGTGCCGATCTCCGCGGCGAACGCCGAGCCTGCGCGTCCGGTGGCGATCATCGCCACCATCAGCGGACCGAGTTCTTTCAAAATCGAAAAACCGACAAGGTCGGCCACATAAAGCTCTGTTCCGAATTTCCGCATCTGCACCGCCGCCTGAAAGCCGAGGATCACGCCCATCAGGAAGCAGATCATCAATACAATCGGCACGGCCTGGCTGCCGCACATGTCCATATAATATAAAGTCTCTTTCCAGCGGAGCTGGGACGGCTTGCGTATTACCCGCCATGACACTTTCGACAGGTCGCCCACAAAGCAGATCATTTCGATCATGTCCTTGAAGACGCTGGCCGAAGCAATTCCTATTCTTTCCACAAGTTCACGTGCCGGACTGCCCATAAAAATAATCAACCTTATTATATTAAAGTTATATCCAATCTATCATAAATTAATGAATTTTAAAATCCGGTACGCCGGATTTTTAATGAAACTGAGAAAAACGGCGTTTCCGGCAACCATTCTGGCCCCCTGTCCGGAACAGGTTAACCACAGCGACACAGAGGCACAGAGAAATCCATTTTTTACATTTTGGACAGACTCCTGCTATTAATATGTCGCTCCTCTGGAGCTGCATTCTGCATTTCCAGCCTTCACAACTTTTCTCGCTTTTCTCTCCCGCATTCGCGGGACCAGCAAGCTGGGCCAACTTTTCACTCCCGCATTCGCGGGCTTCCCCGCACTCCGACACTTTGGAGTGTCGTTGAGCACAACGGTTTTTGATTTTCACTTTTCTCTCCCGCATTCGCGGCTTCCGCATTCCGAGATCTTGGAGTGTCGTTGAGCACAATGCATTTTGTTTTTGCCTTCTGATTTACCGGTTCCCATTCTGAATCCTGACTCCTGTCTCCTGACTTCTCTCCTGCCGCATTCCGGACATTCTGACCCCTCGTTCTGCATTTCCGGCGTTCACAACTTTTCTCGCTTTTCTCTCCCGCATTCGCGGGACCAGCAAGCTGGGCCAACTTTCCACTCCCGCATTCGCGGGCTTCCGCATTCCGACACTTTGGAGTGTCGTTGAGCACAACGTTTTTTGATTTTAACTTTTCTCTCCCGCATTCGCGGGACCAGCAAGCTGGGCCAACTTTTCACTCCCGCATTCGCGGGCTTCCGCATTCCGACACTTTGGAGTGTCGTTGAGCACAACGGTTTTTATTTTTCACTTTTCTCACTTTTCTCGCTTTCCACTTTTCTCGCTTTCCACTCCGACACTTTGGAGTGTCGTTGAGCACAACGTTTTTTGATTTTAACTTTTCTCGCTTTTCTCGCTTTCCACTTTTCTCGCTTCTCCACTCCGACACTTTGGACAACCTCCGAGCACATCTGTTTTCATTTTCCATTCTTTCCTTTTCCGGCAATTGATCCGATCCCGCATTCGCGGGAGACAGCCGCCTCCCATCGGCCCCATTGGACCCATAAGCCCCATCGGCCCCATGTTTTCGCTCATGCGGCTGTCCGCCTTGGCAGACGACATAACAAACCGGGCAATCACTCCGCATCCTCATTTAACCAAAAACACAAAATGCTGACATTAAAAAACTGACAATCAATTATCTATAATATAGAGAAAATGTCAACTGGAATGGCGAGTGCAAGCACAAATGGCGCGATTAAATGCATTTTTAAAAGCGCATCCCTTTTAGCAAAATAGGCGGTAAAATATGTTCAGCCGAAAAGTGATGCAGAGGAAACGAAGACCGGGAGCACCGGTCGCCTGACCGGCTTTATACTCTGCAATTCCATGATGGAAGGTTCGCCGTTGAAACATATTTTGCTTGTATTTTTCGGAACACAAAGCATGTTAAAGCAGGTTGATTGCGGCAGGCGGTCCGGACTGGCGGACTTGGTTGCAGAGGAATTCAATAAAGAACCTAATTTTTAAATCCTGCGGCTTAAAATATTGGAACAAAAAGCATAACATTGAATAAAATTAATGAAAATATGCACAAAATATGAAAATAAAGACGATAGACCACGATTGGCTATCCGATTGGCTAAACAGTTTACAGGTAAGCGTATAGAAGATATATATCTTAAATATAAATAAACAAATTGAAAGGAGATCGTTATGTCTCTTGAAATAATTCGCGGAACAATCCGAAACAATGTTGCGATTCAATCTCTGATAAATGCATTGCGACAGATGGAGTGTCAAGGAACATTTTACGCAGGATATCCAATTATTGCCTCTGCGGACACAAGCCACACAATAGAAGCGCTACTCGTTTCTCCTGACTGTGGGATTGTTGCATTCAATTGTCCTGAACCTCTGGATACTATTGAAGCTACTAAAGACACCCAAGATCAAATCTATTACCTTATTGAGGGTAATTTAAAAAAGCACGAAACACTTCGACGAGGGCGACAGCTTGCGATAACACCTAATATCGTATCTTTCTATCCGACGGATCTAGATGTCCCTACTAATACCGACGTTCACTTTCAATTTGCAGGACCGGGCACATTACCTAATGTAATGTCACAATTCAAGTCAATTGATCAAGATTACTATCGACCACTTTGTGCTGCTGTACAACGAATAACTACTATTAAACCAGTAAAAAAACGAGAGAATGTCAAAAAAACAGATTCTAAAGGAGCCATTTTAAAAGTCATAGAAAAAGAAATTGCAAATCTAGACCAATGGCAAAAGAAAGCTGCAATTGAAGCACCTGATGGCCCCCAACGAGTACGCGGGTTGGCCGGTTCTGGCAAAACAGTTGTTTTAGCTTTGAAAGCAGCCTATCTTCACGCCCAGCATTCAGATTGGGATATCGTCGTTGCTTTTAATACGCGCTCTCTCAGCCAACAATTCAAAGACCTTATTGAGAGGTTCTCGTTAGAGCACTCGGGAGATAAACCAAATTGGGACCGACTTCGTATCTTACATGCATGGGGATCAATTGGTGAGCCAGGTGTATATTCTGAAATTGCTGATGCCTTGAAGATTACACCTGTCAACTATGCCACAGCCAAAAACAAATATGGTACGTCTGGAGCATTCGAGGGCATTTGTAATGAACTACTTTCATATATGTTGCAAACTCCATCTCAGCCAATCTATGACGCCGTACTAATTGACGAAGCCCAAGACCTGCCAATTCCATTTTTCAGGATGGTCTACGCCGCGACAAAACAGCCTAAGAGGATCGTCTGGGCGTATGATGAACTACAGAATTTAAGCAATTTTACTATGCCTTCTGTAGAAGATATGTTTGGAAAGGATAAAAATGGTGCGGCATTGGTATCAGTCCATAACGATGACAATGAAGCGCAACAAGATATTATTCTTCCAGTATGCTATCGAAACACTCCTTGGGCTTTGACGTTAGCTCACGCACTCGGGTTTGGAATTTATCGATCTGCTGGCTTAGTGCAACTCTTTGATGAGCTAAATTTGTGGAAGGAAATTGGATACAATATTGATGCTGGAACCTTGTCATTTAATCATTCTGTTACGCTAAAAAGAAGAACTGACTCATTCCCCCCATATCTTATGGAGCTGATTCCTCCCGATGATGCAATTATTGCAAAAAAGTTTGAAACCTGTATTGAGCAATACGAGTGGGTTGCAAGTGAGATCAAGCGAAATATTACGGACGAAGAATTGGATCCTGATGATATACTAGTTATATTTCCGAACGCTTACACATCGAAACAACAATTCCAAGCATTCAATCAGTCTCTGGTTCGCAGGGGGCTAAATGTACATTTGGCAGGAGTTTCCACTGACCGAGACGTTTTTACTCGTATTAATTCAATAACCGCTGCCAGTATCTATCGAGCAAAAGGAAATGAGTCTCCCATGGTGTATGTCGTTAATTCAGAATGGTGTGCTTCAGGCCAGGAAATGATTCGCCTCCGGAATATTTTATTTACTGCAATAACAAGATCTAGAGCTTGGGTGAGAATTTGTGGTATTGGTGATGAAATGGGCGTTTTGGAGCAGGAAATATCAAAAGTGCGTGAAAATGATTACAAATTAGTTTTCAAGGTTCCTACACAAGAGGAACTAAAGGGTATTCGCCTAATTAACAGAGATCGTACTGTTGAGGAAAAAGGTAAAATATCGAAAGCAATAAAAAGTATGAAAGAAATTAAAGAATTAATTGATTCTGGTGTTTTAAACCCTGATATGTTGCCTGAACTTAAGGCCCTGCTTGATTCGGTCAAAAGCAATGATACCACTGGAGATGAGTTGGATGAGGAATAACCCAAAACGGTTATACCAGAGTATTCAAAACACCTTAACTCTGCTAACTGATAATAAATTGACAATATTTCATAATCAGCCGGTTCTAGAGGAGGCTAGTGGAAAAGTCATAATCACATGGCCCAACCATATATCAGGTAGACACAATTGTGAGCCATATTTTGGAAAGATCGCGCAATATCGAGAAATCGTAAGAGCTAGCGCATATACCTGTCTTCTTCTAGACGGAGCGATAATTAGAGCATGCTATTGCTTCAATCATGAAGAACTCACAAGCTACTCTCTTCTTTGGTGGCCGTCCCCATTTCGCATTGTCAGTGAAGACCTTGACCTTGGCGGAGTACTCGATATAATTGATCTTTATGCTAGTTCCATAGATTGGCACGAGCAAATACAAATGCGGACGCCTGTCCGATTTGACTTTGATATACTCAACGCATCATCAGATCACCCAGCAAGTCACTTACATTTTCAGAGCAGTAATTGCCGCCTATATGTCGACCGCCCAATGTGTTTCAACAGATTTATAAGGTTTGTGTTCAAATATTTTTATCCGGAAATTTACTCTAAATATTCGTTTTGGGAAGACCTTGATGATATGCCTTTGTCTGTAAGAAATGTTCAATCATTAAACACTAAACAAGCGTATATAGGCTGGAAAGATCATCAACACAAATGAATTAATTGTCGATCTTCTTTCTGCATTATCTAAACATTTTATCTAATGTTCTCTCTATCTGGGGCTGTCTAGAATGGCGCTAAGTTAAGGGTTGTTTTGAGTGCTGTATTTCTACGAATATATGTCTTGGAGCACTCATAAGCTGATAAGGCTTCGGCCTCTTTTTCACTGCTCTTGGCTCTCTTTAGTCTATCGGGGCCTGTTTGGCTACCGGGTCTGTCCGCTTTATTTAACTAAATTTACGGTTTCTAAGCATAAAAGTTGAATCTAAAATATGAAAATGCTATCTTATTTTGAAAAGTTAAAGCGCAAGATATTTAAATATCTTCCAATGAAGAAGATCGAGATGTGTATTACTAAACTATATGCCTGCCTGGCCCAACCCCGCTGATGCATTATCCGCGTTTTCCGGCTAAATTAATTTGAAAAAACGGCGATGCCGGTCTCTAGTTATTTTTTAACATTATAATATAGCAGGCGGAGTAATTGATGAATGTTGTACTGGTCGCCCCGGAAATACCCCAGAATACCGGCAATATCGGACGGCTTTGCGTTTCCACCGGCAGCAAACTGCACCTGATCAAACCGCTCGGATTTTCGCTGGAGGACAAATACCTCCGGCGGGCGGGAATGGATTACTGGAAACACGTTGACTATGAATTATATGAAAACTGGGAGGAATTTCTGGCGCGAAATCCCGATCCGGTGCTATATTTCTTCTCAACGAAAACCGATAACGCTTTCTGGAACTGCCCGTATCAGGAGGGCTGTTATCTGGTGTTCGGCAATGAAGGCTCAGGGCTGCCGCCGGATTTTTATGCGCGCTACCGGGATAAAATGTTCACCATCCCGATGCCGGGCGAATTTTTCCGCAGCCTGAACATTGCGAATTCGGTGGCCATCGCCCTGTATGAAGGCATAAGAAGGACAAGTGTACCGTCATGAATAAATTTATAAAAACCGTACTGCTGCTGACCGGGCTGCTGGTCATCGTCTGCTTCGCGCTGGTTCTGCTGCCGCTGCTGCTGATTATCCTGATGCTGTGGATGCTTTTCGGCGGAACGCGGATGCGCGTCTTTAAAGGCGACAAGAAAAATACCACCTATGAATATGATGCCGGCACCGTTGACGCCACCTTCTCCGAAGGTCCGCCGGAACCGGAGGAGTTCAGCGGTTACCTCAGGGAAAACAACGATGTCATAGACATCACCGCCAAAGAAGTCAAAGAGAAAGAGTAGACGGCCTTCGCCTGCCATCCTCAACCCAATCCATTTTCAGCTTACGGTTTTGACCAGTTCGTCGAGTCCGGTGAAAATGTAGCTCGGGCAGTAGGAGTAGCGCGGAATGTCCTCGCGGGCGGTGACGCCGCTCAGCATCAGAATGGTATCCACTTCCGCTTCAACCCCGGCGATGATGTCGGTATCCATGCGGTCGCCGATAATCGCGGTCTCATAACTGTGCACGCCCAGGCGGCGGACCGAACGGCGCATCATCAGCGCATTCGGCTTGCCGATGAAATAAGCCTTGGTCTGCGCCGCCAGTTCAATCGGGGCGATCAGCGAACCGGTCGCCGGAACAATGCCGCTTTCCGTGGGGCCGGTCATATCCGGGTTGGTGCCGATCAGGCGGGCGCCTTTTAAAACCAGCCATACCGCTTTTTCAATTTTTTCAAAACTGTAAGTGCGGGTCTCCCCGACGACCACATAATCCGGGTTGGAATCGTTCATCGAAATGCCTTTGTCGTACAGGGCGTTGATCAGCCCGGCGTCGCCGATGACATACGCGGTGCAGCCCGGTTTCTGGCGGCTCAGGAATTCGGCGGTGGCCAGCGCGCTGGTGTAGAAATGATCCTCGGCGGCGTCAATGCCAAGCCGCTTGAGTTTTTCGCGCAGTTCGCGGGGGGTGCGTTCGCTGCTGTTGGTCAGAAACAGGAAATTCTTATTGTTGGCGTTCAGCCATTCGACAAATTCAGCGGCCCCCGCCAGCAGCCGGTTGCCGTGGTAAACGACCCCGTCCATGTCGCAGACGAAGGCTTTCTTATTTCTCAAATCATCTCTGATATTGCTCATGATAAAATCCGTATTCTTTTTATAGTTTAGGACATCAGAATCTGTTTCCTGTCTGCTTCGCTTTATCCTGAATTCTGGCTCCTGAATTCCGACTTCTGTTTAATATAACCGCAGTTTGAGAATTATAAAGCGCCGAGTTTAAGGTTCACGGCTGGAATAATGCTGATTAAAGATTATTTTATGGAGCATAATTCAGGAGTTGATGGTAACGGCATGAAATTAAACGAGTGTTATTCAAAATTCAGACAGCGCGGCGGTTTGTGGGCTGTTTTGCTGCTGGCGATAGTTTTCTACTGCTGGTTTCCGCTGATCAGATATCCGGATAGATGCGGCAGTCTGGGCGACTGGGATATGTTCCTGGCTTTTTACGAAGCCGGGCGGAAGACGATTGTCGATTACGGGCAGTTTCCCTACTGGAACCCGTGGCATTTCGGCGGAGTCCCGTTATTCGCCAATCCGCAGCTTTCAATCCTCGGCATCGAGACGCCGTTTATCGTATTTTTCGGCACTTATTACGGCCTGCGCCTGGCGATGATGGTTTATGTGCTGGCCGGGGCGTTCGGGATGTGGCTGCTGCTGGGCGATTATGCCGTCAACCATGTTTCACGGTTCTGGGGGAGCCTGGTCTTTTCCCTGTCCGGCGCATTGTCGCTGCACATGGCGGCGGGACATCCGGTCATGATCACGATTGTGTTTCTGCCGTGGCTGCTCTATTTTCTGCGCCGGCTCAAAGACAGCGAAAACGGGGCGCTGCTGTTCGGGTTTACCGCCGGGATGCTGGTCAACCATTCGCTGCATTATGTTTCGCTGGTCGTCGCGGTGTTCATCGGGATCTATTTCGCGGCGGAGCTGATTAAGCATATCCGGTCGCGCCGGTATCTGTTTCATGCTGTGCTTGCCGGGCTGATGTTTCTGGCAGCGGGGGCCTACCGGACGATAGTCACGCTGCAACTGCTGTCGGAATTTCCGCGGGCGATGGATTTGCGGCTGGATATCGGGCTGCATCATTATCTGCTGTCCCTGATCTATCCGGGGCAGTCGCTGTTTACTTTCCCAAAGGTGCAGTTCTGCTGGAACTGGTTTGAAGTGGGATGCTACGTCGGCATCGTCGCCATGGTCATGTTCATAATCTCCGCGGTCAAGGAATTCAAGTGGTGGCACTGGGGGTTTGTGCTTGCCTCGCTGCTGTCAATCAATTCCACGTGTCAGTATCTGCCGGGTTACTGGCTGCGCGACATTCCGCCGTTCACCAGCTTTTTCTGCATCACCAGATGGCGTTTCCTGGTTGTGTTCTTTATCGCGGTCGGCTGCTGCGCCGGGTTCGACTGGCTTTATGAGAAATTCAAAGAGCGCGGAGTGCGGATCCGGCTGCTGGCGCTGATGGCTATCTCCGTCACCGGCCTGATTTACAACCAGCATGTCAACTGGCAGGGCGTGGAATGGATAACCGAAGAGAGCCTGATGAAGACCGTCCCGGTGTCCAGCGATACCATTATTACCGTTCAGGAGCATGAAAAATACAGTCTTTACGCGTCCACGCACAAAGGCATTGCGCAGTTGTTCGCCTACGAGCCGCTGCTGGGCTATGAGAAACAATACAAGAATCAGCGGATTCCGGTCGGCAGCCCTTATTACAAAGGCGAGTTTTTCGCATACAAAGGGGCATTGTCGGATATTCTCTGGACGCCGAACCGGGTTGAACTTGCCAGTCCCGCGGCGAGTACCATTGTGATCAATCAGAATGTCAGCAGTTACTGGCGGGACGCGGACGGCAAGCAGATTTATCCGAAAGCCAAGTCGTTCGACGTGGATAAATTTTTTGTGATGAATATTGCTGAACCGGGTAAAATCAAGATACAGGCGCGTCCGCCGCTGCACGAGTTCGCGCTGGCTGTAAGTCTGGCCGCCGCCGGAATCCTGATTGGAATTGGCGCGGCAGGATATGTTAAACGGCGCGGAAAAACCGCATAATATTTAAGTAAAATGAGGAAGCAATGGAAGACATCAGGCTGACCCCGATGATGAAACAGTATCAGCAGGCTAAATCCGAAATTCCGGAAGACGCCATTCTGCTGTTTCGCATGGGCGACTTTTATGAGATGTTTTTTGAGGACGCCACCCGCGCCAGCGCCATTCTGGATATCACCCTGACCAAGCGGGCAGGGGTGCCGATGTGCGGTTTCCCTTATCACGCGCTGGAAGCCCATCTGCCCCGCCTGATCGAATCCGGGGTGAAATCCGCCATCGCCGAACAGATGGAAGACCCCCGTTTTGCAAAAGGCATCGTCAAACGGCAGATCACCCGCATCATCACGCCCGGCACCATTATCGACAGTTCCGTTCTGCAGCCGGGCAGGAATAACTTTCTCGTGGCGCTGACGGAACGGAAAGGCGTTTTCGGCCTGGCCTGTCTTGATATCAGCACCGGGGAATTCAAAGTCACGGAAATACCGTCCAGAGAGAAGCTGGAGACCGAACTCAGCCGCCTGGGCGCCAGGGAATGCATTATTCCGGTTTCGCTGCTGGAGCAGTGGGAAAAGGAGAAAGCATTTCCATATACGGCTGAAAAACTGCTGTGGACTTCGCTGGAGGACTGGGTTTTCGCTTATGACAGCGCCGAGGAACTGCTGAAACGGCACTTCAAGGTTGCGTCGCTTGACGGTTACGGCTGCCGCGATCTGCGTCTGGCGGTCTGCGCCGCCGGGGCGGTGCTTCACTATGCCACTGAAAACCTGCGCCAGCCGGCCAACCATCTGAAGAAATTCTGCACTTACCACAACGCCGAATATATGGAGCTGGATTCGATTTCCCAGCGCAATCTGGAACTGGTTGAACCGATGTTCGGCAGCAACCGGCAGGGAACGCTGCTGCATGTGCTGGACCAGACCGTAACCCCGATGGGCGGACGGCTGCTGCGCGACTGGATCATGCGTCCGCTGTTCAGCAGGGACGCGATCAATGCCCGGCTCGACGCGGTGGAATCTTTCAAAGACGATCCGCTGACGATGGCGGAAACCCGCGAACTGATCGGGTCCATCCGCGACCTGGAGCGGATTATCGCCCGTCTGAACATCGGCAACGCCAATGCCCGCGACATGATTGCCCTGGCCAACGGCCTGGCAATGCTGCCGGACGTCAAACATCTGCTCGAAAATTTCAATACGCCGCTGCTGGACCAGCTTAAAGGGCAGTTATCCGAACTGCCGGAACTGACCACGCGCATCCAGCAGGCGATTGTTGACGAGCCGCCGCTCAGCCTGACCGACGGCGACATCATCCGCGAAGGTTATAACAAGGATCTGGACGAATTCCGCATGGCGTCGAAGGAAGGCAAAAACTGGCTGATGCAGATTCAGGCCAAGGAACAGGAGCGCACCGGCATCAGAACGCTGAAAGTGCGGTTCAACCAGGTGTTCGGTTACTATATCGAGATCAGCAAAAGCAACTTGTCGCTGGCTCCCGATGACTATATCCGCAAACAGACGCTGGTCAACGCCGAGCGCTTCATCACGCCGGAATTGAAGGAACTGGAAAGCAAGATTCTCGGGGCCGAGGAAAAATCCCGTGCGCTGGAATATCAACTGTTTCAGGAAATCCGGGAATACGCGCTGCAATTCACACTGAACATCCAGGAGACGGCCTCCGCGTTGGCCGCGATTGACGTGCTGGCCGCCCTGGCGGAATGCGCCCGCCGCTACAATTACCTGCGTCCGCATATTACTGAAGACGAGCGGCTCATCATCAAAGCCGGACGCCATCCGGTGCTTGACGCCGCCATGCAGGGCGAGCGATTCGTGCCCAATGACACGATTCTTGACGGCGACGAAAACCGCATGATGATCATTACCGGCCCCAATATGGCCGGGAAGTCCACCTACATCCGCCAGACCGCCATGCTGGTGATCATGGCCCAGCTCGGCTCATTCGTGCCCGCCGAAGACGCGGTCATCGGCCTGGTTGACCGGATATTCACCCGTGTCGGCGCGGCTGACGACATTGCCCGCGGCCAAAGCACCTTTATGGTGGAAATGGTGGAAACCGCCAATATTCTGAACCATGCCACCCCGAAAAGCCTCGTGATTCTGGATGAGATCGGGCGCGGCACCAGCACCTTCGACGGCCTCAGCATCGCCTGGGCCGTGGCGGAATTTCTGCACGACAGCCCGGCAAACTGCGCCAGAACACAGTTTGCCACCCATTATCATGAACTGACCGAACTGGCCATCACCAAGCGCGGGGTAAAAAATTACAACGTCGCGGTAAAGGAATACGGCGATCAGGTCATTTTCCTCCGGCAGATCGTGCCCGGCGGCACCGATAAAAGCTACGGCATCCATGTCGCCAAACTGGCCGGCCTGCCGCAGCAGGTGATCGACCGCGCCAATGAAATCCTGGAAAACCTGGAAAATAACTCCGTCGCGGAAGGCGGGCAGCCTTCGCTGGCCGTTCATCACGGCAAGGTTAAAGAAGCCGGTGTCCGCTACAAACCGGCACCATCCGCCCAAAAAGAATCCTCCGAGGAAATTCCCCCGGAAGGCTCTTTCCAGCCGACCCTGTTCTGACCGGCTGAATACTTGATTAACCACAAAGACACAAAGACACAAAGGTTTACAGGACTAGTCTTTTAATTCCCCTTTTTAGAACTGGAGAATTGAAGTTGATCAACATCCCTAAACGGATCTTAGTCAATTTTAAATAAGTTAAAACTTGAGCGTCAAATACCGGATTCATCTCTTCAACAGCCTTTATTTCAACAATCATTTTATTATCAACAAGCAAGTCCAGACGGAATCCGGCATCAAATTTTATATTATCATACACAACAGGAACATTGACTTGCCGCGTTACTTTTAATCCATTTTTTTGCAGTTCATGATAGAGACATATCTCATAGACTGATTCGAGAAGACCGGGACCTAATTCCTTGTGAACCTTGAACGCGCAATCTGTAACCACTTTTGAAATGGTGTTTATTTCATCAGGGATTGGCGCGTATTCATTTTCCATCATCAAAAACCTTTGTGTCTTTGTGTCTTTGTGGTTAATTTTCTCCGGATCAGAGAATGTCGATCAGTTCGACGTCAAAAACCAGCATGGAACAGGGGCCGATGGCCTGCCCGGCGCCGCGTTCGCCGTAAGCGAGTTTGGACGGGACGAACAGACGGTATTTGCTGCCGACGTTCATCAGTTGCAGCGCTTCGGTCCAGCCTTTGATCACCTGGGTGACGCCGAATTCGGCAGGCTGTCCGCGTTTGACTGAGCTGTCAAATTCGGTTCCGTCCAGCAGGGTTCCGGCGTAATGGACTTTTACCGTGTCATCGGCGACCGGCCTGGCGCCGCTGCCTTCTTTGAGCACGATATACTGCAGACCGCTGGCGGTGGTGACAACTCCTTCGGCCTTTTTATTATCTTCCATGAACGATTTTTCTTCGGCGGCATTCTGGAGCGATATTTCTTTTGAGGCATCCTGTTCGGCGGCCTGCATTTTGGCCTGGAACGCCTTCATTGCCGCGACATAATCGCTTTCCGGCAGCGCAGGCGGGTTGCCGGCAAGCAGATCCTTGATAGCCTGGGTAAGTATCTCCGCGTTCAGTTCAGCCGGAAGCTGAACCAGCGATTCTCCGATATTCATTCCAAGCGCATAACTGGTTTTGTCGGCATCGGTCTTAAATTCAATACTCATTTGTGTCCTTTGTAAAAGCAGGAGAGATGTATTATTTCCGGAACATCCGTCAGAAAATAATTGCCAGTCCAGATACTTTTGTTGCGTTCAGTTTTAAAATGCAGGAGTAAAATATCGGAATATTAGGATTTATCAAGAACCATTTAAATAAATTCCGGAAAATGATTAAAGCCTGTTCATTTTTCAGGTTTTAGCCGTTTTGCGGCGGGGGTTCCATTTCCGGATGGCTTCCAGTAATTTGGCTTTGGAGATCGGTTTTGACAGGAAATCGTTCATGCCGTATTTCAGGCAGTGCTCCCGGTCTCCGGACATGGCATTGGCGGTGAGGGCAATGATCGGCGGATGATTCGTACCGTAGACTTTGATGATTTCCCGGGTGGCGGTAAAACCGTCCATTACCGGCATCATGCAGTCCATCAGAATTATGTCATATTGATTATTCTGCAATTTGTCCAGAGCCTTCTGTCCGTTTTCCGCCAGGGTGATGATGACGCCCACGCTCTCGAGCATGGTCAGAGTGACCGCCTGGTTGATTCTGTCGTCCTCGACCAGCAGAACCCTCAAATCTTTCAGTTCTTCGTGCAGCACGTTCATGGCCGGGGAACTGTAGTTCCTGACGGTCTTGGCAGCTTCGTTAGCCGTTTTCACCGGGATTGTCCGGATGGATGCGGTGAAGGTGGAGCCTTTGCCCGGAGTGCTGATCACGCGGACGTCGCCGCCCATCAATACGGTCAGGCGTTTAGTGATTGCCAGCCCCAGCCCGGTGCCGCCGAAACGGCGGGTGGAGGTGGCGTCCCCCTGTTCAAATGCCATAAACAATCTGCTCAACACTTTACTGTCAATGCCGATGCCGGTATCCTTTATCGCAAATTCCATCATAATCTCTTCCGAATCGCGGATCGGAACCGCGCCGACCGTCAGGCAGATCTCGCCGGTGTCGGTAAATTTGATGGCGTTGCTGAGCAGATTCAGCAGAATCTGGCGCAATCTTACCGTATCGGAAATAATTTTTCGCGGAATATGCTGCGGAATTTCAAAACGCAAATCGAGCTTTTTGGCCTGAGCGCTGTACTGCAGCAGCGAAAAACAGGAATCCACGCATCTTTCGACATCCATTTCGTGAGCTTCCAGAGACATTTTTCCGGATTCGATCTTCGAGAAATCGAGAATATCGTTGATGATTGTCAGCAGCGAACAGCCGCTGTTGCGGATCATTTCCACATATTTGCGCTGCTTCTCGTCCAGCGGCGATTCTTCGAGCAGTTCGGAAATGCCCAGAATGCCGTTCATCGGAGTGCGGATTTCGTGGCTCATTGACGCCAGGAACAGCGATTTGGCCCTGGCCGCCAGTTCAACTTTTTTCATTTCCGACTGCAGACGGGTCTTCAGTTCGTTGCTCTGGACAAAATAGGCAAAAATCAGGAAAAGCCCGATTTGAATCAACAGCGTGAAAAAGAGGCTGGAGGTTTTAAAGGAATGAATAGTCTCATCTTTATGGCAACTGATGATATAGGCGTCCTTGACGTTTTTAGCGTCAAACACCGGAACAAACGACCATAGATATGTTTCTTCATTATATTCGGAATATACGCAGAACGGCTTGTTCGTTTTGATTTCCTTCCTGATTCTGCTGACTTCGGTACCTGAAAGCGCTTTTTTTATTTCGAAAAATTCGTTTCGCGGGGACTTCACATAATAATAATCTGTCAAGTTTGCGGAAGGAATGTAATTTTTGAATACGTTTTTGAATGCAGGCCTGTTTCTGATCTCTTCTTCCAGATGCACCAGAAAAACATAGTCTCCGCCGAATTCGTAGTGCAGAATATTTTCCAATGCCTCAAATTTGAATCCGACATCAAAGACTCCGACATGCCGGTTATTATACCGGAGCGGGAAAACCGCACGGAATCCGGAAGTGGAAAAATCATGTTCAAAACCGTATACTTCCTTTTCCGTCCGGTTGGCGCAGGCAATCGAATAACGGACCCCGCTCATGTCATCGCCGAACCTGTCCGGCTGATTCAAACTGACAAAAGAGATATTATCCGGGAAGTGAAACTGAAACTGGCTTAAATTCTTTTCCAGGAAATGGCGGTAAGTGATATTCAGTTTTTGCATCACCTGCTGGCGCAGCATGCTCTGTGTTCTGGGGTCGGCTTTCCAGGCCCGGTCCAGCAGTTCAAGCACATCATCCCGCCCGACAATTTCATAATAGATGAATTTGGCAAGATTGCAGTAGGATTTATAAAGCACGTTAAACGAATGATCGGCAATCTGCGCCTGGCTGTCGAGATAGATAGTCTTCTTCTCATTGTACGTCTGGTCCAGCAGATAATTGAAAAACACCGCCAGCAGCAGATAAACCGCAAAAGCCGTGTAGAAAAATGGCTTATTAATGTATGTTTTAAAGAAAAACAGAAACCACTTCAATGGATTCAGGCTCCGCCTTTCGTCGTCGTTGCCCGGAAAGGCAGGCGGTATTTCATTAATCCTGTCGCGCAGATCAGTTTTTTCAGCTTTTTTAAATCTCATTATCCTTAAAACCACTTGGGTTATGAATATAATTGACTACATTATATAAAGAAAAGTGCTACTTTTCAAGTAACGGAAGCATTGTTTATGTGATTTGATAAGAATTTATTACTCAACGGGAAGGAATAACCGGATAATTTCCGGGAATATTATGAATACGCTTTACTGCGAAAATAAATCGCCGAGGAAATTGTGCGAAGCCATCGAGGCGATCCTGCCGCCGGAAGCCGGACGGCTGATCCGGCGGCCATACAATCATTTTCAGCCGACAATGACTTCCTGGTGGCTGGTCCCGTCCAATGAACTGCCTTTTTTTAAATTCGGCAAATTTGGCTTCAGTTGGGACGAGAAAGTCCGGGATGCCATTTCCTGCGGCCTGTATCTGTCCAAGGGGCTCGATCCGATGCTGAGAGCGGTTTACCCGTCAAAAAAGGGCGGACGGCTGATTATGACTGATGACTGGGCGTGGCACGGTTTCCGCGAAGATTGCCGCAACGGAACAATCGCGGATGCAATCAAAGATGCCGCACGCCAGTCAGTAGTGATTGAAGCCGTTGTCGAGGGCGGGTATGTTGACGATCCCGGCCTGTTCGACCCGCAGGTGGAGCTTCCGGCGATGGACTGCTACACTCTGTCTTTTGACGTGAAAACCGGTTCAATGCGGGTGACCAGGGCCCGGCGGGCGGTAATGGCGATCAAGGCGCTTAATCAAGTGAAAGATCTGCCTTCGTTCTGCAAAACGCTTGATGAACTCGGCGGCAACCAGTTTCTCTGGATGAATGTTTTTATCGCCGGCGTGTTCAAAGTGAAGGAATACGGGGAGTTCACGCCGGAAGATAGTGTTATCACCGCGTCACAAATATGGGAGAAAGTGCTTTGTAAATTTCAGCGCTGGATCAAGTGAAATCCCGCAACTGGAGCAGCAAAAAGGCGGATTCCGTTCTGGAATCCGCCTTGAATTATAGACGGTCTGGCATTACTTCTGAATTAAAACTCCATTCTTGAACCATACTTTGCCGGTCTTATTGCGGAAAAGCATCAGATAATTCAGCGACTTGATCGGTTTGGTCGGAGTATAGGACAATGACACTTTTTCCCAGTCATGGGTGCCGGTCTTGAATGCCGCGGTGACGCCATAGGTTTTGGTGTCGTCGGTATGGACAATGTCCAAATAGATCGAGTAGTTACTGCGATCCAGATCCCCGGAAGCGTTTTCGGCTTTGCTTTCGCCGGAAATTTCGATAGTTTTAGCTTCCGTCTGATCGAGCACAATACTTTGTACCACTCCGCTGGAATCCTTTTCGTCTTTATTTTCGCAGGCAATCACTCCGTCATCCTGAATGACCGTGGCGCCCTTAGTTCCAAAGACATTCCATTGTTTTAACAGATTTGCTCCGGCGTCCTGTCCCAGTACGGAACACACACATCCGCAAGCCACAACCGCAATACCCAGAGACTTAACCAGTGTTGACATTTTCTACTCCCAATGTTAAAATTGTTACTGTAATTAACTATAAAACAACAAATTAATCTTTTCAAAAAATCGGAAAAAGTGACAGCAAAAAGGCGGATTTCAATAGGCATTTCCGCCTTCCTGCACAAGTATTCAAAGGTTACTTTTGAACTAAAACCGCATTCCTGAACCATACTTTGCCGGTCTTGTTACGGAAAAGCAGATAATAGCTCAGCGACTTGATCGGTTTGGTCGGGGTATAAGACAGTGACGCTTTTTCCCAGTCATGGGTGCCGGTCTTGAATGCCGCGGTAACTCCATAGGAATAAGTGCCGTCGGGGTGGGCGATATCCAGATAGATCGAATAATTGCTGACATCCAGATCGCCGGAAGCATTTTCGGCTTTGCTTTCAGCGGAAATCTCGATGGCTTTAGCTTCTTTCTGGTCGAGGGTAACGGCCTGTGTTACTCCGCTGGAATCTTTTTCACTTTTGCATACACAGGCAATCACCCCGTCATCCTGAATGACGGTGCTGCCTTCAGTCCCGTATAAATTCCATTGTTTTAACAGGTTTGCTCCGGCGTCCTGGCCGAAAACTGAGAACACGCATCCGCAAGCCACTACCGCAATACCGAGAGATTTTACTAACTTCGACATTTTCCACCTCCTGTGTTAAAATTGCTTCTGAAAATAACTATAAACACTAAATCATCTTTTTTCAAGTAATCTAAAATTTGTCATTGTTTATAAATCCATATCTGGTAATCCCGAGGCTTTAATTCCAAATTAACCGTATTGTCCTTTACTTCAATTCCGGCCTTGGTTTCCGGGTTGGTCAGTTTGCCGATATTCGCGATGCCGTACTTTGACAGCGCATTGGCGTCAATCCTGATATTCATGCACTTTGCACTATCCGTATCATTCATTGCGATCAGCATGAATTTACCCTGATCGACATAGGCGGAAACCATTTCCCGGTCGGAGTTTTGATTTTCCAGCCTGAACGGATTATTCTTATCCCAGTAGCCGAAGAACGGGGTATCGTCGCTCATTTTGAAATTATCTTCAATTTTCCAGAAATCGTCAATTCTGATACCGAAATGCGGCCACATTTTGGCATCATGCACGAAGAAATAACCTTTGAAATGGCGCAGTATTTTTTCCTGTTCCGGCAGTTTGCCGGCTTTAAACAATTTGTTCTTTGCCGTATCATGCGTCTCAAACGAACGTTCAAACTGAGGAATGAATAAATCCACGATCCCGAACTGGCGCGACAGGAAAGCGGAACGGAACATTGCAGGAGTAAATATCTTGAAATATGAATCTTCTTTTGCAATCTGGAAAACATATAGTTCGCCATCCACCAGAATATCGGCAAAGGCGTCATTGGCTGCCACCTTTTCGCCGGACATATGGCGAACCACCAAACCTTGCGGATCATATTCTTTAGTTAATACATACAATCTCTTGGCCAGCCGTCTGGTGCCGAGGATGTTCCAGGTGTCGTATGTTTTTCCGGCATCGTCGGTCCAGCCGCAGCCATGAATGGCATTGTTGCACGGCTGGGCTGATTCATTGTCGATATAAATATTTTTCAGTTTGATATCGGTCTGGAGTTTTTTGAATTTCCAGGCATAGAAATCTTCAAACGATTTGGAGTTGGGACAAACTCTGGCTTCAATCCATGCCCGGTCGGAGCCCGTGGTGAAAGTGCCGGTCAACGGCGGTGTTTTGCTCCAGAGATCGCACCACCATGGAAATTCCGGGAAAAGCGGCGACATTGAATAAGTGGCCAGGTAATTGAATAATTTTATGCCTGCGGCTTCATTGGCGCGCATGGTTGCTTCGCAGCCAGCGGTCTTAAATTCCGCGTCGGGCACATTGTGCAGCGTTTCCCAGGGATACCACAGTTCGATATTTCTGCCGTTGCGCAGATTGCGCCAGCCTTTCAATAACGGCTTGACCGGAGTGGCCTGAAAACCGAACGCGATATTGCGGGGCTGCGCCAGCTCCACCTTTGAGTCTATCAGATTTAAACGCAGAACTCTGGCATCATTTGCGGAAACTACCTGGAGCGATTGTTTCTGGTCGGAATTGTGCCAGCCTTTCAGGTTTTCAGCAATCCACTGCAAGCCGGCATCTTCATTCCCCAGCCAGATCACCGGCGAGAATTCATAAATATTGCGGCTGATTGTTTTGTCAGTCACCGCGCCCTGGAAACCCGGTTCATACCCGCCGTACATTTTCTCTTTTAAGTCAAACAGAGTGGCACAATCTTTCTTCAACGGAACATCGAGAGTCATGCTGTTGATGACCAGCGGCGCGACCGGCGCGACTTCCATTTTTATCCACATAAAACCGTCATATTCGATGGTGATGCCGGTTTTAACCGACAGTTGTTCATTTTTGCCGCTGCATTCAAGCTCAATTGCTGTCGGCGATTCTTTTACCACTTTGACATTGCATGGCGCGTCAAACGCTCTGCCGTTGACTGTCAGGCGGACCGGCGATTGCAGCAGCGAATACTTGCCGGTATTGATTTGAACCGGAAACAGATTATTGCCGAAAACGTACTGCCTGCCCCAGCACTCAATAGTATTGTCGGGCAGCCGTTTCATATCATTCCACGGCGGCGGGACTTTATCACTGATGCCGCACTGGTTGTTGTCCCAGGCCGCCGGCGAAGTCGGGATTGCGTAATCAAATTCATATACCGGAACTTTTTCATTTTTCACCGCGAGCGGAGTGATTCGTGCCAGATAGCGTCCGGGCGGCAGCGCAGCCACATTTATGCTGTCTTCATATTCCGTGCCGTTGGAGATAAAGGTTTTTTCCAAAACGTTTTTCTTCGCCGAATCAAGCAGTTCAAACCGGACTTGATATGCCTTGAAGTCAGGCTGGAAACGCGATAACAGGAAAGACAGCTTAAGTATTTTCTTTTCCCGGTCGGTGCGCGGGAAGACCTTGGAAATCGTCAATGGCGAATTATCAGCGTCCAGTTTCTTGAAATTATAATTGCTGTAAAGCGCCGCGACCTCCTGACCGGAAAGCGGAGCCTTGAAAATCTTTACATCGTCAATCAGCGTCTTGTCCATTGCGCCTTTCATTACGCCGCTCCAGCCATTGGTTCTGGCTCCTACTATTACCGATTGAAACGGCGTTGTCGGAGGATAGGCAACGGACGGGGAGTCTACGATCGCCCCGTCAACATATAACCAGATTTTCTGTTCGGTCCAGCAGCAGGTGATGAAATGCCACTCTTTCATCTTCCATTTCTTGATGTCTTTTTTCGCCATGGTCCACGGCATTGCGCCTTTGCTGGATACGCTTTTCGCGCCGTATAGAAAATACAGATTGCTTCCTTCAAAATATTTATAAATTACCAGAAACGAATTCTCGCCGCCTGCTTCCAAAAAGACATGGAATTTATTGTCGTCGGCTTTCCAGTCCTGAGGAGCAACCCAGAAAGATATCGCGCCCTGTTTAGTATTAAGAATGTCGCCTGGATAACTTATGCTGTAGTTTGCCAGATCATTTTCAGAACAGCCGATCAAGGCGGCGTTGCCGGCGACGCCGGGCCGCAGCAGCATTAGCGCCAGGGTTTCATACAAAACTTTCTGAGTATGCTGGCCAGTGACAGTTTGTCCGTTTGCTTTTGCGGAAAAATCCTTGTCAAAAGGCGCGTGAAATATAACTTCCGGTTCGGCAAAAACATTAAAACCTGCCACAACCAGAAGCACGGCTAAACAACATTGCTTGATCATCTTCATTTAACATTCCTTATTACAAATCCGGTTTACTGATTATTTGCTTGCGCTTGCCAAGTCTTTGCCGTAGTTCTCTTTAATCTCCTTGTCCGTCAGTGCGTTTTTGTAAACCGTAATGTTGTCCATGGCAGTTTTAACGGCCCAGTCATCACCGTCAGAAGTATAAACCGGCAGCACATGGAAACCGGTCCAGTCCCTGGTGGCCTGCACCAATGCGGCAAAAGCATCAAACATCGGTTTTTCTTCAACTTTTTCGCCGTTGCGGTAAATTGTGAGAGTTTTGGCATTCCAGACGACGTCAATTTTCTGCCAGGCGTCTTTTGCAATGGAGTCGCCGGGAATTGTTACCTCGGCAACGTCTTTGCGGCTGTCATCGCTGCCTACGATTTTCATGGTGATATCGCCGTCGGCATTCTTGTAGAAATAATAAATCAGCAGTGATTTTTTATCCTGTGACGGGCTGAAAATATGCAGAAAGCGCGCCGGCTTGTCCTGTATCCAGTTAACCGGCTTGAACCAGAACGAGACCGTGCTTTCGCCAAAATTTACAATCCCGTTTGCAGTATAAGCCGGGTTTTCCTGCTTGGTCAGCACAAATGCTTCTTTGTTATTGAACCCTTTGACAAAATTATCGTCAGTTAGCGTGAGTGCCTTTATCGGTTTTGTGTCGCCCTGCGAACTTTCAGGATTAAGCGTTTTCCCGTCAAATGTCAGCGAAAACGACACATCCGCCGCATAACATGCAGACGCCAGCACCAGACCAGCCACCACCAGAACATTCTTTTTCATAATTTAATCTCCTTGTTTATGTTAGGAGCCGTTCAAAAATAACCTTTACATCTTCGCGATTCTCCCGGATGCTTTTGTGTTTGCCGGTTCGTTACATACCTTCAGGTATGCGCCTCTCCGGCAATTCACAAAATCACCTCGGGATATTTCACGAAACTTGTAAACTTTATTTTTGAACAACTCCTTAGTTTTAGAATCCGAAAATTCAAAATCAATCATCTTGATGCGGCACAATAAATCGCGGCAGCCGATGCTGCCGCTAGTAAGATCCACCCCGCAATTATTTGTACAGGGCGCCTGTCGTTGCGTCGTAGGCAAAGCAGTTCGGCAAATCTTTCAAGCCAAACGTACTGCAGTGGCCATCGACAAACAATGTATTGAAGCTGGACTGATGTACTGGAGCAAGCGGACAATCGGCGCCGGGATTTATATCCCAAGGGCCGTTGCAGGCGATGTCATTCCAGTTGATATCATTTCTGCCGTCAGCCAGAATAAACGTTTGCGATGATTGCTTTAATGAACTGATTTTGTTGAATTTATTCAAAATGGCGCCAGTACTGTTTTGATATCCCATTACGCTTTTGTTGTTGGAGTAATTAGTCTGTGAGCCATTGGGCCAGACTAAATACTTGTTGGATTCGCAATAATAGAATTTGTCCCAGGTTTCATGCACCCCCCATGGATTGTTTGGCTTGCGCTGGATTAAACGGGATATTAAGATGTTCCACCCGGCCATGCTGCCGCCTACTGCGGGGTCATATACGGCCATAGGCAGGATGTATCCCATGTAGTTGTCAGAGTAAAACTGTACCGCAGTTCCCATTTGTTTCAAGTTACTCGTGCATGCAATCGCCCGGGCCTTTTCTCTGGCTTTATTCAGCGCGGGAAGTAGCATGCCTGCGAGGATTGCTATGATCGCGATCACGACCAGCAATTCAATGAGTGTGAAATTTCTTTTTTTAAACATTTTAACATCTCCTTGCTTTAGGTTTTGTTTGGGTTCTTTAAAAAAGCCTCAAAGTCCCTTATTTTTTTACCTTTAATGTTCTATTCGGAACAACATTTCCTGGAATCTCGATATAATGCGACAGCGCTTTTTTACGTTCGCTTTGTCTTAAAAAATCCAGCGCGGCGGCAATCAGTTTGACGTGACAAGTTTTTACCGTAGTCAGGTATAATGGCGCACTGACGCAGGAATCTATTCCGTCGAACCCCATGACGCCGATATCTTCCGGTACTTTCACGCCCTGCTTATTCAGATAATCAATTACGCCGACGGCTTTAAAGTCCGTATCCACGAAAATGCTGTCACAATTCAACCCGCGTCCATAAAGGATTGACGCCCCGCGCGCCCCGCTGTCCTGTTCATCTATTCCCATCACAACATTTTCCTCTTCCAGCGGCAGGGCATAATCAGCCAGCGCCCGTTTGTAGCCGGCAAATTTTTCCATGCTGTATTCTGAACCAATATAAGCGATCCGGCGATAACCGCTTTTTGCCATGTGGGTAATTCCGCGATAAACACTCTCATTCAGTCCGAGCGACAGTCTGATTCCCGCGTCAGCGTCGGCCGGGGCCAGGCTGTCAATTATAATCAGCGGCATTTTGCGGGATTTGAGCATTGTTTTGATCAAATCGCTGTATTCCTGATCGCCTAGAAAAATCACTGCGTCATATGCTTGCAGCCGGTCTTCGGCACGGCGCGAATCGGTTTGCACCGGCACAATTGCCGTTGAAAATGTATCGTGGTCTTTCAACGATTGCATAACCCCGGTTATCACCCGCTGGACAATATGCCAGTTATTTGAATTGGTCACCGGATTATCCAGATCGGGCCGGGCCAGCGCCATTGCCAGGTTCAACGAATGAATTTCGCGGGGAGAGTTTCCGATAAACGACCCTTTGCCCTGCACCCGGTACAGCACGCCTTCCTCGGTCAGCTCCGAAAGCGCTTTATGCGCGGTCATGGGATCAACGTCCAGCAGCTTCGCCAGTTCCCGCTGCGACATGAAACGGTCGCCGGGGCTGGGCCGGTGCTGCCTGATCCATTTCCGCACTTCGTTTTTGACTTTTGCCGCGCCTTTGAGCACAATGTTGTTTTCAGTAAGCATTATTTTAGACCTTAAATTCCATAGTGAATCAATCTATGCCTAAGTGAATTATAAGTGAATTATCATGTATTGTCAATACCTGATCACTTTTTTTCTATAAAATATCCGGTATTGGAACATAATTTCCAATGGTTGTCATTGAAATATAAATCAGCAAAAAATTATTGTCGAACAGATTAATTTAAAAGCCTCACGCTGATATTATATCGGGATTTATATGTTTTCCGCACACGCGCTGACCACTTCGCTCAATGATCCGGTGGCCAGGCATATTCTGGTATCCGCGCCGCCGTAATAAAGTCTGAGCTCATCTTTTGTTTCATCGGCAATCGCCCCGCAGGGGAATACCACATTATCCACCCAGCCTCTGGTTTCGTAGTCTTTTTCCGGATTAAGCAGGGTGCTGGCGGTTTTGCCGATGATTTTCCACGGCTGTTCCAGATCCAGCAGCATTGCTCCAATGCTGTAATGGGGGCCGTCGCACGGCAGGCAGACTCCGTGAATGATTACCAGCCAGCCCTGTCTGGTTCTGATTGGCGGGGTAGGGCCGATTTTAGACATGTTCCAGTGGGCGTAAGGACAAAGCACCGGACGATATTCACCCCAGTAAACAAGGTCTGGCGAGGCTGACAGCCAGATATCCCCCTGAGAACCGGTGCCGGCTCCGGGGCGGTCCAGTTTATAATATTTGCCGTTGATTTTTCCCGGAAACAGCGAGGCGCCGCGATTTCTGGGCAGAGTTATGATTTCAACCGGCTCATAAGTCTTGAAATCGTTGGTTTTGCCGAGTACGGTTGCCGGGCCCTGATGCGGCCAGGCCGCTGTCGGAGTGAGGATGTAATAAGTATCATCAATTTGCGTAACCCGGCTGTCAATCGTATGTTTATTTACGATGTCGTAAGGGAAAAGACTGGTGTCAAATTTGATGAACGCTTCATCGGCAATTGTAAAATTAATGCCGTCTTTGCTTCTGGCCACCCTGGTTTCGCCCAGCTTGTCATTCTTGAAGAAGATCATGGAAAGCAGCAGAATGGTTTCGCCATTGTACATCACCGGCGACGGGTTGAATATCTGCATTACTCCGGGGTAATCGTCGGGAGTGATCAGTGGATTGGCCGGATGCCGTTTGAGAATTTTTGTCGCGTCTGCCATCTTTTTCACAAGTACAAATCCTTTCATGAGTAAATAAATCGCGCTGAATTAGTTTTTCGATCCGGTATGGTTTATCTGAATAGAGTACGGGTGTTAACACTTGCATCGTAGGCGAAGCAGTCCGGTAAATTTTTTAAGCCGAAAGCGCTGCAGTGACCATCGGCAAATAATGTATTGAAACTGGACTGATGTACCGGCGCAAGCGGACACTCTGGTGATCCCGGAGCTAAATCTCCGGTTCTGTTACAGCCAATATCGTTCCAGGCAATATCCTTCCTGCCGTCCGCTAAAATAAAAGTTTTAGACGTCTGTTTTAATGTGTTAATTTTGTGAAACGGAAACTGCGGGTCAGCCAGATATCCCATTACACTTTTATTGCCGGAATAATTAGTCTGGTCGCCGTTGGGCCATGGTAAAAACTGGTTGGAATCACAATAATAGAATTTGTCCCAGGTTGTTACCACTCCCCACGGGTTGTTTTCTTTAACCCCTGGACGGAGCACTCTGGTCATCAGAATTTCCCATCCCGCCTGCCCGGACCCGACTTTGGCGTCATACACTTTATTCGGCATAATATAGCCCATATAGTTATCAGAATAATACTGTATGCCGGTGCCCATCTGTTTTAATTTATTCGTGCACGATACGGCTCTGGCTTTTTCCCTGGCTTTGCCCAGCGCCGGCAGCAGCATTGAGGCAAGAATTGCTATAATGGCAATCACCACCAGCAATTCAATGAGTGTGAATTTCGATATCTGTTTTTTCATAACTGCGTCTCCTTGATTATTGTTTTTTATTGCTTATCCTTAAAATTATGCGGTTTCCTGCCGGGTTAATTTGACTACTGTTAATTATAATGTATTATTATGATATTTTCTTTCAGTATATTGATGATTTTATATAATTTTGTGATATTATGCAGACAATCAAGTGGGATAAGCCGGTAAATCGCGGTAAATGGTGTCATGTGGCGTTTATTGCCCCTGAAGAGATTCTGGGGGAGTTGCACCGTCATGATTTCTGCGAGGTGTTCATGACTTTGTATCCGGGCATAATTCACTGTATCAATGGCAAGCGCGAGGTATTGCCGGCCCATACGGTGATGCTGGTGCGCCCGGAAGATACTCATTCTTTTGAAGCGCCCAGGAATATTCCGGACAATCAGACCATAATGTTCAACATAACATTTCCCGCTGAATTGATCGCTGATATGCGTACCAGGATTTTTGCCGGTGATCAGAATTTCTGGAGCGGCAACGCTCCGTATCCGACCTCTTTCATGCCGACAGACGAGGAAGCTGAAGGATTGCTGAATGACGCGAAAAAACTGATGTACAGCAAGTGGACCCGTTTTAATGCGGAAAGATTTCTGTTTAATCTGCTGCATCTGCCGGAATCCCGGAAATTCAGTTGCGATACCGTTATTCCAACCTGGCTTCAACATGCCTGTGTCAAGATAAATGAACCGCAGAATCTGCGCAAAGGACTGGACAAGTTTTACGAGTTATGCGGCAGAAGCCGGGAGCATATCAGCCGGGAACTGAAAAGATGCACCGGGACGGGGCCGGTTGAACTGCTCGCCAAGTACCGGACAGAATATGCCGCCAGAATGCTGGCAAACACTTCGATGGAACTGCATGAGATCGCGTTTGAATGCGGATTTCAGAATTTGAGTTATTTTTTCGCGACATTCAAAAAATATTATGGAACTACACCCAGAAAATACCGGATGATGTCAAAAAATAATTTGACCTGAAGTTGTCTTCCGTACTGGTGAATCAATTTAGCCGCAACGCAAAAATAATTTTCAGGATTGGAATCGTTACATTCCTTTTTGCTTTTTACGTTTCAGGTTGTAAATTGCATTATTGCAGAAATGTTTAAGGCAGATGGATTGTTCTGCGCGGACTTAATTAACAGGAATTTTTAGATTATGATGCTGGACAGTACTGAATTATATCCCATGTGCTTCACTCCTATCTATAAAGAGCGGATGTGGGGCGGCGATCAGCTTGCATCAGTCCTTAAACGCACCCTGCCGCAGGGCAATGAACCGATCGGCGAGTCCTGGGAACTGGTTGACCGCGATGACGAACAGAGCGTTGTCGCCAACGGGCCGCTTAAAGGCAAGACTATCCGCGAACTGATTCAATCCTACGGCAAAGACCTCGTCGGCAAAAATTTTCACGGCGGACGTTTTCCGCTCATGGTTAAAATTATTGACGCCGGAACACGGCTGTCGTTGCAGGTCCATCCCGATGCGGATGTCTGCGCCAAACTCGGGCACGGCGCTGAACCGAAAACCGAAATGTGGTATATCATCGCCGCTAAAAAGGGCGCTAAAATCATGGCGGGGCTCAATCCAAGAGGCACTAAACGGCAACTGGTGGATGCATTGAATTCGCCGGATATTGAGAGCCAGCTTCAGGTGTTCAGTTCCGAAACCGGCGATGCATATTTCATCAGTTCCGGCACGCTGCATGCCATCGGCGGCGGCAATCTGCTGCTGGAAATCCAGCAGAACAGCGATACCACTTTCCGCGTCAGCGACTGGGGCCGCATTGACTCCAGCGGCAAACCCCGCGAACTGCATGTGGAACAGGCGATGGAATCCATTAATTTCACCAACCGCACCTCGCCCAGAATCGCCGGGGTGGTGGATGCGGTAGCGCATAACCGGAAATTTCCCGTCATCAACCGCTGCCAGTTTTTCAAGGTGGACGATTTGCGGCTGGTCGGAGAAATGAAAGACACCACTTCGCAGACCGGCAGTTTTCATCTGCTCAGCGCCATCAATCATCCGGTTGAAATCGGCAGAGATGACAAGATCGTCAGGCTGGAGCCCGGCGAAAGCTGTCTGGTTCCGTCGGCGTTCGGCGACTATACCATCAAACCGCTCACAGAGACCATGACGATAATTGTAAAAACTACGCTTTAAGACAAGAATAATCGAACAACCGCAGGTTTTGAAGATGATCGAATTCAAGTGCATTGCTGATCTGGAGGCTTTTTTAAAGTCTGAATTCCCCCAGGCGGAAATCCCGTCCAACTGGAATATCGCCCCCGAAAAATGTCCGGCTGATATGACCGGCGACCTGACCGTCAACTGCTTCAGGTTCGCCAGAATATTTCGCGCCGCCCCCGATAAAATAGCTGAAATGTCCGCTGAATTTCTCAGCCGTCACGCTGATGTGGAGAAGGCGGAGAAAATCAAGGCATTCATCAATCTCACGCTGAAAGGCCATGCCGTTCACCGCGATTCCGTCGCCAGGCTCAATGAACTGCTGGACTCCGGCAAAGTGCCGCAGGATAAAAGGCAGCGGATACTGATCGAATTTTCCGCGCCCAATACCAATAAGCCGCAGCATCTGGGCCATGTCCGCAATAATACATTGGGCATGTCGCTGGCTTCGCTGTTCAAGCGCGTCGGCCATGATGTCATTGCCATCAATCTGGTCAACGACCGCGGCATTCATATCTGCAAATCCATGCTGGCGTACCAGCGTTTCGGCAACGGCGCCACCCCGCAGTCAACCGGCGTCAAAGGCGACCATCTGGTCGGCGATTACTACGTCAAATTCAACGCCGCGCTGAAGCTGGAACTTGAAGAATTGAAGAAAAATAAGCCGGAGCTGGCAGGCAAAGACGACGAAGATCTGTTTCTGGAAACCGAAATCGGCCGTGCCACCCAGAAAATGCTGCTGGACTGGGAAGCCGGCGATCCGGAAGTCATGGCTCTCTGGAAAACCATGAACTCATGGGTTTTTGAAGGATTTGACGTTACTTACAAGCGCATGGGGATCAAATTTGACCATACTTATCTCGAAAGCCAGACTTATCTGCTGGGCAAAGACCTCGTCGCCGAAAGCCTGAAACGCGGAGTTTTCACGAAGCGCGATGACGGCGCGGTGGTCGTCGATCTCGGCAAAATGGGCCAGAAAGTCGTGCTGCGCTCCGACGGCACCAGTGTTTACATTACTCAGGACATCGGCACCACCCTGAAAAAATACGAAGATTACAAGCCGGACTCCCAGATCTGGGTCGTCGGCGATGAACAGATACTGCATTTCAATATGCTCTTTGCGATACTGAAGAAAATGGGTTATTCGTGGGCGGACAACCTGTTCCACCTGGTATACGGCATGGTCAATCTGCCGACCGGCAAAATGAAGAGCCGCGAGGGAACGGTGGTTGACGCTGACGATCTTTTCAATGAAATGGTCGAACTCGCCAAAGACGCCGCCCGCGAAAGGTGCGGCGATGAGGTTTCCGAAGAGGAAATCGCCGCGCGGTCTGAAATCATCGGGATGGGCGCGTTGAAATTCATGCTCTTGAAATTCAACCCGAAAACCACGATGACTTTCGATCCCCAGGCTTCGGTGAAATTTGAGGGCGATACCGGCCCCTATGTGCAATACGCCTGCGCCCGCATCAATTCGATCGAACGCAAAAGCATTGAACGCGGCATCAAGTGTGACGACAATCCGGACTGGTCGCTGCTGACGAAAGACGAGGAAAAAGCGCTTTCCATTGCCGCTTATTTCTATCCGGAAGCCCTGCTGGAAGCGGCGGCGAAGAAAGACAATTCGGTGCTGGTGGAATATCTGCTTGACCTGGCCAAAGCCTTCAACCGCTTCTATCGCGAATGCCCGGTGCTGGCCGCGGATGACGAAAACCTCCGCAAATCGCGTCTGGCGCTGTGCTCCAGAATCAGAACCATCCTGACCGACGGCCTTAATACCCTGACCATCGGCGTACCCGAAGCAATGTAACAGATGAACTGTTAAGTCAGGCTGTTTTTAATATGGGAAAAGCATTTCATATCATAATTGAAGGCCGTGTCACCGGGGTCGGTTTCCGCTATCTGGCGATGGATTACGCGGAACAGTTCAGTTCGCTGAAGGGCTATATCCGCAACATCGGTTACGGACAGGTCGAAGCGGTGGTTCAGGGCGAACCTGATGAAGTCGAACAGATGGTGCAATGGCTGCGCCGCGGCCCGGATTCAGCGCGCGTGGACCAGTTTCGAATCAATCCGGTTCCGCTAAGCGATACTCTCGACAGTTTTTCCATCAGATAACTTTGCCAAAGGACCTTTCCGGATATACATTAACCCCCTGATAAACAGGAGATTTACATTATGTCCGAAAAAATATTGATGATACTGGCGGAAGGATTCGAGGAAACCGAAGCGATTGCAGTCGCGGATGTGCTGCGCCGCGCCGGACTGGATTTAACCCTTGCCGGACTGACGGCGCAACTGGTGACCGGAGCGCACAGGATCGCGGTCAAAGCCGACTGCATGCTGGCGGACGTCAAACCCGCTGATTTTGACGCGGTTGTATTGCCCGGCGGCATGCCCGGCTCGACGCATCTGCGCGAAAGCGACGCGGTGATGCAGGCGGTAAAAACGATTTACGGCAAAGGCGGGATTGCCGCCGCCATCTGCGCCGCGCCGATTGCGCTGGCGCGCGCCGGAGTCCTTGACGGCAAAAAAATCACCGCGTATCCCGGGTTTGAACAATATTTTGAAAAATCTGATTACACCGGACAACTCACGCAAGTTGACGGGAAAATTATTACCGGAAAAGGCGCCGGCGCGGCATTCGAATTCGCCGCCAGAATTGTCGAGGCTTTCGGCAGGGGCGAACAGGTAAAGACGATCCTCGCCAACATGTTTGTAAAATGACTGGAGCATCTTAATGAGTTTTGAATTAACCGGCAAATGCCAGTTTTCCCGCGCCCGTTCAGGTATCGTGCACACGCCGCATGGCGACATCCATACTCCGGTATTCATGCCGGTAGGCACCCGCGGCTCGGTAAAGGCCATGTCGCCCGATGAAGTCGAAGCGCTCGGCGCTGAAATCATCCTCGGCAACACCTATCACCTGTTTCTGAAGCCCGGGCTGGACATCATTCGCGGAGCGGGCGGACTGCATGAATTCAGCGGCTGGAAACGGCCGATCCTGACCGACAGCGGCGGCTTCCAGGTGTTCAGCCTGTCGACCCTGCGCAAGATTGAGAAGGACGGCGTCTGGTTCGCCTCGCATATCGACGGCACCCGGTTTTTTCTGGGCCCGAAAGAGTCAATGCTGATCCAGCGCGCGCTGGGTTCGGATATTGTCATGGCGTTTGATGAATGCACTCCGTATCCGTGCGAATATGAAGCGGCAAAAAAATCCCTGGAAATCACTACCCGCTGGGAACAGATTTCGCGTGAACAGCCGCTGAATCCGGGGCAGCAGTTGTTCGGCATTGTCCAGGGTTCGACTTACCGCGATCTGCGGGAGCGCTCCGCCGAAGAACTCGTTAAAATCGGATTTGAAGGCTATGCGGTCGGCGGCCTGAGCGTCGGCGAGCCGGAAGCATCAATGTATGAATGTCTCGACTGGGTCATCCCTGTGCTGCCTGAAGATAAACCGCATTATCTGATGGGCGTCGGCACTCCGAAGCAACTGGTGGAGGCCGTGGCGCGCGGGGTTGATATGTTTGACTGCGTAATCCCCACGCGACTGGCCAGACACGGCAGCGCGTTTTTGTCCGACGGCTCCTGTCTGCCGGTCAAAGCCGGCCGCTACAGCGCGGACTTCGGGCCGATTGACGAAAAGTGCGGCTGCTATGCGTGCGGCAAATTCTCCCGCGCCTACATCCGTCACCTGCTGAATGTCGGGGAAATCCTAGGAATCCGGCTGGTGACGATTCATAATCTTTACTATTACCTGAACCTGATGCGCCGTATTCGCGAAGCGCTGGCGGCAGGCACTTTCGGCCAGTTCCGCGCGACTTTCAGTACACCTGCCAATATTGATATTTCTGATAAAACAAACACCATTTAAAGGAAATTGCATCATGAAATTTGAAACGGGATTCTTTGACAACGGGGTTTTGCAGCGCAATGAAAAAGATTGCTGTGAACAGAATTTTAACGGCACCTGCAAATCTGCCGGCATTGTTCTGGTTTCGGTGCTGAAAAAAGGTAAAATCGTTGCCGGATTATCGCGGATGAAAGCAGGCTGCTCGGCAAAAGGCAAATTCTCCGGAACTGTGTCCGGAGTTCCCGCCGGCGGCCCTTACGATTTCCAGTTTTCGATTGCGGACGGCAGCGGCAAAGAGCATGAGCCTGTGACAGTAAAAAATATTCTGGTCGGCGATTTGTGGATACTGGCCGGACAATCCAATATGCAGGGTTGCGGGCGCATGGAGCATGCGCTGGCGTCTGAAAAGAATGTCAGGGCATATTACATGAATAATCGCTGGGATGTCGCGCAAGATCCCATTCACAATCTTTATCAGGCCTGCGCTCCGGTGCATGGCGGCAATCCGGAAATAAGGACCAACAAAAATCCGGTCACCGGCGTCGGCCCCGGCGTGGCATTCGGCCATAAAATGTGGAAAAATACCAAAGTTCCGCAAGGGCTGATTGCCTGCGGCCACGGCGGAACCAGTATGGAGCAATGGGACCCGGCGAAGAAAAAACTCGGCGACCAAAGTCTGTACGGCGCCGCGATCAACCGCCTGAAACGTCTCGGCGGCAAAACCGCAGGCATTCTATGGTATCAGGGATGCAATGAAACGAGTGCGGCGCTTCATCCGCTTTATACGAAACGGATGCAGAATCTGGTCAGTAATTTCAGGAAAGACGCCGCCAGTCCGGCGCTGCCGTTTGTCATGGTTCAACTCGGCAGATATTCCGGTATCGGCTGCTCCGTCTCCTGGGATTCCATCCGCGAACAGCAGCGGGTGCTGCCGGGAAAAATCAGGAATCTGCTCACTGTTCCGGCAATCGACCTGGAACTTGACGATCCGATCCACATTTCCGGCGAAAGCCAGCATGTGCTGGGCAAGCGTCTGGCCTGCGCGATGACTCATCTGGTCAGCGGCGGCAAAAAAGGCAAAGCCCCGATTGAATTGAAATCAATCAAAATCACTCAGGATGCTGTAACCAGAAATGCAGTTATAATTGTCAGTTTCAAGCATGTTGACGGAAAACTTGCCGCCGCGGGCCGTCCCGCCGGTTTTTCTCTTTTCGCCGGCGATGCTCCGGTATCCGGAATTTTCAAAGTGGCGTTGAAAAAGAACGACGTCATTATTTATACTTCCATTTATTCAAGAGATTTTGTTAATAGCAAATTATGTTACGGCGCCGGCCTCGACCCATACTGCAATATCACTGATGAAAGCGGCAGGCCGCTTCCGGCTTTTTCCGCCAATATGCGGTCAAATGCCCGTCCGGTCATGAACTTCGTCAGTGAATTTGAAGTGAGTGCGCCGGTTTATGTTCAGGAATCCAGAGAGAATATGAAATATCCGGCGAAAAGCAAAGCTCCGGCTTTCCGCAAAGCGGATTTTAATGCGTTTTATGTGTCGCATCCTGACAGAGAGAAATTGGCGGACGGGAAAAATAAAATATTCTATTTCAGATGCCGGATCAAATGCGGCGAAGCCATGGATCTTAATTTCCTGCTCGGCTATGACGGCCCGGTGAAAATGTTCTGCGACGGCAAAGAGATTTATTGTGATATGAAAGGCACGAATCCGATTATCAGGGACCACCATAAAGCGCCCTGCTCACTCGGTAAAGGCGCGCATGAGATTGTTATTGCTCTTGCTTCAAACCGCGGCGCGGCCTGGGGTATTTGCTTGCGGGCTGAGCGTGCCGGCGGCAAAAAAACAGATATGCTGCCGGCCGCGATTCCGGTGTAAGCCGGAGCGGGGTCATTCTTTTTTCTTCTGCATTGATGATTTGAGCCAGCCGGGGGCTCCGGGATAGAGGGTGATCGTCTGGCTGCCCGGTCCGAAATCCTTGCGGGTGTAGAGCGTCACCGGGGCGGTGCCGGGCTCGTACATGCCGATCTCCGCTGCTGCTGCTTTGGTCAGATCAATGATTCTGCCGTCCACATAGGGGCCGCGGTCGTTGATGCGCACCACCACGCGCCGTTTATTGCGCTCGTTGACCACCAGCACGATGGTGCCCAGCGGCAGGGTCTTGTGCGCGGCGGTATAAAACGGCCCCGGCAGAAACCATTCGCCGGAGGCGGTGCGCTGGAAATAGAACCCTTTGCCGTAATACGAGGCGATGCCGTCTTCGCAGTAGTACCATTTGCCCCAGTCAAAGGCGGGCGTGCAGTAATGGTAGTAAAGTCCGCCGAGCGCCAGTACGAAAATCAGGAATATCCGTCTGGCCGCGACGGAGGCATCGCATCTTTTGCCGACAACTTCGCCGATCCGCCAGGGGATGATGAAAATGAAGCGGATGATTTTGCCGGCGCCGCGAAAAAAATCAGCCACCGCCCGGCAGAATTTTTCACAAAATTCGATTTTGCCGATGGCGCCCCAGGTCTCCGCAATGGCGGTAAGCGTAAACGCGATAATCGTAACGGTCAGCTTAACGGTAAAGCGGCTCAGCAGCCAGATGACTTTGGCGGTAAAATCAATTATCGGCATTATGCTGCCGCTCTTCTTCGTATTGTTATCGGACATGGCGCTCCATTTGCATTGTCAGGTTCATTCCGGCGTTCCCTCCGGCACCAGATCGGCGGTTATTTTCCGGATGGCATCGGGTTCGGCCAGAATAAGCAGGCAGTCGTCCGGTTCTATGACGGTGCTGCCTTTCGGCACTATGAAGCTCTGGTTGCGCCGGATCAGCATGATCAGGGTGTCCGGCGGCAGGGAAAGCTCCGCGATCCGCTTGCCGGCGGCCGGCGAAAACTCCGTGATTTCAATTTCAGTCATATCGCTTTGCAGGGCCTCGGTGCGCTCAAATTCCAGCGGGGCGCGGGTCCGCGGAGTAATCCGCTTGTTGAGCCCCAGCAAATTGGCGACACGCATCAGCGAACGCCCCTGCACCAGCACCGACGACAGCACGATAAAGAAAACCAGATTGAATATCTGCCTGGAATTGCCATAACCGGCGATCATGGGGAACGTCGCCAGCATAATCGGGGCGGCGCCCCGGAGCCCGACCCAGGAAAGGAACAGTTTCTGGCGGAAATCAAACCCGCTGCCGACCGCGGAGATAAACACCGCCGCCGGGCGGGCGATCAGCATCAGAAACAGGGCCAGCAGCAGTCCGGGCAGAACCACCTTCGGCAGCTCCGAAGGCAGCACCAGCAGGCCCAGCACCAGGAACATGGCGATCTGCATCAGCCAGCCGATTCCGTCATGAAATTTGACGAGACTGTTCTTATACAGAAAATCGCTGTTGCCGATGATAATGCCGCAGACATAGACCGCCAGGAAGCCGTTCCCGCCAAGCCAGCCGCTGATGCCGTAAGTGAGCAGTACCGTGCCGATGCCCAGCACATGGTAAAGCCCGTCATAGTTCAATTTCAATTTATTGAACGCCCATGGCACGCTTTTGCCGATGACAAAGCCGATGATCGCGCCGAAAGACATCTCTATAAAAAAGTCCGGGATCATGTGCAGATAAGAGACATGAGGATTTTTCAGCATGTCAAGCATGAAGATGGTGAGAAAGACCGCCATCGGATCGTTGCTGCCGGATTCCAGTTCCAGCAGCGGCTGCAGCCGTCCGCGCAGCCCGACGCTCTGAGACCGCAGAATGGTGAATACCGCCGCCGCGTCGGTTGACGAAACGATCGCGCCAAGCAGCAATCCCTCTTTCAGCGGGAAATTCATTACGAAATGTGCGAACAGGCCGACCAGCAGGGCGGTCAGCAGCACGCCGACCGTCGCCAGCGAAATCCCGCAGCTCAGAATGGGTTTGATCGTTTTCCAATGCGTGGACAGTCCGCCGGAAAACAGAATAAACGCCAGGGCGGCCGTCCCGACCATATACGACACGCCGGCATCATTGAAGATTATTTTGCCGGGACCGTCAGCGCCGGCGAACATTCCGATTGCCAGAAACAGCAGCAATGCCGGGATGTTGAAATGCTCGGACAACTTATTGGCCAGGACGCTCATTATCAATAAGATTGCCACGATGCAGAAAATATAGTAATATTGAAACTCAAGCATCATTCATGTCTCTTCAAATTTGATGTTTCTTGCACCGGAATAAATTCTTATGGAGACATTACCACCATGAGAGATTTATGCAAATTCAAAATCAAGCGGGTTACTTAAGAATTACGTTGCCGTTGTAGTTGAGATCAAATACCGTGCGGGAATCCCCGCTTTCCTGGGCTTTGATCATCGCGCTGCGCAGCACGCTGAGCATAAACATCATTTTCTTGCGGGGAACAAAGGCTTTGTATTGCTTTTCCCGGAACGTGAGAATGCAGGTCAACTGCTCCTGATTCCTGACGCTGATAGCGGAAATTTTGATGTCCGGGAAATTTCTGACCGAGAGCATAATCATGTCCAGGGCCGACTCGATTTCCGGAATCTCCATGCCGTCCCGCACCCCGCTTCTGACATCCAGCCCCAGAATCACCGGCATATCGTTGTTGATATTGTTGCAGTACTGCTTCTGCATAACCACAAAATTTTCATCCACAACCCATTGCGAGCGGCTGCTGATCAGAAAAGCCCGCGGAATGCGTTCCACGATTGAGATTTGCAGAATATCCGGCAGTTTGCGGGAAACGGTAATATCCTCGATGTTCGAAATTTTAGCAGTCAGGCGCGATCTCAACTCGCGCAGGTCGGAGCTGAACAGATTGTCGCGGCCGATAACCATGCCGAGCCGTTCGGCGATTAGCTTTGACTGTCCGTTCCACCAGCCGGAACTGCGCACTTCAATGCTTCTGACGATAAAATGCTCATTCTTCGCAAAAAGCGCCCGGTATGCGGACTGGAAAGAGAAGAACCCGGCGGTAAAGATTACAGCCAGCCCCAGCAGAAATAATGCGACCCGGACTAATTTCTGCCGGTCTTTCTTATTCTTCGGTTCATTTTTCGGAGCACTGCTTGCAGCCATCTTATCCAATCTGACAATATTTAAATATATTCAAACTAATATAGCAGTACAAATTATTTTTTACAGCCCCAAAAAAAACTTTGATTTGCAGTTTTTATTCAACTTCTCTGTTAATGGTTCTGGGAGACGGCAGAATTTCCAACCCTGCCTGGGACGATGGGGTGTAACTATTCTTTCGTTTTCCAAATTTTAATCATGTTTTTTAAAATGTACCACAATATCCAGCAGTTCGATTATCATTTGTCACTTTCTTGTCTCTGTTTGCTTTGAGACAGCTTTTTCATCGGAGCAATATGTTCGCGTTCGATTTGCGGAATGCCTTTTCCCGGAGCCGGCAGATTTTCAGGCATGGTTCCGCCGAGTTCTTCAATTGTTTTTCTCACTTTGTCTCCGACTTCCCAATGAGTTCTATTGGCATTGCTCCTGCCTTTGATATTATCCCGCCGGAGTTTTTCCTCCGTCTGGGTTTCCCGGAACAGGTTTGCCGCTAATTCCGTCGGCCCCATGTGATCGAGGATTTTCTGACTTTTTTTCAAGCCTTTACGGGCATGAATGCCTTTTGCATCCAGTCCGCCATAAAGTCCTTTATAGCCGTGATTCTGAAAAATTGCATAGTCCATGTCGGTTTCAACTCCGGCGTCTTTAGCCGCATCAACCAGTTGCTTGTTATGCTCTTTCATCTCGCGGCGCAGAAACAGACGGCGCTCGTCTTCGCTCAACTGCTGGAATGCTTCGTCATCAGCCAGTTCCTGCCGCCGGGTCTGTATTGCAAAATATGTTTGCCCGTTGGCAATAACCGGTTTGGATGAATCGCCGTTTTGGACAATTAAATAACAAGCATACCGCGACAGGTGGTAGTCGAGTACTTCTTTTTGCGTTCCCAGCCCAAGCTGTGCCATTTTTCCCGCTTGGGAAAAATGGTTGTCCACCAGTTGTTTAGAGTTTACGCAAGCGGTAATTGCTTTTTCGATGACATTTTTAAACTTGTCCCAGCTATTATACTCAAGAACCGGGTATAGTTCGCGGGCAGACCAGTATTCGCCGCCCTCTTCGTTGACGTGCCGCAGTTCTTCAAAAGTTCTATGATGAGATTTTTCTATATTGCTCATATTTCATACCCGGCTTTTTTCAGGCTTTCCTTTATTCCATTCTGAAAAGCCCCGTCCTCTGGACATTTTTTAACTGATGCCCTAAAAGAGCGTCTTTATTATCCGTGTTCCGTCACATGGACAAAAATTGCAGTCGTTTTTGAAATTGAAATGACCGCGCAACTCTTGAATATACCTTAAATCATGACCTCTTTCAAGCAGATGTGTTGCCAAAAATGTCTTAGCGTAAACCCCTTTCTCCTGCATTATTCCCGCGAAAAGCATTTTCCGCAGTCGCACCAGCTTTTTTTGATTTAATCATATTCTTAACGCATTAATAATAAAGTTTTTACATATTTTTACATTGACAAAATCACTATATATGTAGACTTTGATTCAAAATTGAATATTTTAAAACGGGGAACTATGGAAACAACGTTAACAGGGATGGACAGGATAGACAGGATAAGCCGGAAGCCGAATATCCAATATCCGTCCCGCATTCGCGAGATCCCGCGAATGCGGGAGAATATCCAACAGATGAAGGAAAGGCAAAACAGGGCTTGCCCGCCGTAGACGTGAATGGACAGGAGAAGCAATGAATTATGTTAAAAAATCCTGTTCATCCTGTGTATCCCTGTTAAATAACTGGAATTTTCTCCGTGCCTTTGTCGCCAAAGCTCAGTTCGGGAACTTCTTCGAGCAGATGAAACGGCACCTCGCGGTGATGGTTGACAACCGTTTTCTTTCCAATCCAGTCTAACGTAGGCATATAGATAATCCAGTGCGAAATATATTAATTGTTTTCAATCAGAATCAGGGGAACAGGTTTTATGTCAAGTTCAGGCATTTACGTCTCCAATCAAAGATGTGACGATTTTTTTTAAATCAGGGATATGGGTTTTAATTATTTCCGAGATAATTTTTTTATCAACCTCTTCATAGTCATGGACAAGTCTGTTTCTGAGCCCTATAATAAGCGAAGCCGGTAATTCTGATAAAATATCCGGTGCTTTTATTTTGTTTACGGTTTCGCCGATTTGAGCAATACACATCATTGTGGCATATTCGCCTTCCATATCGTTAATGGTTGCCTCAATGGAACCATGTCTGTCAACAATCATCTGTAAATCTGTTATATATTTCAATATTAATTCCAATTTTGCCATATCACTTCTTTTAGACATATTTGACCTCCGGCAGAATATATTTTCTCCCGATTTCATTTAATGCGTTTTTATTGGCCATGTCTACATTTCTACCCAGTGATTTTGCAAAATCTTTTTCTATCTCATCAAGCACCGGAAACACATTCCATCCCGGATGTTTCTGATAAAATTTATCGGTCATTTCATAAAGGATGTCAATATCGCTTTCCGGAGTTTCCTCGCCTCTGGCGTAAGAGCCGAAAAAACCGAGGACGATAAAACCGCGGGGTTCATATTTCTTTTTTAATTTTGCAATTTTATTCAAAATCGTTTTATTCATAAACAGGCGGCCTTGGCTTTATTCTTAAATATATTGCATCCTCTTTTGCTCAAAACGAGCTGGACATAAATTCCTGACGGAAATAATTTAACATGATTAAGCCAATAGTAAAATTCATGAACCGGCTTTGTCACAATTTTTTGCCGCACGACCCGCAAAAATAAATTGCCAGAAAAAGGCGCTATTCGAACTTGTCCGCGCCGTTTCAGTTGACAAAATTACTATATATGTAGACTTTGATTCAAAATTGAATATTTTTAAATGGGGAACTATGGAAACATATTTAACAGGATTTCGCTCTATGTGTTTAAAAATGGTTGTGCTCAACAGCACTCCAATATCTCGGAATGCGGAAGCCCGCGAATGCGGGAGTGAAAAGTGAAAAGCGAGAAAAGCGAGAAAAGCGAGAAAAGTTGTGAATGCGGGAAATGCAGAAATGCGTGTAAAGCAGAACAATGTTGTGCTCAGCGGCACTCCAAGATCTCGGAATGTGGACGGAGAGAAGTCAGGAGACAGGAGGCAGAATTCAGAATGGGAACCGGTAAATCAGCAGGCAAAAACAAAATGCATTGTGCTCAATGACACTCCAATATCTCGGAATGCGGAAGCCCGTGAATGCGGGAGTGTGCCCCGCTTGCGGGTCCCGCGAATGCGGGAGTGAAAAGCGAGAAAAGCGAGAAAAGCGAGAAAAGTTGTGAATGCGGGAAATGCAGAAATGCGTGTAAAACAGAACAATGTTGTGCTCAACGACACTCCAAGATCTCGGAATGCGGACGGCTGTCCGGTGGATTATGCCGGCCGCATGGGCAGGAACAGGTGTCCAAAATAACTGAAAAGGATTTCTCTGTGCCTTTGTGTCTCTGTGGTTAGGCACTGTCCAAAATGAGTGGAACGGGTGTCCAGAACGGGGAAAGAGTCAGGGCAGGGGGCTATCCTCTCGGATCGAAAACCTTGCGCAGGCCTTCGCCGGTGAAGTTGAAGGCGCAGACCGCGACAAACAGGGCAACGCCCGGGCACAGCGTGAGATGCCAGTAGGCGAACGGGTCATCAAAGGCCTGCCGCAGCAGTCCGCCCCAACTGGCCGTGGGCGCCTGCACCCCGAAGCCCAGGAAACTGAGTCCGCTTTCCGCCAGGATGGCGCCGGCGACGCCGAATGAAAAAGTAATCAGGATCGGGCCGGAGATATTGGGCAGCAGATGAAAGAGCATGATCCGCCACACCGGCAGTCCGGTGGCCTCGCAGCTCTGAACATACGGCAGCGCCCGGTTCTTAAGCACCTCGCCCCGGACCAGTTGGCAGAGTCCGATCCAGCCGGTCAGGCCGATCACCCCGATCACCACCAGGATCGACTGCTCAAATTTCCAGGTGATCATCATGGACATCAGAATCAGCAGCAGCAGAAAGGTCGGGAAACAGATGATGATTTCAACTAACCGCATCAGGACGATATCCAGCTTCCCCCGGAAGTAGCCGGCAAACAGGCCGATCATGGTCCCGATGACCAGTTCCAGCAGCGTCGCGAAAATACCCACCGCCAGCGACACCCGGCTGCCGTAAACCATTCTGGCCATGACATCGCGGCCGATCTGGTCAGTGCCCAGCCAATGCCGCGCGGAAGGCTTCTCATAGGGTGCGCCGATAAGTTCATAGGGACCGAACGGGACCAGCGCAAAAAGCGTGTATTCGCCGGATTTCAGCGACTGGACGTCAGTCCGCCAGTCCTTCTTATCCACGCGGGGCGAGAACATGAAAAAAGGTATGGCCAGCAGTATTATCGCGCAGCAGCCGGCAATCCGGAAAGCTTTGCTGTTATTGCGGAAGAGGATGAAGACGACACATAGCAGCGGGGTCAGCAGCAGAAAGTAATTAAAGACTTTCTCCACCAGCGATTCAATGCTGTCCGGCGAAAAAATGAAATATAGAAACGGGAAAGACAATGTTCCGGCGCGGTAAATCATCAGCGGCCGGCCATTGGCAATAAACGGGGCCAGCAGCGCGATGCTCACCATCAGCACGATCCCGGTCAGGCCGGTTACCGCCAGCGAGTCGCTTTTGAATCGGCGCCATGCCGCGGCCGCATACGAGATGTCGGTGGTGTTATTGTTGATCGGCTTGTCCATCATTCCTCAATATCCTGCCAATCGCCGGACAGGCTTAATTTAACAGTCTGTCGAGTTCCTGTACGAGATTAGGGGTGAAGTTTCCTCTGTTCTCCGGCAGCTTCAGCGCCTGAATATCCCAGAATGCCACCTCGTCAATTTCCTCTTTCTGGAAATCAAACGGCCCGGCGCTGACCGCGCTGAAAACCCGGACATTCTCCGACTCAATATCATTCCTGATTCTTGAATCAAACAGGAACTTTAGCGGCGTGGTTTCCGGCAGCCCGAGTTCTTCAGTCATTTCACGGACTGCCGCCTGTTCGTAAGTTTCGCCGGGCATGACATGTCCCCCCACGGCGGTGTCCCATTTACCCGGTTGAATGTCCTTGTTCATGGAACGCCGCTGAAGCAGAATTCTGCCGTCCGGATGGTAAACGACCACATGCGCCGTCCGGTGGATAAGCCCGGGATTGCCATGGCATTCGCCGCGCCTGGCAGTCCCGATCAGGCAGTCATGCTCGTCAAAGACTTCAAATATCTCTTCCTGCGTCATGCCTTGCCGCCGGATTTTTTGTCTTTGCCGTTTTTTTTGCCGGGAGCCGGCTTTGCGGGAGTTTCAGGCTCCGGAGCCGCTTCTTCATATTCCGGGAAAAAGAGCAGTTTCTGATTATCCAGCCTGGCTTTTACCGCGGTTGCGCCGGAGAAATAACCTTTAAGGATATTTTCCGCCAGCGGATCTTCCAGCAGGCGCTCGACTGCGCGGCGCAGCGGGCGGGCGCCGTATTCCGGCTCATAACCTTTTTGAATCAGAAATTCCAGAACTTCATCATCAAGGATAAGTTTCAAGCCTTTGTCCGCCATTCTGTCCTTAACCTTTTGAGTTTCGATACTGACGATGCTCAGCAGATCGTTACGGTCAAGTTTGCGGAAGACGATCACGTCGTCAACCCGGTTGATGAATTCCGGCTTGAAGAACTTTTTGGCAACATCCAGCAGCCGTTCGCGCGATTTTTCCGCGTTCATGGCTTCGCCGCCGCTGAACCCCAGCGCGCCGCTGCCCTTGACCAGCGATTCCGCGCCAATGTTGCTGGTCATGATAATAACCGTATTGCGGAAGTCGATGCGGCGCCCCAGAGAGTCTGTCAGCTTGCCTTCCTCCAGGATTTGCAGCAGCATGTGCATGACATCCGGGTGCGCTTTTTCAACTTCATCAAACAGCACGACGGAATACGGGCGGCGGCGGACCCGTTCGGTAAGCTCGCCGCCTTCACCATGGCCGATATATCCCGGAGGAGAGCCGACAAGGCGGCTGACATTGAATTTCTCCATGTACTCGGACATGTCAATCTGGATAATGGCATCGGGATCGCCGAACATAAATTCCGCCAGGGACTTGGCCAGCAGCGTTTTGCCGACGCCGGTCGGACCCAGGAAAATAAATGAACCGATCGGGCGCGCCGGATTCTTCAAATCAGCCCTCGACCTTCTGAGCGCTCTGGAAATGACCGATACCGCCTCGTCCTGTCCGACAACAGTTTTAGTGATTTCACTTTCCATCCGCAGCAGCCTGGCATTTTCGCCTTCCTCCATCTGCTGCACGGGAACGCCTGACAGTTTGGCAATTATCTCGGTAATTTCCTTGACGGCAATCACCGGAACTTTTTCAGCGGAATTCTTTTTCCATTCCTCTTTGATCCGCTGCAGTTTGGCAACCAGGTCCCGCTCTTCATCGCGCAGATGTGCGGCATCCTCAAATTTCTGATCCGCGATGGCTTTTTCCTTCCTGCCGCAAATCTGCTGCATTTCCTGCTCAATCGCGGCGGTATCGGGCGGCGGAGTGACATTGGAGATTCTTGCGCGGGCGCCGGCTTCGTCCATTACATCAATGGCCTTGTCCGGCAGAAAACGCCCGGTGATATAACGGTTGGACAGGCGGACGGCCGCATCCAGCGCTTCGCCGGTATATTTCACATTATGGTGCTTTTCATAAGTTGCTTTTAAGCCGTTGAGAATCTTGATCGTATCTTCAACCGACGGCGGCTCGACGATAATCGACTGAAATCTGCGCTCAAGGGCCGCGTCTTTTTCGATGCCTTTGCGGTATTCATCCATGGTCGTTGCGCCGACGCATTGAAGTTCGCCGCGGGACAGCGCCGGCTTAATGATATTAGCCGCGTCCATCGCGCCTTCCGCCCCCCCCGCGCCGACAATGGTATGGAGTTCGTCAATAAACAGAATTACCTTGCCCGAATTGCGGACTTCATCAATCACGGCTTTGATCCGTTCTTCAAACTGTCCGCGATATTTTGTGCCGGCCACCATTAACGGCAGGTCAAGCGCGAAAATCATCTTGTCCGCCAGCAGCGCTGGAACAGTCCCGCCGGCGATGGCCTGTGCCAGTCCTTCAAGAATGGCCGTCTTGCCGACGCCTGCTTCCCCGATCAGCACCGGGTTGTTCTTTGTCCGGCGGCACAGAACCTGAATCACCCGTTCAATTTCATTCTTGCGCCCGATTACCGGGTCCAGTTCGCCTTTCGCCGCCATGTCCGTCAGGTTGCGGCCGAAAGCATTAAGCGCGTTTAATGACTCCGCCGCGTCCCCTGCGGCTCCGGAACCGCCGCCCGGGGAAAATGACTCTTCGCCATTTTCATCCGGCTCCGGCAGATAATCGGAATCAAGCGCTTTGATCACTTCCTTGCGCACTTTTTCAACATCTATTTTCATATTGGCGAGAATTTTAGCGGCGGCGCTTTCGCCCTCCCGCAGCATCGCAAGCAGCAGATGTTCAGTGCCGATAAAATTGTAGTTCATGGATTTGGCTTCAGTGGCGGCCATAATCAGCACACGTTTCAATCTGGGCGTAAATGGAACCAGTCCTTTCTGCTTAGTCGGTCCTCCGACTCCGCAGACCTTTTCCACCTCAATCCTTAATTTGTCGAGATTGAGATTCATCGATTTCAAAACGGTTACGGCCACCCCTTCGCCCAATGCAATCAGGCCGAGCAGCAGATGTTCGGTTCCGACATAATCATGATTGAAGCGTTCAGCTTCTTTCTGTGCCAGAACCAGCACATGCTTAGCCCGCGGGGTAAAGTTCTGCATCCCTGCATTAAAATCATCTGCGTCGGACATAATTGACTCCTGGCTGAAACTATATTATTGATAAAAACCTTAAATCGACATATTACTTGATAATATATCTCTGTAAGAAGATTTTCAAAGGACAGGAAACGGACAATTTATACAGGATTTACGGCAAAAAAAAACTTCACTCTCCGGAGAGAGTGAAGTATAGGGATAAACGGAATCAGTTAAAAAGCTTTCCGTACTTGTCAAGGTTGGTTTTGTTAACCAGCACATAACGGATGTCAAAAGCTTTCTGAGGATCAGACGGAGGAGCGTCTTCTGTGAATTTGGCATCCGGGCTGATGGTGATAACAGCCGAGACCTGATCTTTCTTGATCTGATCCGCAATACCGCGAAGGTCAGCAGCTCCCATGAGCAGCATTTTCGGGCGTTTTGCGGCATCCATACTCCACAATTTCATTTTGGCGCTTTCTCTCGGCAGGCCGATAGTGGAAATAACAACAGTGCAATCGGCGTGCTTCTGAATCGCATTATCGAAATCTTTTGCGGTCATGGTTTCGAAGAGCGGCATATCCATCATTTCAGGAGCGCCCTGCGGAACTTTAGGCGGATTGGCCAGATCAACAGTATCAACGTCAATATTCGCTTTGCCGCCCATGCCTTCCTTTATGGCGTCAACGAGAACAGTGACGCGGGGATCTTTGCTGTAATTTTTTTCAGCAAGCACAAGGATTTTCTGATCGGCAAAATTCTTTGCGATATACTTTCCAAGAACGTTGCCCTGGGAAGCATAATATTTGTCTTCAATCTGTCTGAATTGTTCCGCGCCGCCGCCGCCGAAAACACCAGTCTTGTACATCATCATGAAACCGCAGACGACAACGATAATCAGCAGGGCAATTGCAACAGGTTGAGCATTCGGATTGGTCTTTTGCTTTTTAGAACATACGATCATTCCAACCAACGCAATAAACATCACGATCCCGATTAAAACTAAACTGAAGTCCATACAATCCCCCTTTAATTAATTTTTAACTGTTTTACAATATTACGAACAAAAACAAATACAAATATTAATTTATAAAATTTTTATATTTGCTTATTAATTTTAATTTATCAGTACATCGAGCTTAAAACAAGTTGTAAAACGCAATCTCCAATAATTTTTAGACTTTTTTCGCTGATTTTATCAATTTTATCCGCGCCGGTATGCCAATATGCGTTACAAGTCCCATATTCGAAGTCAATTATGTCGACTGCGGGAATGCCCTGCTGCAGAAACGGCTGATGATCATCCAGTATCTCAAAATTCTTCATGTCAAAATACTGTCCGTATCCCAGCTTGCCTGCAGCTTTCAGCACATTCTCAACAAGCTTGCGGTCTGAGTTGGCTGGCAGAGTAACATTCAGATCAGCATCTCCTATCATATCCAGCACAATCACCGCTTTGCATTTATTGATCAGTCCGGATTTTTTTAACTCTTCCGCGTAATTTCTGCTGCCCCACAACCCGTCGTTTTCTGAATATGCAATCTGGCATTCCTCGCCATCAAAAAAGGCGAATTTTAGTGTCACAGGCGGGATACAGCCGGAAGTTTTAACGGCACGGATCATTTCCAGGAGAAGGGCGGAACTTGATGCGCTGTCATTCGCCCCCTCAAAGTCAGGGGCAGATGCAATTTTCTTAATATCATAATGACTGCCTATGATGATGAAGTCACTGCTTTTACCCTTTATTTCCGCTGTAATATTGGCAAATTCAATCAAACCGCCGGCTGTGTGGCGGGTAAAGCGGTCAATACTTACTGAAGCGCCATACGCTGATGCTTTAGCGGCTATGAAATCCGCCTGCTTCCGGTTCTCCTCTGTTCCGGCATAACGCTTGCCGAAAGCAACAAGTTTGACCGCAAGCAGATAGGCGTTACTGGAATCAATCTCAGGAATTGGCCTGGTGGAATCGGAACAGCCGGAGAGCACCAGAAGCAAAGCCGGAAACAGACGGTTTAACCAAACTAATGGCATTTCTCAGTCTCCGGCTGGGCAAACAGTATTTTACCGCAACTTTCTGAAATCCGGCAAGCCGCGGACCATCGTGTCCGGGAAGAACGGCGCGCCGTCAGGTTTGACCAGACGGCAGGTCAGGAATACCAGCAAGTTAGTTTTAACGCTGCTTGTTCCCTGGCTCATGAAAAATCTTCCGATCAGCGGGATATCTCCAAGTACCGGAATTTTATCATTAACCGTGGCAATATTGTCTGCAATAATTCCACCCAGCACTATGGTTTCGCCATCATAGATAGTTACCTTCGTATTAATTGTCCTCTGGGATATCTGAGGCTTTTTAATAACCTGCACTGGCAATATTCCGCCGACCGCGCCGGACAAGGTGTACTCATAAACTGTCCAGCCGGCCAACCCCTGCACAATGGGATTCATATCCATGGTAATAGTCCGGCGTGCCACGTCAACTTCCGGAGTCACGGTGAGGGATATGCCTAGCTCCGTGGCCGAACCGTAGGATGGAAACGGACTCACATAAGTGTAGCCGGTTCCGGTAGAGTTGCCGTTGGTAGTGGTACTGGTGGTTGAAGTCAATTGAGATTGAGCATAATCTGATGCAAAATACACTTCTCTTACCATCTTGATTGTCGCCTGCTGGCCATTCAAGGTTGTTATGCGCGGAGATGAAAGGATATCCTGAGTGTTCATTTGATTCAATGCTTTGATTGCGCCGTCAAATGTAAAGTCGCCTGTCTGGCGATGGTAGAGGAATAGCTGGTCGCTCTTACTTGCGTCAAGGCTGCGCAGCGTCGGATCGTTCGGGCTTATTTGCAGTTTTCCGTTGGCCGTCGCGGGATTTGTTGCCCCTGAATTGCTGACAATATATTCGAAACCCAGTTCTTTAAATTCATCCTGCTGAATTTCAACAAATTTGGCTTGAATCTGAACCATCGGATCACGGGAATTCAGTTCATTGGAGATCACCTGCTCGATTTTCCGCAGATTTTCCGGCGTATTTGTCGCAATCAGACGGCTGATACGTGTGTCATAAACTACTTTGGCGCCTTCCGGGAATTTTATAGAACGGTCTTCAAAATGACGTTTCAGCAATTCCGGATCCTCGCCGTTGCCGATGGCCGCCAGAGAGGCTTGTTCAACCGGATAAATCTTTGTTTCAAGGTCATCCAGCGGAACATTTTGTGAAGCGATGACCACTGCGTATTTCTCCACGCGGAACTTAAGCTTGGCCGCCTGGCAAAGAAAATGAATTGCCTCGCCTAGCGTTTTATTAGTTAGAATCAAATTGACGACCGCGCTATTAGCCGGCTCTTCGGCCTTCGCCGTCTCAGCGGCAGCGCCTTCAGCGGCAGCGCCTTCAGCGGCGGGTGCGGCTGGCGCGGCACCGTCGGCAGGGGGTGCGGCGGCGGGTGCCGCGGCGGGACGCGGGGCGGCCGCCGCTTTCTTTTCGTCCCCTTCCGGAGCAAGCCGCAAAAAGATATTTACTCCGACGCCTTCAGGGTCAAGCTGCTTGCTTTGCTCGCGCAGATATTTCACTGCCGTGGGAATCGTGACGTCTTCAAAGTCAATGCGCGGAATTTTAATACTTTTTAACTTCTGTTGAATTTTATTTTCCGGCAAATCTTTGGATACCGGTTTATCCAGCATATCTTTATTTTCTATGATATTTTCGGCGGATATGGGCGTTGCCCATTTCCATTCCATTTCAGCAGTTGTTTCGTGAAACATGTTAAAGTTTCTCGCAGCACCAATTTTTTCAATTCTGATATTGGTTGCACGCAAACCTTGAATTGCCTCATTCTGGTAGGGGTCTGTCAGCAGAATCTGCTCATATTTATTTTTCGCCCCGGAATAATCCTTCGCATCATAAAGCACTTTGGCCTGTTTGAGCAATACCTGAATACTGTACTCCTGTTCATCTTTTCCTGGAACAACACTATTTTCACTGCTTTGATTTCTGCGCTCGGTAGTTTTCTGCATGCGTTCGAAACTGGCAATCCTTTCCTCCATTTTCTTTTTGCACGGGGGATAAATCTCTATGGCTTTTTTACACAGTTCAACCGCCTCTTTGTACTCTTTTGCGTGTCCGAGTTTATCCGCCTCCAGAGAAATATCCATTGACCAGTAGAAATAAGCTTTGGAAATCTGTTCCTTGCAGCGGTCTATGCGTTTTTTAAAAAAGGCATTCTCATCGTCGCTGATTTGTTTCATCAATTTAATTGCTTCGAGATATTTATCGACAGCATCTTTGTACTGGTTCTTTACAAAAGCGTCGTTAGCCTCTGTCATGGCTTTGTCGGCCCTGGCTTCAATCTCCTGTTCGGAGAGCACCTTTTTGCCGATAGAGTCCTTAATGTTTCTGGTCACTTGTTCAGGATCGGCAGCCACTGCCTGAAATAATACCAGAAGCGATGCCGCCGACACGGCAACACCCATAATTTTTTTCAAAAGTAAAGTCATTACATCCTCCAGGCGATTATAAAATTAATTTATCTGTAAAATTCAGGAATTGACCGTTGTTTGTTTCTTCTAACCGGAATACCATCATTATTGATCAAACGGGTGGTGACAAAGATTATTAAATTTCTCTTCTGCGTAGAGGCCAACTGGCTGGAAAACAGCCGTCCGACTAGCGGAATCTCGCCAAGAACGGGCCATTTATCATCACGGTACACGCTGGTGTTGTCAATCATTCCCCCCAGCACAATCGTTTCACCATCATAAATTTTGATATTTGTGGTCAAATCGCGCTTGCCTATTTCCGGCATCCAAACCTGATAAGTGTTATTAAATACAGGAACCGCTTTGTTGTTGGAGTCAATCGTTCCGGTGGTAACCGTAACGTCATCGATAGGGAATTTACTGATAAACGCCAATATCTGAGGTTGCAGATAAAGGGTGATGGTATAATTATCCGGATTGACAACCGGCTTGATCGTGAACGAAATCCCAATGTCGGTGGCATCGCTGAACGTTGGAACTGGAGCAGTAATGCTGACCGTCGCGCCGGTAGTTGTCACCACCGGGGCGGTCCATGATTTAGGATAAAAATTCTGTGTGATCATTTTGATTGTAGCTTCGCTGCCGCTGGTGGTCAGCAGCCGGGGCGTGGAGAGCGTTTCCGTCCTGGTGTTCTGACTGATTGCATTGACCGTCACAGACAGGTCAAATTGAGCCAGGGTGGAATTGCTGCCTGCAAATTCAGGGAGAAGTTTCAAGTCATTGACGACTTTGTAATTTTGAGGACTGCCGGTAGTATTGGGATTGTCCAGGGCAAAGTGCCTGAGCGGAGTTCCCTGGCTGTTCACCCCGCCTACTTCATTGATCCACCATCCCGGATGATTCTGCAGGGGATTGGTGGCGCTGTAGGGTGCGGCATAAACCCAGTCGAACCCTAATTCCTCCACATCATCCTGAGAGATTTCAACCAGCTTGGCTTCCACCATTACCAGCGGAGTTTTGATCAAATCCAGTTGACGGATGAGATTATCCATATTCCGCAAATTTTCAAGCGTGTTTTTAACGATCAGCCTTCCTGCGCGGCGGTCATAGGCAATGGAAGAGCCTTCGCCGAACTTTATGCCGCGGTCGCCGAAATATTTGATCAGGGCATCGGAAGTAAGTGACGGGGCGGCTTTGGAATCCTTTGTTTCATCGCCCGCTTCAAATTTAGTCATCTCCGTTTTTTCGCCTAATTTTGCAAGACCTTTTTTCGTCGTATCTTTGGCGGCGGCCGGGTCTTCTTTGATTCCGGTGATATCTGATATCAAATCGCCGCGGATCGGGAAATATTCCGTCTGCATTTCATCAACATTTGACCCGATTACGATCGCACCTTCATCAATTTTGTATTTCAACCCGACCCCCTGAGTGAGATAACGCAATACTTCGCTCATGGGAATCTTGGCAAAACTCATCGTGATTTTCGGCAATGCCGCCGCTGTATCCTTGGTAAATCCGGAAACAATACTGATGCCTTCTTTATCGGGGTCGTAACGCTTGCTGCTGCGGTTGAGATATCTGATTACCGAAAAGATGTCCGCGTCATCGAATTCAACGCTGGGGAATATTATATTCTCCATTTTTTCATAAATGCCGGCGCTGGAATTGGTCTTGATACTTGCGCCTTTCTTGACTTCGCGCTCAAATTGTGTCGGCAAAACCGCTTCGTTCCATTGCCAGGTATTGTACGCAACCATCTCTTCAATATCAGCCTGACGGCGCTTGTCCGCATATTCGTAGAGTCGGTCATAGGTCTTATTAAGCAAGTTAATGGCCTTTAAATTATACGGATCGAGCAGAAAAATTTTTTCCAGTTTGGAACGCACTTCGACATAACGTCTATTCTTGTACAAAACCTCAGCTTCACGGAACAGCAAATCAATATCTTCGCCAGTCTTCGCGTACTCCGGATTGGTCTTTTCGAGAGATGTCTGACTGCGGAAATTTGCCGATTTCTGAAGGCTTTTGCATTGTTCAATAAATTTCACGGTGGAGGCGTTTCTGTTAGGATCCACAAGTGATGCCTCTGAAGCCAGGTTAACGGCATCCTCATAGCGCTTCTCGACGACGGCTTTGCGGGCTTTGTCCATTATGTTGTCAGCCCATCTGTTTCTAAAAGTATTCAAGTAACTGTTTAAACTGATTACTTTCTTTTTAGCCAGATCGCCATTCATTGCTTCAAGTTGAGTCAGCGCTTTCTGGAAATTGCCCATCGCATCGGCAAACTTGCCGTCAGCGGCCAATGATTTGCCCTGAGAAATAAGTTTTTCCGCCTGCTCGAAATCATTCTGGCGCTGTTTCCTGGTTTCAGACAAAGCATTTTCAAACTTCTTCGCATCTTCTTCGAGCTTGTTGTCTTCGTCATCCGCATAGACGCCATAGGCTATAAATATTACACAACAACATGCGAGATATTTAATCCCGCCTGCAACCATCAACACATGTCTGTTCAATTGTTTCATCCTTCTGCACCCCAATTATGAAGATATTATTATTATTTCGGTAACGGAATGTCGCCTATATTGCTTCCTGGCGTCGCCGGCTGCCCGGGTGGAGCTCCGGTCGGGCCGGATGACTCAAAACCGCCTCCTTTTCTATGAGGCTTCGGCATCAACGGCGTTTTGCTTATTACACATACCTTGTTGGTCTTCAAATCCTTCAACTCCACCTTTTCCTTCTCGATATCTATCTTGGTCACTTTATATCTGGTAATTCCGGTTTTTTCCGTACCCATCGGGAAAATATCGTTCTCGTCAAGGGTAAGCTCTTCATCAATGCCGTCATCCTTGACGATGGCTTTTGGATTTGGAGAATAAACCGGTTCGCCGACCTTCATTTCCAGGGTATATTTGCCGTCAACGGAATTCAGCACTATTCTGGATTCATCTTTTTCAATAATTACACTGCCCTGTTGCAGTTTGGTGAATTTAGGCATGACTTTAACGATTTCATAAGGCTTCTTGTCAAGTGTGACTTTATCATTCAGCACTTTAAAGAGGGTCTTGGCCCCGCCTTCAATCGCCAGTTGAATATCAAATTCATCCCCCTTGGTGCCGGCGGGAACCACCTTTTTCAAGATCACGTCAAGCAGGGTTTTTCTTAATGCCAGCACATGGAGACGCATATACATCGGAGGATGCATTTTGGGATTGGTAATCGCGGTGGCCCCCGTGGCTGAACCGAAGTACTTATATTTAAACACACTGCTGAAACCGTCGCCGGCCAGGTCAGACAGTCCGGATTCCGGGTCTTTCGGATCCCATCCCAGTTTTTCTTCAATTATATCCGGAATGCCATTGCCGTTCGCATCCCCTTCCTTGGGAGGATTAATCGACGTTATCACCGCTTTGGCCAGCGGAGTTCTTAATTCGCCGTTGCAGACCGGGCATTTATGAGGTTCGTCCTTAAAATCACGCAGAGGCACAATTCTCCCGCAGTGCGGACATCTGGCGCATTCAAACGGGTTTATCAAATCGGTAAACGATTTATCCGCCGGATCCCTGGCCTCGGAAACTTTCCATTGAGTATCTTTCATGAAAATACTTTCGGTGGAGAATGCTTCTTTGGTGAAATCAGTTTCTTCATAATCCGCTGCGCGCCTGGGGATATTCAAGTCCGCCTTGGTTACATCATTGGTTGAATCAATAATTTGGATAAGGTAAATTAAAGAAGCAATAAACAGCAGCAGCAGTACTGCCAGTATTATTTTTTCATAATGTCGTTTTAAAAATTGCAAATTCTATTCCTCCAGAATTTATCCCTTTAAATCCAGGGCAGTGTAAACTACATAGTCAAGATCGATTACGGCGCGGCATTGCTTATCGGTCCCAATAATAACTTTTCCGTATGTACTGCGCTGGTAATACGGAATATTTTTTTCCGGATCCTCATCGGCTTTATCTTTTTTCTTCTGTTCCTGCAGCCGCTGTTCTTTCTCTTTTTGCTTCTGCGCATCCGGTGGTCCATCCGCCGGTGACTGAGCCGGCTTCAACTCCGGATTTTCATCTAAATTGATTTTCCCTGCATACAGCGTTCTTTCCGCTTCCATAATCAGCCGTTCCGCGTCATCATTAACTTTCGCCAGCGAAATTCCGCGCACAATATAAATTCTCCGTTCGGAATATGCTTTGTATAAAATATCTATCAATTTCCGGATGCTGTTCAGATCGCCCTGTACAATAATCGTAAAGCGATAAAAAGTATAATTGCCTACAACTCTGCCGGCCAGACTTTCTTTTTCGAATGATTCAAGATAAGTAATTCCGGAACCCGCTATCCGTTTCGCCAGATCGTCAACAGCAGTCCAGCATTTGACAATGAACGGAATGGCCTCTTTATCGGGAAGACTTTTTGAGTCGAAAGAGAAAGAGGAGGCAGTCGGGCCAAATTCTATTTTCTTATCTTTATCGGCAGTGTATAAGTCAAGTAATTTCCATCTTATGCCACGCATGAAAGCATCGCATTTAACTTTTGAACCGCTCAAATTACGTTCCAGTCCCAATCCGGACAGCAGAATCTCGTCAACATTGTTCTCGTCAATAAGCTCTGAAGTGCATTTCTGTGCCTCCACAGTAAAATCCTGAATCGCCTTATCCCACTTCTCCGGGTTGTTGTAACTGTTTTTAAACATCCGGTAAACCTGGTCCCGGGTTACGCCGGATGCTTTGTTGCTCTCCCAGAATGTGGCAAATTTGGCCTGAAACTCTTCGAAATTCGACCCCATATCTTTGGCAAATTTTGACATCGCGGGATAGAGCGGCATTCCGAAAAGAACGCGGATCTCCTTAAATTTGTTTTTGTATTTCTGAGTATCATTTTTTATGCGGTCAAGATTGCCTTCCACTGGCGCCGGCTTCTGTTTGATCAAATCCTTGATCTGGTTTTTCAGCGTATCTGTTTCCCTTATATAATCCTGCATTGCAGAATGCTCTCTCACGGCCATATAGGCGAGAATCAGCGCCACGATTAACGTGATCCCTGAAACAATTAACAACATCATATTTTTTTTAACAAATTTATTCATAAAGAGCTACCTACTTCTTGATAGGATCCTTGAGTTTTGCCCGCAATTTGAACGAGGTAACATTGTTTTTACCTTTTTCCGGAGTATAGCCGTCATTTTCAAAGACTATCGAATCATCGCCATCGGCAAATATGCCGGACTTTTTCAGATTTATTCTAAATGCCTCATCCCATAAACTGTTAGGTTTAAAACCGATGGAATGTCCATAGAATTTGATCCAGTTGATTTCAGTAACCCCGGCGGTAGATGTAAATTGCTGAGCAACCGGTACCGGGCCCGGAGCAGGAGCCGCACCGCCTCTGCCGCGGCGTCCGCCCGGCGGAGGTGCAGCCGCGGAACGCGCAAACGGGTCTGCCGATGTTCCTGCCGTCAAAGTTCCTGTGCCTTCAAATAACGTAAGCCAAACCATGTCGGGCAGCATTTTCTGCAGATCATTCATTATGCCCGGCCACTGTTTGCGCTTGCCGATAATATCCATCGCTTCTTCATACTCACCTTTTGCGGAATCCAAATCGCGCTTCAGAAGTTTTACCTTGTCCACCAGCGTATTGGTTTTGTCGACTTCCTTTTTCGCCACATCCACACGGCCTTTGTCGAAATCAAGCCGTTTGGTGACCCCCCAGTAGAAAACCAACAGGCAAAGAATTATTGAAACCGCGCTTGCATAAAAATAAGGCTTTTTACGCCGCAGGGCTCTGAACTGCTTGATGGATAAAGGCATCAGGGAAATGTCAACCGGGCAGGTTACAATATGTTTTAACGCCAGGCCGATAAGCTCGGAAAACATCGGGGCCACTTCAAGAAGCTGTTCCTTATTGATCCCCTGACCGATGCCGACAACCTGGAAAGCATTCAAATAATCAACCGGAATCCGGAGTTTTTCATTGAAAAAACGCGGGGTGTAAGCCATTAAGGAACTGCCGCCGCCCAGATAAAGATGCGACGGTTTATTGCCGCCGTATTGAGAGCGCCAGACATTGATTGAGCGGTTGATTTCGCCGTGCAGCCTGGTCATCACATTGCGGGCGATCTTGGAAATGGTAGCGGCAACTTCGGAATCAGGCTCCTCATACGCGCCGCCCAGCGCAACAAAGCCATGCCGTCTTTTCAATTCCTCGGCATCGGAAAAACTGATATTAAATTCCTTGCTGATCTGCTGTGTCACCGAATGTCCGGCGATTGGAATAGTCCGGGCGAAAACGCGCCCCTGATCGGCAAAAACCAGACTGGAGCAGCGTCCGCCGATGTTCAGGATCATATCACACTGACTCACCCCGATCTGATTGGCCCGGGCTGCATTAAAAAACGCCGTAGGCGCAATTTCAATAGATAGAATTTCTTTCCCGGATTCCTGTATGACATCCGCAAGCTCACTTACCAGATCACTCTTCACTGCAACAAACAAGGCTTCCATTTCATCAACGGTGCTTTCCTCCGGCGGCGGGGGCGGGGGGGCTTCTTCGCCTTCCGGCGTGGGCTCCGGTTCCGGCGCGGGAAGGCTTTCTTTAATGGTATGCTTGACCAACTGATAATCCCAGATCACTTCATCCATGGGATATGGCACTGTCTGTTTGGCTTCATATTCCACTATCTGCTCAATTCTGCCCTTATCCTCGCCCAGCGGCGGAAGTTTGCTCAGACGGGTGAATGCGGACTGACCGGAAATCGAAACCCTGATGCCATGTGAAGCAAAATTGTTTTCAGCAAGCAGGCGGTTGTATACGGAAGAAAATACTTCGACAAAGCCGGCTTCTTTCAAATCTATGTCATATTCGGCAAAAGCAAACTTCTCCAGTGTCATTCCCCCGCCGGAGGGAAATGAAAACTCCGCCATCTTAAGGCTGTCGCCGCCGATATCAATTGTTAAAACAGTATTCTCTTTGCCCATTATTTCTTTATTTCCGGTTTAATCAGGTCATAAAAGTCATATTGAATCGCGGCCCATGGCGATTTGTCTCTCGGTAAAATCATGTTTTCGATTTTCAACGAGTTGCTTACCGGGCCTTTGTATTTATCAAACATGCCGGCAATGTCTTTGTCGGTCACCGTGCCAGCCTGATTCACATAAAAATACCCGCCGCCAAGAATCGTCCTGGACTTGCTGTAGAATATAATCCGCCCGAAGACGGGGATCGTCTTGAAGGTTGGGGTCAGAGAATAACGCCTGAAAATTTCCGGCGGAACCGCCATTATCTCCTGATGCTTCTTGCCGTCCATTTCAAGGGACCAGTAGGTCGTGCTGCCACTTACCATGGCCATTACCTTTTTCCCCTGATAATCCGCCATGAACAGGATTTCAGCTTCAATGGAAACTTCATCCAGCCAGACGTATTCATTGGGTCTGCCGCCGGCGGGGGTGTTGTAGGTAATATTCAGAACCAGCCATTCGCAATTACCCAGATTCGAAGAGGAATAGTTGGTAACCTGATAAGTCGGGGTCTGCTGGAACTTTGCCTTAACCTGGACGTTCTTAAAAGTATCAGATTGTGCAAAAGTTTCGCTTGCTGCTATTGTCAAAAGGCAGCAGAAAAAAAACAGATATTTTTTCATTTTCAACCAAGCCTCCACTTTTATCAAAAACAATAAAATTCAAAACCTGATAATAATATTCCCCAAGGAGCAAATTTTCAAGTGATAAAAGACAAAAACTCTCGCAGTTAGTAAATACTCGCAGAAACAATAAAATCTAAGAAAGAGCAATAGATAATAAAATATTATTTATTTACACTTCCGGCTTTATTTTCGGGGAGTGCGTTTCCTGCCGGCTTCGCTGTTTTAGCCGGAATATTCCCGGCCGGCTGGGCTTCTTTGGCCGCAACTGGCAACGGTTCCGCTTTGACATTGACGACCGCTTTGGCCGTCAAATCAGCCTTTACTGCATTTATTTCAGCAACGCTTTTATCTTTGGCTTTGTGGCTGGTAATAACGGCCAGCAGGAGGGTGAGAATAAAGAAAAGAGAAATCAGGATAACTGTAAGACGGCTGAGATGGCTCCCGGCGTAAGCCCCGAACACCGATTCGCCGACGCCGCCGAACGAACCGCCGAACCCGCCGCTTTTGGAAGGTTGAATCAAAATCACGCCAATCATCAGCAACGCGACAATAACCACTGCCGTATATAATACAGTTATTAATATTCCAAGCATATCATATCCCAAATTTTATTTTGATGTTACGATTTCAACGGGACAATACAAATACAACCGCAGCCGGAAAAGTCAAACAATATTTCCAGACTGCGGCTGAAAAATAACCGTTTCAGGAAGAATTATTTGATGGAATTCCTGATCAGATCGGCAAAACTGTCAGCTTTGAGGCTGGCGCCGCCAATCAGACCGCCGTCAATATTCTTCTGGGCAACCAGCGAAGCCGCGTTATCGGCTTTCATGCTGCCGCCGTACTGAATACGGACTTTGCCGGCCGTTTCCTGGTCAAACATATCGCCGAGCTGCTGCCGGATGTAGCAGTGGGTTTCCTCCGCCATTTCCGGAGTAGCGGTCTTGCCGGTGCCGATCGCCCAGACCGGTTCGTAGGCAATAATGATTCCCCCCATCTGTTCTTCAGTAATGTCGGCCAGGCCGCCTTCAAGCTGGGTGAACAGCACTTTCTGGGTGTGTCCGCCTTCGCGCTCGTCGAGCAGTTCGCCGATGCAGACGATCGGTTTGAGTCCGGCCGCGAGAGCGGCTTTCAGACGCTTGTTGACGGTCGCATCGGTTTCGCCGAAATACTGGCGTCTTTCGCTGTGGCCGATGATGGCATATTCTACGCCGGCTTCTTTCAGCATTGATGCCGAAATTTCCCCGGTGAACGCGCCATTGTCCGCCCAGTGAATGTTCTGGGCCCCGACTTTGATATTGGAACCGGCTGCGGCCTTGACGGCGGCGTCAATGGAGGTGAACGGCGGGCAGACGACGATATCAACCGAGCTGATATCCTTCACTTTGGCCTTCAGTTCTTCGACCAGAGCTTTTGCTTCGGACGCGGTCTTGTTCATCTTCCAGTTGCCGGCAATGATTACTTTTCTTGCCATTTTGAAATTCTCCTTTTAGAAATTAAATGTTATTCTGCATCTGCCAGGACGGCAACGCCGGGAAGGGTTTTGCCTTCCAGGAACTCGAGCGAGGCGCCGCCGCCGGTGGAGATATGGGACATCTTGTCAGCCAGCCCGGACTGATTAACGGCTGAAACCGAGTCGCCGCCGCCGATGATGCTGACGGACTTGCTGTCGGCGACCGCCTTGCAGACGGACATGGTGCCGCTGGCGAAATTCGGCATTTCAAAACAGCCCATCGGGCCGTTCCAGACCACCGTTTTGGCGGATGCGATTTCTTTGCTGTACAGTTCAATGGTTTTGGGGCCGATATCCAGGGCCATCCAGCCGTCTTCAATGTCATTGCCGACGATTTTAGTGTTGGCCGCATTGTCGAACTTGTCGGCGATCTTGTTGTCCACCGGCAGCAGGAATTTGACTTTCTTTTCTTCGGCTTTCTTCAGGGTCGCCTTGGCGGTTTCCAGCAGGTCGTCTTCGCAGAGCGAGCCGCCGATTTTGTGGCCGAGGGCTTTGAGGAACGTATAGGCCATGCCGCCGCCGATGAGAATGGTGTCTACTTTTTCCATCAGCGATGAAAGCACTTCCAGCTTGCCGGAGACTTTGGCCCCGCCGATGATCGCCACAAACGGACGTTCCGGATGCGCGACGGCCTTGCCGAGGTATTGCAGTTCCTTGTCCATCAGGAACCCGGCCACGCAGTTGCTCCTGTCCAGGAACTCGGTGATTACCGCAGTGGAGGCATGGGCGCGGTGCGCCGTGCCGAACGCGTCGTTGACATAAACATTGCCCAGTTTCGCCAGTTCCTTGGCAAAACCGCGCATTTTCTGCTTGTCTTCATCGGTCTTGGTCTTCATATCCTCTTCCTTGTGGAAGCGGGTGTTTTCACAAACCATGACTTCGCCGGGCTTCAGCGCATTGGCCTGGGCGACGACCGCATCGCCGACGCAGTCGGAAGCGAACTTGACTTCTTTGCCGAGCAGTTCGGCAAGACGGTCCGCGCACGGTTTCAGCGAGAACTCCAGGGCCACCTGGCCGTCGGGCCGTCCGAGATGGGACAGCAGCACCAGCGAAGCGCCTTGTTCCAGGATGTATTTGATCGAGGGAACCGCGGCGGTGATTCTGGTGTCGTCGCCGACTTTGCCGTTTTTGACCGGCACATTGAAGTCCACGCGCATTACCACGCGTTTGCCGGCGAGGGCAATGTCTTTTATCGTCTTCTTGTTGATATTCATTTCGCATCTCCTGAATTTGGTTTTTTTAGCAAAAAACCCGAAGCGCCGTTTTACAGGCTCTTCGGGTTAAACTCAATCAATCATCTCCGCCGTGAGGCAGGATTAGAGAGTAGCCATGTAACAGATCAGGTCGACAACCTTGTTTGAGTAACCCCATTCGTTGTCATACCAGGACACTACCTTGACGAAGTTGTCGTTAAGGGAGATACCGGCTTTGGCATCGAAAATGGAGGTTCTGGCGTCATGCACGAAGTCCTGGGAGACCACTTCTTCGTCTGTGTAGCCGAGAACGCCCTTCAGTTCGCCTTCGGAGGCGGCCTTCATGGCTTCGCAGATCTGCTTGTAGCTCGCGCCTTTTTCCAGACGGCAGGTCAGGTCAACCGCGGAAACGTCTGCGGTCGGAACGCGGAATGCCATACCGGTCAGTTTGCCCTTCATCGCGGGGATGACCACGCCGACAGCCTTCGCGGCGCCGGTGGAGGACGGGATAATGTTGCACAGCGCCGCGCGGCCGCCGCGCCAGTCCTTGTTGGACGGGCCGTCAACGGTCTTCTGGGTCGCGGTGGTGGCATGTACCGTAGTCATCAGGCCTTCGATGATGCCGAAATTGTCATTCAGCACTTTGACGATCGGGGCCAGACAGTTGGTGGTGCAGGAAGCATTGGAAACAATGTCCATTTCCTTGGTCAGGGACTTGTTGTTCACGCCCATTACGAACATCGGGGTGTCGTCTTTGGACGGAGCGGACAAGATGACTTTCTTCGCGCCGGCCTGCAAGTGCAGTTGCGCTTTGTCCTTGGAAAGGAAAAGACCGGTGGATTCGACGACGTAATCGGCGCCGACTTCGCCCCACTTCAACTGGGCGGGATCTTTCTCTGCGGTGACGCGGACTTTTTTGCCGTTGACGACCAGATGTCCGTCTTTTACTTCGACGCTTCCGGCGAATTTACCATGAACGGAGTCATAACGGAGCTGATACGCAATGTAATCAACTTCCATCAAATCGTTGATGGCGACAACTTCGACGTCTTTCCGTTCCATTGCGGCGCGGAAAACCAGACGGCCGATACGACCAAAACCATTGATACCAATTTTGACAGCCATTTGCTTCTTTCCTTTTTTATATATTTCAAGGTTTTAAAGTTATGTCTTCCCGGATGCCCGGTATTGTGTGACGATAAAGCCTTCTAAATACGGAGCCATAAAGATATACCGGATATTCAAAAAGTCAAAATCCCAAACCCCTATTAATACAAAAATATTTAATCTTCAAGGTCAGCCCAGGGTCGCCCGGCAAGCCGCGCGGCAGATTGCCCGCGAGCGCCGGTCGCCTGACAATAATTTCGGAATAATATATTCCCGGAAATATTGCAGTGTTTGCAGAACTATACGGCAGACAACTGTCCTGCCTGTTGACAAAATATACAATCACAGGTTGAAATTGGTCAAATCCGGGGCAATTTATCAGATGTTTTGTAAACAGGATGTGCCGGGGAAAATTTATGGCTTTAAGCTGGAATGAAATTAAACGCCGGGCGATTGAATTTGCCAGGGAATGGAAAAATGAGTCCAGGGAAGATGCGGAGGCAAAATCTTTCTGGGATGCATTCTTTGAAGTATTCGGCATTTCCCGCCGCCGTGTCGCCGCTTTTGAAAGGCCGGTTGACAGAATCGGCCAGGGCCAGGGTTATATTGATCTGTTCTGGAAGGGGACGCTGATAGTCGAACATAAATCCCGCGGCAAAGATCTCGACAAGGCCTATTCGCAGGCGCTTGATTATTTCAACGGACTGAAGGAGTGCGAACTGCCGCAATATGTGCTGGTTTCCGATTTTGAACGCTTCCGCCTCTACGATCTGGAGGAAAATAAGCAGTACAATTTCCAACTGAAAGATTTCCATCGCCATATTCATCTTTTCAGCTTCGTAGCCGGATATGCCAGCAGGAATTACCAGCCGGAAGCTCCAATCAATATCAAGGCGGCGGAATTAATGGGCAAACTCCATGACCGGCTGGCGCAATCCGGCTACACCGGCCATAAACTCGAAGTATTCCTGGTCAGAATCCTGTTTGCTCTTTTCGCCGATGATACCGGCATCTTTGAGAAAAATATTTTTGCCGACTATATCGAACAGCGCACCGCGCCGGACGGTTCCGACCTGGGGATGCATCTTGCCCGGCTGTTTGAAATATTGAATACGCCGGAAGACCGCCGGAACATAAATCTCGATGAAGCGCTCCAGGCGTTTCCCTATGTCAACGGCAAGCTGTTTGAAGAGAATCTACCGTTCGCCGACTTCAACAGCGATATGCGCGCCGCCATGCTGGAGTGCTGCTATTTCAACTGGAGCCTGATTTCCCCCGCCATTTTCGGCTCTATGTTCCAGTCCGTCATGGACCGTGAAAAGCGCCGCAACCTCGGTGCTCACTATACTTCCGAGCAGAATATCCTGAAACTGATCAAATCACTTTTTCTCGATGACCTGAAACGCGAATTCGCCGTCATCGCCGGAAAACGCAATAACCGGAAACAACTGCTGGAGGAATTTCATGACAAACTGGCATCGCTGAAATTCTTTGACCCGGCCTGCGGCTGCGGTAACTTTCTGGTCATTACCTACCGGGAATTGCGCCTGCTGGAAATTGAGATCATTAAAGAACTGTACAATGATTCCGTTCTCGACATCGGATTTTTCTGCAAAATCAACGTGGACCAGATGTACGGCATCGAGATTGAGGAATTTCCCGCCAGAATCGCCGGGGTCGCCTTATGGCTGGTTGACCATCAGATGAACCAGCGCCTTTCCGAGGAGTTCGGCATGTATTATGTCCGTCTCCCGCTCCGCAAAGCGGCAAAAATAATCCACGGCAATGCGCTCCGGCTTGACTGGAATTATTTGATGCACGGAACTTATTTCGACGCTTCCGCCGACATCGTCAATGTCAGCATCGTCAAAGAAGCGCCGGAACATTATGAAACGCTTAATGTTCTGGCGAAAAAAATGAATATTGTGGATGAAGATGAAATTCAAAAGCAGCGGAACATGCATCAGACAAAATTCGACTATATTCTGGGCAACCCGCCGTTCATCGGAAAGCATCTGCAAAATGACTCGCAGAAAGCGGATGCAGACCTGATTTTCCATAAAGTAAGCAGCGCCGGCCTGCTGGATTATGTTGCCTGCTGGTATGTCAAGGCCGCACAGTATATTCAGAATACACAGATAAAGGTCGGGTTCGTTTCCACCAATTCCATCACTCAGGGCGAACAGGTCGGCATACTCTGGAATGAATTGCTCAATACTTATCATGTTAAAATCCATTTCGCGCACCGCACTTTTCAATGGAACAGCGAAGCCAGGGGCATGGCCCATGTCCATGTCGTTATAATCGGTTTCGCCTGTTTCGACACTGACAGCAAAACAATTTTCGATTACGAAGATAATCAGAATACGGCCCACCAGATCAAGGCGGCAAATATCAATCCTTATCTGGCTGCCGCGCCGGATGTCATTATATCCAGCAGATCCAGACCAGTCTGCCGAATCCCAAAAATGGATTACGGCAGCAAGCCGGTTGACGACGGCAATTTAATCCTTTCAGATGAAGAAAAAATTGCATTGCTTAATTCAGAACCGCAGGCGGAACCGTACATAAGGCCGCTGCTTTCCGCGAAAGAATTTCTCCATGATACGAAACGCTGGTGTCTCTGGCTGATAAATATTTCACCGCATGATTTAAGACAAATGCCGCTTGTGCTGGAAAGAATCAATAAAGTTAAAAATTTCAGACTGCAAAGCAGGAAAATTCCCACTCAGAAGGATGCTGAGACGCCATCTCTTTTCGCGGAAATCCGGCAGCCGGATTCAACTTATATTCTTGTTCCGCGCCATTCCTCGGAAAACCGTAAATATATTCCGATTGGTTTTTTTGACAAAGAATATATTGTTTCGGATTCATGCCAGGCAATCCCGGACGCAACGTTATATCATTTCGGCGTATTGACTTCAGTAATGCACATGACGTGGGTGAAACATGTCTGCGGTCGTTTGAAGAGTGATTATAGATATTCAAAGGATATTGTTTACAACAGCTTCCCGTGGCCGAAAGAACCCGGCGGCGGACTGGTTGCGGCCGTTGAAGAAAAAGCGCAGGCGGTACTGGATGCCAGAAATCATTTCCCGGAATGTTCGCTGGCCGATCTTTACGATCCGGTCACGATGCCGCCAGTTCTGGTCAAAGCGCATAATGAACTGGACAAAGCGGTGGATAAATGTTATCGCGGTCAGGCGTTCGGTTCGGAAATGGATCGTCTGGAATACCTCTTCCAACTGTATCTGGAATATACTGCCCCGCTGGTGTGAGATGGTAATATTATTCCGGTTAATCTGAATAATATGTTGTAAAGTAGTGATTTTACTTGACTGTTTACAAAAATCTCCTTATATTTTACCGTCGATTGCATTGATATACATAAAACATCAAATAGTTTGTTAGCCTTTGGAGAAAATGACTATGGCAAAAGAAATATCCCGTTCACGCGCATTGGCGGCTAAAGTTATTTTTGCCGCGTTGCAGATTCTTAGTAAAAAAGGCGGTCAAGCACCGGGTAGAGACGTAACGTCTGAGATCGAAAAACAGGTGGCATTCGACGACTGGGCCAAAGCGGCCTACGAAAAGTCCGGCTATATTCGCTGGCACTCAATGCTTCACTTCTACAGTATTGACTGTATCAAGGCTGGATTTCTCGTAAAGAATAAAGGCGTTTGGTATATAACCCCGGAAGGCGAAAAAGCGCTCAAGCTTGGTGATGTCGGGCTGCTAAACGCGGCGACTGCCGCATATAAAGTCTGGAGAAGTGAGAACCAGCCAACTGTGTCAATTGATGAAGATCAGGATATCAGCGAGGAAGGGCAGCAGGGACAGGAGGCGACAATCTCCGAAATTGAGCAGTTGGCAATTGAGGGTTTTCAGAAACAGATAAATAGTAAAAATCCGTATGAGTTTCAAGACCTTGTAGCCGCACTGTTACGCGGCATGGGCTACTACACTCCGTTTGTCGCACCTAAAGGCAAAGACGGCGGGATTGATGTAATTGCCTATCGTGACCCGCTCGGTACCGTGCCACCCCGCATCAAAGTTCAGATTAAACATCGGGAGACATCTGCTACCGTGCAGGAGATACGCCAGCTCCAGGGCTTATTGCAAAAGGACGGTGATGTGGCGATGTTTGTTTCATCAGGAGGTTTTACTTCAGAAGCCAAGACTACCGTGCGCAGTTCTTCTGTTCATGTGGAACTCATTGACCTGGACCGTTTTATTGCCTTATGGCAGGAGTTTTACCCGAAACTTGCAGACGCAGATAAAGCGCTTCTGCCGATTATGCCGATTTACTTTTATGCGCCCACGGTGTAAAAAGCTTGGAAACCAATGAAAAGCGTCGTAGTTTGGTAATATAAAGATATTTTTAATGCCAAGGGCAAGCCATCAGTAGATTTATTTGCTGATGCTTGCGCAAAGAGCTCCCCGTTGATTTATGAAATGTGGGGCTTGAAAACACCGGCTAAGTGCAAAGTGTATTCTCCCTGCCTCCGCGTCTCCGCGTGAGACCTGTTTTTGTTCTGCCGCCAGAGAAAATTCTGCAAAAAAATGACGCATTTAAACGCTTTGTTTTAAAGGATTTACCCCGTCATTGATTGACAAATCTACTATATGTATACGCGTGCCGCGACAGGGTGACCACGCAAAAATCAAAAAAGGATATTCGTATCATGGCTAAATCAGAAAGATATTTATAAAAAAGTAGAGAGAAATTATATACGCCGTCTTGATATAGTACCATAACGGTACTATAATAGAAGCATATTAACAATTAAGGCACAAGATGAAAGTAGTCGGCTTAAAGACGCTGGATAAATTCAAAAGGAAACACGGCGACTGCCGGGCGCAAATAGATGAATGGCTTAAGGATGTGAGAAACTCCAACTGGCAGTCGTTCAATGACATTAAAAAAGTTTATCCGTCCGCGAGCGTGCTGAATGGCAATACCGTAATATTTAATATTAAAGGAAATAACTACCGTCTGGTTACAGTAGTTGTATACTATATTAGTTTGAAAATTAAACATATTAATGTATATTTTTATCATGTGTAAAACTAATTATATGGAGTTGACATGATAACGATAAAATTTACAGAAACTGAGGTTGAAAAATTAAAG
>JBAYIO010000001.1:0-122484 GCA_041665605.1 Victivallaceae bacterium | reverse complement strand
TGAATAAAAAGCTTATATTGATTTTATGACCGTAAAAAATTGATTTAAAGATCATTTTTAGATGTAATATATGGATAATTATGCACAAAAATATAATAAATATGGGGTCGGACCCCGCTCGGCAGGACCCCGCTCGGCAGCATAACTACAACTACGGGCATCAGATGGCAAAGGCGGGGTTCATCACTTACGCCATTGACTGGATCGGGTTTGGTGAACGTGACGACAATAACAAACCGAATCATCGCTTCCAGCAGGGGCGCGACTGGTGTAATCTTTATTATCTGCACGCCACTATGCTGGGCATGACCTCGCTGTCGATAAATGTCACTCATGGCAAAGCCGCCACCGACTTTATCTGCTCTCTTCCGCAAGTTGATTCAGACAAACTCGGCGCCATGGGACTCAGCGGCGGCGGAACGATGACTTTGTGGATGAGCCTTTGTGACGAGCGTTTCAAGGCGACGGAAATCATCTGCTACAGCGACTTGTGGGCTCATTTCGGCATCCGCGACATCAACTACTGCGGCATGCAGATTGCGCCCGGACTTTACAAACTGGTCGATCTGCCGGATCTCCAGGGCCTCCTCGCCCCGCGTCCGCTGCTGGTGGATATCGGCATCAATGATTCATGTCTCAAAGTAGATACCGCAATGGCATGTTTCAAAAAGCTTGAGCGGATCTATGCGGCGGCAAAGGCTACAAAGCATCTTCAGCTTGACCTGTTCCCGGGAGGTCACGGCTGGGGCGGCAACAAGGCGGTAAAATTCTTCAAACAACATCTCGCATGAGTCGTAAATAATCAACGACAATGGCGATATGAAACGCGGCACCGGTGCGCAAGAGATATCATCTAAAAGCGATTTGTGTTTATAATACTTAAACATTGTAAGCAATGGAAGTATCTTATAATGTCGCGCCATCGGTGTCTGATATTCATTTCATGAAATTTCATGCTGATATCCAGCATCTTTGTCGATTTGATCGCCCGCACCACGCTGGAAAACAGCAATATAAACGTCTTGTTCTGGAGCGCGGGCGCGGACGCCCGAACAGCAGCAGATTCCTTATCATTCCCTTGGGAACCGTCACAAAATAAACTATGTTCCCTGTACAAGTTCCCTTGAATACTTGTCGTGCCGCTTGTTCGTTACATACCTGCCGGTATGCGCCTTGCAGGCAACCCGAAAATCAAGTCAGGATATCCGGTGAAAATTCAATAGTTTATCTCTTTACAGCGCCTAACCGGCAATTAACGCCAGGCAATCCATGAAAATACAGTAAGCGATGAAAACGGTAGTAATACTATCGAATAATAGATATTAAAACCGGGGTTTGTTGAATAACTGGCTTGCAGAGCGTAATTTATGACCTTATGGTAAATGTAATGCAGGCTTTTCAATTAGGAAAAGGACCATAGCATATTTTTGTTATATTGAGATTTTTTATTTTTTTATGTATTTCTTTAATCAGAGGGAGAGAAAAATGGCTTTTACACCAATTGTATCATCTCAGACCGTGACCGGTGAAACCGTCGACGGTGCGCAAACCATCAGCAAAGGCGGCATCGCCAGCAGCACTACCATTGACGGCGGATATCAAACTATAGCATCCGGCGGCAAAGCCGGCAATACGGTTATCAACTCCTCCGGCTGGCAGGATGTTGCGTCCGGCGGACTGGCGAATTCCACCGTCATTAACTCCGGCGGTGAATTGTGGGTTGAATGCGGGGGCTCCGCCAGCGTGATTGATCAGCGGGCGGGCGGAGCAATCTATGCCACCACCAGCGCAAAAATCACCAGCGGCACCAACACCCGCACCGACGGACATAGCGCGTTTTCCGTTATCAATGGCGTTGCCAGTAATTTCTTGCTGGAGAATGGCGGCGGACTGGAAGTATCGTCCGGACAATCCGCGGTTAATACGATAATCACTTCCGGCGGTTATCAGTATGTCTGGGGCGGCATGGCGAACAGTACTGCAATTAATACCAGCGGCATTCTGTATGTCTTTGACGGCGGCACCGCCAGCAACACCATTATCAATGATGGCGGCAATATGAATCTGGGAGCGGACTGGTACACGGAAGGCCGCGGAGGCAAGGCGAATTCCACTACGATTAATTCCGGCGGCAGCCAGAATATCTCATCCGGCGGCACGGCAACCAATACTATAATCAATGAAGGCTATCAGTTAGTTTATTCAGGCGGCACGGCCAGCAACACCATTGTCAATTCAGGCGGGGGCATGTATCTGTGTTCCGGTGGAACGGCCTCCGGCGCACTGACGATTGACGGCGGGCGTGTAATAATAGAATACAGCGATGATTTGCAACCGGCAGCAATGGGTTTCAAGCTGGCCAATGCCCAGGCGGACGATACGCTTTTGACCATTCTGTCCGGCGTGGTCGGCGACATCAGCCACACTGCCTTTACTCTGGACGTGAACAACACCGCGACCGGGACATATATTCTTGGTTCCGGCGCCGACCTTATCGGCATGGGCGGCGCAGTGTTCACGGTGAAGGATAACGGTCAGAATGTCAATGTAAAGGTCGGTTCCAGTTATACTTTTGCCGATGGCGATAAACTGTCACTCGTGCTGACCGATGCCGCGACAGACCAGTTAACGGCTGATTTCACCGCTGGCGGACTGCTGCCGGCTGTTCCGGCCGGTTTAAAGCGGACTGTCACTGGAAGCTCTGTTTTATTTGACTGGAGTGATGCTGCCGGCGCCACCAAGTATGATATTCTAGTTGATGACAATGCGGATTTCAGCAGTCCGGAATTCGAGGATTTGCCGGGTCCCAGCCAGGCCTCGACATCGCTTGCCGACGGGACCTATTACTGGCAGGTGCAGGCCTGTAATGCAGCCGGCCGCAGTGACTGGGCCGGCGGCGGCAGTTTCACAGTTGGCGCGGATATTACTCCGCCGTCCGTTCCGACTGGTTTGACGCAATTAATGGTCGGGAAAAAAGTGGCGCTTGACTGGGCGGACAGCACTGACGCGGGCGGCATTAAACGATATGAGTTGCAAGGCGACAACCAGCCTGACCTTGGCGGCCAGTCGAATGACGCGCCTCTGTATGTAACCGACAGTAAATATAGCATCACACTTCCGGACGGGATGATTTACTGGCATGTGCGCGCCCAGGACAATGCCGGCAACTGGAGCGACTGGAGCGAGACCTCTTCATTTATGGTAGATCTCGCGCCGCCGACAGTTCCGACCGGATTGAAGGTGACACTCGAGGGGAACACGCTTAATTATGACTGGAATGATTCGACGGATGCCAACGGCATCAAACAGTATGAAATTATGTCGGACGACTCCGATTTAAGCAATCCACTTGGAGCAGATCTGATCACTGTCACCGAAAGTAGCGCATCCATCCCCGACACAAACATCGGGACTGTCTACGGAAAAGTGCGCGCCCAGGACAATTCAGGCAAATGGAGCGCCTGGAGCAAACCTGTTTTATTAACCGTCACCGGCACACTGGAGGCCAATGGCTCCGTCAGCGACTGGGTGGGTTCCACCGATGTTTATAAAATGACACTGACCAATGCCGGAACTTTGAACCTGAATCTGACCGGATTGCGCGGGGACGCCAACCTGGCGCTGTTCGACGGCAAAGGCAAGCAGTTGAAAATATCTTCCGCCAAAGGATCTGCGGAGGAAAACATCAGCACGGCACTGTTCAAAGGCGATTATTACGTCAAGGTCATCCCTGTCGGCAAAGCTGCCGATACCGACTACACGCTGACCAGTACTTTTGCCCCCTGTCCGGACGATAACGCCGGGGATACTTCATCCGGGGCAAATGTCATTGGCGAACTTGAAGACGGGGTTGCTGTCGAACGCAACGACTGGACGGGTTTCGGCGATCCGGCGGACTACTATCAACTTACGCTGACCAATGCCGGAACTTTGAGCCTGAATCTAAACTTGACCGGGTTGACCGGGGACGCCAATCTGACGCTGCTGGATAACAAAGGCAAGGTATTGAAGGCTTCTTCCACAAAAGGGCATATCGATGAAGCAATCGCCACGCCTTTGCTGGCCGGTGATTATTTCGTTAAAATCGCGCCTGCCGACGGCGGCAACAGCGCCGTAAACAACACCACTTACACGCTGAACAATGTGGTTGATTATTTCCCGACAGAAACCGCGGGAGATTTACCGGCCCAGGCTGGTTCGCTGGATCTTAACAGTTCCGTTGACGAGTGGGTTGGTTTCGGCGACCCGGCGGACTACTATCAACTGACGCTGGCCACCGCCGGAGCGCTTACTCTGAACCTGACCGGCTTGAGCAGCGACGCGAATCTGACGCTGCTGGATAGCAAAGGCAAGGTGCTGAAGACATCCGCTAACAAGAAAAGCGCCGACGAAACAATCGTCACGGCTTTGGCCGCCGGTGATTATCTCGTAAAAGTCGCCCCCGCCGACGGCGGCAAGGGCATCGTCAACAACACCTACTATAACCTGAGCAATTATTTTCAGGAAGAAACAGCCGGCAGTTCCTTTGCCACCGCCGTCGAACTTACTTCCGGTGGAGCGGTTCACGGCTGGGTGGGGGCAGGCAACAAGGAAGACTATTACAAATTTGAAGTGTCGGCGGACGGCGCAACCGCAATGGGTGATTTGAGCGGATTTGATTCAAATGTCAATCTTTTTGTATATAATTTCAAACATAAACTGGTGGCGTCTTCGACCAAATCCGGACTGACTCCCGAGTCAATAGACAGCGGCGTCGGGGAGGTGGATGCAGGCATATATTATATAAAGGTGATGCTGGCGGGAGCCGCCGCCACCGAGTATGACCTGAATTTCAATCTTGACCAGGCCATCAGCCGGCAAATTATCGGCGCAGCCAGCCCCCTGGCCGGCAGTGCGGATACCGGACTGACCGGCGATCCGCTGAAGAAAAGCAGCGGACTGCTGGCCGGTTAATACTACAAACCGTCGATTAAACCGAATCGCAATCTTGACGCAAGTAAGGATTGCGATTCGATAAAAATACGTTCAATCCTGCGCAACTGCGGAATACAGGTTAAAATCCTGTCAAAGTGTGAACACTCTATTTTTTTCACAAATCAATTGTTCATTGCCTGAATCCTGGCTGCCGCCCAATTATTTTTTGAAATTTTGCCTGCAAAATGTGATTCCGCTTGACAAAAATGGCAGTATACAGTATAATCAGTGTTATGGTTAACCATAACTAAATTTAAAGAGAGATTAAGATGAGCATTCCTGCATATCAGCAGATAAAGGATATTTTAAAGGAAGAGATCAAGCAGGGGAAGTACAAGCCCGGCGACGCGCTGCCTTCGGTTAATCAATTGGCCAAAGTGTTTTCCACCAGCCGCAATACTTCGGTTAAAGCCATAACTGACCTGGTTCACGAAGGCATAGTATATACTGTACAGGGGAAAGGGACGGTAGTAAGCGATTTCCGGAAAGAAATAGCCAATGCGGCATCCGGGAGGAAAAGAAATTCCTCCGTGCCCTGCATCGGGATTCTGCTGGCGGATTTTGATAATATCGACCATCCCTATATGGCGAAGATAATCAAAGGGATATCTGAAAAGACAAAAATTATAAAATGTAATATGAAGATATTCTGCATCAGCAATTACTCGATCAACGATTTTATTCATAATGAAGATTTCGACGGACTTATCGTACTGACCGAACTGCCGCAGAGTTCAGTTTTTCTGCTCAGGCAGAACAAGATACCTTTTGTACTGGCGAACAATGATATTTACGGAGAAGAGTTATTCAGCGTAACGGTGGATAATTTCAGAGCCACCTGTGAAGCCGTTAAATATTTTTATAATTTAGGGCATAAGAAGATATGCGTGCTGGCCGGCCCGCACTATGCCAGAAGCACCCCGATCAGCTATGCGGCATATAAATATGTAATGAATGAACTCAATCTTGAAGTAAATGAAAGTTTCTTCAAATCATGCGAATACGGCGAAGAGGGCGGTTACGCCGCGTTCTCCAGTTTAATTCAATCCGGCAAAATTCCGACGGCGGTTTTCGCGCTGGAAGATTATATTGCCTGCGGCGCAATCAAAGCGGCGGCCGAAAATTCACTGAAAGTTCCCGGAGACCTGTCAATCATCGGCAACGGCAATATGCTCAACGGATCAGCAACCTTCGCCTTAACCACTTTTAACAACAAGCTTGATGAACTCGGCGGATTATGCCTGGAATTATTGGACCGGCAACTGAAAAAAGAGCCGGTGAAAAACCATAAAATAAGTTTGAAACCAGAATTGATAGTCAGAGGTTCGTGCGCAAAAAGGTAAATTTATAATCGTCAAATCAACACAAGGAGATCAACATGAAAACAAGAAGCAGGAGATCCACGGCAAATTCAGGGAATTTTACACTCATCGAATTGCTCATCGTGATCGCCATCATCGCCATCCTCGCCGGAATGCTGCTCCCGGCGCTGAATAAAGCGAGGGAAAAAGCACGGACAGCGGAATGCGCGAACAATCTTAAACAATTCGGGCAGGCGTTCATGTTATACATCAATGACAACAACGATAATCTGCCGGTGGGAAGAACTTACGGCCCAGCCGCGATGTATTGGAACAGGGCGGCACAGGGCGAGGGATATCTCCAGCCGTATCTTAAAACGGTTGCCACCGGCGTCGGGATATATTATGGACATGTGACCGCGACAGCCCGCTATCCGATGTGCTGTCCTTCCCAGCCGGCGCCCGCCGCCGGAACTATATATACCTACGGCTATAACAATATCATTGCAAACTCAGGAGTAAGCAGCACATCGCCTTATCCGATTACTAAACAAATTCTGAGAAAAGTGAGCGCGTTCAAGAAGTCCTCGCAAACGTGTTTAGCCGCTGACAGCTTTAATACTGCGAACGGACCGTATGCGGATATGTCGCTGCAAACCGGCAACTATCCGGTCGGCTATCGTCACGGCGGCGGCGGCAGCGCATTTAAAAACAGCGCCAATATAGTCTTTGTGGAGGGACACGTTGAAGGCCGGAAGTTCGGCACCATTCCGGATGCCTATTCGCCGGGATATACAAATTCGCAGACAAAATCCTATTTCTGGAGCCCGTTCTCGGTCGATCCGGCCACAATTCAATAAAATAAATATATCAGATGCGCCCTGGTTTCCAAATGCCGGGCGCACTCTGAGAACCATTCCTGACTTCCTGAAAAAAATCATTTGCTGTCTTAAAACTTGAGGATTTAATGAAAAAAATGTACTCCTTATTATTGGGCGGATTCTGTGTGTTCATGATGACCGTTAATGTCGCGGCTCAAGCTCCCGCCGGGGGAATTGATGCCGGCGGAGTCAGTGTTGATCTTGCCGGATGCCGGGCCGAACCAGCCGCCGCGCAGGGCGAAAATCTGCTGAAATTCAGTGATTTTGAAGATGCAAAGGCCGACCTGCGGCAGAGCCGGCTGTATAACTGGGGCGGAGATTTTTATGTTCATCAGAAAGACGGCGATGCATTGAAAGAAAAAATGCTGCCGCTGATAATCCGTAAAATCAGCGAAGACAATCCGGCATCCGGTAAAAAATGCGCGGTTTTGATTACGCCGCCGGCGGTAAATAAATTCCGTGACGACAAAGGCAAGCCGGAGATATCCAACCGTATTTCGCAGAATATTCCTGTGCCTGAAAGTCCCGGCCCGGTCAAGTATCAATTGACTTTCAAATTAAGAGGAACGCTGGAAAACACTCCCGGCTTAAACAGCTTCCGGGTATTTGTGACCTGTCTCGACAAGCCGGAACAGTCGAAAGGCAGGCAATTGGGTAAAATGGTGGAAGTCGGCGTTCCCTTGAAGCCGGACTGGCAGAGTAATTCAGTTAATTTCATTGCTCCGGCCGGAACCCGTCTGCTGATTGTCTCTCTGGCATTTTACGGTTGCGGTGAAGCATATGTGGATGATGTGGAAGTCCGGCAGGCGCAGATGGAGGATGGCGTGACCGTCAAACTTATACCGTTTGCCTTTCTGGATAAGATTTTCTGTCTGGGGACCGGTCAGCCGGGAACGCTGGTTTTCGCGTTCCGCAATGAAAATGCGAAGCCACTTGCCAGTCCGGTACTGTATCTGAAAGTTCCGGAGACATTTAAATTAATTGACGTCCGCAGTATACTAAAAATCGGCGAGGCCATACATGATGCGGATGGAAACGTTATCTACAAAATTGATGTCAGCGCGCTTAAAAATGACATCAGCAAAGAATCGTACAGTTCCTATAATACTGCGTCGGCAATGCTGAAGACGGCGCTGCCTCCCGGGGAAAAACTTTATGCCGCGGAATACTGGGTGGAAGACGGCAGTTATCGCAGTTCGCCGGAAAAACTCAATCTCAAAATAATTCCGGCAGCATCCGGCAATACCCCGAAAATATTCCGTTCCGCCGCAATGCTTTCCCGCGAAAGCGATTTTGCCGGTGACGGGGCGAAGGAATTCGTATCCTTCTATGCGGGCAGCGGCTTTAACTGCGTTCACGGAGGTTCCGTTAAGCCGGTATTGGATGAACTTAAAAAAGCCGGAATCGCGCGCTATTACCAGCCATCCTATCTGCAGGACGGGTATCGGATAGGCGAGGCGAAAAAACCAGAAGACGCGCTTTTCCGCCTGGTCGATGGTTCGCCTTACAATAAACCGGTGGAAGCAATCTGCCCGGTGGAAGTGTATAAACAGGGTCCGTACTACAAAGAGCATGTTGTCGGCATGCTGGAAAAGCTGCTGGTCGGCAAGGACACCGCCGACAATATCATGCCGAACTGGGAACCCTACGGATTCGACTTCAAGGGCTGTTTCTGTCCGCGCTGCAAAGAGGAATTCATCAAATACAGCAAACTGCCGCGGGAAGAGGTTGAGTCCAGGTGGCCGAAATCAATTGTCACTTCCTATCGTGACACATGGATAAAATTCCGCAGTCAGCAGCATGCCATGATGATGGAGACTCTGGAGAAAACGGTTAACGAACTGGGCAGAAAAGCCGGAAAAGATTCTCATTTCATGCCGGAAGTCGCCTGGAGCTATTTCATCGAAAATTCCAACAGCGAGGCCGGACAATACAACCCGGCGGACTTTCTGACGAAACTGCCATGGATTGAAGCATGGGGTCCGTATATCTTTCAGCCTTTTACCAAGCCTTATGAATATTACACGGGTATCCATCTTATTACATTCGCCGCCGCCCGCGATATCCGGAAATTCGTAGCAGACAGGGTTCCGGATCAGGCGCAGCGGCCCAGACTGATTGCATTTCCGCACGGTTATCAGCTTAATGACTGGGTTACGGAGCCGGAAGCGCTCGCATTTGACAGTCTCTGCTTTTTCCTGAACGGCTGGGAAGGGGCTTTCGCCTACTATTTCCCGCGCGGTTACGACCAGCGTTACTGGGCTGATTTGGCCGAAGTCAACTCGCAGATTGCGGAATATGAAAACTATGTGTTCAAGGGCAAACGCAACTTTTCGGCGAATGCCGCGGCCGTCAGTCCTCTGCCAGCCGCGAATTTTCCAAAGTCATGGGCGGAAGGGGGTAACTTTTTACAAAAGCTTCCGGAGCTGGCCAATGCTTCACTGCTGCAATGCGTCAGTTATGAACTCGACAATCGCATGATGATCGCCGCCGGCAATTTCTGGTTGAAGGGCGAGATTTTCTTTAACCTGAAAATCGGCGCTTTAGACAATGGCCGGAAGTATGTTTTGACTCAGCCGGATAAAAAACGCTGTTACGCCAATATGAATGGCGATATCGCACTGGCAACTGCAGATATGGAAAAAGGCATGATGCTGCATGCCGGGGCATTGCGCTGGAATTTTTATGTGCTGGAGAATTACGAAGCCGGAAAAAACTACGGCGAAATTATCACCCCGGAAATCATGAAAAAAGTTATGAATGAACGTCTGTCCGCAATTGAGAAGGCTGTTCAATGGGAGCGGGAAAATATCTCCGCCAAACAGGAGCAGGCGGCAAAAGAGCTGAGCATGCCGGATTATTCAGGCATCAAAGATATGAGCAGCGCCGGAGTTTCCTGTCTGAAAAAAACGCTTGCCGGTAAAACTGTCGTCGAATTCAAAACCGGCGATATGATATTGACGCTTGACCCGGCAGTCGGCGGCCGGCTGATGAGCTGGACCAAAGGCAGAGACGAACTGGTCAGCCAGGATGGACAAAACGGGCTGGCGGTGGATGCTTTCTGGTGGCCGGACAGAGCCGTCTGTTCCATCAGCACGCCGTACAAAGTCACCGGCCAGTCAAAATCCGGCAGCGGCCTGAGTATTACGCTGGAAAGAGAAATTAATGCCGCCGACAATCATTATCTTGCCGGAATTATAATCCGCAAAACGTATGATATCACCCCAAACGGCTTCAGCCTTACTTCTGAAATCATCAACCGGACGAAGAATGAACTGAAATTCTCTTTCCGCTGGCACAATATGCCGGGATTATTCGAGATTAAAAATGGGATTGGCGGCCGGGCGGCGATGCTGAACGGGAATAAGCCGGAAATATTCCCCAGGCTGTTCATCTGCAAACTCTACCGGTTTGCCGCGAATCCGGATAAAGACCTGGAAGGCGCGTTCAATATGCAAAGCGTATCGACCATAACCAGTCCGAAGACAGTATTTACCGCGCCCTGGAGCCAGACTGCGCTTGCCGCCGAAGTTGATACGGCAAAAGACCTGCATTGTCTGATCTTCTGGGATTCCGGCAAACAGAAAGCCTCAACTTTCGAACCGGTCTTCGGAAAAGTTAAACTCGAGCCGGGACAAACCTGGTCAGCAACCATTAAATGGACCGTCAATTGATATTAATGAAGGAGCCTGACAGCATGATTTCAAACAGGAAATATAAATATTACTACTCTGAAGACTTCGAGCAGTTCAGGATACATTTGGCTAAGGACAGAAATTTTTATTACTGGTTCACGCCGTTATGCCGGATAGATACCATCAACGCCGTTGACAAAACCATTGGAACACCGACAATAAAAAATGTTGATGACGGGAACGGGAACACCATTTTTGAAGTGGACTTCAAAAGCACGGTCTGGCAGGATAAAAAGGCTTATGTAATTTTCGGCAGAGACAACGTGGAATATTTTGTGAAAGTCAAGGGTAAGGGCGTCATCGACAGGGTTTATTATTTTACGGGCATTCTTGACGAACAGCTTTTTGGCTCAGTGCCGGGGTTCGACACGTTCATCCCCGGATGCACCAATTTTCTCACGAAGAAAGAGCTTTTCACGAATGAGTTTTTCAGCATCAGCGCCGATAACGACACCACGCATTGGGGGCATTCGCTGTGCAGCGGCCCGTTTATGTACATGTTCTCGCGGCATGAATCCGAAACGAAGATCTGGGGAGGGCTGGTTGCCGGAAAAGGGTGCAACAGTTTTGATTCATTTGACTTCAACCATAAGCCGCCGGAAATGGAGCGTGAAAGTGAAAGCATCCTCAATACCCAGTCTTTTTCCATAAATTATTCAGGACGTCTGAATGTTGACGGGGAGTGGAAAAGCCCCAGTCTTTTCATCGGTTTTTCCAGAAACAAACTTTCCGCCATTGAAGATTACTGCCGCCTGCTGGAAAAGAAAAAAGCCATTTCCAACGCGGATTCCGGCAAAATAAAATATTCATGGCACCGGAAACCGATATTCTGCGGCTGGCATGAGCAGGTGGCGCTCGGCAGGCGGAAAGTGAATACCGGGACACTTTCAAAGGCGCAGCTTGAACAAGGCAGCTTCATCATGGATGAATGCACCCAGGCAAACCATGAAAAATGGGTCGATATCCTGCTAGAAAACGGAATTCCGTTCGGCACCCTGATTATTGATGCCAAGTGGCAGAAGGAATTTGCATTGTTCAATGTGGATGAACGCAAATGGCCGGACATGAGAGGGTTCATCGATTCCTGCCATGAACGGGGAATCAAGGTTTTGCTCTGGATGCAGGCGTGGACAATGGAAGGTCTTGACGAAAGCCTTTGCATCACGAAAGACGGCAAAGCAGTTGCCATGGACCCCACCAGTCCGGCGTACCGCAGAATACTGGAAAATGGCATTGAGCATATGTTGAGTTCCGCTCCCGGCAGTTTGAACGCCGACGGCCTGAAAATAGATGGCTCATGCGGCATCCCATGCGGCAGGGGAGTCAAAGATCAGGGCGGCATCTACGGCTTTGAACTGCAGCATCTCTACACTGAAATAATTTATAAAAAGGCGCTGTCCGTCAAAAGAGACGCTCTCATCTCGCTTTACATCGCCAATCCTTATTTCCGGGATGTCTGCAATATGGTCAGGCTGGGCGACCTTTATACCGTTTACGGCAGGCCGCTTGATAGCCTTCGCGAAAGGGCTGACATTGTAAAAACCGCCATGAAGGGTAAACCCGTGGATACCGACGGCAACTTCAGGTTTTCCCTTGAAGATGATTATCTGATGGAACTTGACGAGCAGCTTGCCATTGGGATTCCATGCATTTACCAGGCGGAGAATCTTTATCAGCACCGGAGTTTCGTGAAACCGGTTTTCAGGAAATTTACGAAACACGATTATGCTGTCATAAGGAATGCTTTCATGAAATATCTGAAATCAGAGAGATTTTGAATCAGCTTATTAAAGATTATATTAACAATAATTACCAGGATTTATAAAATGAATAATATTGAAAAACAGGAATTTACGGCGGCAGGCGCTTTGCGTGCCGGGGTTGCAAAGAGCGAGATTACTAATTGTGATCCGGGCGTGGCGGTCAAAGATCCGCTGTACGCCAAAGCGCTGGTATTGGACGACGGCAAAACAAAAGCGGTCATTATCACCATGGATGTTACGGCGATAGGAGGCAGAAAAATCAGTGATGGAATGCTGCCGGATGTTGGTGAAGAGTTTCTGCCGAAGCTGCGGGAACGGATTGAAAATGAGTTGAAAATTCCCGGCTGCAGCGTCCTGGTCAATGCTTCGCACACTCACCCGGCGGGGCGTATGTTATGCAGTGACGAGGAGCAGATTGTCAGAACATTTGACGCGGTGCGCCGGGCGGCGGAAAACATGGTTGAAGTGCGCATCGGTTCCGGCACCGGCCGCGAAGACCGGATTTCAATGAACCGGACGCTCAGGCTGAAAAACGGCAGACACTGGACTGTCCGCCACTCCAATCCATGCCCGCCGGACGAAGAAGTTGAGAGTCTCGGACCGGTTGATCCTGAAATCGGCATCATCCGCATCGACCGGCTGGACGGGACACCGCTGGCGGTGGTATATAATTTCGCCTGTCATCTGCTGTTCGGAGATTATCAGGGACACATTACGGCCAACATACCTGGCTACGCCTCCAAAGTAATTGAGAACAGCCTGGGCAACGGAGCGATGGCGCTGTTCCTGCAAGGCGCGGCGGGGGATGTCTGCGACGTGACATTCAAGGATTTCGAACGCCCGCGCGATGTCGAGCGGCTTGGCGCAACTCTCGGTCTCAGCACCTTGAAGGCGTTAAGCGGGATTGAGACAAAGGACGCAAAACTCAATGTTGTTTCCGGGACGATAAGACTGCCAAGAAGAACCGACATTCCGGAACGGATCAAGGCGCTGCAGCAGGAGCAAAGCATACTGCTCGAATCGCTGCATTTCACCAGCCTGAATTTCAAGAGTTTTCTGCCATTGTATATGAAACATAAGCTGAATCCGGATTATCCGTCAAATTACTCATTCATCTATATGCAGGCTGAACAGACCGGGGACAGCAAGTTTGCCGCAATGGATTCATTTAACAGGAAAAATATTGACAAATATCTTCAGAACATTTACGCGATGGAAACATTGGCCAGGATTCAGGATGATATTGCCACGTTGCAGAAGCATCAGGCGATAAATGAAGAGTCCGGAGAAGATACCATTGAGGCGGAAGTGATGGGGATTAAAATCGGGGACTGCGTTATAATCAGTTCTCCGGCGGAAGCACTGACCGAGATCGGTTTGAATGTCAAAAAAGCGTCGCCGTACAAGTACACTTTTATGGCGGCTTATTCCAACGGCTATCTGCATTACGGGGCGCCGGCGGATTATTACGACAAGGGCGGTTACGAGGTGACGGAATGTCTCCTCGGCCCTGAATGGCAGGGAATTTATGAGCAGAAGGCCAAAGAAATAATCAGCCGATTAAAGTAAATCATCCCGGGAACGCCACTTTCCAGTGCCGCGCGGAGAAACCGATCAGGAGATTGCGAATCCATGTATACAGCAAGTGTCAAACAGATTTTTCCGCGGCAGAACCAGCGTTTTTAATTATTATTGCCACAACGTCCTCTTTGGTGTACGGCTTGCCGATGAAGTCGTCAAAACCGGCTTCTTTATAGCGGGGGATCTGGTTCGAAAGCACATGCGCGGTCTGCACGATGTATTTTATTTTTTGTCCGGCAAACTTTTTCCGCAGCCATGTGAGGCATTCGAAGCCGTCGGAGTCCGGCAGCGAAATGTCTATCAGCACCACCTCCGGCGTCATTCCGGCTATGCACAGTTCCCGCATGGCGGCAAACGACGGGACAATGCGGTATTGCGCGCCTGCATCTTCCAATATTTTATCCAGATACATTATGTTGGACGGATCATCTTCAATGACCAGGACGTTTAATCCTTTCAATGAGTTTGACGGCTTAATTTCCGGACGTGCAGGTTCTGTGCATTCTACTGCCGCCATCTTTGCCGGGAACGTTATGTTGACGGCAGTGCCTTTGTTCAACTCGCTCTTGATATCAATTGTGCCGCCGAGTTTTTGCAGCAGTCTGGAGACAATGGTCAGCCCAAGCCCGGCGCCGCCGTATTTTCGAGTGGCGGACTGGTCCGCCTGATAGAATGGCAGCATCACATTTGCCAGCTTGTCTTTCGGAATGCCGATGCCGGTGTCTTTGACGGTTATGCGTAATTTATTATCCTCATAACCGGCGATTACTTCAACGCCGCCGTGTTCGGTAAATTTGACGGAGTTGGCGACAAGATTAAAGATTATCTGCTTCAGCCGGCGATAGTCACCGGTGATTCTGGACGGTAATTTATGCGGTTTGAAATCCAGCGAAATATTTTTCTCTCTGGCTTTAAATTCGAACGCGCGGATGCTTTCCCGGATATTTTCCGCCGGATCAAATACATCGTCCACTTCATTGAATTGTCCGGCTTCAATGCTTGAGATTTCCAGAACATCGTTGATTATCTCTTCCAGCGCCTTGCCGCACTGCTCAATCACCTTGAGATATTCCTGGAATTTAGCATGATCGCTGATGCCGCTTTCCGGCAGATCTTCACTCAAAAGATTGGAGAAGCCGAGAATTCCATTCAGAGGCGTCCTTATTTCGTGCGACAGGGTGGACATGAATTCGCTTTTCGCGCGGCTTGCGGCTTCAGCTTTATTCATGGCGCGGCGCAGATCATCCTCCACCAGTTTGCGTCTGGTGATGTCGTGCGCGATATGGACGCAGCCGACGATTTCGCCGTCATTATCTCGCAGCGGCGTAGTGGAAATGTCAAAAGTGCCGCCGATCTGCTCCTCCACGACTTCGGCGTGCTCGCCTTGCCCGCTGTGCAGCATTTTTGACAGCGGACAGGAAGCCGGCGGCGCGGACAAATTATGTACGCTTTTGTAGCAGTAGCATTCCGCCTGACCGGTCTGGCATCCCAGCCGCTCCGCCATGGCCCGGTTCACGCGGAGGATGCGGTGGTTTTTATCAAGCAGCATAATCAGGTCCGGAACCGCGTCAAATGTGCGTTCCCAGTCTTCTTTGGCGCGGACCAGTTCCGCTTCCGCCTGTTTAAGGTCGGTGATATCAATGCAACTGCCGATATAGCCCAGGAAATTCCCGTCCCCGTCAAATCGCGGAACCGCGCTGTCGAGCAGCCAGCGGAATTCGCCGTCAGCACGCCGCATCCGGTATTCCATGCGAAATGCATGCCTGACATCGAAATTGGCGGTATAGATATCCTGGGACCGCAGTAAATCGTCCGGATGTATGTTGTCAGTCCAGCCGTAGCCCTGTTCCTGTTCCAAAGTGCGGTTTGTGAACTCCAGCCATACTTTATTGACATAACTGCAGCCCATATTCAACCCGGATACCCAGATCATTACCGGTGCGCCGTCCGCCATCTGCCGGAAACGTGCTTCGCTTTCCTTCAGCTCCGCGAACGCTGCTCTCAGCAGTCCTTCCGCCGTCCCGGAAATTGACCAGAGCAAAGCAAGCACCCCGCTGAACAATGTAATCGCCAGGCCCATATCCCGCAGCAGATTGCTCCATGCCTCGTTCGCCTCGGCAGTGACATTCAGCATTATGACGAGATATGCCACTTCGCGCCCGGCCGCATCCGGCAGGCGGATCACGCTGCATGCAAAACGTTTTTTATCCTGCTTGATATTGAAAATCTCGTCTTCTGTACTGGCATGAGGATGGTGTCTGATCCAGTCCGCCACCTTTGCCGATATGCCTTGAACTGTCTGGTGGGTTACCACGAAATCCGGGTAGGCATCCCATTGTCCGGGGAAACCAAAGACCCGGCTTCCAGCTTCAAATTTCTCCTTTGTTATATTCTCCTTCCTGACAAGGGTTAGAAGTTCAATATTCATTTCCATGGACAAATGCCTGGTCAGATGCGCGATCTCAATGCCCAGCTCCAGATAGCCGATCACTTTGCCGTCCTGTTTCCAGGGCAGCACATAGCGAAGCGTGAATGCACCCATGAGACCCAGGTCAATACCCCAGGTGCCCTCGCCGGTACGCTGCGCGGCAAGCAGCGTATAGCGGTTAATGATATCGCCGTGCGAGTCGGGATTAAATACCCGCAGAAAACAGGTGCGGTCTGGCGCTATGAAGTAAAAATGGGTGATGCCATATTCCCGCTTCAACTGATCAAACACCGGTTGCGCCAGCGCGGAGAGCGCCGGAAAGTCCCGCTTCTGCCATGCTTTCAATATCTGCTGGTTGTCAGCGATTTGATCGCTTTGCGCCTTCAGCAACTGAACATGCGCAGTGACGTTCCGGTTCCAGTAGCGCCGCACCTGTTCTGTGGTGCGGAGCATGATCGTGCGTGATGTTTCCTCGAATTCCCAATATTTATAAATCCCGTAGAGAGTCATTCCGGCAAGCATCGCCAGCGCGGTTGGGAAAGTAATCCAGGCGCGCAGTTTTAATATGTCCGGTTTTATGCGGCGGTTGTGCCGGTATACGGCGATGGCGCTGCCGGCGAGCAGTAACAGCAGTAACGTGACAGATGTGATTATGTACGGAATGCGCCGGGCGGTGTCAAGGCCTGCCTGCCAGTCGCCGGCTTTGATATCAATGCCAACCACCATCAGCACCCTGCCGCTGTACGGATCGAGTACGGGAACAAAGGCGGAGACAAAAGTGCCCCACTCATCGGTGTAAGGCCCGACTGTGACCAGGCGTGTCTGCTTAAAAGCCTTCCACAGTTCTTCCGGAGGTTTCTGGTAGGAGTCGCCGGGAGGCGTATACTGCTGGTCATCCAGCGCCACGCTGTCCGGACCGAAAATAATCTGGTTGTCGCGCTCCGTCATGGAGTAGACCCATCTGGCATTCGGGATCATTTTCGCTTCATGGATCATCTGCTCCCGCAACCGCTCATAGGCAGGCGTGCCTACATCCAATGCCGTGAAGGAGAGTTTGCGGATCAGCGCCGGGTTGATATTGCCGGCGATTTCCGCCGCCTGGCGGAGCAGACGCTCGCGCATCTCGGAATCCATGCGCGCAACACGCTGGTTACTGTTCCACCAGCCAATAGCCAGCAGCAGCGCCGAAGCTATCGCCAGTAACAGAAATATTCCCCTGAGTGTGCTGACTGGTTTAGCGCTCATAATTTTTGAATAAGCTACTCCGTAACTTGTTTATATACTGAAATTCAATATATTCCGGATAATTCTAAAAGCAAGCACTAAAAGTCTACTACTGGACAGTGATAATCCGGATAGCTTTGGAGCGTGTAGATCGGGTCGCGGCTGCGGAGTTCTCCTGCGGTATCATAAGGCGACATGATAAAAGGGCAGGCGCAGCGTTCGTCCGGCGAAACGGAGTAAGCTTCAATCTCCCAGCTTATCGAAAACAGTTTGCCGGAATAACTGTAGGGTGTTGCCGGCAGGCTGAACTTGAACGGCAGAGTTCCGGCGGCGTCAACAGAATTTAGCTCAAAGCCCTGCACAATATCAGACACGGAACCATCGGTAAACCAGTATACATTCACGACCAGCCTTGCCGGAGATTGCGGCAGTTCCCACAGCACCACGCCCTCGATTTCATCGCCCGGCAGGAATATAACATTGTCATCTTTGATGTTTATCTGAATTGTCATAAATCACACCTCATGCGGTTGCACTTCAATGATATATTCAAGGCGGCGGTCCTTCCATTCCTTTTCCGCATACAATTTCAACTGCCAGATGATCTGAAATCTGCCGGCAGTAAATGAATGCATCGAATTCCCCGGAATTTTGAATTCGGCCGTGCCTGATTTTATATCCCGTTTATCCGCCGTATCCGCCAGTTTAATTGAGGCGATGACGTTTTTAGGGAATTTTTCTTCGTAGAGATTTTCCATGCTTTCAAATCCCTCCAGCGTGATTGCGAGACGGTTTATTGAACGGTAGTCTGGAAGCTCCCATGCTAACGCGACCTTTTCGCCAAGCCGCGGACACCTGTTGCTGATTTTCAGCCTCGGCTGCCCGATGTAATAAAACACAAGGAAATAGCAGAATGCAATTAATAAAGCGGCATTGCCGGCAATAAAGAATCCCAGCAATATAATGGCGGATTCTCTGTCATTTATATACCATTGATATTTATACTGAGTAATAAAGACGCTGTTCCAAAGCAGCGCACAGAATGCGATTACGAGCAAGGACAATGTCGGTTTTGATGAGGGAGCCAGTTCAGTCATGCCTGATATATTCCTGTCATCTTTGATGTTTAACTGAGTTGCCATAAATTACACCTTTTGCGGTTGTACGTCAATGATGTATTCAAGCCGGCGGTCATTCCGCTTTTTTTCTACCTGCAATTTCAATTGCCAGAGAATTCTACATTTTCCGTCAGCAAAGGAAGACATCAAATTCTCCGGAATTTTAAATTCGGCACACCCGGATTTAATTTCCGGTATTTCCGTTGTATCCGCCAATTTAATTGATGCGATGGCGTTTTTGCAAGTATATGGCGCATCGTATACGGGAACGTCCATATGTTCGAACCCTTCCAGCGTGATGACAAGGCGAGTTATTGAGCGGTAATCTGGAAGTTCCCACGCAAGGGTGACGGGGGCGCCTGTCCATGGACATTTGTTGCTTATTTTCAGCACGGGCTGCCGACAAGACCCGACAAAATAGCAGAAAGTTATGAATAAATATACATCAACTGCAATAAATATGACCATGAGTAAAATTGTTGAATCTCTGCTATCCATACTTTTATACAGAATCAGAAAAATACTGTTCCAAAATAAAGCGAAGACGCCGGTACCGATCAAATATCCCTTTGGTTTTGAGTATGGAGTCAGATATGTCATATCGCTGCCTGCAACTTTTGGAGAAACATAATTCTTCACATAATCCGGCATTGTTTGTTTGATTTCCATTATGTTATGAATCAGTTCTGCCGTTGCACAGGATTTCGATGACGGCGGATGCCTGGAGGTTGGCGGCGATGGCGACGCGGGGGGCGGTGTAGCCGCCTTCTGATTCGAGCGAGGATTGACCATCGCCGCAGATAATCATTCTGCCGCGGACTTCGGTCTTCAGAAGACTGCTCCGGCCAAGTCCGGCGATGCCGGAGGCCGTGACGATATAGCGGTCTGGATGCATGGACAGCCAGTTTCTGACCAGCATGGCTTTCATTTCCGCCAGGTCAAACGCTTCCACTAATAGTTCCGCCAGTCCGAATACAGTTTCGACATTTTCCGGTGAAATTCTGCCGGTGAAGATTTCGACATTTACATAAGGGTTGATCCGGTTGAGATTCTGTTTCAGCGCCTCGGTCTTGAACATGCCTGCCTGTTCCGGAAAATATTGCTGGCGGTTGAGATTGGACAGTTCGATCCGGTCGAAATCGGCAATGATCAAATGATGAACTCCGGCCCGGGTCAGCGCGACCGCGATGTTTGAACCCAAACCGCCGGCGCCGGCAATCCCGACGGTTGCGGTCTTCAGCCGCTCCAGCACCCCCGGCGGATTCTGTGCGTAAAATGCATTTTCAAAACTATCCCGGTCCATCATATCCATACTGATTTACTCTTTTGATTTTCAGTCTGTTTCAATTCTTTGGAGAATCTTATTATAAGAGTTAAGAATACTTTTTCAACTGAAAATCCTGAAATCCCCCAAAAACTTGAAAATGTTTGTTCCTGTGATGAAAAACATCGGGGAATGTTTGATATATAAAATTACGGAAAGCTTTTAAAACACCGTCATTTCTAGTAGATGAGTTTTTTTACCCTGCGGTTTCTTTACGCTGCCGGGATAATCTGTTTAGTTTTTGACTACTGCCACTTCTGTTTTAATATTCATGGCGCGAAGTTCATTGTGATTATTCCTGCTCATATTTTCATCGGAAATAATTATTGTCTTGATCTTTCTCAGATTGGCATAAGTTACAAACGCCTTGCCGCCAAACTTACTTGAATCGGCCAGGATGAATACTATGCCGGAATTACGGATAACCACTTCATTCATAATGGCAGTGCGGTCATCCGTAGTGAGCAGATCTCCGTTGCTGGAGATCGCATCTGCGCCAAGGAAGGCTTTGTCAAAGTGGTACATGGCAAGATTTTTCTCTGCAAGCGGTCCGCAGGCATCGCGTCTGGACGGACGGATAATTCCGCCGGTAAGGATGACTTCAGTAAGTTCTGAGAGATTATCCATGCAGGACAGCGAATTAGTTACTATGGAAACACCGCAGATTTCGCCGTGCCGTATGCGGCTGGCCAGCGCATCCGCCATTTTTAGTACAGTAGTGCCGGAGTCCAGATAAATCCGGTCGCCGGAATTGACATGCCTGGCCGCCGCCGCCCCGATAGCGTTTTTTTCAGGAGTGTGCAGCACAGATGAAAGCCGGAACGAGTAATCAGGAGCGATCTCCGGGGCTGCCTGGATTCCGCCGTGAGTGCGGATGAGCTTGCCACTTTTTTCCAGATCGGTGAAAAGCCTTCTGGCGGTAGCTTCAGAGATGGATAGCGCTTCCACAACAGTTCTGATATCCAGCCGCTTCTTTTCGGACAACATTTCCAGCAGGCTGATTTGCCGCATTGCGTCTTTTTTCAAGTTATACTCTCCTGATTTAATTTTTCTCAACATAATTTAACGCAGGAAAATGAAATTTCAATAATTTTTGATTAAACAGGTCATTAAATGCTTGAAATAATCAAAAGTTAGGGTTATAATCAATAAATAGCGAAACAACTATTTCACGGAAGGTGTATTGACATGCTGCAGAACATATCACGGTCATTACAAGATTTACTAGGCAAAGATTATATCGCCGCAGTGTGCGAGGCCGGAGCTTTTCTGTCTGGACTCAGCGTCGCAGAACTGAAAGCAGTCGCTGCAGAAAAGGTGGACTTCTATCCTTTGGAATTTCAGCAGCGTCAGGATGAACTGTTACAATATGTCGGTAAAAAAATTTGTTCCGGGACCGGCGTCAGCGTTCCCGGTGCACCGACTGCATCTTTTGCGCAGGCACAGCATAATGAAATGGCTCCCATCGGCGGCGCCGGCGTAATCCGCATTGGCGAGGACGGGCGGGCATACTTTATTGGGAAAAGCGAACATTATCATGCATCGCTGGGACATGCTTTCCCTGGATACCGGCTGCTGGCAAATGCCGCCAAAATCGGGATTTCAAATGTCACCCACAACAACACCCGCGGTTATATTTCGCGGCATCTGGAACGTGAACTGATAAGGATTGCCAACGGTCTTCGGAGAAATGACCTGAACGGACTTGAAGAAGTTTTGAAATCATCTCAGCCGCACATCCTGAACCGGATAATTAATCTGGAAACCGGCAGTCTGGCTGTTGAGGCCGCATTAAAAATGATGCTGGCCAGGTTTTACCGTCTGGACAGGACGTACTCGGAACCTCAATATGCCGGAAGAATTCCGGTATTTCTGGTTATGGCAGACAACAATGGCGGCAAAGAAGCTAATTATCACGGCACGACGGTACTGACGCAAGTGCTGCGCGGGATGTGGCCGGATTGGGCAGATATGCTGGAGAATACAGATATTTTCCGGGTCGAACCGGTTAGAATCAATGATGCGGAGCATTTCGCTGAAATAGTCGGCAAATATGACTCTGGTGAGTATAAAATCGCCGGATTCTTTCACGAGCTGATACTGATGAATTACGGCGGTATCAGGCTTACGGATGATTTTGTCGGAAAGACACATGCAATCTGTTCGCAGCGGGACATTCCGGTTATAGTTGACGAAATCCAGTCCTGCATGTGGTCGCCTGAATTGTTCTTATTCAAGGAATATGGCTGTCATCCGGATTTTGTTTCTGTCGGGAAAGGTTTTCCCGGCGGTCAGTATCCGGCATCAAAGATTCTGACTACTGCGGCTATGGACAGCCTCAATCAGTTCGGCGCACTGGTGACGAATGGACAGGAGGAACTGGCTTCGCTGGCCTATTTGATCACTATCGAGTTTGCTGAAGCCAACCGGGAACACACCCGGACTACCGGCAAATACTATCATACAGCGGCGAAAGAGCTTGCGGCAAAGTATTCCAGCATGATTGATAAAGTCGAAGGCGAGGCGCACATGACCACGTTATATTTTAAATCCGCCGAGTGCGTGACCAGGTTTACCAATCGTCTCAACAAGGAGTGCTGCATCGACATCAGCGCACAAACCTACAAAGCCGACTGTCCGCCGTCGGCGCTGACGAAGCTTCCGCTGATCGCGTCGCGAAACGCCGTGGATTTTGTTATCGGCAAAATGGATGAAACGCTGGCAATGTTATTGGATGTTTCTTCGGCCAGATACCCGGTCAAATCAGGAACATTTCGCAGTAGAAATCATAAGCCGGACAAGATGGCCCAATTACAGGTGGAAACAAAATAATGAGCTGCAGAAAGATCAAATTCGGAATTATCGGGTTAGGATTAATGGGGCGGGAATTCGCCAGCGCGTCCGCCAGGTGGTGTCATCTCCCCGACTTGGCTATACGTCCGGAAATCGTGGCGATTTGCGATGTGAATGACACGTCATTTTCATGGTATCAGAACAATTTTTCATCCATTGTCCAGGCCACGACGGATTACATCTCGCTGCTGGCCAACCCCGATATAGAGGCGATTTACTGCGCGGTGCCGCATAATCTGCATGAACAGTTATATTGCGATATCATCCGTTCCGGCAAACACCTGATGGGGGAAAAGCCGTTTGGCATCGATAAGCAGGCCAATGACGCAATCAATGAATGTATCCGGCAGCATCCGGAAGTATTCGTGCGCTGTTCATCCGAGTTTCCGTTTTTTCCGGCAGTGCAGTTTATCGGCAGGATGATCGGGTATCATGAATTTGGAAAAATTATCGAAGTCAACAGCGGTTTTCTGCATTCCAGCGATATGGATACGTCCAAGCCGGTTAACTGGAAGCGCCGCCGCGCAACCAACGGTGAATATGGCTGTATGGGAGATTTGGGCATGCACGCGTGCAATATGCCGTTCCGGGCCGGCTGGAATATCGCCAATGTCCGGGCGCTGCTCTCTGATCTGGTGCCGGAACGTCCCGACGGCAAAGGCGGCATGACGCCTTGCGACACCTGGGACAATGCAACGTTGTTCTGCGAAGCCTCCGGTGATGACGGGCTGAATTTCCCGCTTACCATCAAAACCCAGCGGATCGCGCCCGGCCAGAAGGACACATGGTATATTGAAATCCTCGGTATGAATAAAAGCGCCAGGTTTTCAACTAAAAATCCAAAGTTGCTGGAAATACTGGATTACACCGGCGGATCGCAAGCCTGGCTGCAGATTGACATGGGACACGAGACCGCATTCAAATCCATTACCGGCGGGATTTTTGAATTTGGTTTTTCCGACGCGATTTTACAGATGTGGGCGGCCTTCATCCACGAACTGCACAATGGCAATCCTCTGTCGAAATTCGCAGCCTGCGTCACTCCGGCGGAAGCGGCGTTAAGTCACCGGTTATTCACCGCCGCGTTGGAATCACATAAGAAACATCAGGTTGCAGTGCTTTAATTTATAAGGCGGGGGAGTTATTGTATTATATGTCAACAGCAACGGGAAAAACTTTTCTGATTGGACTGGACCTTGGCACCAGCGCTATTAAAGGGGTGTTGACGGACCAGGCGGGAACGGTTCTTGCCGAAACTGAAAAAACTACTGCATTCATTCATCCTCAGCCTGACTGGTGCGAAATCTCTCCGGAACAGCATTATCAGGATGTTTGCGGAGTGATTCGCAAGTTGTCCGCCGCTGCTCCGGCTCCGGTTGCTGCGCTGGCTATGGCCGCCGCATCCGGCAATACGCTGCTGGCCGATGTCGCAGGAAATCCATGGACCAATATTATCAGTTGGCTGGATCGCCGTGAAGAACAGGCAAAAACTGCAACATTAAAACAATTTTCATCTGCGGATGTCAGACAAGTCACCGGATGGCCGTGTGTGGATATTTTTCCGCTGGCGCATCTGGCCTGGTTACAGCAAAACCAGCCGGAATTATATAAAAATGCCGGACACTATTGCATGAATACCGACTGGCTGCTGTTCCGGTTCACAGGCAACTGGGTAATGGATTATTCCACCGCAACGACATTTCATCTGCAGGATCAATGCGGTCAATGCTGGTATCAGCCGTTTTTGAAAATACTGGGTATTTCTGCGGAAAAATTGTCCAGTCTGACTGGTTCCGGCGAACCTGCCGGGAATTTGACCTTGCAGGCGGCCTGTGACACAGGTCTTTCCGTCAATACGCAAGTAATCACCGGCTGTTTTGACCATCCGGCGGCGGCACGCTCCGCCGGCGTGCTGGAGCCCGGACAATTGCTGTTGTCCTGCGGTACTTCATGGGTAGGATTTTTCCCGGAAATGGAACGTCTGAAAATAGTTGATCTGGAATTGCTGTGCGATCCCTTCCTGTCCATCCGCGGCGGCCCGCGGGGTGCGATTTTCTCAATCCCGTATATCGGGCGCACCGTTGACGCCTATATTGATAACTGCATTGCGCCCGGCGAACCCGATAAATATCGGATATTCAATGAATCAGCGATGGAGGCCGGGCCTGGCGCGGATGGTTTGAAAATCGATCTGCGCGAGCCGTTTCGTCAAATTGAGGCGGAACGCCGGAATATCAGCCGGGCGGTAATGGAAGGTGCGGCGGAACTGCTCAAAGACAAGCTGGTCTGCTTGAAAAAACGGGGCATAAACTTCAAAAAAGCAGTGATGACCGGCGGACCGTCCCACAGTCCGGTCTGGCCGCAGATTATTGCGGAAACCACCGGACTCGAACTTGTCACCGGTTCACGTCATGCCGGGGCCATTGGCGCGGCGCTGCTGGCCGGCATTGGCGCGGGAATATATCGCGATGAATATGATGCATACAAAACTGCTGGAGATCATTATGGTTGTTGATTACAAAAAATCAGATCAGGCGGTCTACATGACTGAACTTAAAGATTTTCTGCCGGAAAAAATCTTTGATGCCCATGTTCATTTATTTGACGGATCATGCCTGCCGCAAGGATACGAATTTCCGGCGAAAGACTGCTGCCGGAAGTTCGACGGCCAATTCACGCTGGAGCATTGTCTGGAATATATCCGCGCAATGCTGCCGGAACAGGATTTTTACCTTAACAGCTTTGGTTTTCCATCAGTGGAATTCAGTCTTGACGCCGGTGCGCAATACACCGGCGGCATATCGGACAACAAGCGGTATTTCGGCATGGCCATGGTATCGCCGCATGACAGCATCGCGTCCGTGCAAAAACGGATCAGCGCCAACCGGCTTATTGGTTATAAACCTTATCTTAATTTCGTTGACTGGAAGAAGAAAGACGAAATCACGATTTTTGACATGCTGCCGGATGAACAGATGGAATATGCGGACGCCAACGGACTGGCGGTGACATTGCACATCCCGCGGCCAAACCGGCTGGCCGATCCGGTCAACCAGCAGCAGATGATCGAACTCTGCCGCCGGTATCCGAACCTCAAAGTCATTTTTGCGCATATCGGACGCGCCTATTATATGCAAAATGTCTCTGGTTATCTGGACGGCATTGCCGGATGTCCGAATGCGTACATTGATACTGCGATGGTCAACCATGAAGGCGTACTGGAATATGCTTTTAATAATTTCCCGCGAGAGCGCATCCTGTTCGGCTCGGACGCTCCGATTGCGCTGCTGCGCGGCAAGTCGGTGGAAATCAATAACCAGTATGCTTATCTGATGGGCGAAGATTACCAGATCGGCAGCGCGATTTACGATGCCGGGCATACGGTAAAATTCACCTCGTTTTATTATGAGCAGTTACGTGCGATCAAGCTTGCCGCCGTACGTGCCGGTCTTTCCTGTAAGGAAATAGAGAACATATTTTCAGGGAATGCATTCCGCTTATTCTCGGAAATAGCGGCGAAATTAAAATATATTTAAGGATATGCCATGAACAAACCAGTTGTCGGACTGTTGCCGTTGTATCTTGAACTTTATGATCAGGTTGTGCCTGAAAACCGTCAGGCGGCGGAGGCTTTTGCCGGGACGATCCGGGATGCACTGGAAAAGTTGAATATTGAAGTAATTGCCGCTCCGGTTTGTTGCGTCAAACCTGAATTCTCAAAGGCAGTCAAATCCTTTGAAAAGAAGCGCGCCGCCGCGATTGTGACGCTGCATCTGGCATATTCTCCGTCGCTGGAATCCGTCGATGCACTGACTGCAACTTCACTCCCGCTGATTGTGCTGGACACCACGCCTGACTTCGAATTCGGGTTTAATACCGACGCAGACAGAATCATGTACAATCACGGGATTCATGGGGTACAGGATCTGTGTAATATGCTACGGCGCAAAGAAAAACATTTTATGCTAGAAGCCGGACACTGGCAGCAATCAGATGTGCTGACAAGAGTTGCAGCCGATATCAACGCCTGCATTGCTGCCGCCGCCATGAAAACCGCCCGTGTCGGCATCATTGGCCAGCCATTTCCAGGCATGGGTGATTTTGCAATTCCGTTCGCCGATTTGAAAAAACTTGTCGGGATGGAGGTGATTCAGGCAACTCCAGCGAAATTCAAGGCTCTACGGCCAGCCGCTGCTGAGGTCTCAGAAGAATTGAAACTTTACAGTAATTTGTTTAAAATCGGTAAAGCTTCGGAAGAATGCCTTGCCCGGACCGCCGCGACATCATTGACCGTCAGAAAATGGATAGCAAAAGAAAAACTAACGGCATTTACGTTCAACTTTCTTGATATTGACCGCAAATGCGGACTCGGCACGGTGCCGTTTCTGGAAGCATCAATGGCGATGTCGCGCGGTATCGGTTATGCCGGCGAAGGCGATGTACTGACTGCCGCTTTCGTTGCGTCACTGGCGAAAGTTTTTCCGGAAACAACGTTCTCGGAAATGTTCTGCCCGGACTGGAAAGGCAACAAAGTTTTTTTGTCCCACATGGGCGAATTGAATGTCGATGTCGTTAACGGCAGGCCGGAGTTGCTGGAAAAAGCATTTCCGTTTTTCAAAGCTGACAGTCCGGCACTGGCCCTGGGTTGTATGAAACCCGGTCCGGCCGCGCTGGTTAATCTGGCTCCCGGTTCGCAGGATTCATTTACTATGATCGTATGTTTCGGTGATGTCCGCACCCCGCGGAAAAATAAAATTGGCGGCATCAGCGGCTGGTTTGAACCGGATATTCCGCTGGAAGATATGCTGTCGGAATACAGTTGTCACGGCGGCACCCATCATCTGGCGCTGGTCTACAATCCTGATTATAAAATACTGCGCAGGTATGCCGAAATCATGGACTGGAATTGCGTAATTATTTAACCATTTAATATAAGAGGAGATTATATGAGTGACAAGCTTGGGATAGGCGTAATTGGCTTGATGATGGGGTGCAATATGCTTCATGTTAATCGTCACCTTGGGCAGTTCCGCTCCGAGGTCCGAGGCATCTGCGATATTCGCAAGGACAGGCTTGACCAGTATGGAACAGATTTTTCCGTGCCGTACGCTACAACCGACTGGCGCGAACTGATAAAAAGAGACGACATAGATATTATCGGCATTTTTTCACCCGACCATCTTCATATAGACATGATCAGGCTGGCGCTTGAAAGCGGCAAGCACGTTATCTGTACTAAACCCCTGGTTGTCAGTCTTGACGAGGCCAGGGAGACTGTCAGCCTGGTGCGCAGGCACAAACGGAAATTTCTTGTCGGCCAGACCCGGCGTTTCGTGACCCATCATCAGGAAGTCAAGAAATTCTACGACAGTGGAAAAATCGGTACTGCAATGATGGCCGAGGCGAGTTATGTTCATGGCGACATGTGGAAAGTGTTTGACCGCGGGGCCTGGCGCTACGAACACCCGCAGGACATTATTTACGGAGGGGCCTGCCACCCGATTGATCATTTGCGCTGGTATTTCGGCGATATTGACGAAGTTCACGCCTATGGCTGCACAAGTCCTGTTGACCTGCGCTATCCTCAGGATAAGGAACTTAACTTTATCATCAATATGAAATTCAAAAATGGAGTGCTTGCCAGAGTGATGACCGCCTGCGGGATTCATGAACAGCCGGGCGGTTCGACCAGCGACATCATGCCCATGGAAGGCGTCAGCATCTTCGGTACGCAGGGGACTATAGTTAACTACCACGCCGCATATCGCGAAGGCGGACGGCACGATGCGCCGCGCCAGGAAGTCCACTTTGACAAAGACGATGTTGTGGAAGATTTTGACGGCAAAAGTTATTCAGGCCATCTTATGTCGGTGCTCAAATATGTGCAGGAACTGGAAGCTGCCATATTTGATGGCAAGCCGATTACAGTGGATGAAATCGAGGGTGCAAAGTGCATCGCCGCTTGCGCTGCCTGCTGGGAATCAATTAAAAATAAACAGAGCGTAAAAGTGTTTAATGAGTTCTGACGTGAATCAAACATATGGGAGGAAATGAGATGGACAGTAAATTTATATTTACCGATTTCTGCAATAGCATGAATGATGAGGAACGTGAAGCATTCAACCTGGCGGTGGTGATGAATATGGATACTCCGCTTGCCGCGGAGGCCAGAGCAAAATACTATAAAAGCAAGTTGCGGCATATGGGGGAGAATGTCAAAATCGGAACTGGAGTGAAAATAGTCAATCCGCAATATATTTCTCTGGGAAATAATGTTTCCATTGGCGATAACTGTATTTTGATTGCGCATTCTGAAAAAGGCATCGAACTGGATGACAATGCCCGCTTGAAAAATGGAGTATATCTGGATACGGAAACAAACAGCGGAGCATATATCAAAATCGGCAAGAACGTATATATTGGAGCACGGTGCTGCCTGCATGGGCATGCCGGCCTGGAGATAGGAGATTACTCTCTGCTTGCACAAAATATCACCATAACACCTGCGTCCCATACTTTCGGGGAAAAGGATGAGATCATCTATAAGCAGCCTTGCACTGTAAGAAAAATAGTTATTGGCCGTGATTGCTATCTGGGAATGCATGTTTGTGTCGTATGTTCGGCTGGCAGCATCGGCGATGGGTCTGTCATTGGTGCCGGATCGGTTGTAGTAAATGAAATCCCGCCATTTTCGGTAGCGGTCGGAGTTCCTGCGAAGGTAATTAAAAAACGCGGGCAGTAAGGAATCTGCAGAGCAATAATGCGTCGGTTTTCTTCGTAAGTTTATTAGTCAAATTGCAACTTTAAATAGTATTTAATAATTGTCGGGGCCCGCAATGATAAATTTGTTCAATGAAAATGAAATGGAAGAAATGGCTTCAAAAGTTAAAAAACTGTTGAAAGAGGTTGGCTATAAGATTGGCAGCGAAACGCTTTCAGCTATTTTGCAAAGCAATGGTATCAGACCATCTTCAGAAAAAGAGATGCTTTAAAAATCAGGAATCTTGTAACAATAATAAAGGAGTTTTAAAATGGTTAAAAGGATTTTAGTTGGCGCAGTAATTTTTTTGATGGTATGCGTCTGCCGGGCAGAATCGGAGACCGCGGGGGCAGTAAATGAGAATGATCGCAAACAATGGGAACTGAAAAAGATAAATGGAAAGGATTTCTGGAATGTAATGGAGACAGGTTACACTGTCCACGACGATCCGATTTATAAGAGCAGCGCCTTGCGGATTATGACTTCCTACATTCGCTACGACAAAGATTTCTCAATGACCGAACGCGCTGTGGCAAAGCAGGTGGAAACTCCCGCTCAGTTTCCTATCATGGCTTGGAGTCTCCGTTATGAAAACGATTTCGATTTTTGGAGAAGGATTGATGGCGAAACGGCGCCATCGCGGGAAGGCATGGAGCGGTTCCGCCAGTTCAGCGAGAAATATCGTGGCGCATGGCTGGGCTTCTGCCTGCCGGAATTCGAGATTGATCTGCGAAATGCGGCGAATCTGATTAATGTGGGAAGGTTCGACTTCCAATCACCCGATTGCCATCCGCAATTTACATGGAAAAAGGATCCGGCCAAACGGAAATTTATTGAAAAACATATCCCCGCTTCTTTCGCATCCGGAAATGACGTAAGTCAGCTCATTCAAAACGAATTCAAATGGATGCAGAGCCTTCTATACGGGAACGTGTTCGTCATGACGCAAAGCCTGACGGACCATTTCTTCCTGGAAAACGGCGCAACCGCTGCCAGCATTGAATTAACCGGCGCGGGAATACGATCCCACCAGTTGCAGGCCATATTCGCAAGAGGAGCGGCGCGTCAATACAACAAGCCATGGGGAACATACATTGCGCTTTTCTGGGGAGGAACCAACCCGGAATGCCGGTTTGGTTTTGAAAAAAACGCGAAATCTCCAGACGGATACAGTCAAGGGTATTATTTCGGAGTGTCGCCATCCATGCACCGGCGTGATCTATATTTTTCTTATGTGGCCGGAGCCAATTTTGTGGATCATGAACAACAGAATTCCGCTTTTTGGGATCGGGAAGTCAATGGCGCCCGGAAACGCAGCATTCATGGCGAAATTCTGAATGAATGGTCAGTATTTGTCGACAGAAATCCTGATCGCGGTGTTCCATGCACGCCTGTCGGGCTTTTGTTCGATTACAACCATGGACTCGCGGAACCGGACTACGGGAAAAAATGGTGGCGTTTCCCCTACAGCGACAGCGACTTCATGATGCACGGGATTCTTGATATGCTAATCCCATGGAAAAGCGGAGGAAATGACGGCGAGGAGAAGAATTTGGTCAGTACTCCGTTCGGCGATGTCTTTGACGCCCTCGTCGCCAATCCGCCCAGCGGCATTATTTCCAAAGATGTTTTGAATCATTACCGGGTCATCGTTCTCATGGGGGATGTCAAAATGACTGCTTCTCTGGCGGATGAACTTGTTGCGTACGTGCGTGACGGCGGCACGCTCCTGATTAATTCCTCGCAGCACATTGATCAATTTCCGAAAGAATTTTCAGGAAGCGCTTCCGCGGCGACAGTTTCAGCTAAGGATGCCGCTGGAAATCCGGTCGCGACGCAAACCCGGTTCGGCAAGGGAACAATCTATACAACGCTTCCTCCTTTTCTGATTGATAAAAACAAAAAACTTCTTCCATTTATGCCGGATTTGTTTAAACAGGTAATGAAAGATGTTTTGCCTTTCAATATTACTGGCAATATTCAATATATGGTAAACAGAGGAAGCAGGGGCTGGTGGATCACTTTGATTAATAATAAAGGGGTCAGCAAGCCGCCCAGGGAAAAGGAAAGAATTGATGAACGCAAGACAGCGCGCGTGAGTGTTGAATACAAAGGCGGCGATAATGATAAAATCAATGAATTGGTAACCTTGGAGCGTTTATCCGTGCGAAAGCTGGATGGTTCCACAGTGATAGATTTGTCCGTTCCGCCGGGCGACATCCGCATAATTGAGATTATAGAGCAACCGGAAGCAAAAAAAGCGGGGACTGCGGTATTTACGGCAGACAGTTTCGAGACTTACACGCCGGGCGCTAACGCAATGCGTGTTGATTCCGGCGATGCCGGACGCGGAAACGTAATCAAGGTGCCGATCACCTATTATGGCGCTTATGAGTACATCCGATCTGCGCCCGTTACTTTGAATGCTAATAAATACGGAGGAATTTCACTCTGGGCGAAGGCTGATCAGCCACAATCCATTGAAGTTACTTTTGACCATCATACCGAAGGTTACATTGACTTTACAACAAGAATTGCATTGACTCCGGAATGGAAAAAATTTGACCTGCCGTTTAAGAGCTTCACCCATGGCGGCGGCAATAACCCCAAACCATTCAGTGACGATATGCTAGCTTCCAGAGACTGGACTTTAACCCTTTGCGCCAACAAGAAAGACGCAACCTCCGGCGCCAATGTTTTATATTTCAGCGACATCACTCTGGAGAAGAAAAGACTTGGGGATCGACGGTAAAGGCGTATGGGGGGATCTATGCCGGATGCGGATTAGTCCGGCACAGATCAGCAGGCTGGATTGCAATAAGATTGAATCAAACTAATCGCCGATAAATGCCATGTTTACGAATGAAAACTTAAAAGAGGATATTTTTGAAAATATAAAAAGGATGGCCGTGATTTGATTAATATTGATTGATATAAGCATTTTATGAAATATTTAATCATTTATTTGCTTGACATTTGTCCGTAGATGCAGTATAATTAAGATTAGCAATAGGTTTCAACAACTAAAGTTTACTTGGCTGATAGTTTTAAACAGAAAACAGATAATTTTGGAATGAACCAAACAATGAGGATTAAAATGTTTAAAAAAAGTTTAATGGTCGCAGCTTTTTCTTTGCTGGCATATATGAATGCATTCAGCAATGAAGTTTCTGATGCAGATAATGGCATTAGCATTAACTGGGATTTCTGCAAAGGCAAAGGCGACACGCTGGATAGTTTGTCAAACAGCAAGTACAATGGCAAGTTCTTCGGACAGCCTAAATGGGTAAAACAGGGGAATGGTTATGCGCTTGATTTTAATGGCAGCAATTCCTATGTCGATTTGGGAACTATTGAAAATAACGATATAAAAAACCAAATCACAGTTGAAGTATGGATATATCCCAGGGCAAACTTTTACGGGGATAGAGGCGTCATCGGAAATATAATAAGGGTAGATAATAAATACACCGGCGGTTTTTTATTGGCGGAATGGACGTTAGGCAGCAAAGCCGGGCAGATAAGCGATCACGAATGGTATGTAATTGTTTCCAATCAAAAAGGCGAGGCTATAAGTGTCACGGATGGTCAAAAAATAGAACCGGGCAAGTGGCAGCATGTGGCATTTACTTATGATGGCTATAATTTAAAACTCTTCCTAAACGGGAAGAGCATTGCAGAAGCCGGAAAAAGTGATATGCTGGAAATGCCTGCCGCTGCTCCGGCTAATATGATTATGGGGAAGTTGCCATTCAATAATCTTTGCTTCAACGGTATGATTGCCGATGCAGTTATTTATAACAAGGCATTATCCGAGCAGAATATCAGAGAAAAATATCTTGCGCTTGCAGATAAATTCAACGGACGGAAATGAATGAGATGCATTTTAATGAACAAACATAAACACGAAGGAGGAGAACAAAAGACACAATGGAAATGGTAAAGCGGAATCAAGTTGTAAAAGCATGTGTCCTAAAAATAAGGAAAGCATTTATTATGAATATAAATAAAAAAAAGTTACATCCGGTTAATATTTTCACACTCATTGAATTGCTCGTGGTGATTGCTATTATTGCTATCCTTGCTGGTATGTTACTGCCAGCTTTAAACAAAGCAAGGCTAAGAGCACAGCAGGCTACGTGTATTAACAACTTAAAACAATGGCATGTCGCAATGTTTTCATATCTTCAGGATAATAAGGAATACTTTCCATACGGACGCACTAAGGCTTTCAGTCCATTTCGGCAATGGTATGATTTTTTGTCGCCATATATCGGGAAAGCAGATCCTGCCCTGCCGGGTTTCATGGTGAACAGACTAAGAGACAACACTCTTAAGAATTGCCCCACAAAAAGTTATGCGCCGGCAGGATTTTCTTCAAAAGATGGAATTCAAAACCCTGATTATTTAGCTAATTCTACTGTTTGTGCCGATGGTGACGCTACTGGTGTCATCTATCATCCAACACTTTGTGCCGTAAGAAGCACTATTGTTAAAAAATCATCTCAATCCCTTTTTCTGATTGATGGCGGAACGAATGGAGGAATGATTGATTATCAGGATCAAACTGTTCCAGGATCAGCCAACCAAATCGTTGATTACAGGCATTCTTCGGGCGTTAATGTACTTTTCCTAGATGGACACGCAGTATGGATGAAAAGGCCTACGGTGGGAAGGCCTCTTGATATTCTGTGGATTGGACCAAGTGCAACATATGGTAAATTCTGGCAGTAACACGCTTTTGAATCCGTCAAAGAGGATTGGACAACAAAAAGGTTTTGTTGTCGCCGAAACGTGAAGTCCCTGGTTGCAAGCTGCTACCTCATGCTGGTATGGATTATATGTAATAATTCATACCGGCTGATTCTCAGTCGAAAGCGGTAATTAAAAATTATTCCGGTCTTTTTTAATCTTATAATTCTAGGAGGTCTAGGCAATGTTGAAAACAGCGAATCGTGTTGCAAAGGCATTTCTGGCTTTTATGGTATCCGGTTTTTGTGTTATTTCTTTGAATGCGCAATTGACCGTGGGGAAACAGCCGGCAACGGTGTCTTATGGAAGCAATCTTCTTCCTGCGCTCTCGCAATGGACTCTGGGTTACGGCGCTTCGCTGGACGGCTCCTCGATAAAATTGACAAGTCTGGACAACCAGCATCAATGCATAGCCTATTACATTCTTACTTTAAATCAAAGTGTTCCTAAAATAATCCGGATTGCCGGGGATAGTTATTCCCAGGGCGTATCTATTTCTGCGCCGTCATTCAATTATTCGCTAAGGGCTGATGTTACATATACTGATAATTCTATGGAGCAGTATAATTACGCCTCCTTTACAGGCAGCGCCTCCTGGGAGACTAAAGAACTGATTTTTTTCCCTAAAAAAGCAATAAAAAGCGTGTGCGTAATCGTAATGCTATATAAATTCTCCGGTTCCGCCTGGTTCAGAAATATTACTTTGCAGGAAACGACATCATCAACCGGTTATGGATTTTTTGATGGCGCCGCCTTTACCAATTCAGTGACGACAAGTGAAGGCTATCTGATCCGTGAATTTGGAACAACCGATCAAAACTGGTATGAGATTACTGCTGGACAGATCGGCAATAATTGGGGACTGGCGGCAACCAGCAGCCTGAACAACGGCTTTACCTCCCATACCGCCACAATAACGAACTACAGCGCGAATGAACGCGCAGGAGTATTTGCTTACCGGATACCATTGGCCGCCAATAATTTAAAATGGTGTAATGCAGACTTGAGAACACAAGCTCTCACAAATTCGCCGGTTGAATATTTTAATGAAGACAGTGAAAGAGGCTATTATAAAACAAGTTCAAAATTTCTTTTGGGGTGCGTTGTCGGCGATACAACCGGTTATGCGATCGCGGTTGACCCGGCTTACCCCTGTCACTTTCGGGTGCGCTACAACCCTTACGATCAAGAATTTTTTGTCGTATTTGATTTAGGTTTCACCTCATCGGGTGACGCTAAAAACAACGCAACCGTAAAGTTTGTCACTTGGACGTTCAATCCCGCTTCCGGGATGCGTCAGGCGGTTCACGACTTTTACAAGCTTTATCCCGATGCTTTTCGTGACCGGATTGTTGATAAAGGCGGAGAACATGGAATCTGGTGGTATCTGAAGGACCTTTCCGGCAATTCTATCGTCAATATAAAAGATTTCGGCTTTAAATTTGATCAGCAACCGCCAGCCGGAGCAATAACATATGATGACGCCAATGATCTTTTAAGCACAATGTATGTTGCTCCATGGGAATTGAGGATATATGGCGCTAATCTGCCGGGGTGGCCGCAACCGGCCTACGCTGATGTTGTGCAAAGGATTAACGACTTATATAATACAAATGACCCTACTGCTGTTGCGGTTGTTAATTCAGCCAGCAAAAGCAGCGCCGGCAAATACATATATCTTACGACCGCCCAATGGTCGCCGGATCATATCCGTTTTCAATGCAACCCGGCGCCGGGAGTAAGGCCTAACATATATGGAGCCGGCACGCCGAGCGAACGGAATGCCTATTACGATCAATGGGGAAATTCAAGTTTGCAATCTCTGCTGACTGTTCCGAATACCCGGGATGGGATTTTGTGCGATAATATATCTAACGGTTATTTGTCTGATACTCCGGTAGATTATGATTCGTCACATTTCAGTCGCATGGAAACCCCGCTGGTTCATGACAAAAACGGCAAAGTCGGAATTGGTTTTGAAATGATGATCTGGGAATATTTTAACGGGATGCGGCAAGGCATGGATAATCTGATGGCCGGCGATAACCGGTTGCGGATTATACAGGCGAATGGTTCACCCCCATATTTTGCCGGATGCAAACTGGATGTTCAAGGCGGCGAGCAGGTATGGGACGCGAACAATAGCTGGAACCCGCTTGCGGAAGCGGCAATGTTGGAATTCAGGATGAAAGCCGGACGCAAGCCGCTTGTCTTTTTGCAGTGTCCTGTTGAACACAGCCTGGGGACGGGTTCGAGCTGGATGACTAATGCGAGAACTCAAAAATATTTTGCGCGGTGTTGCGCTTTTGGGGTTATGCCTTCAATTGTCATGACCGATGGCGGCGATTCTACCGGACTGGTGTATTTTAATAATTCCGCTTTTTTCGAAACGGCAAATCCCAACACCACCCCTGCAAACATGACTGACAGAAATATATTTCAGAAATATATTCCGGTAATCAGGAAACTCAGCCAGGCGGGATGGGAACCGGTCAGGCAGGTGACCGTCAACGACAGCGACGTATTTGTCGAGCGGTTCGGCGCGGAATATATTACCATATTCAATCCGACCGCCAGCTCAAAAAACGTTACAGTCACTTATTCGCCCGCGGCAATAAGCATAACCGGCAAAGAACTGATATCAGGCAACAACATTACTTGGACAAACGGACAGGCAACATTGGCTATTGGCCCAGAAAATGTCGCGGCGCTCGAAATACCTGCTTTGATCAATTTCAAATTTGACGAGGGAAACGGGGCTTCGGTTGCCGCGGCAAGCCCGTATACTAATCTTACCGGAACTGTATACAATACTTCCTGGGCAGACGGTGTGGATGGACAGAGCGCTCATGCGCTTAGTTTTAACGGCAGCACAAGTTATGTCAGCGTTCCGAGTAATAATTTATTTGCGGTTTCAGATGACGGCGCGACATTTGCGGCATGGGTCAAGCCCGGCTCGCTAAATTCTTCCGGACACAATATGGTGGTCAGCCACGGCAGCGGGCCTGATAATTATCTTTCTGTTTGCGGTACTCATGTATGTCTAAAAATTATTGCCAACGGAGGATTGTCGAATTATTGCAGCAGCAATGCCCAATTATCTTCCGGCACATGGTATCATATTGCCGGAACTTATGACCGTGAAGGAATAATGAAAGTATTTATAAACGGACAGCAGGATGGTTCTACTGCAGGCCCATTTTTAAACCCAGATACGAGTCCGGGTGCCTTAAACATCGGCAAATATGTCGGCAGCGGATTTTTTAACGGCATAATAGATGATGTGCAAATCTGCCGGAAGGGCTGTACCGGCAAGGAAATCCGGCAGTTGAAAGACAGGGCGATAATTGCATATAGTTTCCCGCTTAATGAAGGAACCGGAACTGCCGCGTATGATAGTTTTGACAATTCCAGACAGGCGACCATATCCGGCGCAACCTGGCACGGCAACACTGCGCTTGACAAAAAAGACAATGCCCTTTACTTTGACGGAGTCAACGACTCTGTAACGATTACCGGAAGCAGCACGGCCTTCAGAACAGACGGAAGCAATGGATTTACCTTTGCCGCGTGGATAAAAGCGGACGGGACATTTCCTGCCGGGCATGATCCGGTAATTGCAAGGGGGAGCACTTATCTTACCGTATATGGCGGCAAACTTGGATTTAAAACCCTGACAGATCCTGCCAATACTTCAAGATGGTGTGCGGGCTCCACTACTTTAACGTCGAGCACATGGCATCATGTAGCCGCGGTTTACGAGGCCAACGGAAATATGAAATTATATTTGGACGGATTCCAGGACGGCAATACCGCCGGACCTTTTCCAAATCAGAGCAACGAAACATATAATATACAGTTAGGAACCTATGGCAGCTATTTTAAAGGAATTATCAGCAATGCGCGTGTTTACAAAAGAGGATTAACCGCAAATGAAATACAGCTTCTCTATCAAAATAAAGAATAGCCTTGAACAGCAGTCGAATCAGTGTACCGTAAATGTGAGGTGGTTTTGAGAATAAAACCCCGGAGACAGGCATGGTAATGACCGCCGCGGCTTGTTGGAAAGAAAACTATTGACTTAGAAAACCAGTTCTTGTTTTAATACGCAACCTTTTTATGGATTTATATGATGACTTTTTCAAACACGGACCAGCCAGCGGCGACTAAAACCTATCATTGCGGAACGCTGACTTACACTAAAGCCGGTTTATTTGCAATTTTTGCATGGTTGTTATGGGGTGACTTCTGCATCACGCTGATGGAAGCGGTGGTGCCCAGCGTCTTGCCGCTGAAACTGAAATCTCTGGGATGCTCCAACTGGATGATGGGACTGATACTGTCCTCGATTCCGGGTGTGCTGAATATGACGATCTGTCCTTACGTCAGTTTCAAGAGCGACCGCTACCGCAGCCGCTGGGGTCGGCGCCTGCCGTTCATTATCTGGACATTGCCGTTTCTCTGCATCAGTTTGTTCATGCTTGGCTGGAGCGATGAGATACGCGTGTTTCTGCAGCGTTGCTCTCCGGCGTTAAACGAGTACGCTCCTGCCACCGTAACTATCGGCTTAATCGCATTTTTCATGATGATGTTCCAGTTTTTCAATATGTTTGTCAATTCGGTTTTCTGGTATCTCTTCAATGACGTTGTGCCGGCGCAATTTATCGGGCGTTTTGTGGGTTTATTGCGGATTGTCAGCACACTGGCGGCGACGCTGTATAATTATTTCATCTTCAGGTATGCGGAATCCCACATGCGGGAAATCTTTCTTGGCGCTGCCGTGCTTTATTTTATCGGCTTCGGCTTGTTGTGCATGATGGTCAAGGAAGGCGAATACCCGCCGGTGGAAGGCGAACAGGACAAAGACAATAAGGGAATCGGAGGGATAAAAACATACTTCAGGGAAGCGTTCTCTCATAAGCTTTATTGGCTGATATTTGCCGCCGCCGGCTTTCAGTCTATCGCCGGAGCAATGTATGCATTCAATATTTTTTTTAACCGTGAAATGGGTTTGCCGCTGGCTCAGATCGGTACCCTGGCCGCAGTCAACGGCGTGGTTGCCATGGTGGCAATGTATTGTACTGCAATTTTTGTTGACCGCTGGCATCCAATGCGCATTGTTACTTATATTACTGTTTTTAATGTGTCAGCCATGATAAGCTCGAGCTGGGTATGGGTTTTCGTCACTCTGCCGGGGGACTATTATTTCTGGCTTGGTTTTGGCGGCGCTTTCATTGGAATGTTCCAGGGCGCATTGATAAACGCTGCGACATTCCCGCGGCAGATGCGTACGTTTCCGCAGTCGCGGTTCGGACAATTTTGTTCCGCGCAGGCAATGGTGCAATCACTGTGCAATATTGGCGCCGGCGTGGGCGCCGGGCTGTTTATTGATCTGGTCAGATATTTTTGTCATGGCTCTGACTTTGCTTACCGGTTTAATTTTGTCTGGATCACTTTCTTCTCCGGCATATCCGCGATAATCGCCATTTACATTTATATCATCTGGTACCGGCTGGGCGGAGATGAACATTTCCATCCGCCGGCGCCATGGAGCCCGAAGCAAGTGGAAGAAATGGCAATTACGCAGACCATCGGGCCGCAGACGCGATGGATGAAACTTGCATTCCGTATTTTTGACGCACTCATTGCCTTGTCGGTGCTGGGCGTTCCGTGCATGATGTGGTGGATGTATCATAAACAGGCGATGTTCGCTTACAAATGGTTCGGCATATTGCTGCTGCCGCTGTCGATATTGGCATGGCTGTGGTGGCAATGGTTGAAACGGAGCATCAGCAGCGACATGGCGCGGGCGCGCAATGGCGACCAGTTGCGCAACGGCATTCCGCATCACGGCATGCTGATTGTGGTGGGGGCCAAATACTTGCTGGCGCTTGGGCTGTGGATAACCCAAGTCATCATTGCCGTCAATTTGAATATGGAAACCGGAGCTATTGTTTTCGGCCTGGCAAACGTTGTTACCAATTTTATGATTATCGGTATAATTCAGATAATGTGCCGGGTGGAGCGCGGATATTCCATTACGATTGACGTGGTGCCTGCGCGTGCGGCTTAATGACTTAAGCGCAGCCTGGATTGGTTGCGAATTATTTTAAATTAAAATGACAATGGTAGTTTTTTGTTAAAATCGAGGATTACATGATCAGAAAATATAAAAGCGAAGACTTGCCGGCGATAACAGCGATTGCCAAACGCGCCTGGATAAATATTTACAATATGTATCAGGACGCTTATGGCGACGAATTGTTTTCATTACTCATTCATGATAAAGATACCGCAAAAGAGAGAGAGATAAATAATCATGTGCAGCACCATCCCGATTGGATTTATATTTGTGAAGAAAATGGAAAGATCGTCGGTTTTATCGCTTTCAACATTAATCAGCAACAAAAAATCGGACAGATCGGGAATAATGCGGTTGATCCGGAATGCGGTCTCAAAGGAATTGGACAGCAGATGTACAGTGCGGTATTTAAACGGTTCAAGGAAGAAGGCTTGATATATGCACAAGTCCGGACGGGGCTCGACGATACCCATCTCCGCGCCCGCCGCGCCTACGAAAGAGCCGGGTTCAATATAAAAACAGAAGATGTCACTTATTTCAAAAAACTCTAATGTTTATGAGTTGCCTTAAACATCGGCAATAACAGGATTTCTATTTATCGGAAAGGTCTGCAGATTAAGACTCTCCCATGAAATCTTAAAATACAAATAAATTAGGATACAGAAAACATGATTATCACTCAGGAACCTGAGCAGCCCGCAAACTGGCTGTTTGTTGACGAGCTTAAAGCATCAAGACATGAAAAATTAACATGGGGGCGGAACAGAAAGAAAAAAAATGAAGCTGAACTCGGTAAAGGCGTGACATTGAATTGCCGTTTTTCCGATGTGGGAAGAGTTCTTGATACTGCGATAGCCGATTTTCATGTATTTCTGCAATCAGCCGGAATCCCCGGCAACGGACCGTTCAAAATCACCGTTGAAAAATGGGAACTTGGAAAAACGTTCGAGAGTTACCGTATAGATACGAATAACGATTCATGCACAATCTCCGCAGGCGATTCTGAAGGCATTCGCCGGGCATTGTATTTTCTACAGGATGAGATAAAGCGTAGCGACGGACCGTTTCTGCCTGTAGGGACAACGGAGCGTGAACCGATGATAAAAACTAGGGTGTCGCGCTGTTTTTTCGGTCCTATAAAGCGCCCCCCTGTCAACCGCGACGAACTGGCGGATGATGTTGATTACTATCCGGAAGAATACTTAAACCGGCTGGCAAGTGAGGGGGTCAATGGCCTGTGGCTTACCGTAGGTTTCCGAGACCTATGCCCGTCGAAGCTGTTTCCTGGTTATGGCGGTGATAGTACGCAACGCCTGGTAAAACTCAGAAATACCGCGCTCAAATGCGCCCGCTATGGAATAAAAATATATGTCTTCTGCATTGAACCGCAGGGGTTTGGGAAAAACCCGGAATACCTCAATTCAATGTCATATTTAGAGGACAACCCGGAGTTTAAAGGCCATGATGATGGCCGGTCCGTATATTTTTGCCCGTCCTCTGGCAAAGCTAAAAAATACCTTGAGGACTCGGCTTATCACATATTCTCCAATGTCCCGGAACTCGGAGGTCTGATTGATATTAACCTGGGCGAGAGGCCCACGCACTGCTACTCAGCCTCCGGTAACTTTTTTGACTGCAACTGCCCCCGCTGCTCTACGCGGCAGCCCTGGGAGGTTTTCGCGGATGTCACCGCATCAATCTCAAAAGGGATGCGACGGGCGAATCCGCAGGCAGAAATGATTTCATGGCTTTATACCCCATATATGTTTGAGCACAAAGGAAAAAGTATTGATGATTATTTTCAGGTAATGAGGAACATTTCCGCCCATGTTCCAGAAAATGTAACTTTGCAGGTTAATTTTGAATCCAACGGCAAGGTTATGCAACTTGGACGCGAAAGAACCGCCCTTGACTACTGGCTGGCTTGGCCCGGTCCCAGTGAGATTTTCAAGGACTGCGCCAGCGCCGCCGTGAATTCAGGAACCAGGATGTCGGCTAAAATTCAGGTCGGCTGCTCGCATGAGGTAGCCACTGTTCCTTTTATCCCGGTCCCCGGCAACCTTTACAAAAAATACCGCGCCATGCGGGATCTCGGGGTCAGTTCTGTGATGCAGTGCTGGTACTTCGGGAACTACCCCGGCCTGATGAACAAAGCAGCCGGGGAACTCTCTTTCTTCCCGTTCCCTGACAATGAAGATGATTTCCTGCTCTCGCTTGCCAGAATTGACTGGGGCAAAGACGCCGCGAAAGTCAGCCGTGCCTGGAAGCTTTTCCAACAAAGCTACTCGGAATTTCCAGTGAATCTGCCATTTACCTGGTACGGTCCAGTGCATCACTCGGTGGTGTGGCCGCTTCATCTCATACCGGTTGATCTGCCGATATCGCCAAGCTGGAAATTCACGTTTCCGATGGTCAGCGGAGACAGAATTGGCGAGTGCATCTGTTTCGGACATACGCTGGACGAGGTTCTGACACTCCTGCGCCGGATGGACAAATTCTGGGCTGCCGGGGTGAGAATTATGGAATCGATAGAGTGCGATTATCAAAGCAGCCGCCAAAGACTCCAGGACATTTGCCTGGACAAGGCGCTGGGCATCCAGATAAACAGCTCACTCAATGTCTTCACCTTTTATGACATACGGGAAAAACTCCCTTTTATGAAAAAGACCGCCCAAATTAAAGCGCTTGGTAAAATGCTGGATATTGCGGAGCTCGAAATTGAGAACAGCATGAAACTCAAAAAACTCTGCGAAAACGACTCTCGCCTCGGATTCCATTCTGAGGCCGAGGGCTATAAATACTTTGCGGAAAAACTGGAATGGCGCTCTGGTCTTCTCAGAGACCTTATAAAGACTGATTTCCCCAAGGTCAAAAAGATGATTGAGACCGGGGAAATGCTCTTCCCTGATTATACCGGCGCAAAACCAGATGGAAAAATCTGCATCTGCCATAAAAATAAAGAGAAAGCCGAATTTAATAAAATTTCGGGCGGAGCCTGCTTCAAAACCTGGAGTGATGATGAAAATGTTTATTTCTCCGTAAGGCTGGACAGCCGCGAAGCTGATTTCACACAGGCGGAACTTGATATTGAACCCCGCAGGCTTTGGCCAACCCATACTTACCAGATTGATTCAAAGGGCGAGCGAGAGCATTTTTATAGAGGCGGAACTGATATTGACAAACGCTGGACAGCGAAAATATCGACAGTAGCCGACGAAAAAACAATTGACTTCACCATCCCGTTGGTCTGCTTCCGCGAAAGCCAGGGAAGTACTAGACCATTCCGGTTTAATCTGACAATTAGAAAGACTGGTGGACGAGAAATGTCATGGGTAGAAAAGCGCCCGTTAGAGGCGCGGCTGACCTTCGGAACACACAACCCAGCCGACCTTGGCTGGCTGCTGCTGGAATAAAGTGGTTTGTCTGTGCGTGAGGTAAAAAACTGGAACTAAGGTAATTTTCAGCTAATACTTTAAAATACATTGGACTTCTGTACGCCTGCGTTATATACTTCCATTTTTTTTACTAAATTGAAGCGGAAAATCCATCCAACCCCACAAAATGACTGAAAATCTTTGCCTCTTGCAAGAGAAATATTGTGGAATACTTGATATGTAAAATGACGGAAAACTTTTAAAACTCCGTCATTTCTATCGGATGAGTTTTCTTTTTGAACATATTTCGTCTTTCATCCATTTTTCGTGAATAATCCAGGTTAGTTATCGAATCCTGGAGCCTTGTAGTCAGTATCCCCCCCGCAACGTTTCCATTCCCGGAAAAGCAACAGGAGAAATACTAAGCCGATACTGAAAAAGACGAAGGTCCAAACCGGCGCAAAACGGTAGCAATAATCCTTGCCCCATACAGCTTCGGGAAGAAGACGGCGAATCAGGTCGAATGTGGCGCCAACCGCGACACCGGATAAGATGCTGAACAAGGATACCATCATGAAACATGCTGAACAGAACTGGCCAAACCGGCTGGCAGGCAGTAAGCGCATAATCATTGGGCTCATGGCTGCGGCATACAGGACGTTGAGCGGCAGAGTGACGGCGGTAATGACTACCAGGATATAGAAATTTGTCTGGGGTGAAAACGTTTTAAACAGCCAGATCATATTCAGCAAAACAGATGCCAGAATGCCGATTTTAACCCATACCATCACGCGCAATGGATGCAAACGGTCCGCCAGAATACCTGCCGGATAGAGGAGCAGCGCAGTCAATACTTGCGCGACTCCCAGTATCTTGCCATGCTGGTCAAGCGTGATTCCAAGTGATAAATTAAGGAAGATTGTGAAGATATAACTGGCCCCGCCGATGTTCCAGCAGGCCGTATGCAGGAAATAATACCAGTATATCCGGTGAATAAAGCATTCCTTAAAGTAGGTTTCCGCTTCAGACTTGAATCCTTTGCGCTTGTCCAGTGTTTCCGGCGCCGGCGAATATTCTCCCTCCTTTACTTTCCAGCACATCTGCATGAATCCGACAAAATAGAGCAGTGCCGCGCCTAAAAGCACCTCCCGCGTATGGCTTTCGCCAAATTGAAAAATAAAATAGTTGTATGAGGCGCTGGCGGCAATGCCGGCGATCCGAAAGAGAGCGTAGAACCGGGTCAGGTGAGTAGGCGGAACCACATCGTTCAACAGGTAGCTGAAGATCAGGTTGCTAACCAGGTCAAAAAATTTGTAACTCATCATGAAAATGGCGATGCAGACGATGATTACAGTAGTCGGCGAAATATCTTTCCCGGCCAGAAATGCGCGATGAATGAATGTACCTATTTCAGGAGAGAATGCCATCAGGAAAAGAGACAACGCGACAAACGGAGTGGCGATGAACAGGAACGGAATACGTCTTCCCCAGCGGGTACGGAGACGGTCGGACTGGTACCCGAGTATTGGACTCGCCACCGTCGCCATCGCCGTGGGAATAGCCGTAAGGATGGTGGCCATCAGCCAGTTGGGCGTATTCAGTGCCTTGAGTTTCAACGGCATAATGCTGGGAATGACCTGTTCCATCAGGGTGAAGCAGAAGTCGCCCCACAGCAGCCAGATGAACAACATGGCTAAACCTGCTCTGGTATAAACCAGAGTTCCTCGCCGCAATGGTCCAGTATCTGAAACAGTGGATATTGTTTCTGCAGCAGTAGTAAAATTAGACATGCTCGTTCCTTGTTAATCCAGATGGATATTCACGACTCTAATAAATGATATCACGAAAACTCTATATATTAGTTTATAATTAATTATAAATCAAACAATACCTGTTATTAATAATTATTCTGTCCTTTAAAACTTATCAGATAACGGCCATTGCAGTTCAGCCAGCCATGCAATTGATTCTTTTTGCGGCATCCGCACCATGAATACTTCGCGTTCAACGCCAGTTTCAGGCATCAACGACAAATCATTAATTTGCAAAAAATTCCATAACGGATGTATCAGCGGCAAAGCGATTGAAACCAGAAACCTGCTTTTTCCCGCAGCGGCATCACATACCCAATTCCATAGGGCAGCGTTAATTTCAGGAGATTCGCCGGAGGTGTAAAATTCCTCCAGCAGCACCCTGTCTGATTCATATTCCAGACGTGCATATCCAGACACTTTGTCGCCGCTCATGCAGAATGCGAATTCTGTCTTGCCGCTGTTGTTAACCGCATTACCGTACAACCGCCAGTACTCTTCATCGCGTAACAATTTGCCTTCATAAGTGAGGGTTTCGGAGTAAAGTCTTTTGATCGTATCCAAAGCTTCCCGTGTCAGGTGCTCAAGGCGTTGAACGGGCAGTCCGTCCGCCGTATCAATTCTTTTTGCGGCAGTCTGTTTCACTTCCTGATTGACAAGTTGATAGCCTAGTCCCGTATAGACGCGGGGTAGTGAAGTAAAGAGAATGCTCGGCAAATTTTGCGCATCAATTACTTTTAAGACGTGGTTCATCAGATGTTTGGCAATACCCATCCCGCGATAGCATTCCGGAGTGGCCACCGAGGCGATGCCTGCGATTTTCCGCAACCGGCCTTCCGCCTGGAGCTGGAACATTACAATTGAAACATTCCCTGCTGGTTCACCGGCATGATACAAAGTGTACGGCGTCCAGTTGTAAAGTGTATGGGCCCCGATGATTATGTCTTCAAACAATTTATTTTCAGCAGGGAAAACCTCCGCCAGCATTTCATACAGGCGTTGGAGCTCCCGCGGATTTTTAGGAGTGAGAATTTCACAATTAGAGAAATCAATTGGCATAAAGTCTTTCCCCATCGATAAAAGTCGCCACGCATTCATAGCGCTCATTCAACACTGCGAGATTGGCTCTTCTGCCAGATTCAATCGCGCCCATCTCCCGATCCAGCCCAAGCAGCAGTGCGGCATTAGTGGAGGTATATCGCACAGCAGCGACAGCATCAAAACCGCAAACATTGATCAGGTTGGCGAATGCCTGATTCATAGTGATAATACTGCCGACTAATCCGTTCCTGCCCGGCTCGTCCCGCAGGCGTCCAGCCCCGCTTGCGGTGGAGTACCAGCGCCCGTCCACCATCCGGTAATCTCCCGGCTGCTGTCCGGCACCGGTCATCGAATCGGTAATGGCTATAAAGCGGTGAGGACGCAGAGTGGCTTCGGCCAGGCGGATATATGCCGGAAATACATGCTGCATGTCACAAATCAATTCGCAAAACAGTTTTTTATTTTCCAGAATGGCTTCCACCAGCCCGGGTTTCCAAACTCCCGGCTCCGCTTCTCCTGTACGGTCGAAAGTATTGAAAAGATGGCAGACCGAAGCCGCTCCGGCGTCAGTTGCCGCCAGCGATTCTTTGCAGGTGGCCGTGGTGTGTCCAAGCGATACGGCAATTCCGTTCCGCGACAAATACCGGATTACTTCTTCGCTGCCTGGCAGTTCGGGAGAAAGTGTCATGTACTTCAAAACACCGGTCTCCGCATATCGGCGACATTTCTCCATCGACATCGGCTGCAAATATTTTGCATCCATACCGCCTTTTTTCGCAGGATTTATAAACGGCCCCTCGAAGTGTGCCCCGATGATGACGGCTCCCGCTCCGCCTGCACACTTTTGCGCCTGCGCAATATTCCGGGCAAATTCCATGAACTCATCATCAGTCATGCTTGCGGCGGTGGGCAGAAATGCGGTAGTCCCGTATTGCAATTGCAGTTTTGCCGCACCAGTCATGTCATCAACGCCAAACATGATGTACGGTCCGATGCCGTGAAGATGAATATCGATGAATCCCGGCACAATCAAATTTAAGCCATAATCAAAAACATCTCTATATGAACTGGTATCAGACTCTACCCCTGCTATTCGCCCATGTTTCACAACAACGGCACCGTTAACGATGCTGTCCGGTGTTACAATTCTGCCCTTTATGTATCTCATATATCCCTGCTATATCTTAACAACTGCTACTTTTGCGGCGGCTGGATGCCAAGTGACTTCCATGTCTCGGTCAAATCCAGAACCTGTCCGGTCGTCCGGGCACGGTCAATCATGATGGCGGTCACGGAACCGGTCATTCCCTCCATGCTGCTGCACTGGGACGGCACTCCGGACCGGATGGTTTCCGCCAGTTCCCGCATAATTGAATGATCTGCATCTGAATGTACTTTCTGATACCCCTCCAGATGCGCATCGTGAAATTCCTCCAGCGGAACATTCTGCGGTTCGCTGTCAGTCAGAGACTGATAGCGCAGATAAGCGGCATACTGGTCAAACACCATATTCCCTTCTGAGCAATTGAGATACATCCGCCGTTCTGGCATGGTATTGCACATGGTTGCCTGGAATTGGGCGCGCGCACCATTGAAGTACTCAATAATCGTTACGATATTGTCTTCAATGGTTTTTTCGGAAGTGAACGGATCAGTCCCGGCATCCCAATACTCACGCAGGCGATTGAATGATTGATTCTTCTGTAACAGGTGGCTGTTTTCTGGCACGAAGAAATTATTGCCGCCGAAAGCCGCCACCCGGCGCGGAATTGAGCCGGTCAACCAGTTCAGGATATCAAGGTCATGGCTGCATTTCTCCAGGATATGCGGACCGGCATGCTTTTTGTCCCGTCGCCAGTTGGTCATGATATACGCGCCATGCCCGGGATTGATGTTTTCATTGGCATCGATACTGATGACTCTGCCCAGCCGTCCGCTTTCCAGAATTTCCTTGGCGCGGCGATACAGCAAAGCGTAACGCAGACAGAACCCCATTGCAAGCTGCAGTCCGCTCTTCTTGTGAGCCTCGGCGATTGCGAGACATTCTTCAATGGTGGTAGCCAGGGGTTTTTCTGAAAAGACATGTTTACCCGCCTGGAAAGCGGCAATAATCTGCTCGCAATGCCGGTCATTCGGCGAACCGATCATCACCCAGTCAATCAGCGGATCATCGAGCATTTCCTGATAGGAACTGTACACGATGGCTCCGGGATTTTTAAAATCCTTGAGCCTTGATGACATTCGTGCCTGATCTGGATCGTAGCCTCCGCGGATAACTATTCCGTCATGCCCGGAAAGGTAACTGGCCAGCCCCGCCGTCCGTCCCGCTCCGCTGACTCCGATATTAAATGTTGTTTTGCTCATTTTGCAACCTGCTTATTTGATCAGCCGTTGAAAAGTCGTATGCGCCACCGGTCCGCGCAGTGAAGATTCGACCTGATCCTGAGCGATGGCCTTTGCCAGTTGCGCAAACACCGCATCGGCGGTTCCGGTAAACTTATTTAGAATTTCATCATTATGAGCCAGGGTCGGATATATCGCACAACCGGCCAGGAATCCCTGTTCAAGCATCAATTGAGTATACAGCGTCCTGATTGCATTCGCATTGGGATAATCAAACGCAAAAGAGGCCAGGCATCCTACTTCGCTGGTGGCATGCAGTTTGACCTGATGTTTTGTGCCAAGTCCAGTCCACGCCGCCATCATTTTTGCGCCAAAATTGTTGACGTATTTTGCGGCATTGCTTTGCTCCATTTTCGCGATTGTCGCCAAGGCCGCTACCGGTCCAACCCGTTCCGTCCAATAGGTACTGCTGATAAATGAACGGCTGACGCCGGACATCGCTTCAGCAGTTCCAATCACCGCCCCGATGGGATGCCCGTTGCCCAAAGCTTTGGCAAAGACGGCGATATCAGGATTAACTCCAAAATTCAGATGCGATCCACCTAAGCAATACCGCCAGCCGATAGTAATTTCGTCAAAAATTAAAATAATACCATGTTTGTTGCATTCGGAACGAATCAGTTCCATAAATCCGGCTGGCGGCGCATGATGACGCATCGGTTCCATCACCACGGCGGCAAGTTTATTTCCATGGTTCTTTATCAACTCCAGAAAGGATGTCTGATCGCCATAGCTGAAGGTATGGGTGGTGCCGCGCAATTGTTCGGGAACGCCATAAGCATCCAGGCCCGGCAGCAGCATATTGCGCAAGTTATTGCTGTCTCCCAAATTGGCGGCAATATACCAGTCCGTCCAGCCGTGGTAGCCGCAGATGGCTACTTCATTTTTGTCGGTTGTGGAACGGGCAATACGGACGGCAATTGCCATCGATTCACCGCCGGTACGTGCAAAACGCGCCTGGGACGCCCATGTGTGAATTTGGCAAAGTTTATCCGCCAACTCCACCTCTTCATAGCAGTTCAGGGATGACATGCTGCCGTCTTTAACTGCTTTGATTACTGCTTCAGTAACCTCGGGATCGGCGAATCCAAGCAGGCATGAACCGATACCGCAGGTAGACATGTCATAGTAGTGTCTGCCGTCTAAATCGATAACCTCGCAACCAAAGGCTTTCCGGTAATAGGCAGGCCAGAGGCCAGGCGCCATCATCTCCGGGCGTTTACTTAAAAGCTGGGTTCCTCCGGGAATGCGCTGTTTGGCATGTAAGTAGAGTGTTTCAGTTTTATTGGGCATGATTATTCTCCTAAAATTATATGTTGCGCATTACGGTAAAAGATATCCTGAAGATCATCATCAGAAAGTTCGAGCATCATGGCGGCCTGCCGCTGGCAGCGCAGTTGTTCATAGACAACCAGCGTGGAACGGCTGTCGCAGTGAGGACGCGTCATCCCAGGGAAAAATTCCCATGCCCGGCTCCATGTGATATATTTGCCGTGATCCCCGCCTGCCGCGATGTTGTCACTGCCGAATAAAATACGCTTGCGGTCTTCGTATTTCAGCAGCAGAAAGTGACTGAAAGTGTCGCAAACGGCCGAAGTGTCATAGCAGAGGTGATCAAGATGTTTCAGGCGATGGATCGACTTTTCCAAAGTGAATGGATTGAACCCTCTGGCGCAGTGTGCCAGTTGCCATGTAACACCGGGGTATTTGGCGGTAAACCGGGTCAGATCGGCGAGATTTTTCTCGTCTGCCGCGCCGGTGAATTTGGAGAGATGCAGAACAACTACCAGTCCGAAGTGATCAGCCACTTCGATTAGCGCTTCAGGCAGATAATCGACAATGTCGCAATTGGCCGGATCATCGGCAAAAAGACGATATGGTTTCAATGCTTTAATGTGGTATTTTTCGACTTCGTCCGCCAGTATTTCCGGTTGCAGTTGCGGTGTTACCAGGACTCCGGGGGCAGACAGCGGATCTTTGGCGGCTTCCTCGCACAACCAGTGCCGGTCGCCAGCAAAATTGATATCCTTCATAGGCGTTCCCAGCAGCAGAAAATGGGTTTCGCGGCCGGGAAACAACCGGGCTGCAAATTCCTTTATTACGTCCAGGTCTGCATTAAACCGCAATGACGATGCGGCAGTGGCAGGGGTGGCAAACCGGTCGTTCCATAAATGCGCATGAGCGTCGAAGATTTTTCCTGGCACAAAATCAGCCAGTTCACTATCCCATATCTCCTGGTCAAAATCGGTTACAGTAAACTCATTCATGATTTCCCCCATTTTCAAACAATGCGGCATCGATCTTGAACACGATTTTGCGGGATATGGCTGGTGATGCCGGATTTTTCAGGCATGGCGCATGCCCTTCGTCAGGATTGAACCATACGAAATTGCCAGGGGAAACGATAAATTTTACCGCGCTTTTGGGTTCCAGCTTATACAGCACATCGTCACTTTTCGGCGTGAAATCTTCGATCAGTTCCAGATTGTCAATCGGGCAATAGCAGATCATTTCGTTTCCGCAAACCGGAACATGGATATCGATATAACGCCGGTGAATCTCCACTTTGGCGGCATCAAATTCGCGCGGCGCATATTCCTGCACCAGCGCAAACAGCCGGTCTTCCTCCAGCACATATTTTTTGATTTCGGTAGCCGCGTTGACTTGAGCTGCAAATTGGGCGATGATTTCAGCAACTACGGGGTTGAGTCCTGCGTATTTCTTGAGATTGGTGATTTTGTCGATAATCATAATAGTTTCCTTATATTTTTATTATTGAGGACAGTCCTGCTGCATCAATTCGAGTTTTGTTGTGAAGTCGGTAAGGTAGTCAGGGCCGAAACACTGCCCCCACTTGCCGCGTTGCGCGATGATAATGGTTTCCGGATGCTGACTGAGATGTTTAATCGTCTGCCTGGTATTTTCAATCTCCAGCCGGACTGTTTTCTTCAGTTCGGTAGTTTTCCATGCAGGGTCGGCATCCGGCAGGCCGTCGCGCAATCCGAAGAAGTAAAAAACATTACCGATGGTATGCCATAACAGCCGCAATGTTTTAGTTGCGTTAAGTTGTGCCTCCAGCCATGATTTTTCTGCTGTTGTTACCGTTTTTAAAATCTGTTCAAAGATATTTTCCGCATTCAACAGCGAAACGTTCATCTGTTCGTAAAACAGGCCGATCTCATAGGCTTGCGCCGGCGAAATATCCAGAAACGATTTGAACGGGTCCTGATAATCGATCCGGTAAATCTGATGATCCAGAATATAGGCTAGTTCAGACTCGGAATATCGCCGCTGAACAGTATTGAACGGCCGCAGCAGCCAGCGCAGGCGCAACCCGATGTCCTGGATCCGCAATCCCCATAATTGCGGCCAGCGGCATAAGGCACTGTCGATTTCCAGCCACGCCCGGATGATCGATGTTTTTTCAGCGTCTTTGTATGCAGGCGGGATGAGCTTAACGGCGAGTTCGGGAAAAACGCTGCTCGAATCGCCCCAGCTCATTTCGCGAATCACGTCCTGGTTAAGATTTACCGGACAGGCATCCGGCGATATCACTCCCCAGTGCAGCGCCGAATATTCAGGACGGAGCTGTTCGAGCGTCTTGAATTTGCGAAATGTCATTACCGGATGTGGTATTCCAATTATCGGATCAAGGTCTTCGCTGAAGTCCTGATATTGACCGAGACAGACTTGCCGTTGAGTACGTGCGGCGGCGGCAAAAACCTTGAGCGGAACTTCCCCGAGTTCGCCGCGTACAATTGTTGCGTCGCCGCATTCGGCGGTTGCAGTTCCGAAGAAGGTACGGAGTCCAGGATTGTCTTTTATGGAGAAATTGACTTCCGGCGGGAGTTCCGCCGTCAGATTGTCGAGTTGTTCCCGTGCCAGTCCCCATGGATTCAGCCAGACTTTTACTTCGCTTTGATGCCTGGCGATTACCTGCTGCAACATACGATGAAAACCAGCAACCCTCCCCGCTAATTTCAGTTTTTTCGGTCCCTGATTATCTCCCCAGAAGTTTGCTCCGAGGTCGCAATGCCAGAAGAATAGATGACGGAAATCCGGGAAATCATGCAGCAGAGAGGTGAAAACAGTGCGGTAAAAATCCTGAACTTCCGGCAGGTCGGTATTCAACGCGTATTCCGGCTCATGATTGCCGTCGCGCAGATATGAATGATAAAATTCCGGTCCGCGCCAGCCGGGATGGATTCGGTAAAAACATTCCGGATAGGGACGCGGCAGAAAGGTGGTGAAAATCGGCTCCAGACCATGCTTCTTCGCGCTGGCAACAGTACGTGCCAGTTCTGCACGATTGGCGTTAATCAATTCTTCCGGCCATACCTTCTCATGCCAGCGGGTCCAGACGAAATAGCAGGGCGACGGATTGGTGAATGCATAGTTCCAGTGAAACGGGTCCATCGGCTGCCGGTTCGAAAACCGGTTGCATTCCATGCCGGTAAAACCCAGCGCGGCAAGGTTTTCCGCGTAACGGTCCAGATCAGAGACAAAACCAGTCGGCACATAACAGTCGAATGCGAAGTCCTCCATAATCAGCCGGTTGTCATAAGGACTGGTTTTAACCAGCGGCAGGGCAAGCTTGCGTCCAGCCGCCAGATGATGCAGATAATAGGCTATCCCGGCCAACACCGAAGCTGGTCTGTCGCCGGTAAAGATCATGATTCCGCCATCAATACGGATACTGAAAAAACGTTCACCCCTGACCGGTTGCGCCAATTCCGCCCAGGCAGAGAAATCCCGATGCACATTTTCAGCAAACCGGACTTCCCCGTGAAGCGCCGACGCCAGTTGCGCCACTCCGATTTTTATCGCATCGTGCGCATGTTTATGACAACCGATAACTGTTGAAGGCATTTTTTTCTCTTTGTTAAATTTGTAATATTAATATTTAATATTTTACTGTTTTTATTGATAAAAATCAAGTATATATGTAAATTAATAATATAAATTAATTTGACTATCGCCTTTCTCAATGAACGGACACAAAGTTCAGGCTGTACAACTCTGAATGGTTCATTGTCAGGCGCAGCCGGAAAGGCGATTCCGGCAAAGTAGTAATTTTGCCTTTACTCCACCGCATGGGGGCAGCAGCGCTGTCGCCGGTATAAATGACGGCATTTTCTCCGCAATATGAATCAATTTCCCGTCCTTCGGCGGTGAGTACTTCGATTTTTATTGATCCGTTCTGACTGGTAAGAGCATTAAGATATAAACTGGAATTATCAGCGCGAAATACGCGGCTCAACATTTTACCATTTTCTTCAGCTTTAGCGGCTATCCAGCCGTCTTTCCTGAATACTGCCAGACCGACAGCGTCATTGGCATCATGCATATCTCGGGCCAGCCCGTCCCAACCGCCGATGGCATTAAAGAACGGCCACTGCTCAGCCAGCTTGCGTCCTCCGAAGCTGCGGCGCAGAAACTCGCCGTTCAGGAAAGACAAGTCATCTTTGCCTGTGTCATAAAAGTGCTGATGTCTGTAGGTGGCGCCGAGGACTTGATAGAATTTTCCGTCGCGTTCCATCAACTGCCCTTCGGTGAAAATCATACCAAACCGCCATGAGCCGACCGGGCCATTCGCGACAAACGGCTCGGAGCCGGGTATCCTCTTCCAGTTAAGGCCGTCGCGGCTGTAAATAATTTCCGTATATATTTGCTGTCTGGTGCAATGATAGGCGTGGAGATACCCGATATAAAAATTCCTGTCGACCCGGAAGGAATCAAGTCCATAGTGCTGATAGCTCCAATGATCATTTTCATCAGGAAGGGTCAAGTAACTGCGCTGCCAGTTAATTCCATCATGGGTATAGTGGGTGCGCAGAATGCGGTGAGCCTGCCGGATATTGTCGTACTCAATGGTGTACGGCTCGAACCGGCGCAACTTGGCGGCGCGGTTGTAAAACATGGTTTTACCGTCGTCACTGAGAAATTGCGGCGCAAAATTGTCATTGCTGTCCTGCTCAGTTTCCAGTTCACCGGATTCAAATTCGAATTTATCGACTAGTAACGGTTTGGGAGTCATTACCAGCCATTCGCCTGGACGTTTCTCCCACACTGGGTAAGTACCCCATTTGATCAGTCCATATTTGGCAGCATCGCAGACAAACGGCGGAAACCACTGCATCCGTATTTCATTAAGCGGCGCGACGCCGTCCCGGTCCCGGTCGTAGAACCGGATTTGCGATTTCTCCAGTTTGGTTTTCTCCGCCCATTTCGGAACTGCGGCGGCGGGTATTTCCGCTAATGGCGGAGCTACGTATTTATTGGGTTTTCCAGATGGCGGCTGGTCGGCAATCTGCCAGCTCTTCATATCTTTGCTGAATGCAAAGTGGTATTTGCGGTCTTTGCCGCTTCTGGTGGCGTCGTAGAATGCGATGACAAAATTGCCGTCGGTATCGTAGTTGATGGAGGCTCCTCCTCTTGACTGCTGAACAGCACGGCCCGGGGCCAGCAGCGGTTTGGACGCCTGGATCACCTCCGCCGGTTTTACGCAAGTAACAATGCCCTGCCGTTCGGCAAAATGAAAATCGTCCACCGGAAAAATCTTTTGCCCGGTGACGCCAACTGGTTCCGCCGGGAGGCAGGCACTGCCGCCGCGGTCAATCCGCAGCATACGTTTAATGTCGCCTTTTAATGGACTGTTTTTATCCTGTGGAGTTATAGTTACGATATAGCGTCCATCCGGATACGAGGACAGGTAGAACAGCACTTGCTGTTCTCCGGTTTTCAGGATTATATTCCGCTGCTCCTTGACCGTGCCGTCTTTTTCATTGGCGACAGACAATGTTACAGCTACAGGTTTCAGCCATGGCGATCCGATCAGTTTCAGTTCCGCTGTTTTTTGCGCACGATAGACCGGCAGCCTGAAATCGCCGGTAACCATTTGATTCAGCCAGGAAAGCTTGGATGACGACTTGCCGGCTTCATAAATTTCAACTTCGCGGATGTATGAATGACGTTCAGCTTCGGGCGTAATGTCCGGCTTTGAGACGCTTTTGCCGGTGGCTCCGGAGCGCGTGACAATAATTCTGACGGCGGAGACTGTGGCCGGTTTGAAATTGTGTTCGTAAAAATATGCGGCATTGGATCCGGCGTTGGATTTGATGAAGTCCGGTTGATTGACTCCCTGTGCCAGCGGATGCCAGTACCCGTTGTTGAGCCCTTCTATTTGATAATCTTTAATTCCGCAGTCGCCGGACGGGTTAGGTGCATAGATAGTCATACCAGGAAAAATGCGGATCAGATTGATTTGAGTCGGCGCCGGGAAATCAATTTGCAGAGTACTCGGCACCCCTTCAAGCTCAACGGCGGAACCATCGTCATAATTGCCGCTGAGTACCTTGTCGGCATTGGTTTTGTGTCCGTCGGCATGAATGATTTCGGCGCGGCTCCCGTAAAGCTGCGACGCCACGTTATTGCGGTCGATTGTATTGTCCGCTGCTGATAAACCGGAGGCAATCATCATTGTTACTATTGCAATACAAGTTTTTGAATGCATTTTAAATATCCTTTATGAAAAATTAACTCATTTAGTGATGGCGGTAATCTTTATTTCGTCAAAATATACGGATGATCCAGGCGGGCATGGCGCGGCGCCCAGCAATAACCGGTCAATGGCAGCAGTCTGGCCTGTAAGTTCGCGAATGCCGATGATTTCAATCTTTCCGCTGAGTTCGATTTTGAATGTTATATTTTTTACCGCCTGGTCAATGATAATGAACACCGGAGTCCAGAGTTCAACCGGCATACTCATATTGGTCCGCTGCCAGCCGGTGTCAGTGGCATTGCGTATCATCAGTTTGCCATTCTCTCCGGTCACGAGTGCGGCGACATTGACGGTCTTGCCAGTCGCCTGGCCGATGCCGCCGAGAGCGATGGAAAAATCAGAGTGGTCGGGACGGTATATCCATATTTCCAGTGAAATCGAATTTTCAGCGGAAAGGGCCGGCCGAATTCCGCCGATGGCATTGGTCTGGCTTTTAACCATTCGGGTGATTTTTAGCGAATATTTGCCTGTCGCCGCCTGTTCATCGCTGATGTTTACCGCCTTGTCGCTGCCGAAAACGCCCCACGTCCCGCCAGCAGATGACGTCATGGTGTATCCATTGGTCGAAAGTTTTCTGAAAAAATCTGTATCCTCGAAGCCTTGTGTCATTACAGTTGTTTCGACAGCAAAAATACTTTGCCATGTAAGCATCATTCCGCATAAAAAACTAATGGTTTTGTACATTTGTTTATGGTACCTTATTTTTTTGTTTCTTTAAATATTTTTATTGCAGAATGTTATTATTTCATCAATGCTGCCGGCGCATCTCTCTTGAAGGCGTCTGTATCGAATCCAACCCTTTTCCCGCTTGTGAGAGACATCATGTATTTTTCAGTGAAATCCGGCTTAACTTTAGCCCAGACCGAGCCGATATCCTGCCCGTTGGCTGTGCGCCATGCATCAAAATCATTTATGGAGAAACTTCTATTTCCCATACGGACAGTTTCTAGGTCGTAAAAATTGTGATCGGCATCAAATGCTGCTTTCGATAAAATATTGAGCTGGAAAGACGCCCCTCCGGCCAGCACGCATTCGCGTAAGGAGAGTGTTGAGCCGTTCATTGCCCAAAAAGACACTCCGGCAAAAGTTACACGTCTGGCTTCCAGGGCGCAGCGTTCATTGATACGTATGGTGCTGGCGCGCCCTGAGTATCCTTTGGCGCCAATTAAAAGGACATTATCCAGTTTTAGCGAAACGGTTTCGTTCTTAAGAATGCTTTCCAGCCATATCGGTGCTGTCAAACCATGGCATTCCACAACGCTGTCGCGAATTGCGTGGCTGCCGGATAGAAAAATCAGATCCTCGCCATGAGTGTCACGGATAATGACATGACGGTTAACCGAGCGCCCCATACTGGCGATACCGGTAGAATTACCAATTGACTCAAAACCATCAACACTTACTTCACAATCACCATGCGCGCTTAAACCATCGTCGCAGCAATCTATAGAGCGGATGTTTTCGTAAACGATGTGGTGCACCTTGCTTCCATGTTCATTCCCGGTCGTAAGCGCAAAACCATCGTTACATACATTAGTTACCGTCAAATTCTTAATAGTCAGATAGCTGACAGTTCCAGAGATCTGAACTCCACTGACGATCATCGGCAATTCGATTTTGTAATCCTGCAGCGTTTTTGACGGGTCGATCCGGATAAAGTATCGACCGAGTAAATGAGTGTCCGGCTCCTGGTAAGTCCATTCGCCAGGTTTTAACTCCGCAGGTACTTTCCAAGGCACGCCCGGTGCTTTTACTGAATGGTTCATCCGGTTGAGTTTTCCATCGAATACGAAACTGAAGCGATCCACCCAGGCCTTAATCCAGTCTTTATTTTTTAAATCCTTCGTGCGCCATGTATTACGAACGAGGGACTCGCCGTCAGCAGAGTATAGTCCCGGGGTAATCTCCTTCCAGTCTTTGACATCCAGAGGCACTGATCCGCAAATGACCGCGCCATGACCGTCCAGGGTAATTGGTTTGCCTGGTTCTCCGGATTTGTTGTAGAATCCCGCTTGTTCTTTAAATATCCTGCCAGGGGCCAGATGGATGGTGTCTCCCGGCTGAGCCAGTGCGATTGCATATTCTATAGTTTTAAGCGGTCCGCTTTTAGAATCAACGGCTGCGGAAAGCCCGTTGAATTTGTTGTTCCCCGTTTCTGGATCAACGTAATAATTTTCCGCAGACAGTGGCTGAACCCAAGCGAGACATGCCAGGCAAAGAAAAATTATTTTGCACCCCGGATTACTCCCGGTATCATAGAATTTTGTGAATGATTTCATTTTTCCTATTCTTTTGACGCTATTACAATCTTGGCAATCAGCACGTATAAATGCTATTTCTTTCCAATCCCTTTCTGAATTATCTGCACATCATCGATATAGGTTACGCTATCCGGCGGGGCGCCCGGATATACCCCGAATCCGCTCAATGCCTCATCGGAATTCGTCGCTGTGGAAATATCCAGGCGCGTTTCGCTTCCGGCATCTGTATTAATTCCAGCGGTATATTTCCCTTCCGACAAATTACCGTAGATTGTGAGTTTGATCCAGATGCCGGACGGCACCATAACTTTACTCCGAAGCCATGAACGGCTGCTGAAATCATAAAGACAAACCTGGCCGTCTTCAAATACCCCGGCCATGCAGACTTCCTTTCTGTAAATGTCGGCCACGCTCATGGTAAACGACGATTTTACCCTGTATATCCACGCCGAGACTTCAAAAGCGGCGCCTGCTCCTCCCTTGGAGAAACTGGCGGTAAGCGGGTTGCCGCCGCGCACAACTTTGACGGCCTGTTTGCCGCTGTGTGTCTGTTCAGCGGTTAAGAGCACGCCATTATCGGCGAATGAGTCCCAGCGTCCACCCTTGCTGACAGTCCCTGCTGTTCCCTTAAGCGCAGGAAAGAAGATTGCTTTGTCATCAAAATTATTCTCCAGCAGAATGTTGTCCGCCGCCGGCAGCGAGAGAGCATAAATATCGCTGAGAGAACATTTACCATGATCAGCCCCGCCAGGGTAGAACCGGTATCTTCTCTCCATATCATCTTTGTTAATTGGTTGCCAACCTTCATTGGGTTGATAGAATATCCGCCACGTCAACTGCGCGAGATCCGTGTTCGTTCCGTTGAGAATGTCCAGCAATGCTTTTTTGCCTTGCGAACCAAAACCATCCCGGATGGTTTCGCCTATCGGCCGCCATCCCCAGTCATAATCGGTACGCTTGCAGCCTGCGCCAAACTCCCGGTATCTTTCCATCAATTTGTCGAATACCCGCTGTTTCATCCCGACGGACATCTTCGGAATCATATTCTTCAAGGTCATGGCGGCACGGCTCTGCACCGCACCGCTGGAATCATCAAGCGTCTTGTAAAGAATTTCCATATTTTCCGGAGTAACGGAATGATAAGAAAACGCGAAAGCCGCCCACCAGCGCACTTTGTCATTCGGGTCTTTGATCGCCCGCTTGAGTACAGTCAGATATTCCGGCGTTCCGTTTCTTCTTGACCAGCTCTGCACCAGTACAGTTCGATAATAGGAGTCATTAGTATCGTATGATCCGGCCACATCTGCATAGCGTTCAGGCCCCATTGCAGCCAGAGCATTACGCAATGCCATACGCGCCGGAAATGTGTTGACTTTGCCGAACCCGCCCGCCATCGCTTTCACACTGTTGGGGCTGTTAACTTTACCGAGAGCGTCAAATACCATCGCTTTTACACTTCCTTCCGGGTCATTCATGGCTGCTTCTTCCAGCGCAGCCACTCCGGCCTTTAGTTTTAAAGTCCCGATGGTATCCGCCGCCTGCCGCCGCACCAGCGGATTCGGGTGCTTAAGCAATAGTCCGGTGATTTTTTCCGGGGGCAGTTCAATCTCTTTTCTTCTCGCCTGCGTCAGCACATTCAGTACTGCGTCATAATCTTCGCTGTCGATATCCGCCGCCGGATGCTTCCTTGTGGTATCCCCATCCTCGCTTGAAGTCGGCGAGATCACCCGGCGCACTCCTTTTTCGTACAGGTACTGTTCTTTTTCCGGAAGGTCAGTTGAAAAATATACCGTAACCTTCACCCCGGTGCCAGCGGCCGCCGCAAGCAGCTCTTTTACGTCTTTCAGCTTTGTATCCGGTCCGGTTCCGCCCCAGACATGCAATTCATCAACAAGTCCTTCTTTCAACCACGTCCGCCAATCCATCTTCACTTTGCCCTGCTGCAGGATAAAAGGTTCGGCGGTATTCTTCGGCCAGCAGCCGTAACCGCACAACCACAGCATCGGCCATTCCATATTTTCCGAATTCAGCGCGACTGCCAGTTTCTTCTGATATTTTTTATAAACCGGTCTGAGTTCTCTCAGGTATTGAGTGATATATTCGCCCCGCATGGCGTAGTACTTGTCCAAATCGAATTTCTGAGTGCGCACATCCACCCCGTAACGCTTTTTGAAATCTTTCACGGCATAATCGCTGTAAATGTATTCATCGGTATAATGCGCCTCCATATTCTCGACGAACGAGTACATGAACATGCCATCGTACTTGCTCCACGGCCCCTTGAACATCTCTTCAGTTCTGCGGACGTACTCTTCACGCACTTCATCTCCATATTCTATGATCCCGGTCATATAAGTAATGCCGGCGCGATCCCGCATGCAGTATTCAGGATGTTTCTCCAGCCACGGGTCGATTCCCCAGAAAGCCCCGGTTCCCATGCTCCCGCCGGAACCGCATTCAGCTTTTCCGCTATAATCGTACAAGGCGGCGATCCCCCAGAACTGGATGCCGTTGGCCTTCGCAGCCTTGCAGGCGTGTTCAGAGTTCCTGTATTCCCGGTTTATCCTCAATGCATCCGTCATCAAGTCTCCGAGCCAGGGGGAATCCTGTCGGATTTTATCATATTTCCCAAACCAATCGTTATCCGCCTCCCGCCAGAGAATGCGGTCGCAGTTATAACTCCTACGCAGGATTTCAAATCCGGCCTTGCAAGTTGCTTCGGAATCCATGGGCATCCATTTGTATTCAACAATGGCGTCTCCAGAACTGTAGAAGAGGGTTACCGGATACGCAGGCTTAACAACTTTTTGATTTTTCCCGGCAATTTCTCTGGTCGGATCATCAATTGCTGCAACGGTATCTCCTCCGACCAGATGAACCATAGCCGTGATACTCAATAAAACGGTTGCTGTTAATTTTAGTATATTCATGCTTTCCCTTTCTGCAAAAACAATGGTTTAAATTTTATACGATATATAACGTCGCTGCAGTTCACTTTATCCATATTTTATTTTTGAATAACTGCTATATCGTCGATATAACAAGAGACTTTTTTATCAGGCGCCGCCGGGGTAAATTTTATACTGCGTACGCCATCTCCGGAATTAAGTTTTTCCCAGGTATCCGGCGTTTGTCCGCTCTGAGCAACCGCCCCGTATTTTTTATTGGCCGAATCCGATACTATTTTTATTTTTATCCACTGATCAGGCGGAACATTCGTTTTAGTCGGCGTCCATTTGGCGGCTGCAAAATTATAAAGAAATATCTCGCCTTCCGGTGTCGGCCATATATATATGCCACATATTTCTTTATTGTTTACGCTGCTCAGAAATACGCTGAAAGATCCGTCTGACGGACGGTGAACCCAGAAAACAACTTCATAGTCCAGGCCGGTTGCGCCTTCTCCGTAACCTAGTAGATCTCCGCCGCCGCGAATCAGTTTGACGGCCTGTTTGCCGCTATGCGCTTTTTCTGTTGTGACCAGCGGTCCTTTTGTTGAGAATATTCCCCAGCGTCCGGCCCGGTTGTATTCTCCGATCATGTTTGCAGCGCTTGCATTAAAGAGTGCGGTATTTTCAAAATCATTTTCTAAAATCATGATTTCAGCGCCGCAAGAAGAAGTTTTTTGAATTGCTTGCGGCTCTCCCGGCTTAGCCTGAACAGCGGAGTCTGCCGCAGTTGCTAACCTGGCAGGAATTACAGCCAGTGCCAATGCGAATAAACAGATCTTTAAAGTTTTCATTTTTCTCCTTTGAGTTCAATCACATATGCCAATTGTAAAAAGCTTAATTTTCAGCGTTACGAAGGCGGAATAAACACCGGAATACTAAATGTTTCAGCATCCTCCTTTTGCTATTGAAAACAAATTTCTATGTTATTGCATATGAATGCCGCTGTAAAAACGCATGAAAACTTCAGCGCCAGGATAACTTCAAGGTGATGATCTCTTTGGGGCTGGCTTCAATCATGACGCATAGGCCGGCTATTTCTAATTCCTGCTGTACCTTTTCATCAAGCCGGCATTTTTCCACCCGCCGGATTGCAGTTCCAAATGATATTTTACTGTTTTGCGGACGGGAGGAGACGTTGTAAAGACGCAGAATAAGTTCCTGTCCGCTTTCCGCCTGCTTCATCGCTGTCATAATCATGGCCGGATTATCTACCAGGCAGAGCGACTGGTCAAGCGGCAGTTTCACCTTCTCATAAGGGTCCGTCCTGTAAAATATTTCCGACAGGTCACTGTCCTGGACACATGGTCTTCCGCCGCTGTATTTGCGGACATCCCAACTGTCTGAATAGCTTAATGGCGGGTTGAGGAAACTGATTGCGGTCTGAGCTTCGCTTGCTGTGGATTCAGTAAAGCATCCGGGCATAATTGCCAGGCGGTTTTCGATTGTGCGCAAACATTGATTTTCCGGAGCAAGCCATGCCGCATCCAGCGGGCGATCAAAGTATCCGGTTATATAACTGTTGCAACGCAGCAGCGTGATGCCCAGTTCGCCGGTTCGTTCTCGATAATTTTCATACGCATGTAATCCTTCGACAAGTACCGTCATTCCGCCCTGTTCTTTGTTTTGAATCTTGACGAACTCGAAGGCGGGTTCCTGGCGGTCATCCTCAGGTTGTTTTCTGACGGTAAATTTATTGTGCTCGACCACATCGAACATACTGGACGCCTGGGTTATATCGGACTGAATTCCGGTTCTAATCACTGCGCGCAGGCAATGGTCCTTGGCATGGTTGTCAATCTGAAAACTGGCTTCCAGATACGGCGAGTCCTGCCGCAGTATCAGCGTTATTTCCAGCGGAACCGGAATCAGCGTCGAAGATCTTCGACGCAGTTTAAAATCGGCGTCGACAGGTAACATCAGATTGTAACAAAGGCGGTAGACGGTTTCAACTTCATTGTTGATTATCCGGTCGATTTCCGGAATGAGTCCGCGGGTTGAGAAAACGGCGGATTGCGGATCCGGGCGATAAGTATAACTGTCGCCGTAGTCGGCCGTATCTTCAAGATACAGAACATCTTTGAACTGCCGTCCTGACTGCTTGTCGAGCATATCGATGCTGCCGTCGGAATTGATATTCACTTTCAGCAGTTTGTTTTCAAAATTCATGGCGGGTTGTGATGCTGTGTTTTCTCCGCCTCTGACCGTGAAAACACGATATCCCATGGCTGGCAGCGAACTGCAAAACCTGATTTTATAGCGGTCAACCAGCAGCCGTCCAGGCAGGTTGACAGGACTGCGCAGGGGACGTTCTGTAACCTCGCGACTGACGAGCGAGTAAGGTATTTCAGTTCCATCATCATTCAGCAATTTGAATGTTGTTATTTTATCCTCCGCTTTGATATCCACGATTGCTTCAATCGTGGTCTTTCTTTCGAGCGGCAAAGTGTTAACTGCCACAACGTAATAATCATTTTCCGATTTGCCTTCACGCTGCAAGTGAGATCCAAGCAGGCGCAGCTTTTCTTCCAGCAGAAGCTCGCCGGCTTCCATAATCCGCGCAAAACGGTCTTCCATGTGACGATGCACCGCGTCACAGGAGCAGCCGCAGATGGAATCGTGAGGATGATTCTGAATCAGCAGTTTCCACAAATATTCAAGCAGGTCGCGATCATATGCGCTTGCACCGAAAGGCAGCATGGCAAGGATTGAATTCAGCACTTCCAATTGCCGTGCCAGAAAATTTTCACAGCGGATATTGGTTACTTTCAGATATACCCGGCTGGATAGTGTCCCTTGTACAATAAACCGGTCGCTGCCGTCGCGCATTTCACCGGTCTGCACTTCCGGCTCAGTCAGATTTTCCCGCACTGCCGAGCAGAAATCATAAAGAGTGCTTTGCTTGACAGTGTCTCCGGAATTAAGCGAATTTTGCAGTCCCGGCAGAATCTCAAACAGGTTTTCCTGCGCTTCCAGATGATCCACTCCGTTCATAAGCAGAAACTGATTGGTCGCAGTCAGCGGTTCGAGATTCTTTCTGGCCAGCTCAAAAAATCCGGATGCTTTCTGCGGATCGGTGGAAAAACGTTGTGCGTTATTGTAAAATTTAACCATTTGGACTGCCAGTATCTGTGAACCGTCAGCACCCTGCCAGATGAACTCAGCTTTCCTGCCGTTTTCCTCTGTACAGGTCCTGCCACGTCCGAAAACGACACTTTCAAGTCCGAAGCCTTTTGCCAGTTGGGGTAACTGTGAAGGTTGTCCGAAATGATCCGGCGTATAGGCGACCATCCGGTCTGTTCCGCCAAATTCTTTAATTAAACGCCTGCCTAGCAGAAGATTGCGGACAGTGGCCTCACCGCCGGTGAGAAACAGATCGTTCTGCACATACCACGGGCCAATCAGGATATTGCCTTTGCCAATGGCATGTTCGAGCCGATGGCGTTGCTGCGGTTTGATCTCAAGATAGTCTTCCAGAACAATGGTCTGGGCGTCAAGATGGAAGACATAAGACGGCTCTTTTTCCACCAGTTCCAGCAGATTGTCAATCAGTCTTACCAGACGCACTCTGAACTTTTCAAACGGTTCATACCATTCCCGGTCCCAGTGTGTATGACTGATGATATGATAAGTATTATTCATTAAAAATATCCTGTTGTTCCGCTTTTTAATGCGGTTGTTTTAGTATCCACATGACCGGACGGACAAAATACAATCTGATCCGCATGTAGTCAAGTGATTTCATTTATTCCGCCGCCTTGCGTTACTGTCCGTTGATTTGTGCCGGCGAAAGCTCGTTCAACAATGTTTCGCCATTGATATAGCGTTTCACGTTCTGCACCCAGATATCCCAGATCCGGTCGAGAAAACGGGTACTGCCGCTTGACCCTGAAATATGCGGCGTCATAATGACATTGTCCATGCTCCACAACGGATGCTCCGGCGGCATCGGATAATAATAATGGGTGTCCAGCGCCGCCCCGGCGATCCGCTTTTCGCGCAACACCTTCACCAGTGCCTCCTCCTGAATCAGCGGACCGCGGGCCGGGTTCAGGATGAAGGCATGTTGCGGAAGCATGTCAAGTTCAGCTTCTCCAATAATGCCTTTCGTTCTCGGCGTCAGCGGAATGGTGATTACTAGAAAATCCAGTCCGCCGAGAAATTCTCTTTTCTGCTCCAGGCTGAAGAAGCGGTCAGGAAAAGCGCCTTCCGCATCACCGGTACCGGGTACCGAATAGGAGTTGGCCCGGTTTTCCAGCTTACCGTCAAGCGTCATAACGTGAATGTTCAAGCCAAGAGCTTGGGCCAGCCGCGCCGTCTGGCGGCCGATTCCGCCGTATCCCCATATCCCGAGCGTACTGCCACAGATTTCCCGCTGAAATCTGATATCACGGTCCCATATCCGGTCAGTATGGTTTTTCATCATTGCCCGCATATCGCGCTTCAAGTTGATCATCATGGCGATATTCCATTCGGCGATTGGAATGTCCTGCACCCCCAGGGCGTTGCAGGCGCGAATGCCGCGCTCATTCAGGCGGTGATCGAAAAGCTGGCTGTAACCCACGGAGGATATCTGCACTACACGCAGCCCGGTCATCTGCTCATGATTTGCAGGCAGGAACGTGGTAAAAAACATTTCACAACCGGCAATAATCTCAACTGGCAGTTCACGGATCTCTTCGCGCGGTTCGGGAACCAGTACGATATCAACTCCTTGAATTGCGCGCAGTTCCGCAAGTTTAGGTTCCGCCGCCGGCATGTCAATCAGAATTTTTACTTTTTTCATTTAGTCCACCAGTATTTTGCCAGGCACACTGTTGAACTCGCCGCTGCCTGGAACGAACGGGAATTTTGCGATGGTTGCGGGGGTGAGCTCGATTCCTAGTCCCGGTTTTTCCGGCGCCATAAGGAACCCGTCTTTCAGCTTGAAGCTATCACCTATTACTTCGCTGTGCAACGGCCCGTAGGCGGGAGCCGCCTCAATAATCCGGGTATTCGGACAGGCAAATCCGCAATGGATGTTCTGCATCTGTGATCCGCCGGCACCCCAGGCGTGAGGAGCTACCTGTGCGCCTCGCTCTGCCAGCCTTGCGGCAATCTGCATGAACTGTGACAACCCGGCAGTGAAAGAAGCATCCGGCTGTCCTATTTTGAAGGCGTCGCGGTCAATAAAAGTCTGCCATTCGCATACCGCGGTAAGGCATTCCCCTCCCGCAATCGGGGTAGTCGTTTGACGCGTAAGTTCGCCGTACCAGTCCGGCCGGGTGTAGTGCAGCGGCTCCTCAAAAAATACCAGATCAAATTCCTCCAGCGCTTTGGCTACAGCCAGCGCGGTATCGAAATTCCATGTTGCCGTCGGGTGGTTGCCCATATGCGCGTCGTACATCAGCAGTAAGTCCTGCCCGAACCGCTGCCTCAGATAAGTGCTTTTTTCCGCTTCGAAATCAGCGGCCGCTTGCGGTTCAGTCAGAATTGCAAAACCATCTTCCGGGGTGAATGATCCGGAGCCTATTTTGACCCCCCTGAAGCCGCAGGATTGATAGAATTCCACTTTTTTAGCCAGAGTCTCCAGCGGATAATTGCTGGGCCCCCCGGTGGCATAAGCCAGCATCTTTTCGTGTCCGTCGAAATCTTCCGCCATTGGAAATCTTTTATTCCATTTTCCTGCCAGCAGTTTATAAACCGGTTGTTGATTAATTTTGCCGCGCAAATCCCATAAAGCAGCTTCAATCCCGGCCAGCACGATAGCGCCCATTCCCACCCGGCACCAGAAGTTTCCACAGTGATACATGCGTTCCCAGAGCAGGTCACTTTTTTCGGGGTCCTGTCCAAGCAGAACCGGTTTGAAGAAATCTACAATTGGCGGAACCCCTTCCGGGAAAAAATATCCGGCATAAGTTTCGCCCAGACCCTCAAGTCCGCTGTCTGTTTCAATTTTGATAAAGGCGGCGCTGCGGCGTTTACGCGCTTCAGAAATGAACGGGTCCATGGTACAGGGGCCGGTCAGCAGAATTGTGGTTACATTTGTGATCTTCATTGTTGTAATTTACCTTTTTTCTATAAATTTGATATCATCAAAATAAGCGCCGATACCAATGACAGTTCCTGACGGGCTTATGGAAATACGATTGATTTGCCCCTTGCCATTGATGGGCATGCTCAATTTTGCGGTCTGTAATTTTTCATCAACTTCAATTGCTGCTGTTAATGAGTTGCTGTTGACGTTGCTGATAATTATTAATTTCACCCATTTTTCGCACGGGAAGGCGAGACCGGTACGATCCCACTTGGATGTGGCATAGTTACGGAGCGATAGTTCCCCTGTCTCGCTGACTAAAACTTCAACTCGCAGGACTCCCGTAGCGCCGGCGCCGACGGCAAAGGAACCGTCTTTATCGCGATAGACCATCATTTCTATCTCAAAATCGGCATTTGCCGTGATTCCCTTCTCCAGCCAGCCAAGAATGTCGCCGCCGCCGCGCCTGACATATAGCGCCTGTTTGCCTGAGTTGGCTTTTGCATTTGAAATACATGCCCCTTTGCCAGGGATAAATGCACCCCAGCGGGCTTGGATTTTTTGAGTTGTCCCTGTAATTCCCGCAGTTTTTTCATTGAAAAGCGCAGTGTCATCGAAGTTTTGATTCAACCGTTCAATTTTATTATCCTTAAGAATTGCCGGGCGCATTGCAAACAGTTGATCATTTTCTTTTTCAGTAATCAAATTGAATTGATTGGCTTCATGGTCAGTCTTTTCGCGATATGCGAGAATTCGCCATGCATAGTCTGCCAGCCGCTTATCACTGCCGTTATTCATCAATTTAACTAAGACATTCTCACCGTCCTGGCCGCAGTAGAGAAAGGCTTCGCCGATGGCACGGTAGCCCCACAACAGATCTGCGGGATTTTTTCCGTCACCGTAAGTGCGGAAATTTTTTTCCAGAGCATCGAGAATTTCTGTCTTGCGGGCCGTGGCAACCTGGTCGCTGCGTTTAATCATCTGTCCCAGCGAAATCGCCGCCCGGTCTTTTATTGCCGCATCGGAGTCGTTATTCAAAACTTCAAGCAGCAGATCCACCGCCGGCTTGGAGTTGCTGATGCTTGCGAGGTTAAGCGCCGCCGTATACCTGACAAACCTGGCTTGATCCTTAAGCCGTTCTCTATAGAAATCAACCATATCCGGGGTGGAGTGACTTTGCAAGATCCTCAAGGCTACATTGCGGATATCGCTGTTCTTGTGATTTTTTGCGACTTCCATGATTTTATCTTTAGGGAACGGTTTCATCCGTGGAATATAACTTCTGGCCATTTCCCATTCCGGATGATTGCCCAATTTGTCTATAGAATCAAATAGTTTATCAATGGATTGGTCGTCATGTATTTTCGACAATGCGGAAATTGCTTTGGCTCTGATGCCTACTTCCGGACTGTAAAGCGCATCTTCCACTACCGGCAGCGCCTTGACGTCGCCAATGACTTCCAGTGCGTGAAGCGCCAGACGGCGCAATACAATATTTTCTGATTTTGCAAAAGGAATGACATCGTCGGCAGTTGCCTTGGATTTGCCCAGGATAACCTGCGAAAGAAAACGCATCTGTTCAAATTTATTTCCTCTCTTTAACACATCAACAGTTTGTTCAGGTATGCGCCCTCTTGCAAGAAAATGTTCATCTTTATTTTGCGCTCCGATAATCTCCACTTTTTTGGTACGGAATGGATCCCAGGCCGGATCAAACGGCCCGGAGGTGATAACTCCGACAGTGGTACTGGTTCCTCTGGCAGCCCAGAGAAATTCGTCGGCGGTGCGATACTGGCTCTGGCGGGCGCTGGCACCGTAAACAATCAATTTATCGACAATTCCGTCTTTAATCCAGGTTTGATAGTCCATATACATTGCGCCGATGGTCGGGTGCGTATGAGGCAGGGTGGCCCAGGTCATGGGATAATTTGGACGGTCCGGATTCATGAATACGCCAAGTTTGCCGCCAAGTTTATTAAGTTCGGTTTTCAGCTCGCGCAAGTAAGCGGTAACGTACTCGCCGCGCAGCCGGTGCCAGTCGTATTTGCTGCCGTATTTGGTAAATTCCTGGGTGCGGATGTCAATTCCGTACCGTTTTTTGAACTCTTGCACGATGGGCTCACTATAGCCGTATTCATCTTCGAATCTTAGAGAGAAGTTTTCAACGTAAGTCAGGAACACCATACCGCTGTAGCCGGCGTCTTTGAATACTTGAATGTGCAGATCCACCAATGCTTTGCGCGCTTCCGGATAGGCGAATTCAATTGTTCCGCCCTGGCGGCGCTTGCCGTACTTATCAACCGGCACCCATTCCGGATGCTCGACGCGGAGCATGGACTCATTGGAGAAGGGATAATCGTTAAAGCAGGGAGTGTCGGCAGTGGACCCCCAGTCTCCGAGTGTTGAAACTCCCCAGACTTCCATTCCAAGTTTTTTGGCATTGCGGACAATCATCGGTTCCAGCTTTTCTTCGTTGATCAGGTGGCGTGACCATTTGAGGAAAGTGTTCATGCGGAAGTTGTCTTCACGGCCCATCGTTTTATATGCCCAGGCGGCCTCCTGCATTCCCCGCCAATAGAGAATTCTGGTACCAAAGACGCTTTGGAGCATTTCAAGTCCGTCATACAATGATTTCTCGGAGTCCATGGCCAGAGAGTTGCCTAAAAAGTGATTATCGCCGCTGCTGATAAAGGCATTGCTGTATTCATCTTTGGATTCCGCATTCATATCATAAATGCAAAGACTCAGCGCCAGAGCAAATAAAAATTTCTTCATCCTGCTTATTCCTTATATTTATTTAAAACACTTTTAGCTTTTGACTTTAAATTATCACAGCTTAATTTATCGATGCTAAAACCAATAGTTTTGGGCGCATCTTCAATTTTGCCGGAGACGGAAGTTTTATCGCCGGTGAAGGACGCATATTCATCCATTGATTTAAAGGAGGTTTTACCAATCCGCGGGAACCGGAATCCATAATAATTGGAGCTGGCGGCACCGAAACTGCCATCTTTGCAAACCATGCCGTTACCGCAATCCGAGAAGATACAGTTTGTCATATTTATTTTCAGATTATTTACCGACCAGTCCAGGTCTAAGAACGTTGAGTTTCGAATATTGACTATCGAATTGGAATACAGACGCGCGATAGTATCGCCGCCTTTCCGGCCGGCAAAAAGAACATTGTCCATTTCTACCGTTTGTTCACTATCCGGTTTGCCGCTTTCAATAATCAATTGCTTATTGCCATTGGCGATAATAACGCTGTTCTTAATACTATGTACAGCTTTGCCTGTTTTTTCCAGTAAGAAATAGAGGTCTACTCCGACGATATTCTCGATCAAAACGTCTTCATAATGCGTCTGGCTGTTGCCGGTGTCACAGATGCCTGTACCGTTGCCGCTGGAATAAAACCCATTGATTTTTGCTCCGGAATTAGCATGCGCACTGATGCCGTCGTCGCCGCAATCGATGGACTGGATATTCTCCAGCAGAATATTTTTACCATCGCCGCTCAAGCCGTAGCCATCGTTGTAGACATGGGTGGCAATCAGATTTCTGACTGTCAGATAGTCGGTAGCGTTGTGGATTGATACTCCATTGGAACGCACCGGAATTTCAATGTTGTAGTCCGCCAGTTTCTTCGCCGGGTCGATTTTGATATAAAAGGCCTTCTCCGCAGTGACAAAAGTCCATTCCTTATCCTGCAGGTCTTGCGGCGCTTTGAGCGGGAGTGATTTACCTTTCATGCAAGTCCCCATGCGATTCATTCTGCCGTCAAAAACGAAAAAGAAGCGCCAGATGATCTCTTTATTAAATTTAAACTTATCATAAATGGTGTCGTTTTTGTACAGTCCCGGTGCAACCATCCGCCATTCGGCATCGATAACTTTATCCGAACCTGAAACCGTAGCGCCATGACCGTCAATCGTAATATAGGCTTCTGCCTTTCCAATCAGTTCGGAAAAACCGAAAACTTCGCGGTAAACAGTACCGGTGTTGCACAGGTGGATAGTATCGCCGGCGCTGAGCAGTGTTTGCGCCTTGGCAATGGTTAGAAGCGCTGTATTTTCTGAATCTCCGTCATTAGTGTCATTACCATTTGAATTATTGACATAAATATTCCGCGCCGGAAGATTACTCGATAAGAGTAATATAAGTAAAATCATAAAAAAACCGGAAAATTTCATAAGCCATGTGCCTTTTAAATTTTTTCTTTAATGATGTTGCTGTAAGTATACAATACATTTAGTTAAATGTCAAATCTATTTTGTAAAAATGAAAGAATGTTTTAGTGAATTAATGTACTGGCGGGTATCTTTGCCTTGCGAGAATATAGCTTTATTCGCTATCGTATATTAATAAATAATTACTCATTTCAGGAGTGTATTGCCTTTTTTTGAGATATTTTTGTTTTTTCTAGATTTGCACTTGACATTTGCTTGTAATTGTATTATACTCTTTAAACAATACCAAAGACAATGTGGATGAATCAGGTAGAATGAAATAGTTGACGGATACGGGACATAGATAGGCATGTTTACGGACTGTTGCAATTATATGTCACATATTAGTTGCTGTGAAATCATTCTAGATTGGTAATTATAGTGTGTCAGAATAAAATTTACAATATTAAAAGGAGATTGCTATGATGAAGCGTAATTTTACATTGATTGAACTCCTCATTGTGATCGCGATCATCGCCATTTTGGCTTCGATGCTGCTGCCGGCGCTGAATAAAGCCCGCGAAAAATCCAAATCTATCAAATGTATCAGCAATCTCAAGCAATGCGGAACCGGATGGATTCTCTACGGCAATGATTTTTATGGTTTCATGCCGCTCAATCAGCCGGATTTAACCTCGCCGGTTACGGGGGGAGGGACGATGTACAACACCTGGGATTCATTTGTCGGGCCTTGGCGTAATTCCGGCAAAACGATTAAGGCGGGAAACTATCTTGATAATCTGAATGCATTCCGCTGCCCGATCCCAATGAAGATGAACACGTTTCAGATTAGCAGATGTTATGGCGGATTGCAGCTCAATCAAACGACATACATTCAGCGGCGTCCCGAAGAGTGGTGGAAACACCGGCTTGTCGCCGGAGTTGTACAATACTGGCCGAAAAGCCCGAGTAAAAATTATGCGCTGATTGACTCGGTTGCTGTCGCCGGCGGCTCCACCGGCGACCAGTTTGCCGGGTTTGATCTGAGCCCTGCTACTGCCACCCGCACTATTCATATGCGTCACCCCGGAAATACTGCCAATGCGTGGATGCTGGATGGTTCCGCCAAAACAATGACCAGGGATGATTTGATCCGCTGGCCAAGCGGATCAATCGGCACTGGTCAGTCATTATACGGCGGCAGCCATGCTCCGGAAAAGCCTACTAACCTTCAATTCGGCGATGTCCTGTGAGCTCCAGATAACTGTAACAAAGCGCCTCTGTACAACAATCTAATTGTCCTTGACAATTGTTCATTACACTGTTAGATTATGCCGGAGGCTTTATATGGCAAAAAAGATGGTTACTTGTGAAGAAGTCAAACCGAAAATACTTGACAGCATCAATAAAAACCGGATTAGAGCAGGACAGCGGCTGCCGTCATTTCGTGCGCTGGCTCAAGAATACGGGGCCAGTATTCCTACCATTCAGCGGGCGGTGTCAATGCTCGCGAGTGAAGGGCGGCTGACCAGCCGGGTCGGTTCCGGCACTTACGTAACCGAACAGTTGCATCCAACCAGTAAATTTGTCGGAGTCCTGTTGCCATATGTCGCACAGCGTACAGGCAATTTTATGACTGATGCGTTTATAAGTATGCGTAAAGTTATTCTTGAACATGGTTACTTTCCTGTCAGCGTTGAACCCACGCCTAATACTTCGGGGGAAGTTCGCGACAAGGAGGAACTGGCGCTGATTAATAAGCTGGTATCCCAGGGAATGGCGGGAATCATCGTTGATTCATGCGCCAGCGAAGATTCTCCGATATGGAGCAAACTGCAACAATTGAATGTTCCGGTTTTGTGTTTTAATAATAATGGCAAAGGCGCCGGTTATCTGGACTCGGTCAGCGCCGATAATTACCGCGGCGGGGCGCTTGCGGCGGAACGCCTGCTTTCCGCAAACCGTAAGAACGTGGCGGTTATGTCTGATCCTTTCGACGGCAGCAGTTCGGTCAGAGACCGCGTCCGCGGTTTTTGTGAGACCATGAACGCCGCAGGAGTTACGGTCAATTCCGATAAAATTATATCGCTGCGTAATATGACGCTTAACGAAAAAGAGTCCAGCGCTGAAGTGGTCAATAGACTGAAAGATGTCGATGGCATTTTCGGTATTAACGACGGCACGGCGATCAGGACGATGAATCTTTTGACCCAGGCCGGGAAACGAATTCCTAAGGATGTTGCAATAGTCGGTTTCGATGACAGCGAATTATGTGAACACGTATCCCCCCGCCTCGACAGCGTCCGTCAGGCCAGTTCCCACATGGGACAGCGGGCCGCTGAATTGCTGCTCGAACGGATTGAAAATCCGGACAACCGGATGGATACGATTCAACTGAAAACTCAAGTGTCGTTAATTATCCGCGATTCGGTGAAATAAGCCAATTCATAAACTGCAATGGCCTTTTGTCAGTCTATCCGGACCGGAGACAGATGGCGGTTCAGGGCCAGCAGCGCCACATCCGGATTGCGGGTCTGGAATGCCAGCGCAATCAAACGATGCTGACAGTTGTTGTCCCTCAAGGTGGCGACATTTACAATCGGCGACGGGGAAATATTATCGCCGGACATGAAATATTTATCGAGTGCCGCATTGATTACATCCAGCATCCGGCAGTTGGCCGGTTTCATGATCGCGCGGTGAAAACGCAGTTCCGCCTGGCCGAAATCTTTCATTGTGCTGTCAGGGTTGTCTACTGCGCGGTCGAGATTGTCCGCTGCCGCCGCAATTTCTGCGAGGTCTTCCGCCGACGCGTTGTGGACTGCTTCGTAAACCGCGCCGATCTCCATTATCCGCCGCAGTGAAAACAGTTCCTTGAGTTCTGACGAACTGAAATATGAAAGCTGCTCCAGCACCTGCCGCATGACCCGGACAAGATCGACTTGCGCGATCTTGAACCCGCTGCCGCGCCGCGATGTAATCATTCCTAGTCCTTTCAAATAACTGAATGCCTCGCGAATAATCACCCTGGACACCTTGAACTCTTTTACCATTTCCAGTTCCGGCGGCAGAAAGTCGCCGGACTTCAAGGCGTTGTCTTTGATGTAATTAAGAATGTTCTGTATCGTTTGTCTGGTCAGCGTATCGTTTTCTAAATGTTCAATCATTTTCCTGCTCTATTTTTCTAACAATATGATTCCACTGCGCAATAATGCAAATTTAAAAACATGAATTTTAAATTTAATAATATTAATACGTAATAGCTCTTGACATTAATGGCGGCGTGGATTAAAATAATTGATATTAATAATATTAATTATTGTGGGGTCAGATGAAATGTCTGAAATATCATTAAGAAATGCTGAAGCAATCCGGCTGGGGGTGATCGGAATGACGGAAGGCAATGGACACCCGTATTCCTGGAGTGCCATTTTCAATGGTTACAACCGCGAAGTCATGACTAATGAATGCCCGTTCGCCGGCATCCCCGTCTACCTGAATAAGGAGAACCCGGATACATTACGGATAACCGGGGCGAATGTCACACACATTTTCTGTAATCGCCGTCAGGACGCGGAACATGTGGCGAAATGTTCGCTGATACCCAATGTTGTCGATAAGCCTGAAGCAATGATAGGCAATGTTGACGCAGTAATCATCGCTACTGATATTGGCAGCGAACATGTTGAGCGGTGCAGGCCGTTTATCAATGCCGGACTTCCGGTATTTATTGACAAACCGCTCTGCGATAACCGTCATGATCTGGAATATTTCCGCAAACAGGTGGATGAAAAGCGTCCGATCATGTCATCGAGCTGCATGCGCTATGTTAAAGAGTTCAAACCGTATCATTTGCGTACTGAAGAGTTGGGAGAACTGCGTTTCATTTCCATGCCGATGGCGAAGAAATGGGAAACATACGGCATTCATGCGCTGGAAGCGATCTATCCGATTGTCGGGCCGGGCTTCGAAACCATCCAGAACACCGGCACCGCCGAACGCAACATCGTCCACATGACCCACCGCAGGGGAATTGATATTGTCATTGCCTGCATCAAGGACGTCCAGTATGGCGGGGCGCTGCGCCTTTCCGGCACTACCGGCAATCTTACAATCACGTCGAATGATACATTTTATGCCTTCAAAGCGCAGCTTCAGGCATTCGTCGATTTTCTGCGTTCCGGAAAATATCCGTTTCCGTTCAGCGAAACCGATGAACTGATGCGATTGATCATCGGCGGCATCGAAAGCAGGAACAACCATCATCGTATCATCAATTTAAAGGAATTTGATAAATGAATAAAGAATTCAAAATGCGTTCCAGCCGTGTACTGAAAAAACTTCGCAACGGCAAAGTAGCGCTCTGTACCAAAATGAACCTGTCCGATCCCAGGGCCGTTGAAATTGCCGCCATGAGCGGGGTCGATTGCGTATGGACCTGCCAGGAGCATGTCGGCAATGATTACCGCGTTATTCAGGAACAGATTCTGGCGGCAAAGGCGTACGATTGCGATCTGGTGTGCCGGGTTCCCAAGTGCGGCTACAGCGATTACATCCGCCCGCTGGAACTGGACGCCACTGGAATTATGATCCCGCATGTGATGAGTTTGCAGGAGGCGAAAGATATCGTTAAAACCACCCGCTTTCATCCCGTCGGGCGGCGGCCGCTGGACGGCGGCAACGCTGACGGCAAATATTGCCAGGTGCCGCTGAAAGATTATCTGGAGCAAGCCAACCGGGAACGGTTTGTGATATTGCAGATTGAAGACCCGGAACCGCTGAACGAACTGGAGGCCATCGCCGCGCTGGATGGTTATGACATGCTGTTTTTCGGACCGGGCGATTTCACCCATTCCATCGGCGATCCCGGCAACTTTGCCAACCCGCTGGTTGCTGAAACCAGAAAGCGGATTGCGGAGACCGCCATTAAGCACGGCAAAATCGCTGGAACCGTGGGCAGTCTGGCAAACTACAAGGAACTGGTTGATATGGGATACCGTTTTATCAACATCGGAGCTGATGTCTGTGCGTTGACGGCGGCATACGCCGAAATCGTCAATACCGTCGCCGGAATAGACGTTCAGTCAACTAGAAGCATTTACGCCAAATAGGAGCATACGGACATGGATGTACTGGCAAGTTTCTCATTGAAGGGCAAAGTAGCGCTGCTGACCGGCGGAGCAGGTAAATATGGCCGTCAGATCGTGGCGGCGCTGGCGGAGGCCGGAGCCGAAACTTATATCGCGTCACGCAATCTCGAAGCGCTGGAAAAAGTCGCGGCGGAAGAACGCGCCAGAGGATACGAAGTCACTGCGCTGCGACTCGACCTAGAAGATGAAAAATCAATTTTCGCGCTGCATGAAGAACTTATGCGGCGTTGCGGCAGAATTGATGTGCTGGTCAATAACGCGGTCATCCGTTCCGCCATGAACGGATGGGATTATCCGCTGGCGGAATTTGACCGCAGCTTGCATATCAATGCATCCGCGCTGTTCACGATCACCAGGCTTTTTGCCGAAGAAATGAAGAAACAGCAGAGCGGCTCGATCATTAACATCGGTTCGATGATGGGAATGGTCGGGATTGAAATGGCGAATTACGCTGGAACGGACATGAATCCCAATCCATCACCAATTTACTTTTACGAAAAGGGCGGCATGATCAATTTTACCCGCTGGGCGGCCAGCATTCTCGGCCATTACAATGTCAGGGTCAACTGCGTGTCGCCGGGAGGGTTACAAGAGTCAACCCAGCCGGAGCAATTCGTTAAGAATTACAGCGCCAGAACCCAGCTCGGACGGATGGCCAACGATACTGACTTGAAAGGGATCATTGTTTTTCTGGCTTCCGATGCCTCGGCGTATCTTACCGGTACCAATATCCCGGTAGACGGCGGTTATACGGCAAAATAGCATTTAAGGAATATAATTATGGATTTTTCAAAACTCATGCTGGGAACTGTTCAATTCGGGCTCAATTACGGCATCGCGAATACCGCCGGCAAGCCGTCCTATGAAAACGCCAGGGATATTATTCAGGCTGCATACGAAAGCGGAGTGAACTGTCTGGATACCGCCGCCGGTTACGGCGACAGCGAAGCAGTGCTGGGCCGTGCTCTGGCGGAATTGAACCTCAAAGACAAAATGGAGGTCATCAGCAAAGTTCCAGGCATAAGTCAACAGAATCTTTCCGAAAGCGCCGCGGAGCGTTTTATCGTTGAAAGTGTGGAAAATTCACTGGCCCGGCTGGGTATCAAACGTCTTACAGCCTGCCTGTTCCATGTTGAACAGGACATCAAATATATTGGAATTCTGCAAAGCCTGGAACGGAAAGGGTTGATTGGCGGGGCCGGAATTTCGCTGGACACCAATCAATATTGCAATGATGCGATTGCAGCAGGCATCAAATATGTTCAACTGCCTTACAATATCCTGGACAAACGGTTTGACGCGTTCTTTTCGTTGGCTCAGAAAAACGGGATTGTGGTGTTCGCCCGGAGTGTATACCTCCAGGGTTTGCTGCTGATGCCGGAAGACAAAATAAGAGAATCATTGCATGAAGTCATTCCCATTCGTTGCAAACTGGCATGCCTGGCCGCTGACGCGGGAATGGATATGTCCGAACTCTGTATGAGGTTCGTTTTGAGCAATCCGGCAATAACAAGTGTTTTGACCGGAGTGGACAATATTGAACAGTTCAAGCATAATCTACAGTTAATCGAAAAAGGCCCTCTGTCGGCAGCATTGCAGCAGAAAATTAAAGCATCAATACCGCTGCTTGATGAAAAGATAATCCGTCCGTCGCTTTGGAACAAAATCCCCCCCCTGGGGTAAAAAACTCGATCAATGGTAAATTTGAGTTAAAAAGGTAAAGTTTTTATTGATTTCTACTATCAGCGCTTATATTTTCGCCTTTTTGCTGAAATAGGGAAGGGGAATAGTTTGAAAACAGATTTCTGGAAAGCAGCGAAGCTGCTTCTGGCTCAGATATTGAATTTGTGACCATTGTCAGACCTGAAACTATTTTGCTCTGGCATAAAAAACTGATTGCTCAAAAATTTGATTCATCAAAAGTTAAGCGAAAGGTTGGTCGGCCTAAAGTTGATGTTGAAATTGAGCAACTTGTGATGAAATTCTCTGGAGAAAATAAAACTTGAGGATATGACCGGATTGCCGGAGCAATCAAAAACCTTGGGTATGATGTTTCCGGAACGACAGTTGCGAATATCATGCGGCGTAATGGCTTGAACCTATCAGGAGAAAGACTGAAATGCGGCATGACATAGTCCGAATTCATAAGAATCCATAAAGATGTAATTTGGGCTACCGACTTTTTTACTGCTGAAGTTTGGACTCCATTCGGACTCGTGACCTACTATGTGCTGTTCTTTATTCAAGTTAAAACCAGAAAGATGAATTACCGACCATCCCAATGGGGAATGAATGGCGCAGGTCGCCAGAAGCTTAACCGGCTGGGATGGCGAACTTCGCGATGCAAAATATCTGATTCATGATCGTGACACAAAATATACTGCTCAGGTTGATACGATCATGAATACTGCCGGAATCCAAACCTTAAAATTTCCAGCAATGTCCTCAAATTTGAATGCTTTCGCGGAGCGCTGGGTAAAATCGGTAAAAGTTGAAGTTCTTGATAAACAGGTACTATTTGGCAAAAAAGCCTTTACAGTATACGCTGAACGAGTATGTCAGTCATTTTCATCAGGAACGAAATCATCAAGGCTTAAACAATACCATTCCATTCCCGGCAGCAGAAGTCGGGAATGTCTCTGGAAAGATCAAAACCAGAGAGCGACTTGGCGGACTGCTGAAGTATTACTACCGTCAAGCGGCGTAACTGATTTTCGACTATCTTCTTTATTCATTCCGGTTAGATCCGGCTGGACTATTATTGTATGGTCATGCAAATTGAAGCAAAAAAATCATGCCAAATCACAAAACTGCTTGATAAATTTGCCTGTTACGAGAAAAATTCCTTGGAATATTTGACTTGCGAAATGACGGAAAGCTTTTAAAGCGTCGTCATTTTCATCGGATGAGTTTTTTTACCCTACTGGAGTTTGTGACTTGGGCGGGTATCAAAAAAAAGTGGTGGCAGGACCCAGAATCGAACTGGGGACACGAGGATTTTCAGTCCTCTGCTCTACCGACTGAGCTATCCCGCCACCATTTAGTTTCCGAATGATTTAACATTCGAGAGCCTATAATAGAAAGCTTCAAAGCAAATATTCAAGCACGAAAATCAAAAAAAGTATTTTTTTTGATAAAAAGCTAAAAAATCTGGCAAAAACAGGAAATGAAGCTAATATTAGCGGATTATTGATAAATAAATTATACTTTAAATATAGAGAAATTATGAAGGTCATTATTGCTCCTGATTCGTTCAAAGGCAGTTTGCGCAGTCCGGAAGTCTGTATCGCGATTGAGGCGGGGATCAGGTCTGTAATGCCGGATGCCGAAATAATATCTGTTCCAATGGCTGACGGCGGCGAAGGCACGGCGGAGGCCGCGGTTATTTCAACTGGCGGGAGCTTAGAGCAAATTATTGTTGCCGGGCCGCTCGGAACACCGGTAAACGCCTGTTACGGACTGTCCGGCGGGAAGTCTTGTGCAATTATGGAGATGGCATCCGCCAGCGGAATTGAACTTTTGACGGCGGAGCAACTCAATCCATTAAAAACTTCCACATACGGAACCGGTGAAATAATCCGGGGTGTTCTTCGCAAAGGGATTCAGGAGATAATTATCGGCATCGGCGGAAGCGCCACTGTTGATGGCGGCGCGGGCATGGCCCAGGCACTCGGGTTCCGTTTTTTTGACGTTGACGGCAGGGAGCTGCCGCCGGGAATCGGAGGCGGGGAGTTGGGCAGAATCAGCAGGATTGATTGCTCCACGGTCGAGCCTTTGCTCAAGACCTGCCGGATCAAAGTCGCCTGCGATGTCACCAATCCGTTGCTCGGCGCGAATGGCGCGGCGAGAATCTTCGGCCCTCAGAAAGGCGCCACTCCGGAAATGGTGGAACTGCTGGAGCGTAATCTGGCGCACTACGCGGAAGTCTTGAAACAGTCCGGTCTTTGTTCCGGATTCGATAATCCCGGCGATGGCGCGGCTGGAGGAATGGGGTTTGCGCTGCGGGTGTTTGCAAAAGCGCAAATGGTCTCCGGCGCGGCGCTGATGATCGGGATTACCGGACTGGAGAGCCATTTAAAAGGGGCTGATCTGCTTATTACCGGCGAAGGCTGTTCCGATTCGCAGACAGCGAACGGGAAACTCTGCGCGGTCGTTGCGGAAGCAGCGCAAAGGGCAGGAGTTCCGGCGGTACTCCTTTCGGGCGCGGTGTCTGGCGGCGCGGAAGTGTTCCGCGGACTGTTTGCCGGAGCGTTCAGTATTGCCACCGGGCCTTGTACACTTCAGGAAGCCATCGGCGCAACACGGCAGAATCTGTTTTCCGCCGCTGCAAACGTTGCCGGGTTATACAAAGCGGCAGTCTCCCGCCGGGCAGCTTCGTGAAACACCCCGGCTGAATCCGTTTGCCGCAAGCAATCCGAATAATCGTCAACGGCATTGGCGGATTGAATAAAGTACGATTTTTTTGGATGCGCAAGATGAAAATAATTTGCATTGAAGATGATAACGGCTATTGATAAACTTAAATGATTTTCTCCGGTTGGGAAATATACGATTTTTCACAGGAAGAAGCAATGTAAGGAATCAATACCGCAGATGAAAATACAGACTAAACTTTCGGGATTCTTCATTATCCTGCTGGCGGTATTCTCATATCTTCTGCTTTGGACCGGAACCCGCGCCTACCGGCAGGAAGTTGCCTCGCTCAACGCGGAAGTGTGCCGGGAAAAAATCAAACTCCTGATGAATACTCTCAGTGAGCAGGACAATCTGTTTTTTGAAAAGATCTATAAATCCCCCAAGGAAGCGCAGGAAAAAGTAATCGAGCAGGTAAAGAGCAACTACCAGACCAGCGCCGATTTCGCGAAATTTCCTTTTATTGTTTCTGCTGACTCCAGATATATTGTACATCCGACTCTGCCTGCCGGAGCCTTGTTCACCTGGGACAAAGTGGCGGTTGAAAAGTTGCTGAAAACCGGCGAGGGGGAAATCCGGTTAAACGAACCGTATGGAGAGAAAATAGTTTTTTATCAGGCGTTCAAGCCGTGGCGCTGGCTGGTGTGCTATTCGCTGCCGGCGGATGTTGACTATTATGCCGGCGTATCCGCATCCAGTTTGCGGCAGATTATCGCGGTGCTCGGCTGCATGCTGGCCTCAGTGGCGCTGCTCTACTGGCTGATTCAAAAAGCGCTGGCGCCGCTTAGTAAACTGGCTGATTCGGCGGAGAATATGGCTGCCGGTAAATTCCCCGAACATGACCGCCGCAAGTACCCCGACGATGAAGTCGGCATCATGGGGCGCGCATTTGACGACATGGCGGCAAAAATCCAGAACTCAATGGCTGATTTGCAGGCGGAAATCGGTGAGCGGCGAAACAAGGAAATGGAATTCCGTGAACTGATCGAGAACTCCCCGCTGCCGATGGCGGTGATCAACCCCGATAAAACCTATTCGGTCAACAACATGTTCAGCCGGATGTTCGGCTATTCCGAAAAGGACATGACAACTTTTGACGACTGGTTCAACTTGGCCATGCCGGATGAAAGTTACCGGAAAAAAGTGATCAGCCTGTGGGTCGGCCATGTTACCGGGGACCGGTTCGGCGGAGAAACATTCAAGGTCACCTGCAAGAACGGCGAAACGCTGGAAATAGAAGTGCGCCATAAACTGATTGGCAACAGGAATCTGCTGATATTTAACGATTTGACTGACCGCAAACGGGTTGAACGGGAACTGCGCACCACCCGCAATTACCTGAATCAGGTACTGGACTCAATCAAACTGCTGCTGGCCGCCGTCAATGAAAACGGCATTGTCACCCAGTGGAACCGTCCGATGGAGCAATACACCGGCATCAAGGCGGCCTTCGCCATCGGCAGCAAGCTCTGGGATGTCGCGCCGTTCCTGAACAATTACCGCACTCAGATCGAGGAAGCCGCGAAATCCGGTAAATTCCTGGAGCTTTACCGTGAAAGCATCATTCAGGAGCATGAGCTTTACTTCAATATTTCAATCAATCCGCTGCCCGCAAGTGAAAATCCGGGGGCGGTTATTATTCTGGAAGACGTTACTGAGCTGATTAAAAAAGGCGAGCAGCTTGTGCAGGCCCAGAAAATGGAAACCGTGGGTACGCTGGCCGGCGGCCTGGCCCACGATTTCAACAACGTGCTCGGCGGTATCAAGGGTGCAATCTCCATGGTAAATTACTACCTGAAAAACAGTCCGTCGGCAATAGGAGAAATCAAAGAATTCACCGCCATCGCGGAACGTTCCACCACCCGCGCCTCCAGCATGGTCGAGCAACTGCTGACGCTTTCGCGCAAGAGCCAGCTTACCTTCAACCCGGTTGATCTTAAACAGGCGCTGCTCAATGTTTTGGAAATATGCCGCAGCACTTTTGACAAAAGTGTGACTATTAATACTTTTATGCCGGCATCCAGCGCCATGGTCAAAGCCGACCAGACCCAGATTGAGCAGGTCATGCTTAATCTCCTGATTAATGCGGAACATGCGATGACATTAATGCTTGGCGAAGAGGATGTCCGCGGCGGTACCATCGACATCTCGATAAAGCGGGTTTCGCGCCGGCCGGCAAAACTGCCCGAAGAGAATGCTGAAGAAAATGTTCAAACAGACGATGCGGAACCTTACTGGGAAATCGCATTCAAAGATACCGGGATCGGAATTCCGCGCGAAATTCAGCCGAAAATATTCGATCCGTTTTTCACCACCAAAAGCAAGGGCAGGGGTACCGGTCTCGGCCTGGCGATGGTTTACAGCATCATGGACCGGCATAACGGCTACGTCGAGGTGCAGTCTGAACCCGGCGAGGGCAGTACCTTCACTATCGGACTGCCGGAACTGAAACAGGATGATGAGATTTTGATCCAGGAAAAAACACATGGGGAACTGGCGTTCGGCACAGGCCTGATTTTGATTATTGACGACGAGGAGGCAATCAGGATCACCGCGTCAAAAATGCTGGAAGCTGCCGGCTATGACACCATCTGCGCCGTCGACGGCACCGCCGGATGCGAACTGTACAAATCGCGTCAGCAGGAAATCAAAGCGGTACTGCTGGATATGGCCATGCCCGGCATTTCCGGTCTGGAGACGTATCAGAAACTGAAAGAGATCAATCCTGCCGTCAAGGCGCTTATGACATCCGGCTACATCAATGACGCCAGAGTGCAGCGGGCGCTGGCAATCGGAGCTGACGGTTTTATCAAAAAGCCGTTTTCGCTGACCAGGCTCAGCGAGAAAATGGGTGAGGTGCTCTCAGGCAGACAAGGGGACACTGAAGTTGAAATATCTTAATTTTCATGCGCATCAGCCTGAAACATCGCCGGACATGGCGGCGGTTGTCTGCTTTGAGCCGGATGCACCGTTTCCGGCGATACCGCCGGAGCAGTTTGCCGCCTGCGGGATTCATCCCTGGAGCCTCGGTAAATTATCCGCTGAAGAGATTGAAAAATGCCTGTCCGCCCTGACTGTCCATGCGGCTTCGGGGAAACTTTGCGCAATCGGGGAGACCGGGCTGGACAGACTGAACGGACCTGAACTGGAACTGCAGATGCAGGTTTTTCGCCGACATGTCGAGCTTGCTGAAAGACATTCGCTGCCGCTGATAATTCATTGCGTCCGGTGTTATCCCGAGCTGCTGCAAATAAAAAAACAGTCGGCCGGCGCCGTGCCCTGGATGATTCACGGATTCAACAGCAACATCCGGCAGCTTGAACAACTGCTCAGTCACGGCTGCTTTATTTCATTCGGGGCTCCGGCAATGCGCGGGAGGAATGTGAAAGAATCATTGCTGAAAGCCGTGCCGCCGGAGCGTTTGTGCCTTGAAACCGATGACAGTCCGGATGATATTAAAAGCATATATGGAACAGCCGCCGCCATCCTGAAGATTGATGAAGCCGCGCTGCTGGAGATAATGAATCATAACTTTCAAAACATTTTCAGGAAAACAAATGACCGGTAATATTGATGAATTTCCTTCATGGCAGCGGCGCACTGCCATGCTGATCGGCGGGGACGGGCTTGCCAAACTCAGACAGTCGCATGTGCTGGTCGTCGGCCTGGGCGGCGTCGGCGCGTATGTCGCCGAGCTGATCTGCCGTGCCGGGGCGGGCAGAATGACCATTGTTGACGGCGATGTGGTCGAGGAATCCAACCGCAACCGGCAGCTTCCCGCCACGGTCAATACCGAAGGGCAGAGTAAGGCCGGAATCATGCATGCGCGGCTTGCCGCGATCAACCCGGAAGCGGAAATCACCAGCCTCTACAAGTTCATTCATGATGATGAAACTGACGAGTTGCTGAAGTCCGAATACGATTATGTCGTGGATGCGATTGATTCGCTGTCGCCCAAGACTTTCCTTATCATGAAAACCCTTGAGCGCGGCTTCCCGCTGGTAAGTTCGATGGGGGCGGGCGGCAAATGCGATCCGTCCATGGTCAAGGTCGCCGATATTTCCAAAACGTTCAATTGCCGGCTGGCGAAAGCTGTGCGCAAAAGACTGAACCGGTTCGGCGTCAAATCCGGGTTTAAGGCGGTGTTTTCGCCGGAGGACGTGGATGACGACGCCATCATGCCGGCTGGAAACCTGGAAGACGGCAATTTCCGTTCCACCGTCGGCACAATTTCCTATATGCCCGCCATCTTCGGCTGTGTTTGCGCCTCCGTGGTGATTCGCGGACTGACCGGGCTGAACCCGTATAAGCCTTAGTAACCACAGAGACACAAAGACACAGAGAAATCCATTTTTATACATTTGAACACTCCGATAGTTTAGATAGTGCTTGAGCACAATGCTTTTCAGATTTACAAACATTCTGGACACCCATCTCGTATCCCGCAGTCGCGGGAGACAGCCCCGTCCGCGACGGACGGCACTACACCAAACCCATTCTGGACAGCCCATTCCGACACTTTGGAGAGTCGTTGAGCACAACGCTTTTAAGATTTTCAAACAACATTTTGGACATTCCGGACACCGCTTTTACAGGATGTTTTCCGGTGTAGCGCTCTCGCTCTGCGAGAGAGGGTCCGATTCTCCAAAACCATTTTGGACAGTCCACTCTGCCATTTTGGACAGCAGTTCCGCACAACGCGTTCCAGTTTTCATAAACCATTCCGACACTTTAGAGAGTCCTTGAACAGAATGCATTTCCAGCGTTCACAACTTTTCTCGCTTTTCTCGCTTTCCACTTTTCACTCCCGCATTTGCGGGCTTCCCCCACTCCGACACTTTGGAGTGTCGTTGAGCATAAGGCATTTCAGTTTTACAATCATTGCGGACATTCTGGCCCCTCGTTCTGCATTTCCAGCGTTCACAACTTTTCTTGCTTTTCTCGCTTTCCACTTTTCACTCCCGCATTCGCGGGCTTCCTCATTCCGACACTTTGGATAGTCGTTGAGCATAATGCTTTTCATTTTTCATAACCATTCCGACACTTTGGATAACTCTTGAGCAGGGGCTGTTTTGCCCATGCGGCCAGCATAACCAAGCGGACAATCGTCCGACTCCTGCTATTAATATGTCGCTCCGCTGGAGCTGAAAACTATTTTATGAATTCTTTAAGCTATTAATATGTCGCTCCGCTGGAGCTATCTTCTGATTTTCCGGTTCCCATTCTGACTCCTCTTTCCATCAAAGCTAAGTTTAACCTTTACCAAATCTATTCAATACCATGCCCTAAAAAAAAGAAACTCTTTACATATATAGTAAATTTGTCAATGCAGAGAATGGTAAAGCGTTTGTAATAAACATATTATTGCATTTTTTTTAAAAGGTATGTTTCATTAGTGTTGCAGACGCTATCAACAAAGCAAAGCGGCACAAATAAGATCTATTGGAACGATACATGAAAAATGGATTGAGCTACGGCTCTACAGCTACGGCGTCGCGCCTGTAAAATTATGAGAACGATTTGAGTCGTCGTAATAACTGAAGCATTTCCCGTGAGATTTTGCGCTTATCCCCGAAAGCTGGACAACTTGCATAAGTGTAAAAGACTCTTAATTTAAAACTAAAAATAAGGAGTCAAGAAGAATGAAAAAGAATTATGACAGCAAATTCAAAAGCCGGGTAGCGCTGGAAGCCATTCAAGGAATGCGCAGCATCGCCGAGATTGCCAGTGAACACAACATTCATCCGAATCTGGTTGGTCAGTGGAAACGCAAACTACTGTTAGATTCCGCAGATATTTTTGCGACGAAAGCGGAAAGGCAACAGGAAAATAAGTACTCAGAAGATGAATTGATGTGCAAAATCGGGCAACTTGAAGTGGAGAATGATTTCCTCCGAAAAAAGTACAACAATCTCCTCTTGAAGCCAGAAAAACGCTGATCGAGGAGGCACATCCGAAGTTATCGGTGAACCGTCAGTTAGCGCTGCTGAATGTGCCCAAATCCAGTTATTATTATCGTCCACGGCGCAAGATTGAGTGTTCTTACAAGGATGAAGTACTTAAAGAGGAGATAATTCAGATGTACGAGAAAATGCCATTTTACTGGAATCCGCGCATGACAGTGGAGTTACAAAATATGGGATATAAAGTCAATCACAAGCATGTCCGGCGTTTTGCGCAAGGAACTTGGATTGCGAACAGTTTATCCCCGTCCGCGTTTCAATACTTCGGAGCCGCATCCTGAGCATGAAAAGTTTCCTTATCTGCTGAGAGACGTGTTGATCTCGCGGCCTAATCAGGTATGGGCGACGGACATCACATATACGGCAGTCAATGGATGCCGGGCATTTGTGATCGCCATCATCGATCTGTTCAGCCGCAAGGTGATGGCTTATACGGTGGTCAACACGATGGACACGTTCCATTGCATCGAAGTGCTAAATATGGCGTTGCGCCGCTACGGGCGGCCGGAGATATTCAACTCCGACCAGGGGCCAGTTTACAAGCCGTGAATTCATTGCTGTATTGCGCGAACACAATATCCGCATCAGCATGGACGGCAAAGGCCGCTGCCTGGATAACGCTAAAATGGAACGGTTCTGGTGGGCACTGAAATACGAAGACATCAAAATCAAGGAGTATGTAAGTCTTACGCAACTGCGGATGGGAGTACAGTCATACGTCAATTTTTACAACAGCTGCAGAATTCACTCTGCGCTGGAATACAAAACCCCGGATGAAGTCTATGGGAAGGGTTGCATTAAGCAATCAAGAGTCTACATTGATACAGAGTCTTTACACCGATCTTTTTAGAAAAGTGGTCCAAGCCAGGGGCTAAGCTCATTAATTATCAATGATAATTTGCCATACATAACTAAAAATACGTATTAAAATGATTAAGGAACAACATGAATATTTCTGTCATAGAGCAAAAGTATGAAGCAGCGCTTCATGGATTAAAGAATAACAAGAAAAAAATATTTGGCTGCGACAAGCCGGTTCTGACTGAGGGCGGCGACTATCACGGCATCTGGCTCGAATGCGGGCCGCTGGAAGGTCTTGTCTATGGCAGAATTGAACCGGCAGTCGCGACAGCCAATCACGAAGTCTTTTTTTGTAACCAAAGAGCTGATGGTTACATTCCTTATTGCGTGAATGGCACACGCACATTTTCGGCACAGATTCAGATGGTGATTCCAATTGCCGCAACAGCGCTCGAAACTGCTGTTTTGACCAGTAGCGATGCTTTTCTGGCGCAGGCCTATAATTCCTGTGCCAGGTGGGATGAATGGCTGGTGTTGCATCGGAATACGCGCGGAACCGGTCTTTGCGAGGCGTTTTGTGAATTTGATACCGGACATGATAACAGTCCGAGATTCAAAGGGTTGCCGAGGAAGTGTCCTGGCGAAGATGCCGCAGTCTGCCCTGACGCGGGCAAGCTGCCGTATTTATCTCCGGATTTATCCGCTTCTGTATATGGCGGAAGAATTGCTCTCGCCCAAATGGCACGCCATCTTGGCAGGAATTCGGAAGCAGACCGATGGCTGGAAAAAGCGGAAATATTGCGTCAGCTTATTATCCGCTATTGTTACGACCGTGAAGCCGAGTGCTTCTACGATGTTGATGCTGATGGTGATTTTGTAAGAATTACCGGAGACGTTCTTACCAGAGTGCTGGGGGAGCATGTCGTTGATCAAACGATGTTCGAACGCATTTACGCCAGACATATTAAAAATCCAGCGGAATTCTGGGCTCCTTATCCATTGCCTTCCATTGCCTTGAATGACCCTTTGTTTGATCACAATCTGCCGCTGAATTCATGGGGAGGCGCATCCCAGGCGCTTACCGCGTTGCGTGCGCCGCGCTGGTTTGAATATTACGGCAAGCATGAAGACTTAAAGCATTTGATGTCCCGATGGGTTGAGGCAATAACGGCAGCTTCTGAGTTTATGCAGCAAATGAATCCATGGACCGGGGAATTCTCCACTTCAGCCGGTTATTCCCCGGCAATGTGTGTGCTGATTGACTTTGTTGACAGACTTGGAATACTGGATTCAAGACCCGAAGTTCACGGGAATAATCATTAAATTGTTAAGCGTTGTAAACTTGTCAAGTTATTTATTTACAACATTTAAGCAAAACAAAGAACAGTAATCTGGCGGGAAATCGCGGCAGTATTATCGGTGGAGGTTGAATAGTGCGCATGGCATCCATTGCTTAAAAAGAGGAATGGCTGCAATATGCCGCAGCGGGAGGAAAAAATATCAGGCCGGACAGAACGGCTTAGGAGCCGTTAAAAAAGAACCTTTACATTTTGGTGTTCTTTTGAGCCATTTTTGCCGTAATTGTTCGTTGCATAACTCGTTATGTTCCTCTCAATTGCAACAAAAATCATCTCAAAATCCCTGCCAAAATCTGTAAACTTTATTTGTTAACAGATCCTTATTTTTTCCTGAATACAATTCTGCCTTTGCCGAGGTCGTAGGGAGACATTTCCATCGTTACAGAATCACCGGGCAGAATGCGAATGAAATTCAGGCGCATTTTGCCGCTGATATGAGCGATGACCATGTGTTTATTTTCGAGTTCCACTCTGAACATTGTGTTCGGCAGCAGTTCCCTGACCACACCCTCAACTTTGATTACATCTTTTGACACGTTAAAATCTCCGGTTCTCTTTCCGTAATAAGTACCATATGCTCAAAATGAGCGGATAATTTACCATCGCGAGTTCTGACCGTCCACTGGTCAGGCTCTGTAAACACTTTGTGCGTTCCGAGGTTCAGCATCGGCTCAATCGCCAACACCATTCCCGGCACCAGTTTAGGTCCGCGGTAAATACATACAAAATTCGGGACTTCGGGCGGCTCGTGCAGTTTAGTGCCGCAGCCGTGACCGACATATTCCCGGACAATCCCCAATTTAGCTTTATCAGCAACCCGTTGAATCGCAGCGCTGATGTCTTTAACGTAGTTGCCGGAACGCGCTTTTTCAATGCCTGCTTTCAATGCAAGCTCAGTAAATTCGAGTAATTCACGGGTGCGCGGCGGTATTTCCGGCTGCATCGCCAGGGTTACGGCGGTATCGCCGATGCCGCCGTTCAGGTCCACGCCGATATCAATGCTGACAATGTCTTCAGGCTGGATAATCCGGTCGGGACGGCCGATGCCGTGAACGACTTCGTCATTCACGGAGATGCAAATCTGTCCCGGATAGCCCCGGTAACCCAGAAACGCACTTTTGCCGCCGGTCTGAAAGATTAAACGCCCGGCCAGATCGTCAATATCCTTGGTGGATATCCCCGGCCGGATCAGACCGGCCAACTGGTCACGCACATAACCCGCAGCCGCGCCAGCGGCGCGGATGCTGACAATTTCCTGAGGCGTATGAATGACACAGTCCGGCTTTGACATCAGCAGAGTTCCTTCAGCAAAGCGGAATGAACTTTATTTTTTTCAGTTTCGGTGATCGCCACCAGCAGGCCTTTTTTCTCATAATATTCGATCAGGGGCTGGGTCTGGGCGTAAAATACTTTCAGTCTTTCCTGCGCGGTTTCCAGTGAATCATCCGCGCGCTGGAAAAGTTCGCCGTCGCAATCATCGCAGGCTTTTTCCGATTTCGGCGGAGAAAAGAGCTTGTTATAGATTTTGCCGCATTTTTTGCAGGAGATTCTGGCGGTGAGGCGTTTCAGCAGCATTTCATCATCCACTTTGAAATAGATGACGGCGTCAAGTTTTCTGCCGGCATCGGTCAGGGCCTGCCCCAGCAGATCGGCCTGGTTGATGGTGCGCGGGAAACCGTCAAGAATGAAGCCGCTGTTGCAGTCCGGCTGTGCCAGACGGGCTTTGACCATGCCTGCGACGATTTCGTCCGGGACCAGCTCGCCTCTGCTCATAATGGCGGAAGCCTTTTTGCCGAGTTCAGTGCCTTTGGCAATCTCGGCGCGGAGAATATCTCCGGTGGAGATGTGCGCGAACGGATGCTGCTCCTTCAGGATGGCGGAAAATGTGCCTTTGCCTGCTCCGGGAGCTCCCAGAAAGATCAAATTCTTCTTTTTCAGCATTTTTAATGCTCCTTTGTGTTTATTAATGTTTACAAATGTTTTTGAAAAAATCGAGTAACTGGCCGGCGGATAATTCCGTCTGTGTTCCAGTCTTCATTTCCTTGCAGACCACGATGCCTTTTTCCAGTTCGGAATCACCGCAGATGATTACATAGCCGGCATTGACCCTGTTGGCGTAACGCATCTGGGCTTTCATGCTTTTTTCTTCGACTTCAACCACAGCGGGAATGCCGGCGGCGCGCAGGCTGGCGGCCAGCTTTAAATTGAAATCCCTCGCCGGAGCGCCCATGCTCAACAGGAATACCGGCTGAACATTGTCCGCCGGGGGAGGAACTTTCAGCGCTTCCTGCACCATCAGCAGACGTTCCAGGCCGATCCCGAAACCGACTCCGAGCATCGGCTTGTTTTCTTCCGGCAGGAACAGTTCATAGCGTCCGCCGCCGGAAATCGCATTTTGCGCGCCGAGACCGGAGTGGACCACTTCAAAAACGGTATGCACATAATAATCCAGGCCGCGCACCAGCAGCGGATCGATTTTATATTCAATGCCCATCGTATTCAGCACGTCGCATACCCGTTTGAAATAATCCTGCGACTCCCGGCTGAAACTGGTGATGTATTCCGGAGTTGAATCGATAATCTTTCTGCATTCGCTCTGCTTGCAGTCGAGAATGCGCCAGATATTTTTATCCAGCCGCGTTTTGCAGTCGTTGCACATGGAGCCGATATGCCCGCTGAAATATGTGCGCAAAGCCTCTTCGGCCGGCTTGCGGTCCTCGCGGGAGCCGCGGGTATTGATCAGCAGTTGAGCATCCGGAATGCCGAGTTCGCGGAGATAGTGCATCAGCATGGCGATGCATTCGGCGTCGAGTTCCGGCGCAACCCGTCCGACGTTTTCCACGCCGACCTGATGAAACTGGCGGCGGCGGCCGGCGGCGGGGCGTTCACCCCGGAACATCGGGCCCATATAGAAAACGCGTTTTTCGTTGCCGTTCATGACATCGGTGCCCAGCAGCGCCCGCATGATGCCGGCGGTGCCTTCCGGGCGCAAGGTCAGGCTGCGTCCGCCGCGGTCGTCGAAACTGTACATTTCCTTCTGCACGACTTCAGTCTGGTCGCCGATTCCGCGTTTGAACACTTCCGTGAATTCAAAAACCGGAGTCCGCAGCTCACCGTAGCCGTACAATCCGAAAACGGTTCTGGCTGTTTCCTCCAGGCGACGCCACAATGCGGCTTCTTCCGGAAAAATATCCGCGGTTCCGGGAGGCGGAGAAGAGTTTGCCATTTTTATCTTACCTTAAATTTATTCATAAGTTCAGGGCCGCGGATAAAAAACAAATTGCGCCGGGCGGGTTTTGCCGGGCGCAATTTATAATTATCATATCCCAAAGCGGACCATATTATTTAACGCTTTTGGTATTCAGCTTTTCAACGCGGTCTTTCAGCTCTTTGCCGGCGCGGAACTTGACCACAGCGCGTTCAGGAATGACCACTTCATTTTTCGGACGGTTCGGGTTACGGCCCTTGCGGCTCTTGCGTACTTTCACTTCAAACACACCGAAATTTCTCAGTTCGATCGTATTGCCGGCAGCCAGTTCATCGGCCACATAATCAAGGGTCATCTGAACAACTTCAGCCACATCGTTCTGGATCAGTTTGGTTTCCTTGGCAATCTTTACCACTAAATCGCGCTTCGTCATTTTTTTGCCTCTTTGCTTTCTTGTTCTATTTATTCTAAAAATTATAGTTTTATGAGAGTCGTAAAAACCTCTTAAGTTATCCTTGATTAACATCTTATTCAAAACATGAACATAAAATTTTTGCAATATTTTCTTTTAAAATCTAATCAAAAACAGGTTGCATTTTTTTTGACGGCGTTTTTTTTACCCCCGGAAATATTAAAGTAATGAGCAATATTCCCGCTTTTTCGGAGAGTTAATCATTCAATAATTTAAAGCAGATATTAAAAATCCGTAAAACTGTTTGACTTATGTATCATATTAGGATATTCTTTACTTGCGATATGGATTAATCCAGCGGAGATATTTTATGGAATACAGGCTGCAAGACTTGGTGGATGTTCCAAAAATCCAGGAATTACTGGACAGTCTCTACGATGCTTTCCGTCTTCCTTCCGCGATTATAGACCTCGAAGGCAAAATTCTTACGGCATCCGGCTGGCAGGATATCTGTACCAGATTTCATCGCATCAACCCGGATTCCGAAAAAGAGTGCCGCAAAAGTGACTTATACATCATGGATCATCTTCCGGAAGCCAGGCCTTCCGTCATGTATTGTTGTCCGCATGGCATGGTTGACTGCGCGACTCCGATCATTATTGGCGGGATGCATGTGGCAAATATTTTTACCGGTCAGTTATTTCTGGAACCGCCGGAGCTGGATTTTTTCAAAAAGCAGGCGGCAAAATACGGATTTGATGAACAGGCGTATCTGGAAGCTGTCGCCAAAGTTCCAGTGTTTACGAAAGAGCAGCTCTATAAAAACCTGGCGGTAATCCGTAAATTCACCGAAATGCTTGGCGAGATCGGCTTTAAACGGTTACAGGGAATCAAATCCGATGAAACCACGCAAAAAAATCAGGAGCGTCTGAATTTAGCGCTGAGTACAGCCCGTATGGGGATATTTGAGTGGGATATTATCAAAAACACGCGGGTATGGGATGAGCAGATGCAGCGTCTGATGGGACTGCAGCCGGGAACATTTTCCGGAGACGCGGAACAATTTTTCCTGATTATTCATCCGGATGACCGGCAAAGAGCACAAGCGGCACTTGACCGGGCAATAAGCGATAAAGGCGGCTATGAAACTGAATTCCGTGCGATCTGGCCGGATGGCAGCATTCATTGCATTAATTCGCGCGGCAAAGTCCATTGTGATAAAGAAGGGAATGCGGTCAGTATTCTCGGCGTCAGTTGGGACATTACGGAGCGGATACAGGCTGAGCAAAAATTAATGGAGAGCGAAAGCCGGTTTAAAGATATTGCGGAAAACGCTGTTGATATGATTTGGGAGTTTGACGCTTCGGGGAAAATTGCATACATCAGCGATGCAGTCAGGAATGTACTGGGATATTCGCCGGATGAATTAATCGGCAAAAAATATTTCTTTGATCTTCTGGCTCCTGAAATATGCGAAGAGCTGAAGCCCGCGGCGCTGGCGATATTTGCGGATAAACGACCTTTCAGGAAATTTATCAGTCCGGTTCTGCATAAGAACGGGCAGACGGTGATCCTGGAATCCAACGGATCGCCGATATTGAATATGCATGGCGAGCTGCTTGGCTACCGCGGAACCGATACCGATATCACCCGAAGGAAAATAACAGATGATCAGCAGATGTTTTCCAAACAAGTCCTGTTGCTGTTAAATCAGAATGACTGCCGCGCGGATATTATCAAGCAGCTTTTGCTGCTGTTCAAGCAATTCTCCGGCATGGAGGCGATCGGGATCCGCATTCGTGAAGGCAATGATTATCCATACCATACTTCCACCGGCTTTGCTGATGAATTCATAGAGCGGGACCGGTATCTGTGCATTCACGGCACAGACGGCGCGATATGCAGAAATGAGGCAGGCGCACCGTCATTGGCGTGTATTTGCGGAATCGTTCTTCAAGCCAAAACTAATCCGGCATTGCCATGTTTCTCGCCCGGCGGCAGTTTCTGGACCAACAGCACAACAGATTTGCAGGACGAGATTGTGCAAAAAATGGATTGCTGCGGAAAAATCCGTAATAACTGCAGGCAGGCAGGCTATGAATCCGTGGCCTTGATTCCGTTACGGAGCGGAAACGAGATCATCGGATTGCTGCAGTTTAACGATAAGCGCCGGAATCTGCTGTCGCCCGAATTTATTAATTTTATGGAAGATGTAGGTTCCGGCATCGGTATCGCGCTTGAGCGCATTCGTACCGAAGAGGAGATTCGCAAAGCAAAGGACGAAGCCGAATCCGCCAACCGGGCGAAAAGCGAATTTTTATCCACCATGTCTCATGAGATCAGGACTCCTTTGAACGGGATACTCGGTTTTTCCAGTATGCTTGCTGAAGAGCTCCCGCTGGACAGCATCCTCCAGGGCGGGAAATTTAAGGAATATCTTCATATCATCGGGCAATGCGGCGAATCTTTGAGAGATATAATTAATGACATACTGGAGATATCCAGTATTGAGTCCGGTCATTTTACCCGGATTTATGAGGAATTTTCCCCGGCGGAATATATCAGGCAAAGCTTGAATCCATTTGTTTATAAAGCCAATGCGAAAAAGATTACACTGGATTTCAAAGCTGACAATCTGCCGGTAAAAGTTATCGGGGACTGCCGCAGGCTGACGCAGATACTGTTCAATATTGTAGGCAATGCGGTCAAGTTTACTGAACATGGCGGTATCAGCGTTGTTGCCGATTGCGCCAGCGGTCATTTGCTGATTACAGTCAGGGACACCGGCATCGGAATTCCGGCAGCCAAGTTGCGCAAAGTCATGCAGCCGTTTTATCAGGCGGATCAGTCCTCCGTCAGGAAATATGGCGGTACCGGACTGGGTTTGACAATAGTTCACCGGCTGCTGGAAAAACTTGACGGCACAATCAGGATTGAAAGTCTGGAGAATCAGGGGACTGTTGTCTCGATAATGTTCCCGGTAAGTGTATCTGACAATACCGCGGTGCCTCCCCCGCTGCCGCCGGCGACGGCCGCAGTTGAAACTCCCGCAACTCTTGCCGGACTCAATATTCTTGCCGTTGAGGACGAACCTTTTAATATCAAGTACCTTGAAAAGCTGCTGGCGGATGCAGGCGCGGACTTCAGGATCGTCGACACCTTTGCCGCAATGCGCAAAGAATGCGTGAAAGGCCGGAAGCCGGATGTTGTGCTGATTGATATTTCTCTGCCGGACGCTGACGGATTTGAATGTCTGCAATGGCTGCAGAAAAAATATGCCGGACAGAAGGTTAAATATATCGCTCAAACGGCGCATGTGCTGTCGCCCATGACTGAGCGCTATAAGGAAGCCGGATTCGATGACTTCATCGGCAAGCCGTACAAAAGGAAAGCGTTGATCGAGATTATTGCTAAAAATATTAATCCCGGCCGGCAGTCTGCCGGGGGGTAAATTTCAAACGCCGGGCGTCGACCGGATGCCCCGGTTGCTCTTTGCCGCGGGGCGGAACAGGATGTGCAAAGGTTTTTTTTATTTTCCCTTGCGGGATAGGTTTTCCGGTTCTATCTTTATATCGTTGCGTTATTGGCCGTCGTTACAGGATGGAAACTGAATTACGGAAGGCATGGACGGCCGCGTGATTTCCACGGAGTGGAAAAATACTAATTTACGGGGATGGAAATATTATGAATGTGCCGACATTTACAGTTCAGGAAGGCTCCGGCAGCAGCCGGGAATATCCGATGACCCAGAACGATTTTTTTATCGGACGGGGGCTGGAGTGTGACATTATAATTGACAAAAACGATATTTCCAGAAAACATACCCGGATAACCAGAGAAGGCGAAAAGTTTTTTATTGAAGATCTGCAAAGCGTGAACGGCACTTTTCTAAATGCTTCTCCAGTGCAGGCAAAGCGTGAAATCAAGCATATGGACGTAATTCAGGCCGGTTCGACCATGATCGTGTTCAACGATCCGGACAACCCGTCGCATATCAACTCCTCCGGAGCCAGCACCAGGGTCGGACTTGATGAAGGCTGTTCGTTTGAATACATGAAAGTCATAATCAAGCAGCTTGAAGATAATATTGCCAGGGTGTTCAAAGGCAAGCCGGAAGTAATCAGGGACATTATCGTCTGTCTGTTTGCCGATGGTCATGTGCTGATCGAAGATGCCCCCGGGGTCGGCAAAAGCATGCTGGCGCAGGCTATTTCCAAATCAATCCAGGGTGTATACAAGCGGATTCAGTTTACGCCGGACATGCTGCCGTCGGACATTACCGGGATGTCCATTTACGATGAAAGCAAAAAGGAATTTAAATTCATGCCGGGCCCGATCTTCGGGAATATTATTCTGGCGGATGAAATCAACCGCACAACCCCGCGGACGCAGTCAAGCCTGCTGGAGTGCATGTCGGAATCGGTCGTGACCATTGACGGGCATCCGCATGTGCTGCCGAAACCTTTTTTTGTCATTGCGACCCAGAATCCGGATGATTATCACGGCACGTATCCGCTGCCGGAACCGCAACTGGACCGTTTTCTGATGCGTCTTTCAATCGGTTATCCCTCGCCGGAAGTGGAAAAAGACATTCTGCGTTCGCAGACGATTTCCCATCCGCTGAATGAAATATCTTATGTCGTGAAGGCCAGCGATATTGTCCGGACCCATTCGGTAATCCGCAAAATTCATATTTCGGATGAAGTGCGGAATTACATTGTGGCGATTTCGGGGGCCACCCGCAATCATCCGGCGCTGACCAACGGCTGCAGCCCCCGGGCATCGCTGGCGCTGATGCGGGTAAGTCAGAGTCTCGCGGCCTATTACGAACGGCAGTATGTCATTCCGCGGGATGTGCGGGAAATGGTCAAGCCGGTTCTGGCCCACAGAATCCGGCTGAAGCTGCGCTATCAGGGGGAATGGCGCAGCGTGAACGATGTGCTGGACAGCATTCTTGAATCAATTCCGATGGCCAATGAGGAAAAAGGTCTATGAATTTGATCCTGCCGACATCGCGGGGAGTAGTTTTCCTGTTTGTCACGGTTGGAAGCGTCATGGTGGCTCTGGTCAATGTCGGTCTGGCTACCGCGCTGACGGCTTCCAGCCTGAGCGGGATCGTCATCTCCAGTTTCCTGCTGGCGTTGTTTTCCCTGTACGGCATTGAGGTAAAGCGCGTCCCGAATCAGGACGGCGAACGCGGCCGGCGGGTCTTCATGCCGGTGACTTTGATTAACCGCACCAGGCGCTACCGCCAGTCAGTTGTAATCCGTGAAACATGTCCTTTCGTCGAAGGCGGCAGAAATAATTTTCCCGCCCCGCCGCTTGCTCCGGGCGAACATCTGATTGTTGACCGCTGGATGTCCGCCGCTTCGCGCGGATACTACAGGATGAAGAAAATCACGATTATCGGAGGAGACCCGGCCGGGCTGTTCTGCCGCAGAAGAACATTCATGCTGCCCGGCGCGGTCATGATTTACCCGGAAACCGTGCCGCTGACCTGGCTGCCGATCAGGATCCGCAAAAAAGTGATGCCTGCCGCCGAAGGCAGACTGCTGGGAATTTCCGGACAGGGACAGGAATTTTTCGGAGTCCGCGGCTACCGCAGCTATGATGAAGTGCGGTTTATTCACTGGAAAGCGAGCGCCTCGAAAAGGCGTCTGATGGTTAAGGAGTTTGAGGCCAATACGGTTGATGAGGTCAATATTCTGCTGGATGCCGAATTGTCGAGTATCGGCATAGACCCCAATGACAGCAATTATGAATTTCTGATCAAAACCGCGGCTTCGATAACTGCCTATTTGGCGGAAATGTATTGCCGTCTGCAGTTTATCACTCATGGCCCGAACGGAACAGTCATCAGGCTGCGCGGCGATGCGGCCGGAGTCAAAACGAAAATAATCAATTCACTCGCCGTGCTGGAACCGCAGAAAATGCCGCTGATCGAGCTTCTAGACGGCGAGCTTGAGCATATTTTTGCCAACTCTATCTTTTACTGCCTCACGATGTCGGAGCCCGACAATCTCCATCAGCGCTTCGAGGCGCTGATGGAACGGGGAATTGAAATCCGGTGGATATATGCCCCGAAAGAATATTTTCCCATGATCATTGAACCGGATGTGCCCCGAAAGATTAAAAAGGGCAAGGTTAAAACCAGTTCATCAGGAGTGGTTTCGCCATATGTGGCGACTTTTGAAACAGATGTTTCCGGGATGTTGAGAAATGAATAAAAAAGATGCAAAAAAACAGGAGAAGCCTTTAGACAATCTGCCGGGGAATCGCCCTTCAAGATTGTCTTTTCATCCTGCCTATATCATTTTTTACGGATTGAGTATCATTTCAGCATTGTGGCAGCACGGGCATCCGGCGCTGACGCTCGCATTGCTGCTGGTGCTGATCCCGTGCGGCATGATCGCCTATGTTCCCTACCGCACCATCAGCCGGGACAGCCGTTTTTTAATTCAAATCGTGATCATCCTGCTGGCCGGCGGCTGGTTTTTCTACCGGGCGATCAACCATGTCCAACTGGACAAAGTTCTGATTGAATCAGTTTGCATTACCGGGCTGTGCTTCATTTTTGCACAGCGGCGGGAGGACTATGATTATCTTCTGCTGGTAAGCATGTTTCTGCTGATTTACGGCGCGCTGCTGCCGCGAACGATTTTTATTGCAATCTTTTTTATCGCCCTGATGCTGGCGATGGCGATTTTATACAGCACCAGGACGCGTTCTCTATCCGGACAGCCCGGGATTCTGCAGCCGAAGGGTGTGCTTAAGCGGAATTGGCCGCATATCCTGATCCATATTATTATCAGCGGCATGGTGTTCTGGTTTGTCCTTTCCATTTTTCCGGTGGAGGGGAAACAGGGGGCTGGATTGTTTGAAGTATCCTTCGGCACGGATAATGAATCGGACATGCCGGAGTTCACCCTCTGGTTCAAACCTGAAAAAGTGAAGAAATCCGATAAAGGTAAAATTGAAGTACAGACCGGCGCTCCGACTTCCATCGGCAAAACCGGTGCTCCGATGACGATAAAAAATTCCGAATCCATGAGCAGTTCAGGCAATGGCGGCGCGAGTCCGCCCGGAAGGGATATGATATTCAAGGTGAAGTCGGCGGCAAAGCTTTATTGGCTGGCACAGTTGTATGACGACTATGACGGCGTTGAATGGACCATCTCGGAAGAGTTAAAGACCAAAGACAGCATCAGAGATACAAATTTAAAAATAAAAGCGGTCAATTACGGTATTGAGCAAAGTTATATCATTGAAAAATGGGTCAGCAACAAGCTGTATGCCGCTTACCGCCCGGTGTCTTTTGACAATTTCAATATACAATCCAGCGGAACCAGGATCGACTCTAATTTTTATCATGCCTGGTTGAAAGAAAAAACCTACCCGGCCTTGCCGTTCAAGTATCAGGTGTGTTCTGAAATGTATATGCCGGATATCAAAAAGGAAAACGAGAAAGATGACGAACTCAGCTATTGGATAGAAAGACTGCCGCAGAAGCATTATCTCAAACTGCCGCGGAGTAAAATCAGCCGGCGGCTCAAGCTGCTGACCAAACGGCTGACGCAGAATGTTCAGACGCCGTTTGAAAAGGCGATTATCCTGAGGAATTATCTCAGAGAGAATTTTCAATATAAACAGTTTTCCCGGAAAGTGCCGGACGGCCGCGAGGCGGCTGATTTTTTCATGTTCGAACTGCGGGAAGGCCATTGCGAGTATTTTGCCTCGTCGCTGACTGTCCTGGCCAGGCTTGCCGGGCTGCCGGCCAGGGTGGCTACCGGATTTTCACCGGGAAACTATAATGCGCTGACCGGTTATTTTGAAGTCCATGAGTACCATGCCCATGCCTGGACCCAGATATACATTGAGAAAATGGGCTGGATAACTTTTGATGCGACTCCGCCCGGCGAGATTATTTCAAACACCACGCCGTTTGCAATCGGCAGCCTGAGAGACCCTTTCGGGGACAGTTGGCGCGTCATGCCGCCGGAACTTACGCGGCAGACCCTGACGACAATCAGAAAAGGTTTTTTTGAACACCTTGACCAGACCGATGACGCCAATCTGACTATTGCGGAAAAGGCGCTCGTCGAAACTGCGATGGCCCCTGAAAAAATGCAGGAAAAGCTCCGCAATATGCTCAACTCCGCAATGCCTAACATTAAAGGCGAAGGCTTTGAGAAATTTAAGACACTTTATGATGATATAAAGGCGTCCTTTGAAAAAATGCTTGATAAAGCCAAAGATAAAATCGTCCGCTTTTATAAATGGTCCAGGAAAAACTGGGCAGTGACTTTCCCGCTGGTTATGATCATTATCGCGCTGTTTCTGGAGATAAAAATAATGGAGAAATATTTTTATCGCCGCCGGTTGCTGAAGAATTGCCGGAACTGGTTCCGGTCTGCGGCGGATTCCGAGGCATTAAATCCGGTTGAAACTGTCAGGCTTTGCTATCTTACGGTTCGTGAACTGCTGGTGCTGGCGGAATATCCGCGCCAGAAGAATGCGGAATTATTTGAATATGGCGCTTCATTGAGCAAGTATGACCTGCAACTGGCTAAAGACGTCGTTGTGGTTTTTTTCATTTATTCCAGATATGAATACGGAACTGAGAACGTCAGTCCGGAGGACTGCAAGGAAGTCATGGAGAGAACGGACAGAGTCCGCAATTTCATTTATCCTTTTATTCTGGAAAGCGATGAACTTGAGCCCGCGTCCGAAGGCGGAATTTCTGCAAAATAGTCTATAATCCTGCTATACTCCGGTCTTTTCCGGGCCCCAGATCAGCTTGTGCATCTGCAACTGGAGACGGGCCGGGGGGCGGTCGGCGATCATCCATGCCGCCAGTTGCCGCGGCTCGATTTTACCCCAGACCGGACTGAACAGCAGATTCCGCGTCTTCGCCGCAAGATCGTATTCGCGGATGATCCTGCGCGAGAAATCATAATCTTCACGGTCGGAGATGACGAATTTTATCTCGTCGGCCGGAGTTAGAAAATCATAGTTTTTGTACAGGTTGCTGCCGGATTCCCCGCTGGACGGGGTCTTGCAGTCCAGAATGCGGATCACCGCCGCCGGCAGTTCCCGTATCGGCATGGAACCGTTCGTTTCCACCAGCACGGTCATTCCGGCGTCCAGCAGCTTTTCGCAGAGCGGGATTGTCGCCGGCTGAGTCAGCGGTTCGCCGCCGGTGATTTCAACCAGATCAACGTCGGAAGAGACCGCCTTGACTACCAGCAGTTCGAGTGTTTCCGCTTTGCCGTCGGTTAAACTGGCGGAGTATCGGGTGTCGCAGTAGCGGCATTTCAGATTGCATCCGGCCAGCCGGATGAAAAAACACAGTCTGCCGGCATGGGTGGATTCCCCCTGAATGCTCAGGAAAGTTTCAGTTACCAGAATACTGCTTTGATTCATTGATAATCCCGGTTGATCATTCAAAATATGTTGCGCCGGAAGCCGGGGATTCGCAAACTCTTATCCTGGCCACTTTGACATTGCCGTCATTCATTTTTCCGGACAACTTCCGGTAAATAACCTGGGCGATAATCTCACTGGTCGGATTGATGGATTTAAATTCCTCCAGCTCCGAGATATTGGTGTGATCATAATCGTCCAGGATGGCATCCAGTTCCTGTTTCAACTTCTTAAAATCCACGGCAATGCCGATCTGGTCCAGTTTTTCCGCCTGAAGCACGGCCTGGACGGTCCAGTTATGTCCATGCAGCGCCGAACAGTCCCCTTTATACCCTTGCAGACAGTGCGCTGCCGAAAAACTCCTGGTAATATCTATTTCAAACATCTTGAACCTCCGTTTGCTTAACCTGCTGAATAATAAATTAGCCGTGAAATCCGCTTTGCGCAAGGTGTTTCACCTTTTTACTCCGAATGATTTTCCGGTAACTGAAGCGGCGCCAAGTCTGCCGCCAGTTGTTGAGACTTGCCTGTTCGCCGGCCCCGCGGCAGAAGCAGCCGGGATATTTATCCTCAATGGTTCGGCGGCGGCTTGGACAAAAATAAAGTATCCTTACTGTTCGGCAGTACAACTCCAGTCGCAACTCATCGCCCAGGACTGACCGGGATCGAGTTTGATTTTGCCGGAAACTGGTTCGAAAGTCGAGGCTTTCTGCTTGCCGGAATCCCAGAAGATCAGACAGTGCAGATCTTTGGCGGAGGTGATTTCAGCGGTGACTTTGACCGGACTCCACGGAGCGGAGAAAGTTGCTTTCGGCGAGGTTATCCTGGCCGCCTGTTCCATTCTGAACGCACCTTCCAGATCTTTATCCGGTTGTGCGGCAAAACGGTAGAGTTTGCAGATGAACAGGCGTGGAAAAATTTCCGGCTTGCCGTCATTTTCCATGGCGGCCTGGCCGCCTGCGCCATTTTTAATCTCGAACAGTCCGGGCATATTGTGCCAGCGGAAAGCGAACGCCAGTGTCTTTTTTGTCTGATTGATGACTTCAGAGTTTAGTTTAAAGCCGCTTGCGCTGATGTCATAAGTTTTACGGATTACAACTCCGGCCAGATAACGGTTGTCCGTCGCGGTGAGCTCCCGCTCCAGCGTAATGCCCAAACCGCTGCCGGTTTTACTCTGACTGACGACTTTATACGGGGTGCTGATGGCGCTGATGGCGTCCGACGGCCACCAGAAAGCATCTACCGCCAGCCCGGTTTTCTCATCCTGACTGACCAGTTCATCCCTGCCCCGGGTCCAGCTCATCAAACGTCCTCCGACTGCCGGATCGAGCGTCAATGTCATATCGCCGGCCTTGAATTCAACAACAGTTTTGTCGCCAATTATCTTCTTCCGGCAGGAAACTCCGGCATTACTCATGTCTTTAATCCCGGAATAATCCGGCAGGCCAAGCTCCCTGGCTGCCTGTTCGAGCTTTCCGGCGGAAAACTGTTTTTCCCACTGGACCGCCTTTTCGATTGCAGGGAGACGCGCTTTCAACACTTTATCCATTTCCGCCGGAGTTATGACTTCGCCGTAATTTTTTCCAGCTTCATACGGTTCCAATATATAGAAGTTCCAGCGCAGAGCCCCGGTATGCAGCAGAATGCCTTTTTCAAGGTCGTCCGAGCTAAGAGCGATATCACCTGCCGCATTGGCGAAACAGCGTTTCCGGTCAGGCTGGGTCAGCACATATTTCATGCCCTTGTCGAGTGAGCCGCCCTTGAGTTTGAAAAAGATTTCGCCCTTGAGCCAGAAATTTCCGGCAGCGATCATCCGTCTGTTATCAAGCTCATAACTGACGCTTTGCAGCAATGAGGCATTGGCCAGACCGGGCAGTTTTTGCAGAAAATTGCCGCCTTCGCTCCATGATTTCGGGAAACTGGCTGCCGGAACCGGGCTGACGATTGCCGTATTTATTGAATTATCGCGGCGTCCTTTGAATACATAATTTTCATATCCGGCGATTGTGTTGTTGGTCCGGGCTAATTCACCCCAGTAGCGCTGATCATAACCGCGGGGGAAAAGGTAAGCAAAAGCACCCTCCCAGCCGTTCAGGAAAAAGCAGAGGTATTCGAAACCCAGCGCTTCCGGTTCGGTGACCCAGTCATTACATTGTAAACCGTGCGGGAACGCGATTAATTTCGGGCGTCTGGTCTGGTCCGGGACCCGGTCTGCGACGAATTTCTTCATATCGCGGGCTCCCATATAGGTGATCAAGTGGATTCCGGTGTAATATTCATACGGTTTGGTGAATGGCTGGAAGATGTACGGCCCCCAGACTTCAATCCACGGCAGCTTGTCCAGATAGTCCGCCGGATTATATTGGCCGCCCTCGTGGTTGGAGTTTTCAATAAAGTAGCTCCAGCCGACTTCCGGCATGAAATGCGCGTTCTTTCCGGCTTTTTTACCCAGTTCGTTAATAGTCTGCTCCAGGGTTTGCAGCATCATTGCATGCTGCCAGCTGCGGAATTTAATCCATTGCTCTTTATAGGAGGCAATGATGGAATTCGGCCATTTTTTATCGACGTCTTCGCGCGGCAGCCTGCTGTGCTGAATAAATTCCTCTTTGCAGCGCGGACAGAAACAGCCTTTGAAGTCGAACATGTAAGGTTCCCAGTTCGGCATGATATTGTCGGCGGTGTCCTTGCCGACCAGTATTTTCTCCAGCATGCCGGTGACATGTTCTTTGTAGTATGGCCCCTGCTTGTAAACTTCGACCGGGCAGATCGCTTCTTCCGGTTTATTGTACGGCGAACCGTCAACCAGCCGGAAAAATGCCCCGTCAGTTTTCTTCGCATCTCCGAGCCGGTAGCCGTTGCAGAGATTATGGGGCTGGGAATAGCGGGAGATTCCGGCCTTTTTAAATGCATCCAGCATTGGTTGGGAATTTACGCCGTGTACACAGTTGAAACCGTTATTGACATAGAAAGGCACGAATTCTTTAGTTCCGTTTTCTGCAAAATCGCTTTCCCTGACGAGCATGGTTGCGGAACGGAATATTTGCGGTGTTTTGCCGGATGAGGGCGGGATTATTTTCAGGTTGAATTTTTCCGGAGCGCTGCGATAGCTGCCGTCTTCCACCCAGTATTCGGCGGGATACAGTTTTTCGCCGGACGGCAGATCAGTTTTCAGCATGGCGGAGGCGACCTGATAAACGCCGTAAAAATCCTTGCTGATTGAACTTTTCAAAGGGCTGAAGTCAATTTCACAGGTGACATTGCCATTGTCATCACGTTTCTGACCGGTGATTTTAAGGATGTTGCGAACATCCACCAGTTTGAACGCTTCAGGGATTTTGAGATAAAGCACCGGATGTTCCACTTTCATCGCATTTTCATTGCCGAACGCGAACACCAGCGTTCCCGGCTGGCCGGTTCCCAGACAGAAAATGTTGTCGAGAAACGCAAACGGCATCAGTTTGACGGTCATGCCTTTCTCCATCTGTACCGGCAGCAGTTTGACGTCATCCAGATATACCTCGCCGCAGCCGTACAGCGCCAGCGAAATATTCAGCGAACGGGTTCCGGCGGGCGCAATGAAACTCAGGCTGTTATCCTGCCAGTCAGATTTTACCGTAAAACCGACATTCAGCATCTCTTTCAACTGTTTGGCTTTCCACTGTTCCGGATTGTCAAAGAACGATACGAAGCCGCGGAAACTGTTCAAGCCCGGCGTGTTTTCCAGCCTGCCGCGTAATTTGAATGTCAGCAGATATTTGGTTTGACCGGCGGTCTCCGGCAGGACGATATTTTGAGTGATCCGGTTGGAGATCATTGTCGTGCCTTTGGCGTCGCGATACTGGTTTACTGACAGCGGCGTAATCAGCGCGGCGCAGCGGGTGCCGGATGCCGGATTATCCGTGCTGATTTTTCTGGCGGTCAGCGGCATAATCTTTGATTTGATCTCTTCACTGTCTTTCTGGTGAACATAGAAACTGCTGCCCCATTTGGCGAATGGCTTCTGCTGTAAATCTGTTCCGGTGTCTTCAAAATCACTGAATTTCAGCATATTTTCGCCCTGCGGCGCTACCTGTTCAACCTGGCATTTCGCAAGATCGACACTGACTCCGCCGGCATCAAATTTGTCTGTTTCCACGCCAGCCGCCGCAATCGCGCAGATAGAAACCCCTATCAGCAAAAAACATTGTTTTACCATCTTCCTGAATCTCCTTATTTAATATATTACATTTATATGTTACTGAGTCTGTTTTGCCACATCGCCCGGCATCCAGAACGCCTTATAGACATTGCTGGGCACGTCAACGATTTTTTTATTGTCGATATGACCGTCACAGTAAACGTTATTGGTGGTAAATGTATGCCTGGGGGTTATGGCATTAATGGTAGCGGGATCAATAGAGTCCACGCAGTAGCCATTGCCGCTATTGGACTCAAGCACTTTAATTTCAGAAAGCATCATGGTGCGGGAGGGCGTTTTGAACCTGGAAACTTTGCCGGTGGATGCCCATGGAGAGTAGGTAAAGCGGTTGTACCCATAGGAGTAAAGTATCTGTCCCGCAATATCCATCTGCGTCGGGCAGCTTAATTTGCTCCTGTATAATTTGGCGCCGCGTGTTCCCATCATCCCGATTGCAGCGCCGACATCGTTCAAGCTCAGGTAGGTCGCGATCAGGCCGTTGGATTTATCGCCTCCGTACCAGTATTTGGTTGCTGCTCCATTCAGCCCGTCACGATAGAGCGGCAGAAAATCCTGGTAGTCATTAGCATAAAATAGAAACCCTTTTCCAATTTGCGACAAATTATTGGCGCAGGTCGCTTTTCTGGCCTGCTCTCTGGCTTTGTTCAGCGCCGGGAGCAACATTGAGGCCAAAATTGCGATGATCGCGATCACAACGAGGAGTTCGATGAGTGTGAAATTTGTTTTTTTCATTTTTAAACCTCCCTGGTTTAAGTTTTTTTATTTTAGTTCCATACTTTGTCTTTATATTCAGTTTAAACGGTTTTGCTTTTCCGGTTCCTGAAGCATTGCCGCCGCCGTTCCGCAGTCAATGGTTGCAATTCAAGCGCCGCGGCGCAAGCCGCTTTAAATTTTCAACAACTGCCACATTATTTAAAATAAAGATTACTGCCGTCAAATCCCCAGAAAGTTTTGTCGCCAGGGGTGATATATACGCCGCCGAACGGATATTTTCCATACTTCCGGAACTCGACGTGTCCGTCCAGAAAACTGATATTGCTTCCGCTTGCATGGAGGAAACCAGGCCTGTAATTGGCATTGGTCGAATTCATCACTTGAGGTGTATCATTGGTATTGGCTGTGGCATAATCGATAAAAAACATCGTGCTGCTGGTTTTGGTGAAACGGCTGAGCTTAACCAAATTACAAGTTGTTACACCAGTAAGATAATTGTTGACTCCAACGGTGTATTGCCGGGTGAGCGGTTTTGCAATAATCTCGTTAGAAAGCGCCGCAACCGATGGACACGCAAAAACACTTCGTGTTCCGTTGGCGTTAATCTGGCCTATTGGAACATGGTTATCTTTTAAGTTCAGATACGGAGCCAGGAGGCAGCATTTGCCTAAAGCGCCTTGAGCTATAACCCCCGCGGTGCTGCCACCCCAGTTCGCGCCGTTATTCCAGTATGGCGGCAGCATGCCTCCATAATCCTCTGAATACATTATGACGGATTTGGACAATTGCGCATAATTTGAAGCGCATAGTGATTTTCTGGCGGTTTCCCTGGCTTTGTTCAGCGCCGGGAGCAGCATTGAGGCCAAAATTGCGATGATCGCGATCACCACGAGGAGTTCAATGAGTGTAAAATTTGCCTTTTTCATTTCTAAACCTCCCTGGGTTAAGTTTTCCGTATCAGTTCGGTACTTTGTCTTTTAATCAGTTTAAACGGCTTCTGCCGCAGTTTGACTTTTCCGTCCGGGCCGATCCACTTTTCCGGTTCCTGAAGCATTTCCACCGCCATTTCCGCGAATTTAGCGTAGCCGTAATCAATGGTTGAGAGCGGCGGGTTCAATAATCGCGCGTCGGGATAGCCGCAGATGCCCATGACCGCCACATCCTGCGGAATGCGGAGCTTCAATTCTTTCAGCGCGTCATAGACATAGATTGCGTAGAAATCGGAATAGCATAGAACAGCAGTCGGCCTGTCCGCCGGATTTGAATAGAGAGCCTTGACATTTTCAATAATATCCTGCCTGTCAAATTTAGCCATGCGAATCAGCGATTCGTCAACCGCTGCTTGATATTTTTTCAGTAATTGCAAACTTTCCTGCATGGAATATCCGCGTAAACTGGATGTTGTCTGTCCGATTATTGCGATCTTCCGGTGACCGAGGCCGGCCAGATATGCGATTGCCGCTTCCCAGCCATCTCGCTCGGAGACAGAGATACAGGCGAAGCCGGTGATCTTTGCGTCATCCATCTTGGCGTGAACGATTACTGCGGGAACCCCTGCGGATCTCATTTTTGCCAGAATCGGTTCCTGTCCGTTAAAACCGTTCATCACGGCAGCAATGCCGATAATATGGTTGGATTTGACAAACTCCCGGATATCGGATTCGGAAAACATGTTTATCGCGATATCGGTCATGATAAATGCCTTTAACTGGTTTTCTGTGGCGCAGCGGGTGATTTCCGGCACAATATAATGCCATGGCAGTTCAAAACCGCTGCCGCCGCCGTGAATGACCATGATAGTGGCGGCGGCCGTGGCTGCGCCGTCGGGATAGACAAATGTACCTTTGCCATGAATGCGTTTTATATAGCCTTCATCTTCCAGCCGGGAGAGCGAATCGCGCAGCGTTACTTTTCCCACACCCAGACTTTTAGCCAGTTCTGTTTCACGCGGCAGTTTTCCGGAACGCAAACGACCGGAAACAATCTCTTTTCTAAGATGATTGTAAACTGTGTTTTTTTTCAGTTCAAACATTTCCATCGCCAAAAGTCCAACTCGTAAAATTAAGAGATACTATAAGATACCATGAGATATTATAAGAGATGCATATCGTAAAGTCAATAGGTCCAGCCTGAATTATTCATAAAAAAAGGATGAAAGACGAAAATTTGCTCAAAAAGAAAGTTCCTGACGATGCCGCAGTCGCAGCAGCGCTGCGGCGAGAACATCGGCAACAGCTTTACTTTGAGCAGATTGCAGTATTTCACCATTAGTTTGTGAATTATTCGGATTAGAGCTTTTGCAGGTATAATACTTTAATATCTCATGCTTTGACTTTTTAAAATTAAGACAGCATTTAATAACCATAAATTAAATTATTTATGCTTAAAAAAATAAAGCCAATCAAATAAAGCGGACAGACCGCAATTACATTTATAATTGTCCCGCATGCTGATAACTCTCAATGAGATGGTACAGGCGTTGTTGCAGCATGCCTGGACATTCTCTCCATTTTACCGGTCTGCATACCCCGAGTTCGGTCAATAATGCATCACGTTCAATGCCGGGAGGAAGACTCATAAACACTCGCAGATCCTGTTGCCCCTGCTTATAGGCATGCCAGCGAAGCGATTCGAGCGGCCCGTTTCTGCCGGGATAAAGAAGATGGGTATCGCCGGTAGGCCAGTTAAACCCCGGATTCTCGAAAACCATTTCCGGCCAGTCGATGATTGACCAGCGGAGAAAACCATTGAATCCTCCGGCAGCAGTCATCCAACTGATGCGGTAGGAGTCTGACAGTTCACAGCAGAAAAGAGTATTTCCCCAATCCGGATTACAACAGTTATACCAGCGGACTTCCACTCCGGCATCGCGAAGTTTTATAATGCCGGCCTCGTCATAACTGGCCGACAGATGAACAGTGGCAATATCGATGCAATCGATAAGCTCAAGCGCCGTCGCCGCTGTAATTGCGGCAGTAATCCTGATCTCCGGGGCAATTTGCCGCACCAGCCGGGCGGCACGCCGGAAACTCACCGGATCAGAAGGTTCATCGTAAGGACAGACAGTCAGCAATCCTTCCCAGCCTTTCGTGCGGTTATGTGCAATAAAATCAGTCAGAAAAGCGCTCCATGCCTCAAGATATTCATCGGCATCGCTGCGGGTAGTTATCCGCACCAATTCTCCGCTGGACAAATCGAGGTAAACAATTTCCGGTAATTGAGTTTTGCATGGCAACATGGCATGACACTCGATTTCTCTATTAATTCCGAGCTGCATATTCAATGTCACGTAACGGTCATAATTTGTGTATTGGAAAGACCATTTGCCTTTAGCGTCTTTCTGCCACACCACCATCCCCGGATAATAATTATATTGATGGTAACATGGCGGTAGCGGATAGAGGAACGGATCATAATTAATGCTTGCCATAATCACATTCATGCCGCCGGCGGCCATTTCGCGCAAATAATGCTCCGCCATTTGCCAAAACGCTTCAGACCACAATTCAATATGGTAATGCTGGCAAAAGGTTTCCCAGTGCGGCCAGAAATTAACCAGCGGTGTTTTTAGCGTTTTCGCAGATACCGGAGGCAGGACTTTGATGAAAAAAGATTTCTGCCGGGAATGGTGACTGGCTGATTTAGCCGTAAGCGTCAGCTTATGTTTCCCTGGGGCAATATTTTCCGGCAAGTCAAAAACTAACAGAAAAATAGCGGTGGAATTACCTGCAATATCAACTGTTTCATCATCGCTTACTACATCCGGCAGCAGTGTTGCCTCTTCCGGAAAAATCACCATTTTAACAGGAAACACCTTGCCGGCAAGCGTTCCGTTAATCTTTATGCACAGAGCTTTTACCGGTAAGCGGCTGCGTATGGCGGCTATGCAACTGAAAACAGTTCCCGCCACAGCCAGCGGAGAGAAAGTTTCGCTTTCAGGAAGCTGGTTGATCTTTATGCGAGCCACCGGCCCTATCCGGAACTCTTCCAGCCGGCATTCACGTAATTCCGACAGATCCGTTGTCGCGGCCGGGATGTTTTTTAACGTTTTTCTCATTTTTACTTTAAATCAGCCTTTATTCAATATATTAAGGAGTTCTATGAGTGTGAAATTAAACCTGACAGCTTTCCTGCTTTGACTAATTTTGCATTAGTAATAGTCATGAACACGCTCCATTTAAAATTGCTTTTAAAAAACTGGAATGTATATTTATTCCACAAAATAACCTCATCAATTATAGTATAGAGTGATATTTGAATAATAGAAATGCATAAAAAGAATAATTAAATGTAAAAAAACGTCATTATGGAAAACTTCTGGGTCAGTCCGCTTCCAAAATCTGAATGTCCTGCTTTTATTCTAAACTATGGACTATGGATATTTCGTGCGCACCGGGAATTAATAACACCGGCAACCCAGCCTAAAATACGGCGATATTTTGAGTTCTATTCGTTATCTCATATGTTTGACGGTCACGGATGGTTCATGGATTCATCCGGCAATGCACATGATGTAAAGCCGGGAAATGCGATATTGATGGGCCCCGGGGTCAAACACGGTTATGGGGGGATGAACGATTACTACATTGAAGATTATATCTGTTTTTGCGGTCCACTAGCCGACCGGATGAATCGGGCAGGAATGATTGACAACGGAATAGTTCCATTCGGTAAAGCCAGACGCCTGCTTCCAATCATTGAATTAAGCCGCGATCCGGCAATCACATCCCAATACCGGGCAAATATGCTGCTGCAACAAATGATTCTAGATATTTTTCTCGAATCCGGCAGTAATTTCAACGCTGAGAGCAATCATCATTCGATCTCCATGCTTATAAAGGAAATTCACAATAACATCCTGCGCTGGTGGACTGTTGCGGAAATGGCGGAATATTGTAATATGAGTATTTCCCAGTTCCGCCGGGTATTTACGCAAGATGTTGGCATATTACCTAAACACTATATCTCGCAGGTAAAAATAAATCACGCGGCGGCAATGCTGGCTGGTAAAAATATCAAGATAACTGATGTTGCGGAAAAACACGGCTTCAAAGATTCATTTCATTTCAGCAAAGTCTTCAAGGCACACACCGGTGTCCCGCCAACCGACTATATTGCTCTTTTATATCATGAAAAATGATCTTTATCGTGATTATGGAAGACCGGGAATACCGGGATGGGTGAGCGATTGCCGGGAACGGCAATATCCAGGAACTCCAGTCTTCCCCAATGCCTATAATACCCATAAAGTTCATATGGTACGGATTACGGAAACGCGCTGGGCGGTGTCCGGACAGATACGGTAAAAAGAGGATTTGGCATCAGGAAAAACTTGTGGCAAACTTTGTCCTCGATATTGATTTATTCGTCCGGAAAGGCTATCTTAAGAGGATAAATATTTAACTTTATAAGCTACTATATCAGGAGATATATATGGAAATGCAGGGTGTTTATACAGCGTTGGTAACGCCTTTTTCCCAGGGTGCCGTTGATTTCGGCAAGCTGCGGGAACTGGTTGAATTCCAGATTGCCGGCGGCGTGGACGGGATTGTTCCGGTCGGCACCACCGGCGAATCGCCGACCTTATCTTTCGAAGAACACATGAAAGTAATTGAAGTTACTATCGAAACCGCGAAAAAGCGCTGCCTGATCATTGCCGGAACCGGAGCCAACTCCACTTCCGAAGCCATTGAACTGACCAGGCATGCCAAAGCCGCCGGCGCCGAAGCGACCCTTCAAGTCACGCCTTACTACAACAAGCCGACCCAGGAAGGGCTTTACCGCCATTTTTCCACAGTTGCCGACGAGACCGGGCTGCCGGTGGTGCTGTATAACGTTCCAGGCCGCTCCGGTGTGCCGATTGCAGTTGAGACGATTGCCCGCCTGAGCAAAAATCCGCTGATTGTCGCGGTCAAGGAAGCCGGCGGCGCGGTTGAGCGCGTTTCCGCCATTCTGGATGCTTGCGACATCACGGTATTGAGCGGCGATGACATGCTGACTGTCCCGATGATGGCTGTCGGCGCAACCGGCATTATCAGCGTGGCGTCGAACATTATTCCGGCCGAACTCAAAGAGATGGTCAATGCCGCGGCCGCGGGTGATTTCGCCAAGGCGATGAAACTGCATAAGAAATACTATTGCCTGTTCCGTGATCTGTTTGTTGAAACTAATCCGATTCCGGTTAAAACCGCGATGGCGATGAAAGGCATGATCGCGGAAGAGTTCCGTCTGCCGCTCTGTGAAATCAGCGCCGGCGGCAGAGAGAAGCTGGCCGCCGCCCTGAAGCGCTGCGGCATTCTCTAAATCCCGCAATTTTAAAATTATAATAAGACCGCTTAAAAACCGGTCTTTTTTTGTCGCCCGAAACAGGCGTGACATTCCTGCCGCAAATGACACCTGAAGCGGGTGTTCATTATTATTTTACTTTTTGTTTTAAGAAAATATGATAATAATTATTGTTTTTTTATGAAAGACGCAGTATAAGATAGATAAGAGGGGTGTATTTATGCGGTTTTACTATTGCATGAGCAGAGCAGTCAGCAACTGCAAATCTCATATCCGGCTGGTATGGGATATTGCATGCTGCAGTCACTGGTTATGGCTGGCATGTTTCATGCTGTTAAATTTCGTCTGTTTACCCCCTGCCTGTTCTGCCGCCAGCAAACTGGACAAGGTAATATTACAGTTAAAATGGAAACACCAGTTTCAATTTGCCGGATATTATGCGGCGGTCGAAAACGGTTATTACAAGGATGCCGGGTTGGATGTGACAATTGTCGAGGCTCAGCCGGGCCTGGATCCGGCGGAAGCCGTATTGTCAGGCAAGGCTGATTTCGGGATTGCCGGAAGTTCACTTGCGCTTTTGCGCGAAAAAGGCAGGCCCGTGGTGGTGCTTGCCGCCATATTCCAGCATTCACCGCTGGTCATCATGATGAAAGACGACGGGGCAATCGCCGATGTCCGTTCTCTAATTGGCAGGAAAGTGATGATAGAACCGCTTTCCGCGGAAGTGATGACCTATCTCCAGATAGAAAACGTAAATCCTGATTCATTGACAATGCTGCCGCATTCTTTTGACATCAAGGATTTAATTGAGAATAAAGTGGATGCCATGACGGTATACACCACTACCGAGCCCTATCACCTCCGTAAACTTAAAATACCTTACAAGCTTTTCCAGCCGTACACTTGCGGCATTGATTTTTACGGAGATTGTCTGTTCACCACGGAAAACGAGATAAAGCTCCATCCTGAGCGGGTAAAAGCCTTTCGCGAAGCCTCCCTGCGCGGCTGGAAGTATGCCATGGATCACCCGGAGGACCTCATTACGATTATCCGCCAGAAATACAACCGCAGGCTTTCACGGGAACAACTGCAGTTTGAAGCAATCGAAATGCGGGCGCTGATTAATCCGAATGTCATTGAGATAGGTTATATGAACAGGTCGCGATGGCAGCATATTGTAGACACTTACAAGAAGGCCGGGCAAATATCAGCAGATATTCCTTTGAAAGATTTTATTTATACAACTGCGCCATTTTCCTTCCATCAGAGGCCGTATTACGTCGCAATCACTTTGCTGGCGCTGCTGGCCGCCTGCATTGGTTTTGTCGCCATGCGCTTCAGAAAATTCAACGTGATTTTAAAAAATGAAATTGAACTGCGCGACCATGCGGAAAAAGAATTAAAAGAGACCAGAAACATCCTGGAAGCGGCATTCGACCAGAGCCCGGCGGGGATTATAATCGCGGATGCGCCTGACGGCAGGCTCCGGCATTTTAATAAGGCGGCCCGTCAAATTCTCGGCAGTTCCGAGGATGAGGTTGCCATCGGCATGAATAGCAAACAGTTTACTCCGGGCGAGCAACTTCTGTACCAGGATGGAACAAAAGTCAAACCGGAAGAAGGGCCGCTGGCCAGAGCAATATTGCATGGCGAGAGTTCCAGCAAGGAATTCATCAGCCGCCAAACTAACCATGATCAGCATACTGTATGGGTAAAAGCGGCCCCGGTGCTGGATGACCGGGGCATAATTAAGGCCGGCATCGCGGTAGTTCTGGATATCACCGAACGCAGGAAAGCGCATCTGGCATTGCAGGAAAGCGAAAAGCGGTTCAAAACAATGGCTGACAATGCGCCTATATTGCTATGGATGTCCGGACCGGATGGTTTATGTACTTATTTCAACCGCAGATGGCTGGAATTTACCGGACGGACGCTGGGACAGGAATCGGGTAACGGCTGGATCGAAGGGGTGCATCCGGAAGACCATCAGCACTGTCTTTATACCCGTACCAAGGCGTTTAACACGCGTCAGTCATTTGTGATGGAATACCGCATCCGTTATAACAACGGGGAATACCGCTGGATTATGGACTCCGGCGTTCCCCGTTTCAATGCCGATGGCGACTTTCTCGGCTATATCGGTACCGGAACGGATATTACCGACCGCAAGATTGCGGAAGAGGAACTCCGCGAAAGCGAAATCCGCTTCAGGCAGATCGCGGAGAATGCCTGCGATATGGTTTGGGAGGTTGACTCGTCCGGCATGTATACCTATTGCAGTTCAGTGGTGAAACATATTCTGGGATATTCCGCATCGGAATTAATCGGTCATAAACATTTTTACGACCTTTTTGCGCCGGAAGTGCGGGATGAACTGAAAACTGTCGTGAGGGCGGCATTTGAACGCATGGAGCCATTCCGGCATTTTGTCAATCCATGCATTCACAAGAACGGTAAAACTGTTTTCATGGAAACCAGCGGAGTGCCAGTCCTGAATGAAAGCGGGATACTCATCGGCTATCGCGGCACCGATACCGATATAACAGACCGTAAAATAGCGGAAAAAGAACTGCGCGAAAGAGAACAATTCCTGCGTCAGGCGGAACATATTTCCCGGGTTGGAGGCTGGAAAGTCAATCCTGAAACAAACAGTTTGTTCTGGACTGAAGGGCTCCGCGCTATTCTGGAATTACCTGCAGAATATCAGCCGGCACTGGAGGAATGGTTGAAGTTTTTTGCCCCTGAATATGTTCCGCTGGTGAAAGATACCATCTGTAAATCCATGAAACAGGGTACGGATTTCGTAGTCGAGGCGGAAGCCATTACCGCCACCGGCAAGCGGTTCTGGGCTGAAATCAGGGGAACCGCGCAGACTGACAGCACGGGAGGTCAGCAAATTATGGGAACTTTCCAGGACATAACCGACCATAAACTGACCGAGGATTTTATAAAAGGCGGCCTGTGATGCGAACAGCGGCCGGAGTTACAATACTCCGGCCGGGTTTCAGCTACTTCTTCTGATACCATTCTCCCTGGTCATTCTGCAGCCACTGATCTTTTTTGGCTTTTTCCGCGAGCTTGATTGCACGCCGTTTGCCGACTACTTCCACTGTAGTGCCGTTTTTCGCGGCAATTGCCGCATAAACCTGTTTGCGGTCGTTATTTTCGGTGTCAACTGCGTTTCTGGTGTCGGCACTGTCGTCTCTCACCTGGAGAAACCCCAGATTATTCTCCCCGACGACTCCGGCGTCCTTCAGTCTCTCGATAGCCGGCAGCCGTTCTTTCATCCTTGCGATAATTTCATCTTTGGTGCCGGCATTTAAATTGAATACAGCGGTCAGCATGGCCATGACAAATAATACTTTTGCGGCGGTACTGATTATTGAATTTGTTCTCATTTTCGCTAACTCCTTATGCTTTTATTTGGTTGCCGGTTCCGTTGTTTTGGCCTTTTCAGTTTCAGCAGTTTTAGCCTTTTCAGCTTCCGCGGTTTTGGCCTTCTTCGCGTTATCCACATCGTCGAAGAAATCATCCAGCGCACGGTCCACCTTGACGTTGATGTCAATGGTGATATGGATGGGCTTGATCTCAATCGGCTTGACATTGACATCGTTATGGGTGTCAATCGAACATCCCCAGAGCGCTACCGGCAGCAATGCCGCGAACAGTTTTGTTTTCATGTTTTTTTACCTCCGAAAAGTTTTTTTACATTGTTATTGAATTTTAACATCTGGTTAAGCGGAATATTGGTATTTATATCCAGCTTTATACCCTGAAAAATTGCTTTTTCACCATTGACCCTGACAAAACCGCCGCGCTGGCCGTCGTATTTAAACGGCAGCGGTTCCGCGGGACGGCCATTCAACTGCATTTCCAGCCGGAGCGCTTCCCCGACATTGGCAAAATTGATTTTAACCCATTCATAATCAAAATTCTTCAACGCTTCCGCCGCAATGTCCATCTGGCTGAACTGGACGGAATCAGGCGGCAGCCCTTCAAGCATCTTGTCCATCCCCTTCACCCGGAGATTGTGACTGTCGCCGGGCTCCGAATACAAGTATCCGGGTTCCAGGACAATGCCCTGCTCCCCGATGCTTACCGGCATGCGCCCCTGAATGGAGCCGGCGCCGGCGGCCTGGGCAATGCCCATTTCGGCCAGCAGTTGCGACAAGATCAGGCCGTCGCAATACACTACTGCTTTCAAGTTCCGCTGCCCGGGCGTTATGCGCATGGCCTGCGTGTAAATTCTGCCGCCGCACCAGTTCGCGGAAAAATTCTCCAGCAGAAAAGCGCTGCCCGGCTCAATCTGATATTCAGCCTTCAGATTGCCCATGTTAACGGTACCGATCTGCAATGACTTGCAGCTCAGCACCTGCAGCGGAGGCGTGCGCAGTTCCGGCAGTCCGGGCAATACTAATATGGCTTCAATACCTTCCGCAGTCAAATTCAGCGGCGTACTTTTAAATACGCCTTTGGCAACATGCAGGCTGGCCATGCCGGAACTGCCGGCCGGTCCGAAACGGTATTCCGCGCTTCCTGCGATATTGCCGCTGAAACTCGTGTCTTCAAGTTGCGCCAGATACTTTCCCGGCAGCAGCGGCTGCGACAAATCATAGGGGCCGAAATTCAGTTCAAACCGCCCGGCGAAAGCGGGTTTCAGTTGTAAAACAACGCGGCAGTTCCAGTCTGCCCCGGGAAGGATCAAAGGATTCAGTCTGCCTTCGACCAGCAACCCGGATTCAATGTCCTTTACCGCGAGATCAATATCCAGCAGCGGGTTGCCGCGCAGACTGATCTGCTGCAATTGAATCCGGCCGGCCTCGCCCGGAGCGGCAAGGTGCAGCAGCGGCAGTTCAACTTTCAGTCTGCCAGTTTTAAATTGCAACTCCGCCAGGCTGATGCCTGCCGCAGCCAGGTTAACGCCGCCGTGCCATTGTCCCTTTGACTTTCCTGCCGATATTCCGGCGTGCGGCGCATCCACCACTACTTTTAACGGCTTTGCGCCTTTGCCGGCTCCGGCCGTTTCAAATTCCGCTGCCGGGGCCGCCGCAATTTCCAGGTTCATATTTAAGTCGTCTTCTCCGGCATCCGGGTTACAGTTGATATCGCCGGAGCCCCCGATTTTCAGTGTTTTAAACCGCAACATGCCGGTTCCGATGCCGGCCTCCGCCATTTCAACCCCAGGCGGCAGTTCAGGCGCTGCCGAATAATTCCAGTGTCCGCGCTGTTTTAACCGGTTCCAGTTTAACTCATATTGATGAGTCAGCGGCAGACTGGTCTTGAATTGCAGCACCTGTTTATTGGCGGCGTCAATCCGGCTGGCGATATCGCCTTTTACGCTGATGGCTTCCGCTGTCAGGGAGGCCTTGCCGGAAATTTTGTCCAGCAGCAGCGTCACCGGGCCGGTCAAGGCCAGATTGGACAGCGAATATTCAATATTGCCGTCGTTCTGCTTTACCCGCAGGATTGACGGGCTGTCTTTGGCCGGATTAGTCAGCATCCAACCGGAAGCGCCTGCTTGCAGACGGGAGAATTTTACCGTTCCGGTAAGCTGCTGCAAACCGGCGGAATCTATTTCTCCGAAAACCTCTCCGGTGAACGCGGCTTTGCCCGTGATGCCTTCAGCCCGCGGCAGCACGAACAAGTAGCTTTCCAGATTCACGGAACTGTTGAATTTGAATTCAAAGCGTCCGCTGTGACGATACCATTCCCCCTGGCCGCGAAAAACATCCCCGGCGCATTGCACTTTGCACGACCCGGTTATTTTCTTTTCCGGACCTCCGGGATTTTTCATCCTGATTGTAAACGGGATTTCCGTCCGTACTTTATCAATCTCAATCAGCAGGATGCAGCGGCTCAGCGCCACATACTTCAGATCCAGCGTGTCCGCATCTGCTGACGGAGCCTGAGGTTTTTTCTGTACTGCGGCCTTTTTCTCAAACAGTTCCGGATAGATTCCGGGAATGCGCCAGACTCCGCCGTCTTTTACAATTTTGACGCGGGCCCCGCTGATTTCCAGCGCCTTGAGTTTGATGCCATGCTGTACAGGCCAGAACGGAAGCTGGTATTCCACCCGGATGGAGTCAGCCGCGATAACCCGGCTGCCGCCGAGTTCCAGTTTGACCTTGTCAAAGGTTGCCCCGGTAAGCCCGAGTTCGCGCACTTCCGCGTTGATCCCTTTGATTCCGGCCAGTGCCGCCAGTCTCGGCAGCAGGATGCCGCCAAGATAAGACGGCATATACCAGTACAGCAGCATCCCGGCGGCGGTCAGCCCCATCACCATAAAATGTGACAGGCTCAAAGTAAGGCAGCCCCAGCGCCGCCCGTTTTTTATATTCTCGCCCATATCAGTAATTACAACTTGATTTAATTCGTTTTTGTTCATTAAACCGGTAAAGACACCGGAGATTATGAATAGGTCAATAACTCCGTTTAGTCAAATTACTTTGTCAATTTAACCGGTAAAAATATCCCTGCGGCAAAAAGGCATTCGTCATGATGCCGCACTTTGCAGTCCGAGCGCGGCGCGCACTTCGCTGATCATGCTGGAGCCGCCGGCATAAGTCCGGTTTCTGGTAACCCCCAGCGTCAGCCCCGTTTTCCTGTCGGCTATCCCGACTGTTCCCCCATAACCGCCATGTCCGAAAATCTGTCCGTAATCTTCGTCCGGTCCGCTCAGCCCGTAGCCCAGACCAAATTTATTGGGCAGCTCGGCGACAGGAATGCCGGCCGGACTCGTCAGCGTTGTTGCCGCCAGGATGGTTTCCGGCGACAGCAGGCGCACTCCGTCTACTCCGTTCCCGATTAATGCCGCATAGTGGCGGGCGATTCCACGGGCATTCATGATGCCATTGGAGGCCGGAATGCAGGCACGGCGCACTTCCGGATTGTTCATGAACACCTCCAGCGGGCAAACCCAGGAAGGGATTGACTGATCGAAAACCGGAGGCGTCTGGTTCGGTCCATATTCCGGGACGTCCAGCGTCGCTGTTTGATCCGCCAGCGAGTCCGGAATACCTATAAAAATAGAGTTGATCCCCAGCGGACGGCAGATTTCCTCCCGGATGATGGTGCTGATATCGCGGCCGTCCAGCCGGCGCGCCGTTTCGCCGATAATCCAGGAAAAGGTAATGGCATGGTAGGACGTTTTCGTGCCGGGTTCCCACAGCGGCTGCAGACCGGCGATTTTGCGGCACATCAATTCCCAGTCGCAAACTTCGCTGACGTCTTTGGAAAACGGCATATGGGGGATGCCTGCGGTATGACTGAGCGCCTGCCGCAAAGTAATGCGGTCCTTGCCGTGTTTGCCGAATTCAGGCCAGCACGCGGCAATCGGGGTATCGTAATCAAGTTTACCCTGTTCGGCCAGGATATGAACGGCGGTGGCGGTAATGCCTTTGCCTGCTGAAAAGACCGGAAACAGGGTATCGCCGGTAACTTCGCGTCCGGTGTCCGGATCGGCAATGCCGGCCCAGGCATCAATTACCAGCTTGCCGTCGAGGTAAGCCGCAACTTGAATTCCGCGCTCGATGCCGCGCTCCACCGAATCGTTCAATACTGACTGAATCTGCTGTTGCGCCGGGCTGTTTATATCCATTTCATTTTTCCATTACTGTAATATATCTTTCAAAATGACTTAATCAGCTAAACTACTAAAATACCAAAAGACTATGAATAAGTCAACAACCTTAACCAAATGATTGCGCCGATTTAACCGGTAAAAATATGGCGGATAATAGACTTGAACATTTTTGGACATCCTGGATTTGTACAGAGCAGAGTTTTATGATATAGAAATTCAGGCAAAGATAAATTTGAGCTAAGATTTCACAGATCATTCGACGCTTTGCATAAAGCAATACATTCACCCGCCGGGAGAAAACAGCCAGATGCAGTTCAAGTCCGCGCAACTGCGGAATACAGGATGAATAATCCAAGTCAGGGTTCCCCCAAAACTCCGCTTGAATCCTGAAACTTATCAGCACCGGCTTGCAGGATTAACCAGCCAGCAGTCCGTTGTTTTTCTTCAGCGGATCGCTGCTGCCGGTATCTGCGCTGCCGGTCAACGGACCGGTCAGCCCCAGGCTGCCGGTCTTGAATGCCGCCGGATCGATATTGAAATTCAGAATGTAGTCCGTATTCTCCTTGCCGGCCAGCGTGGCCTTGACGTAATACTTGCCTGCCGTCAGCGTTTTGGTGATGCTCTCATCGGTGTTGCCGCTCTTCGCGGATGCCGCCTGCT